>CAJUFQ010000001.1 GCA_910585625.1 uncultured Lachnospiraceae bacterium
TATCAAAAAGTACAACTTTTTGATAATTAATGGAAATTAGAGTGATGTAGTGCGTATTTACAAAAAATGAGGGAGGCTGGAATTATGAAGGAAATGGGTAAACGTTTTTTTGCGTGTATTTTATCAGCTGCCATAATATTAGCGGGTATTCTGGATAGCAGCGTGGTCATGGAAGCGAAAGCGGAAAATGTAAAATCTGGGATCATTGGCGAAAACCTGACATGGGAATATAGTTCGGATGGAACGCTGACGATAAGTGGAAGCGGTTCCATGCCTGATTATACGACGGTAAACAATTATTTTACAGGCTTAACCACAGATGTTCCGTGGGAAAATTTTTTTAATGATATAACAAGGGTAGTGATTAGCGGAAATGTCGTTAATGTAGGAAAATGTGCATTTTCTGACTGTCCTTCCATAAAACAGGTGTCATTACCTTCAAGTATAGAGCAGATTGGGGAATCTGCTTTTGCGAGGTGTGTTGGGGTAGAAAGTATCGTTTTACCCAATAACCTCAAATCTATCGGGACTAATGCTTTTCGGGGATGCATTGGCATAAAAGACATAGAAATCCCGGATAGTGTTGTTGAGATTGGAGATGGTGCGTTTCAGGCTTGTAGTAATTTAGAAACTGCCAGACTTAGCAAAAACCTTTCATCCATGCCGTCTTATCTGTTTTCCAGCTGTCCGAAACTTAAAAATACAGAAATTCCACAGTCTGTGAAAAGCATCGGCATATATGCATTTTCGCTCTGCACTTCTCTTTCTGAGATAGAAATTCCGGCATCGGTCAATTCCATTTCAGGTAGGGTTTTTGCAGGCTGTTCGTCGTTAAGGAAAGCGACTGTGAACAATGATTCCCTTTCTTATTCTTACAGTATTTTTGAAGATTGCCCCAGTGAGCTTGCTTTATATGGCAACAGCGGCTCAACAACGGAAACGTATGCAAAAGAAAATGGGCATATATTTGTCAGCATGGGGGTGGCTAATCCCTCAGGCCCAACGGTCATACCTGGAAAAGCGACTTATTATGGAGTGGAGCAAAAAGAAAAATCAGACAAACAGCTTGTGAAAGAGGCCGCAAATGAATTTGTAAAGGCAGAAAATAAATATATTGGCGCCATGAATTCGGCTATAGGGCTGGGAGTCAATTCCACAAAGGAGATAGAGGCAATACGGGAAAAAGATAGGACAGGGAAACAGCCTATCCTCACGTTCGCTGCAACTGCCCCTGATACAGCCATTAACGCCGCATACGCAGGGATAGCTGAATTTTTTAGGCAATATAGGGAAACAACGCCTTCCATTGGTGAAATAGATATTTCTGATAACATAGTATCAATCGAAGCAAAAATAATTAAGATTATAAAGTCGTCCATCAAAAGTGTAAATGTGCATACAAAACATAGGAATTATACAGTAAAGATAAGCGGCATACTGGAATGGGGAGCTTTTGCATGTGACATACAAGTAAGCGGCAATGGGCATACGTACAGCGGGGCGGTCGTATCTACAGAGGATTGCACAAAAAAAGTTATGGCTGCCTATATCAAATCGTTAGGCGAGACAGGAGAAGATATTTCTAAGCAGGCGCTGAGAGCTTATTTAAAAGATTTTGCGAGATATGCCTGCATCTCTGATTTTACAAGTGAGAAAATGAATGAGGCTATGGCAGACGCTGCAGATTATCTGCAATCAAAGGGCTGGGGGAAGAAAGTCCTTGAATATGGGATAAAACTTTATGATGGCTACGATCTTGTGGAGAGCATTGTAAAAGCCCAAAATGAGACGGGCTTGTCGAATGCCCTGTCAAATGCAGAAAATATTTATAATAAGGTAAAAGCAATGTCCTACACAGACTCTTCTGTCAAGGATAAGACGGTAAAAATTACGGCACAGAAGATTGAAAAAGCCAGGAAGGATCTCGAAGATGCTTTATGGAATTATATCTATCATTCGAAGTCAGAAAGCGGGACGCTATCATTTTGGGAGAAGGTAAAAGGTACCTATAAGAAAATAGTCGGGCATTGCCCGGTTGATCTTGTCGTGTATGATGGAGAAGGCAAGGTGTTGGGGATAGCCGAGGACGGCTATTGCGAATTTGAGGACAGTATTTACATTGAAGTATCCGGGGATGTAAAAGCGATTTACGTTCCGAATGATATGGAAATTCACGTAGAGATGACAGGGACTGATACGGGAACGATGTCATATGTGCTTGAACAATATAGAGATAATGTCCCAAGTGGAAGGATGAACTATTATGACATTCCATTGACTGATGGAAATGCATACAGTCAGATTATTTCATCGGGCGATATCAGCGGCTCCCTTAATGAAAATGAACTCAACGCTGGGGATGGTTCGATCATTAGGGCGAATGAGTATTTTTCAGTGGATGATTCTGCACAGATTGAACTTTCCTGTGCCGTAAGCGGGCAGGGGAGCGTGGCAGGGACGGGAGTGTATGTGAAAGGCGACGCGGCAGAGCTGGCGGCATACCCGGATGACGGATATTACTTTGCAGGATGGTATGATGGGGAGCGTTTGGTAGGAGTGGAAGCGGTTTACCGTTTAGCAGCTTTGGAAAATAAAGAGCTGAAAGCTGTTTTCCAAAAGGTGGATAAGGCAGAACAGGAAATTAATGGTGAGGATTCGTATTTTGTATTTGTGGGGGATGATGAGTTTTCGATTAATGCTTCGGCTATGGGCGGCAACCTACATTATTTTTCGGCAGATAAAAATGTCGCAGATATTGACGATAGCGGGAACGTCAGCATTATTGGACAGGGAACCACCCAGATAATTATCCTGGCATCAGAAACAGAAGATTATAGAGAGGCAATCAAAACAATTAATATCACCGTTTCAGACAGAGGGAATATCGGCGAAGAGGAAGATATGGAAAGCAGTTTTGAGGTGGCGGATTATTCCAATCTGGTAAAAAACCATATTCCCAAAGCGATGGGGGAATGCCGGACGTCTTTTTTGGGAAAAAGGCCCAATGGCGGGTATCAGGCTGTTGTTTATAATGAGGGAAAAATATATGTCAAAAACTTTTCTGATAATTACAAGGTAGAATCCTCGAAAGTGATTGATTTAGAGTTGCCTCTTTGGGGAGGTATCTTTTTGGGAAAATCTTATAATTATGTGATTTGCGGGAAAACGTATGATAAAGAGTCAGCTGATGGAGGGGAAGTATACCGGATTATTAAATACAGTAAAGAATTTGAACGCATCAGCAGCGTGTCGCTCAATGGAAAAGAAACATATACGGCACGGCCGTTTGACTCCGGGAATGTCTCCGTTGATGAGAAAGGAGGCTTATTGACAGTATATACCAGCAGATTAAGGATGGACGGTCATCAGTCTAATATTGCAATCCGCATCAATACAGCGGATATGAGCGTTTCTGACCAATTTGGGATGGGAAGTTTTCCTGATGTGCATGTGAGCCATTCTTTCCGCCAGATTGTGAAATATGATGAGAAAGAACCTGTCTATGCAGACGTATCCGATGGCAAGCCGCAGCGTTCCATTTTTCTACAGTCTGGAAATATAAGAAAGGCTGTGATGGAGATTGCAGGGAAGGATGGATTTAATGTGACGAATGCAGAATTATCAGGGCTTGCGGTGTCTGATACCAATTATCTTGTTGTGGGCTCCTATGTGAATCAGGAATCAAATAATATTTTTCTCTCCAGCGTGGACAAGGAATCCGGGGAGGTGAGAAATCAGTGGCTGACGGATTCGTCTGCGTTTATGCAGAAATATTTTCACAATCCGAGAATTGTAAAGATAACGAGGAATAAATTTTTGGTTATGTGGGGAAGTTACACAACCCAATATATTCTTGTTGATGGGAAAGGGGACATTATCAGTGAACTGAAAGAAAGCCTGATGCCAATCACGGATTGTGAACCGATTTATGCGAACGGTAAAGTATTGTGCCTTTCTGTGGAGAATGGGACAATGGCATTTCATAAGATAACGGATTTCACCTCTAATGGCATTTATAGGCCTGAAATAGAACCCTTGAAATCGGGCAACTCCTGGGATGGGACGGCAGATGTCAGCTGGTATGATAGTAAGAAAGCAGAATTTGACATTTCGACGGCACAGCAGCTTGCCGGACTTGCACAGTTAGTAAACAATGGAAATACATTTGAAGGAAAGAAAATCAATCTCTGTCGGGATATTTTCTTAAATGACGACTCTTATAGGTATGTGTGGACTCCCATTGCAGCGTATGTGAGGGATGATGACGACAATGAAAATGTGTTCCAGGGAACATTCTGCGGAAACAGCCATGCAGTTTATAACATGAGGACAGCTGAAGGCAAAGATGGGGGATTATTCGGACGTATTGGAAAAAAAGGAAGGGTAAAGAGCGTAGATGTCTCTCAGGGGCTGCTCTCTTCAGGAGGGTGTATTGCGAATGTAAATGAGGGGATTATTTCTTTTTGCAATAACTATTCTTGTACTGGGGCTTCCAATTTATATGCTGTTGGCGGGATTTGCAATTTTAATGCCAATTTGGTGTATGGATGCAAAAATTTTGGGGAAGTTTGGGGCAGCACGGCAGCTGGGATTGTCGGGCAGAACACCATTCTTAAATCTACTGTAAGCCAGTGCAGCAATCATGGGCTGGTAGGCGGAAGCTCAGAGTCGGCTGGAATAGTATTTCTCAATTATGGGTGGGTCTCAAACTGCTATAACAAAGGCATTGTGGCAGACGGATATTTAGGGAACATGAACCGCGGTCGTTGCCTCTGTGGGATTGTCTATAAGAACTGCCGTATAGTTGAGAATTGTTATTCAGCAGGCGTTTTTTCATATGAAAAAGATGGGCCGTGGTTGGGGGTGTATGGAGGATGCCGGGAAAACGATAGAGATAATAACGTAGAAATCAGAAACTGCTATACCCCTCGTGTGAGCGGGATGGAGGAAGAGGGGATGGAGGAAGTTTCGCATAGAGAGCTGCAAGACCCATCTTTTGCCGCCAGATTGGATCGGCAAGATACCGTGCTGCCTGTGTGGAGAGAGGATGTGGATAAAATAAACGGCGGTCTGCCAATCACCGCTGCCGATGAAAGTTCTTTCGCAGGGAAATGTAAGATTCAGCCAGAAGTATGGAGCTTGAAAAACGGGACGGTCATAGAGGCAGAATTGGAGGATGGGAAATATGATTTTAGAATTACCAGTTATTTCAATGAGTCTGCGCCTACGGTAACAGTGGAGGACATAGATATTGCTGAAGCTTCTGTCCGTATAGCGGAGGATAAGAATACAGAAGTCGCAGGGGTATCTGTGGTTGCTACGATTCAATTAAAAAAGGCAGGAACAACCCATATAAATATACATTTTGATGAAACAGAAAACAGCAGCAGCGCGGATTATCAGCTTATGCTGGAAGTGAAAAGCAATGCGCACAAACATAATTACGTTGTGAGGATAACGCCGGCTTCCGTAAGCCAAGACGGTTCTGTCATTAAACGCTGCACGGAATGCGGAAAGGAAACCAAAGATACGATTTATATGCCAAAGACCGTTAGGCTTTCCAGGACAAGTTTCACCTTCAATAACAAAAACCAGAAGCCGGCGGTAGCCGTTAAGGACAGTAAAGGCAAGCTGTTAAGCGGCAAGACGGATTATACGGTATCTTACCCCAAGGCAATGAAAAATGTCGGGCAGTACACGGTGACAATCAAATTCAAAGGCAATTACAGCGGTACGGTGAAGAGGGCTTTTACAATCGTTCCCAAAGGAACTTCCATATCCAAAGTAATACCGAAGAAAAAAGGTTTTACCGTGAAATGGAAGAAACAGGCCGCACAAACGACAGGCTATGAGATTGCCTATTCCACAGACAGGAGATTTCCCAGTAAGAAAACAAAAACAGCCACAGTGGGCAAAAATAAGGCCACGTCAGAATCAGTGGGCAAGTTAAAAGCAAATAAGAAATATTTTGTGAGGATCCGCACCTATAAGACTGTCAAAGGGAAAAAGTATCATTCTGACTGGTCAAGGGCAGTGGATGTAACCACAAGAAAAAAATGAAGAAGACGGCTTAACGGTTGATGCATAAGGAACTGATTGGGAATGGAAAAGTTTAGGAGGTATACGAGATGAGAAGGATAATGACAGTATGGCTGCTGGCAGCCAGCCTCGCGGCGGGCATGGTTAATTCAAATGTTTATGGCGCAGGAAACAGCGGGGGTGCAACGTCGGCAGCAATGGCAGAAGTATCCGGCAGCGATGGGACGTACATGGCGGGAGCAGAATTTGGATTGCCGGAGAAACTGGAATTGGCGGAGGACGTTAAGGCGGCAGGCGGAGAGTTTGCCTCTGCCACCCCTATCAGGCTGGGAAATGCCATCAATGGGAGCATCACGGAGACGGCAGACCATAGGCTGTATCAATTTACGCTTTCGGAATCAGGGAGGGTGACGCTTGACCTGACTTCTTATATGCAGTACTGCAGCCTATATATTTATGGGAGTGACGGCGCGCAAATCTGGTGTGACGAGTATAACGAATGGAACGCCAATCTCAAGTATTTTAAGGAAACATATGATATAGACCTGACCAACGGCGCATATTACCTGAAGGTGACAGGATATCAGCGTGGGGAATGGAAAGGATCTACAGGCACGTATGGTATCGCGACGAAATTTGCCAGCGCGGGGGAAAGCTGCACAGAACCTAATAACGATTTTCGGGAAGCGTCGGTAATCGGCATCAATGGAACGGTCAGAGGACAAATTGCGGAAAATGACAGGTATGACGTATATCAGTTTTCAATGCAGAAACCGGGGCGGATTGGGCTGACAATGACATATTATATGAAATATAACAGTATTTACTAATATGACAGCATGGGCGAGGAAATCTGGTATAGCAATTATAATAAGTGGAATGAAAACCTCAAATATAAGACAGATTTATATGATTTAGATTTAGACAGCGGTACATATTATTTTAAGGTGACAGGATATGAACGGGGAGAGTGGAACGCTTCTACGGGAAATTATACGTTTAAGATGAAATATACAGACGCTAAGGTGAATTATAAAGAACCGAACAATGATTTTTCAGAAGCATATGTACTCAGGACAGATACGAAACTGAAAGGGCAGATTGCCATTAACGATCCGTATGATATAATGAAATTTTCGGTCTCCAGGGACATGGACGTCAGGATTGTCATGACGTCTTATATGAAATATTATACGCTGGATTTATACAATAGCGCAGGGGAAAGCATATGGAACACAAACTATAAAGAATGGAATGCTAACACGGGCTACCGTAAAGACACGCATACGGTTACGCTGTCTGCCGGAAGCTATTACCTGAAAGTGACGGGATATGAACGTGGGGAATGGAATGCCTCTACCGGAACCTATACCCTGCTGGTTGACACAAGGGTATCGGTGGAAAATGCGTCCGCAGATTTTACGGAATACAAGCCGTATACCGGGAAGGTGGTCAAGCCGCCTGTCAGCGTTAAGTACCATGGCGCGACATTACGGAAGGGTATAGACTATGAGCTTACCTACAAAAACAATAAAAACATAGGGGCGGCAGCGATTTTGATAAAAGGAAAGGGGAAGTATACTGGGACGAAGAAATTAAAATTCTGCATTGTGCCAGAGAAGCCAATCGTCACGAAAGCGGAGAATAGCGGGAAAGGAGCGGTAACCCTTAAATGGAAAAGGAACAAGAATGTCAGCGGATATTATATTTACCGCTCAATGAAGAAAAATTCTGGTTATGTTAAGATAGAGGATATTTCAAATAATAAGACGGTAAGTTTCAAAGACAGTAACCTTAGGAAGGGAAGCGTCTATTATTACAAAATACAGTCCTATAAAAAGAAAAAAGGATGGGTATATAATGGGTTCAGCAGTAAAGGAAAGGCTGTAAAAATTAAGAGGTAGCATAACCGTGAAGGGCTTGGAAGGATTATGCGTTCCATTGGCTGGAAAGATAAATATAAAATAGGGAAAAAGGAGAGGATGGAAATGCGCAGATTTTTAAACATATTCGGGATGGCATTGATGGCAATACTGTTATTTTTACCAGTAAAATGCAATGCAGCAGGGAAAAATGTATGCCAAACATTGGCTGAGTCAAAAACATACCGATACAACCTTGACCAGAAAGGGAAGAAAGAATCCATCAAGGTAAGCGTTTCAAAAAAAGAACATAAGAATGGCTATGCCATTACTTATGATTTGAAGACGACAGTAACGGTAAATGGAAAAAAGATATATGGCAAAACGCTAAAGGGGAGGTATTCCGACAATAATCAGGTGAAGGTTATGGTGGTAGATACAGACCAGAAAGATAAGCAGATGGAATTGCTGATTATGGAGGGGGAGATAGATGATGGCTCTAACGGGGCTTTTTGGACCTCTGATATAGAACATATTTATTATTACCAGTATGACAATGGGAAGGCAAAACGCAAACAGGATTTAGCCCCACTGTTTCGCAAGGATTTTGCAGATGTATTTATGCTTCATGGAATGAAGGACAGTTCATACCTCACGGTAAACGGAAAAAATGAAATCTATGCAAGGCTTTGTGTGGCGGTGCAGAATTTTGATTATGTACACATAAAAAGGAAGCTCAAGCTGAATAAGGGAAAACTTGTGAATGTGCCGGCAAAGTCATATAGCCTTATGGACATAGAAGACCCTTTCCGTCCAAAGAAAGACATCACCGTTTATACGGAACCGGGAGGATTAAAGAAAGCCTTTACGGTGAAAAAGAAAGAAAGCATTTATCCCGACAGATTATATTTGGCAGATGGGAAGAAAATATATCTGAAAATAAAAAACAAAGGCGGAAAATCGGGATATATCGATCCGAAGAAGGTTCCTACCTATGATGACGGCTCAAACCATATGATGTAATCTGGTTATGGAGTGGATGTAAGACAGGGTGGAGAGAGCAGGATTGTGGGAAACAGAAGGAGGAAAAGGTATATGAAAGTTAAGAGGTTGTTGTGCCTGGGGATGGCAGCCACGCTATTATGTTCCAATCTGCCGCAGATAACGGTTCATGCACAGGAATCAGATGATTTGCAGCAAGAAAAGGAATATGCATCAGAGACGGATGAAATTATCAGTGGTAAGTGTGGGGACAATGTATATTATGAGTTTGATCCATCTACTGAGATGATGCGCATTTATGGCGAGGGGGCAATGTATGATTTTAATAGGTTTGATGGACACCCGTGGTATAGAGAAGAATACGCTGCAGATATTAAAAAAGTAAGGATTGAGGAAGGGGTTACGGGTGTCGGGACAGATGCTTTTGCTTGCTTTAAGAACAGATATGGTGAATATGATAAATATGGATGTAAAAATTTAACTTCTGTTGAGATAGCTGATACAGTAACCAATATTGGGGCGCGAGCATTTTACTGTTGTCCTATAAAGTCAATTAGATTTCCGGATAGCCTTGAGACGATTGGGAATGGTGCGTTTGCGAAATCATCTTTGACTGAAATTAATTGGGGAAATTCACTAAAAAGTATCGATATTGGCGCATTTGCTAGCATAGAAATAGAAGAACTTGTTCTTCCTCAAAATCTGGAAAGTATAGGAAATGAATGTTTTGCATACTGTAAGCACCTCAAAAAAGTGATTATCCCCAATAATTATAAAATGAGAGGCTATGTATTTTCATATTGTCAGGCATTGAAAGATGTTGAGATTGGTTCTAATTGCAAAATTGGGGGTTATGCATTTCAAGGTTGTGATAAATTGGAAAATGTTGAAATTGGTTTTAATTGCGAAGTTGGAGGTTATGCATTTAATAAATGTACTTCTTTAAGTGACCGCAAGAGCGGTGCAGTTTATAAGGTTGTCAGCGCAAAAACGAAAGGCGGAGCGGTGGAATACATAAAGCCTCTGAACCGTAAGGCCGCAAAGGTTTCCATTCCATCTGCAGTCAAAACTAATGGCGTTTCTTATAAAGTGACAGGCATTGCGGCAAACGCCTTAAAAAATAATAGGAACATAACAAAAGCCAAAATCGGAAACAACGTGGTTTCCATTGGGAAGAATTCGTTCAGCGGATGCAGCAAGTTAAAAACCCTGACAATCGGAAGCAATGTGGCCCTGATTGGGGACAATGCATTCCTTAACTGCACTTCCCTGAAAGCGGTCACAATACCGGCAAAGGTGAAGAAAATAGGGAAACAGGCATTCTATGGGTGCAAACGGCTGAAAACGATAAAGATTGGCGCCAAGAAGCTCTCGGATAAAAACGTTGGCAGTAAGGCGTTTGCTAAGGCTGACCCGAAGGCTGTGGTTAAAGTGCCGGCATCCTGCCTGAAATCCTATAAGAAGCTGCTTCAGAAAAGAGGGCTTAATGGGAAAAAGCAGAGATTCCAGAAGATATAAGGAATGCCCGGCCTCTCTGTGCGTTGGCTCATATGGGCATTTTTGAAAGGAGTATACTATAAAAATGAAGGTTAAGGAGGAGTGGATTATGAAAGGAATGATAAGTAAAATAATCAGCGGAGGGCTGGCAGCCATCCTCTTGTTTACAGTGGTTCCCGCGGGCCTTATTCATGCAGAAGATGGTATGCAGGCGTCTGGAACAGAGGCAGGGGCGGAAGCAGAGCAATCTCAGGAAGAGAAGCCTCAGGAGCCGGACTGGCCTCAGCTGCCAGAAGAGGAAATAAAGAGTCCTGACATAGGATATGGAGAGACTGGGACAGAGGATGGGTTATCGGTGCAGGATGACGTCAGGGGAGCCGACGTGGATGTCACCGATTCCGGCGACTGCAGCGGAGAGAAGGGGGAGGTGCGTTGGCAGTATCAGGACGGGAAGCTAACCATAAGCGGGAGCGGACGGATGGAAGATTTTCCTTCCGGCGCGCCCTGGTACAAGTATAATTACAGCATTGACACCGTGGAAGTGGGCAAGGGAGTGACTAATATAGGTGAAGCAGCCTTTTATGCCTGTTTCAATCTGGAAAACGTGAGCCTCCCCAACACATTGAAAATGATTGGCAAAGGAGCGTTCGTGAACTGTCCTAACCTGAAAGAGCTTGTCCTGCCGGACAAAGTGACAAAAATAGAGGAATATGCCTTCCAGAATTGCGGAATGAGGGAAATTACGCTGCCATCCTCGTTAAAAAGCCTGGCGGCATCCGCCTTTTTCCGCTGCAGAGCGCTGGAGCAAATCAAGGTGCCTTCTGCTAACCAGAATTATATGGCGCAGGAGGGGGTGCTGTTTTCCAAAGATGGCAAGAGTCTTTTGTGCTGTCCCGCAAATAAGACCACAGGAAGCTATACGATTCCTTCTGGTGTGACAAGAGTGGATTCTATGGCTTTTATACTCGGGAAAATGACAGGGATTATAATTCCCCAAAGTGTGGAGTCTATAGGAACCTCTGCCTTCCAGCAGAGTGAGATTGCCAGTCTGGTGATTCCGGGTTCTGTTACGCAGACAGAAGAATTTATCTGTTATGGATGTGAGAATCTAAAAGAAGTGACCGTCAAGCCAGGTCTGAAAGCGTTGTCGCGTCAGGCGTTTCAGAGGTGCTATGCGTTAGAACACGTAAACTTGGGGAAAGTGACAGGCTTCAACCGTGAGGTGTTTTCTTATTGCAGCTCCCTGAAAGAAGTAGAAATCCCGAAGGGGACAAAGGCGATTGCGGACGGCAGTTTTGAAGGATGCGCAGCCCTCGAAAAAGTAACGCTTCCGCCTACGGTGCGGGAGATTGGCTGTGTGGCATTTTCTGACTGCAGTTCTCTGACAGAAATTAATTTTCCGAAAGGGCTGAAAGTGATTTACAGTTTTGCATTTGATGGATGCGCCGGATTAGAGAGCGTGAATCTGCCTTCTTCAATACAAGAAATTGGAGAGGAGGCATTTCCTTCCACCACAAAGTTAAACAATATCCCAGGGTCTTTGACTCAGCAGGAAGACGGTTCATATGTGATGGCAGCGCGGGTAAAGATAAAAGGGAAAGAAATCTATTCACAGGCCTTTAAGGTATTGAAGAAAGTCAACAGCGAGCGCAAAAAGGCAGGAAAAGGCAGCCTGAAAATGGATAAAAAACTGTTGGATACAGCCATGAAGAGAGCAATGGAGACGAGCATTTACTGGGGACACACCAGGCCGAACGGCTTAGATTGTTTCACAGCCTCTGATTTGATGATGGCAGAGAACATTGCCGCAGGCGCTTCTTCCGCTTCCGGAGTCATGTCTTTGTGGATGGATTCAGCAGGCCACAAAGCGAATATCCTTAATGAAAAGTATACCTCAATCGGCGTCGGATGCGTGGAAGTGGCTGGCAGACGTTATTGGGTACAGTGTTTTGGCACGGAAGTAGATACAGTGGTGACGGCGAAGCAATATAAAGATAAAAGCAAGGCCAGAACGGTTTCCGTGAGTCCAGACAAAAAATATTATAATCCTACCGTCCAAGTCAATGGGACGAAAGTGAAAATCGGTAAGGCCTTGAAAGTATCCGTTACTTGGGACAATGGATATGCCAACATTAAGATTCCGGCCTCAAGCCTGGAGTACAGCAGTTCTGATAAATCTGTATGCACTGTGTCAAAAGGAGTCATTAAAGGAGTCGGAAACGGTACGGCAAAAATAAAGATATGGTTCCCGGGATACAAAAAAGGCGCCGTCACAAAGAAAGTGAAAGTGGGCAGCGGCTCATAAAAGATATACACGGTAAAATCTAAACCAAGCCATAAAGGAATATCTGGACATCGGAACAAGTCCATTATCCGTCATGGAAATATGATGGCTGGTGGGCTTGTTTTATTTTATGCAATGTCGAAAAGTTCTTCAAACTTAATCTTGAAGTCAGGGAACATGATAAGCTGTAAATCATCCTTGTTATGTTCTGTTACGGTTTGAGAGGTCATAAAAAACGGTATAAAACGAATTGACAAAGGTATGACAAGTAGTAGCTTAGGAACAGACAAAGAGTGACAGATGAATGGCCAGACAGACCGAAGGTGTAAAATCTTTATTGAATTATCAAGGGTTTTGCACCTTTTTAATTTACAGAAACAGCATATTGAAAACGTATGGGAATGATATATGCAAAACAAAGATGAAAAATAATCAATTTGTCGAATCGTGTCTGTTTAAGCATAAAAATGATGGGATGTAAATGGAGAGAAAATATAGTACAATATAGGAAAGAGATAAAACAGAAGGAGGTCGGCGCTTATGAAACGGGTATTTTTGATTGTGTTAGACAGCGTGGGCATTGGTGAGATGCCGGACGCCGCAGAGTTTGGGGATCGGGGAAGTAATACGCTGCAGGCTGTTTCTGTAAGCAAATATTTTTCCATGCCCAATATGGGGAAGCTGGGGCTGTTCCATATTGATGGGGCAGAGGCTGCCAAAAGCCAGGAATCCCCCTTGGGCACTTTTGCCAGGATGGCGGAAGCCTCAAAGGGGAAGGATACGACGATTGGGCATTGGGAGATTGCAGGGGTGATTTCCCCGCAGCCGCTGCCGACTTACCCGCATGGATTCCCGGAAGAAGTCATGCGGGAGTTTTCGCAAAAGACCGGGCGCGGCGTGCTTTGCAATAAGCCGTATTCGGGGACGGAGGTCATCAAGGATTTCGGGGAAGCGCATATGCAAAGCGGCGATCTGATTGTCTATACCTCTGCAGATTCCGTCTTCCAGGTGGCCGCGCACGAGGAGGTCGTGCCGGTTGACGAATTGTATGGCTATTGCCGGATTGCCCGGGAAATGCTGGCGGGCAAGCATGGAGTGGGCAGGGTGATTGCAAGGCCGTTTGAGGGAACGCCTGGAGAGTTCCGCCGCACTGTGCGGCGTCATGATTTTTCCCTGACGCCGCCGAAAATAACAATGCTTGACCAGCTGGCAGCGCATGGCAAAGAGGTTCTGGGCGTGGGCAAGATTTATGACATTTTTGCTGGGAAGGGCGTGACGGACTTCGTGCGCACCAGCGGGAATGCAGACGGCATTGACAAGACACTGGCCTATATGGAACGTGAATTTGAGGGCCTTTGCTTTGTGAACCTTGTGGATTTTGACATGCTCTATGGGCATCGGAATGATGTGGAGGGTTATGCGAAGGCGCTGACGTATTTTGACAGGAGATTGCCGGAAATCCTGCATAAGATGAAGGAAGAAGACATTCTGATGATTACGGCAGACCATGGGTGCGACCCATCGACGCCCTCCACGGATCATTCCCGGGAGTATACGCCGCTTGTGATGTATGGTAAGAAGGTTCCGGCGGGGCTTAACCTTGGCACCAGGAAGACGTTTGCTGACATTGGGGCAACGGTGCTTCGGTACTTTGGAATTAAGCCGGAAATTGACGGCGAGACCCTGTTGGAGGAATTTTAATGAAAGCAAAATCTTATGAAATTGACATGTGTAACGGCCCCTTATTCCCGAAGATCCTCGCATTTTCTATCCCATTGATGCTTTCCGGCATCCTGCAGCTCCTCTTTAACGCGGCGGATATGGTCGTGGTAGGTAGGTTCGCGGGAAGCACTGCCCTGGCGGCGGTAGGGGCCAATGCAGCCCTCATAAACCTTCTCACGAATCTGTTTATCGGGTTTTCGATTGGGGCCAATGTCATGGTAGCCCGGTATTATGGCGCGGGCAAAGAAAGGGACATGAGTGAGACTGTCCACAGCGCTATCCTTCTGAGCCTGCTGTGCGGTGGCATCCTGCTGGTCGTGGGCATTTTGGTGGCGCCGCAGATTTTGATTGTTATGGGCACGCCTGCTGATGTGCTGGGGCAGGCAGTGCTGTATATCAGGATTTATTTTGCCGGGATACCGGCACTTCTTTTGTATAATTTCGGAAGTTCCATCCTGCGTGCCGTGGGGGATACGAAACGCCCGCTTTACTACCTTCTGGCAGCAGGAGTCATCAATGTTTTCCTCAACCTGATATTTGTGATTGGGTTCAGGCTTGGGGTGGCAGGCGTCGCCTTGGCGACAGTGATTTCCCAGTGTGTCTCTGCCCGGCTGGTGCTGCGGTGCATGATGCGCATGGAGGGAGGCTGCCGGGTGGAACTTTCCAAGCTTCGGATAAACCGTGAGAAAATGCTTCAGATTATGCGCATTGGATTCCCGGCAGGACTGCAGGGTACGGTGTTTTCTTTGTCAAACGTGTTGATTCAGTCCTCTGTCAATTCCTTTGGATCCGTGGCAGTGGCAGGCAACACGGCGGGACAGAATATTGAAGGTTTCATTTATATGGCAATGAATACGTTCCACCAGACGGCGCTGAGTTTTTCCAGCCAGAATTATGGGGCGGGGAATTATAAACGGATTGGCAAAGTATTTTTGGAGTGCCTCGGGCTGGTGACGTTTGTCGGACTTTCCTTAGGTCTGTCGGCTTACTTTTTTGGGAGCCAGCTTTTAGGGATTTATTCCTCGGATCCTCAGGTCATAGAGGTAGGGCTATTACGGATGTCGGTCATCTGTACCATGTACTGCTTATGCGGCATTATGGATGTATGCGTAGGGGAGCTGCGCGGGATTGGCTGTTCAGTGCTTCCCATGGCGGTGTCCGTGCTGGGCGTCTGCGCGTTCCGCGTCTTCTGGATTTTCACGGTGTTCCAGCAGCATAGGAGCCTGTGGACGCTGTATATTTCCTATCCGGTATCTTGGGTCTTGACAGCGGCTGTGGATATGGTATGCTTTGTGCTGGTAAGAAGAAAACAGAAAGCCATGATGGACGCATGAAAGAACGGCTAATGGGTCACATGGAATCTGGGAATTATGCGATATTTTTCAGGATATAGAAAGAGAGGAATTATTTTGGCGGATTTACGAAAGGAAATAGAAAAACGCAGGACGTTTGCAATTATCTCACACCCGGACGCCGGGAAGACAACCCTGACGGAAAAGTTCCTGCTGTATGGCGGCGCCATCAACCTGGCAGGCTCTGTCAAGGGCAAGGCAACGGCGCGGCATGCTGTATCGGACTGGATGGAAATTGAGAAGGAGAGGGGTATTTCTGTCACCTCATCGGTGCTGCAGTTTAATTATGGGGGGTATTGCATCAATATCTTGGACACGCCGGGGCATCAGGACTTCTCCGAGGACACGTACCGTACCTTGATGGCGGCGGATTCGGCAGTCATGGTTATTGACGGCTCGAAGGGCGTGGAGGCGCAGACGAGGAAGCTGTTTAAAGTATGCGTCATGCGCCACATCCCGATTTTTACATTCATTAATAAGATGGACAGGGACGCGAACGATACATTTGAACTGTTGGATGAGATAGAGAAGGAGCTTGGGATTGCCACTTGCCCCATTAACTGGCCGATTGGTTCCGGCAAGAGCTTCAAGGGCATCTATGACCGCAATACGAAGGAGGTCATGACGTTTGCCGATACCTTAAAGGGTACGAAGGAAGGCGTCCAGAAGAATATCGGCATTGACGCCCCAGAGCTGGAGGCAGAAATCGGCGCGGATTACAAGGAGACGCTGTTGGAAGAAATTGAACTTTTGGATGGCGCCAGCGCGGAGTTTGACATGGATTTGGTGGCAAAGGGAGAGCTTTCGCCAGTATTTTTTGGTTCTGCGCTGACAAACTTTGGCGTGGAGACTTTCCTGCGGCATTTCCTGCAGATGACAACTTCCCCGCTGCCCAGGAAGGCGGATTGCGGGGAGGTCGATCCATTTTCTGCGGATTTTTCCGCGTTTGTCTTCAAAATCCAGGCGAACATGAACAAGGCCCACCGGGACAGAATCGCTTTCATGCGTATCTGTTCCGGGAAGTTTGAGGCCGGCATGGAAGTCACCCATATCCAGGGAGATAAGAAAATGCGGCTTTCGCAACCCCAGCAGATGATGGCGCAGGAACGTAAGATTATCGAGGAGGCGTATGCCGGGGACATCATCGGCGTTTTTGATCCCGGCATCTTTTCGATTGGAGACACGATAACCACCGCCGCAGATAAGTTCGCATTTGAGGGCATCCCGACGTTTGCGCCGGAGCATTTCGCGCGGGTGCGCCAGATGGATACGATGAAGCGCAAGCAATTTGTCAAAGGGATTACGCAGATTGCCCAGGAAGGCGCAATCCAGATTTTCCAGGAATACAATATAGGGATGGAAGAAATTATCGTGGGCGTGGTGGGCGTCCTGCAGTTTGACGTGTTAAAGTACCGCCTGGAAAATGAATATAATGTGGATATTCGTCTGGAACGGCTTCCCTATGAGCATATTCGTTGGATTGAGAATCAGGAAATTGACATGGATAAGCTTACGGGAACTTCGGATATGAAGAAAGTTCAGGACTTGAAAGGAAACCCGCTGCTGCTGTTTGTCAACAGCTGGAGCGTAGGCATGACGTTGGATCGCAACGAGGGGCTTAAGCTTTCAGAGTTCGGGCGTAATTGACAGGGATTTTTATGCGCGCGAGCAATGAGCCAAGCAGCCGCACTTGCGCGGATATTTGGCTCTCGCGAGCAATGATCCGTGCATAAGACGTTAGGATGGAAAGGATCATGAAAAAATTACGAGTTTTAGCGGTTGCCTCAATTATTTTTGTGGCAGCTTTGGTTGTAGTTGCAATACTGCAGTTTCAGGGATATGAAGAATCAGTGATGCTGCCAGAGCAGATTGAGTATTATCTGGACGAGGACTGGGAAGTTGCCGCGCTGGAGGGTACAGGCGTCTTTGAAGAAGGCATGGACGACCATGACAGAATAAAAAGGCTGGTTCAGGATGCATGGGACAAGGGGGAGTACCAGAAAGTGGATTTGCCGTTTTCCGGAAAAAGCCCGGCGGGCGGCATCCTTGTCTTTCGGAACACGCTTTGGGATAAACATGCAGGCCTGACGTTAGCTGTTTCTTCCGGCAATGCAAGTGTGCGTGTGGTTCTGGATGGAGAGGTAATCTATCAGCATATTGCTGGAGATGAAGCGAGAGAGACGAAGGAAAACGAGGAGAATTATGTAGATATTCCAAATCAGTTGCAAGAAGGGGAATTGTGGATAGAGCTGGCTTCTCCTTACGAGGATGCATCGTTGTTTCTGAATGGGGTTAAAATTGAAACGCGCGATACGATGCTGATAGCAGTGGTTGGGAGCGGCGTTACAGATATCGGTTGCTGCCTGTTAATCGGCATTATGGCTGTCATACTGTTTTTCCTTGCGCTGATACGTTGGTACACGCGCCAGCCAGACCGGGGTGAGGCATTTCTGGGAATGGCAGCGCTGGCAGCAGGGATCAGCTGTTTCATCAATACGGATACATTAAGCATATTTTATAATTTGCAGGAAGCGTATGTGATGTTGGAATACCTGGGGCTGCTGGTACCGTTGTTTCTGGCGTTATATTTTGGAAGGAATCTGCATGAGGAACACCCGCGGCGTTTTTTGGCTATTATATTGGCGACGGTCCTCAATGCGGTGGCACAGCCTCTTTTGCATCTGTTGTCTGTTTGGAGCATGGACGAGATGGTAATCGTATCCAGGGCAGCAGTGGCAGCCGTGTGCGTGGTTGCGATTTTGACTATGCTGCAGATGCAGCGCAGGAACAGGAGGCTTCTGATGGGAGTTTCTGTGATTGCGACAGTTGTGCTGCTGTCAGGCGGAATGGCGGTCCTAATTATGAAACAGCTTTCCATTTATGTTCCAGGGAATTCGTCTGGGCAATACAGCATGGCTGTGTTCAGTGTCATAATGGCCACCGTGCATACCCTGCAGCTTTCCAAAGAGTACCGGGTAGCCGCAGAAGAGAGCGCACATCTTCTGGCGGAGAAAGTAAAGGCCACGGAACAGCAGAACGCATTGTTGGCACAGGCCAAGCAGGAGGCAGAAGCAGCGAGGCAGGAAGCTCTGGCGGCCAATGAGGCGAAGGGGAGGTTCCTGGCGCGGATGTCTCATGAAATCCGTACTCCGATTAATGCCGTGCTTGGCATGGACGAGATGATTTTGCGTGAATCAAAAGAAGCGAACGTCAAAGATTATGCTATGGACATATATACGGCAGGCCAGACCTTGTTATCGCTAATCAATGATATTTTGGATTTCTCTAAAATAGATTCCGGGAAGATGGAAATCGTGATGGCAGAGTATGATATCAGCAGCCTGATTCATGATTTGGCAAATATGGCCACGCAGCGTGCGAAGGAGAAAGATATCAGGATTGAGGTGGAGGTTGACCATGAGATTCCTTCCCGGCTGTATGGGGATGACATACATATCCGTCAGATATTGACGAACATCCTTACGAACGCGGTAAAATATACCCACGAGGGAACGATATGGCTGAGGGTGCAATGCCGTAAAGCAGATGAAACGGCGATGCTTAAGTTTGAAGTGGAGGATACGGGCATAGGCATCAAAGAAGAAGATTTGCCTAAGCTTTCTGCGGAGTTTGAGCGGATTGAGGAGGATAGGAACCGTAATATTGAAGGAACCGGGCTTGGGATGAGCATCACGATCCAGCTTCTGGAGCTGCTGCATAGCAGGCTCCAGGTGGAGAGTGTATATGGGAAAGGCTCGAAATTCTATTTTGAGCTGGAACAAAAAATCCTCGACCATACGCCGATTGGGGATTTTGAGTCCAGGGTGCGGCAGCTGGCAGCAGATTATGATTATAGCGCAAAACTTTGCGCGCCGGGTGCAGAGATACTGGTAGTGGATGACAATGCGGTCAACCGCAAGGTATTGCGGAGCCTTCTGAAAGAGACACAGGTTCAGATTGCGGAAGCTGGCGGCGGTGCAGAATGCCTGGAGCTGGTGCAGGAGAACCATTACGACCTGATTTTCCTCGATCATATGATGCCTGAAATGGACGGCGTAGAGACGCTCCACCGTATGAAGCAGCTTTCCGGATATCCATGTGAGGACACGCCGGTTGTTGTGCTGACAGCCAATGCAGTACTGGGGGCGAAGGAGAAATATTTAGCGGAAGGGTTTGATGATTTCCTCTCAAAGCCAATCGTTCCGGAAAAGCTGGAAAATATGATTAAGAAGATGCTGCCGCAAGAGTTGCTGCAGGAGGCTGCGGGCGCAGAAGCAACAATGGGCTTACAGCAGCAAGGGACGGACGTGCCGGAGGATATGCTGGAGGGGCTTCCTCAGGTTGACGGCCTGGACTGGCGCTACGCATGGCTGCATTTGCCTGATATGGAGCTTCTTGCTTATGCGGTGAAAGAATTTTATGGGCAGATTGCATCTGCTGCGGATAAGCTTGAGCAGGCATATGGGCAGATTACGCAGCAGGAGCAGTTAGAGAATTACCGCATCCAGGTACATGCGATGAAAAGCCTTGCGGCCACGGTAGGGCTGATGCCGCTTTCCGGCGTTGCAAAATTATTGGAAAATGCTGCAAAAAATGGTAGAATAGAAGTGTTGATGTCGATGACGGCAGCGTTTTTGGAAGAGTGGCGTAGCTACCGGGAGAAATTGCAGGGGGTGTTCGGCATAGAAGCCGCAAACGGCAAGGAAGCGGCCGATCCTTCTGTGTTACGGGCTCTTGTGGAGATGGTGCGTCTAAGTATGATGGAGATGGATATTGACCAGGCGGATCAGGCGGTAAATCAGCTTCAGGGGTATGAATGCTCAGATAAGATGGATCAAAATATCCGAAAGCTTGCGGAAGCAGTAACAAATTTGGATGCGGAAGAGACAGAACGCCTTGCAGATTTGCTGATTGAGCAGATGGAAGCGGAAGCCGGTGTTTGAAGGAGGAAGAAATGAAGAAAATATTATTGATAGGGAAACTTAATAGCGTAATGAAGGAAACAAACAGATTTTTGTCAAAGTTTTTCCATGTACAGCTCTGTTCGGAAAATGCAAGCGTCGTGCCGGGAATGATGAAAATCGTTAACCCTGATTTGGTTTTGGTCAGCCTGATTGGCGCCTATCAGATTGACACGTCCATATTTTTCATGCTAAGCGACCAGTATGCCCATATCCCGGTCTTGACAATCGGCACGAAAGAAGAAAGCAGTAACTTTTTTAAATATTATGAGGAAGAACAGTTTGAAAACCTGATCCGCCCGGTGGATAACACGGTAATCCTGGATGCTGTGTGCAGGAAGCTGGGGCTGGATAAGGAGATGTTAGAGAAGGATGCGGAAGAGGAAAGGAAAGAAAGCGTTAACAGAAAACGGATTCTGGTAGTGGATGATAATGGCACTACGCTGCGGATGATGAAAGCGATGCTGGAAGAAAATTATGAGGTTGCCGTGGCGATTTCAGGGGCGCAGGCAATGACTTCCATTGGCAAGAAGCGGCCGGATCTGATTCTTCTGGATTATGAGATGCCAATCTGTGACGGAAGGATGACGCTGGAAATGATACGTGCGGACGAGGACATGAAAGATATTCCGGTCGTATTCCTGACTGCCATAAATGACCGCGCCAATATCGAAGCAGTATTGAAGCTAAAGCCGGCGGGCTATTTTCTAAAACCCCCGGTCAAGGAACGGCTGTTTGCTGAGATTGATAAGATATTGAATCCTCTGTCGGAATAATTCCAGATAAGCGGAGGGACTGTCGTACGAATATATTTACTTGTTCAAAAGGTCTTGCCGCTTATGCGGCAAAGACAGAATGCACGAAAATCACTCTGGGAAGCTAGCTTCTCAGAGTGATTTTTGTGCATGTTGTTTGCATTGCTTTGCAATGGAAGCCTTTTGAACAAATCTATACCTTGTAATTTTTGTTCATGTGACAGCTCCATCTGACGTTGCTCTGTTTCCTTTATTCAAATACTTTGAATTCATATCCTTGTGCCCGTGCCTGGTCGATGAAGTCGCCCAGGATCTGAGTGTTTGTCTCAGATTCTGCGTGTAACAGGTAGATGGCGCCAGGATGAAGCTTGCTTATGGCTTTCTGCAGGCTTTCTGCGGGATCCGGTTGGTTCTCAACATCATAGTCCAGGTAAGCAAAGCTCCAGAATACGCTTTTGTAATTAAGGTTGTTGATGAGCGCGACAGACTGCTGGCTGAATTTGCCGGCAGGGTAGCGGAACAGATGCATGTCATAGCCGAACTGCTCCTTGATATAACGGTGGTTCTCGTTTATTTCGTTTGTCTGTGTCTCGATATCCTGGGAAGGCAGGCCGGCGGCAGGGTGGGTGACGCTGTGGTTTCCAACCTCATGCCCTTCGGCAATCATGCGTTTGACAAGCTCCGGGTTCTGCTCTGCATAAGGTTTAGTGACAAAGAATACGACATGGACATTTTTTTCTTTTAAGGTGTCCATGATTCGGTCAGAGCAACCGTACTCATATCCCTCGTCCATTGTCAGGTAGATGACTTTTTTCTCAGGCTCGTCCTTAATGAAATGGGCGTTGTACATGCCGTATTTCTCCTGATACTGCATACAGCCAGCCGGGCGGTTATATTCATCGAGATCTCCGCCCTGCCCCCAGTCCAGGCATGTGGTATCCAGGCCGTTGAGGTCAATCTGCTCGTTTTCAAGCACAAAGCCATTTTCGGCGGGCCGTTCATCGAAGCCGTTTGGGTTGTCAAGGTCGGCAAGCGTGAATTCCTTTTTGGCGTCTTCGGAATCCTCTTTCTCCTCTGGCTTTTCCGTGTTTTTGTCACTGTCTGTATCTTTCGTGCCGTCTTCCTCAGGCTTGTCCGCAAGGAGGCCGTCAGAGCCGTCATTCGGGGAGTTCTCGTCCTCCTGTTCATCGCCTATGTCAGAAATCGATGCCTGTGAATCCATCGGTTCCTGGTCTTGGCTGTTTTTGTCAGAGAACGCGCGGACAACGCCGATGCCGGCCAGAATGACGCAAAGAAGGGGGATTGCATAAATAACTATCTGCAATCTGTAATCTTTCCTCCTTCTTCTTTTTCGTTTTCTTTTCTTCTGCATGGGTATCACAATCCTTTTCTTAGTCTGTTTTTTTTATGAAAGCTTTTTCTATTATACACGATAAGTGTGAAAATGTAATCATTAAAATGAAAAGAATCATGAAATATTTCTTTAGATTTTTATAAGGTTTCCTCGTCATCTGCCATACGGTAGCCCACGCCGACTTCTGTGTAGATATATTCCGGTTCCGCCGGGTTCCTTTCCAGCTTACGGCGGATATTGGCCATGTTCACGCGCAGGATTTTATTGTCAGATTCCGCATAAGGCCCCCAGACATTGTTCATTACCGCAGAATAAGTCATAACCTTGCCGGAATTCTGGGCGAGGAAGGCTACAATCTTGTATTCGATGGGGGTCAGGTGTACGGACTGCCTGTTAATGGTAATCGTGCGTTTGAAGAAATCAATCTCCAGCCCTTTTGCATGGTAGAGATGGGGCGGGGTTCCGCGGTCATTCCCCAAAGGGTTGCTGTGCCGCAGGGAGGTACGGATCCTGGCCATCAGTTCCGAAATCCCGAAAGGCTTGGTGAGGTAGTCGTCTGCCCCGGCGTCCAAAGCCCGTACCTTGTCAATCTCCAGCGTGCGGGCGGAAACTACGATAATCGGGCGGTTCGACCAGGTGCGGAAACGCCTGATGATCTCCATTCCATCCATATCCGGCAGCCCCAGGTCGAGCAGCAGGATATCCGGGCACAGAGAGGTTGCGAGGGAGAGGGCTTCAGTGCCTGTGGCAGCACAGCTTACACGGTAACCTTGTGAGGAAAGCGATTTTGATATGAAATTGCAAATATTTTTCTCATCTTCAATTACCAGTACGTTAAACTTATTCATATGCTCCCTCCTTTGGCAGCGTGAACAGGAATTCGGCGCCGCTTCCATGGTTTCTTGCGCTGATTGTGCCATGATGTGCAGTAATGATGCTATGGCAGATGGACAGACCAATCCCCATTCCTTTATGGACGTCAGAGGAGGCAGTTTCAGTGTAAGTTCCGTCAAATATGTGATTCATATGCGCTTCGTTAAGCCCAACGCCGTAGTCAATTACCCGAAAATGGACGCAGTCCTCCTGGTTTTCGGCCACAAGCCGGATGGGCTGGCGGCTGTGGGAGTGTGTCAGAGCATTTTCCATAAGATTAATCAGTACCTGTTCAATCAGCATGGCGTCCATGGGAATCATTATAATCTCCATGGGAACCGTCACATCAATCTCAGCTTCCGGCATCCTCTTTTTCAGACGGGTAACCGATTCTGCTACTACTTCGTCCAGGATTTCAAGAGACTTTTTCAGCTCTTCTCCCTCTGGCTGTATGTGTGTGACGGACAGAAGGTTCTCTACCATGTTCAGAAGCCAGCTTGCATCGTCATGGATGGTGTGGATGAGTTCTAAGCGTTCGCTCATCTCATAATTCTTCCAGTTTTCTTCCAGGGATGTGCTGGCGCCCAGAATGCTGGTCAGAGGGGTGCGCAGATCGTGGGAGACAGCGCGCAGAAGGTTTGCGCGCAGCTTTTCTTTTTCAGCTTCCAGAAGCTGCTCTTCGCGTGCAGAAAGAATTCTGGCCTGCTGTTTCACGTAAGAAGAGGCGAAACTGGCAATTGAAAACAGCAGCAGCATGCACAAGAAAGTAGACGGATAATCTGAACGGTAAAAGTCTATACTAGAATAAGGGTAAGTAAAGAAGCAGTTGATGCAGATTACCCCGCACAGGGAAGCAAAAAGGCCGTAAAGGTATCCGTTTGTGCAGTTTGCAATGGTGATGATGCCGATAGCATATAATAGTGCGGTGTTAGCAGGATTGTCGGAGACGTGCAGGAACAGAACGAAGGCAAGTCCGGTAGTCAATGCCAGCAGCCCAATCGTTGCGGATAGGTCGTGAATGATTCGTCTTGATTTTTCCTTTTTCATTTATACTCCTTTGTACTCAGCAACAATCAATAGTATCTGGTCTAACTGTAACACGAAGAAAATGGGGTTTCAAGGAAGAATGGGAATTTTAACGCTTTTTTAACAAAAAGTGTGTCTGTAATTGGAAATATGTGATATTCTTGTATATAGAAAGGTGTTTATTCTTTAGAGCAGGAGGAATTGATATGGCAGTAGTAAAGATTACGGCAGATAATTTTGAAGAAGAGGTAATGAAGAGCGAGGTGCCGGTTCTGGTAGATTTCTGGGCGGTATGGTGCGGCCCTTGCCAAATGCAGGGCCCTGTGGTGGATGAAGCGGCAGAAGAATTTGCCGGCAAGGTTAAAGTCGGGAAGCTAAACGTGGATGAAGAAGGGACGCTTGCGCAGAAATATAATGTTATGAGCATCCCTACCTTAATCCTTTTCCAGAATGGGCAAGCCGTGAAGAAAGAGATGGGCTTCCATTCCCTGGAGGAAATCAGGGCGATGCTCCCTTGACGGATGGCGCGGCAGACCTTATAATGAAGGACAGTTACCGAGTGTAGCTGTTCTTTTTTTCTTTTCCTAAATCAAGGTTGACAATCCACAAAATTTGTATTAGTATATGTGATATACGAACGTAAGTTCGCAAGAAAAGGAGACAAAATATGGCGAGAGAAGATAAATCGAAAGCATTGGACATTCCTGGGACGAAGGAGGAGAAGCTCAAGGCCTTGGGCGCGGCAATCGCCAAGATTGAGAAGGATTATGGCAAAGGTTCTGTGATGAAGCTGGGAGACTCTGCCAAAGGCATGAACGTGGAGGCGGTGCCTACCGGCTGTCTGAGCCTTGATTTGGCATTGGGCGTAGGCGGTGTTCCCAAGGGGAGGATTATTGAAGTATATGGGCCGGAGTCAAGCGGTAAGACGACTGTGGCGTTACATATGGTGGCGGAGGTGCAGCGGAATGGCGGGATTGCCGGGTTCATCGATGCGGAACATGCGTTGGATCCGGTGTATGCCAAGAATATCGGGGTCGATATCGATAACCTTTATATCTCTCAGCCGGACAATGGGGAGCAGGCTCTGGAGATTACAGAGACTATGGTGCGTTCTGGCGCCGTGGATATCGTGATTGTGGATTCCGTGGCGGCGTTAGTTCCCAAGGCGGAGATTGACGGGGACATGGGGGATTCCCATGTGGGCCTGCAGGCGCGCCTTATGTCGCAGGCTTTGCGTAAGCTGACGGCAATCATCAGCAAGACGAATTGTATTGTGATATTCATCAACCAGCTCCGCGAGAAAGTGGGCGTCATGTTTGGGAACCCGGAGACGACCACCGGCGGGCGTGCGCTCAAATTCTACTCTTCCGTCCGCCTGGATGTAAGGCGGATTGAGACGTTGAAACAGGCCGGGGAATTCATTGGCAACCGGACGAGGGTCAAGATTGTCAAGAATAAGGTAGCTCCGCCGTTTAAAGAGGCAGAATTTGATATTATGTTCGGGCAGGGAATTTCCAGGGAAGGGGATATCCTGGACAATGCCGCAGAACTTGGGATTATTAACAAATCTGGCGCGTGGTTTGCTTATAATAATGACAAGATTGGGCAGGGCCGTGAGAATGCGAAGCAGTATCTCAGGGAACATGCAGATATCTGCCAGGAAGTAGAGGCGAAGGTCCGTGCGCAGGTTCTGGCTAATAATTCCGCAGACGAGGAGGAGGCAAAAGAGCCGGTTAAGGAGGAAGCTAAGAAAGAGGCTGCTAAGAAAGCAGAGCCTAAAGGGAAAGCAGAGGAATAACTGGTAATCTGTCGCCTGGAGCGGCTGCCGGAGTTTGGGCGGGCCTTCGGGCGATAGGCATAGCAGGGAAGGGAACTGTATGCAGATAATACGGATAGAGGAATTGGACAGGAAGCGTATACGCGTCACGTTCGAGGGCGGATGCGAGTTTGCATTGTATAAAGGCGAGGGCAAGCGGTATGGGCTGCAGGAGGGGAGGGAACTCGCCGAAGATCAGTTTCTTGAAATACGCGGGGAAATCCTCATCAAACGGGCCCGCCTAAGGGCCATGCATCTCCTGGAGAAAATGGATCGTACCGAAGAGCAGCTGCGGATGAAGCTGAGGCAGGGGTACTATCCGCAGGACGTCATAGAAGATACATTGGACTATGTCAAAGGCTACCATTATGTAGACGACCTGCGTTATGCACAGAATTATGTGAGGCGTCATAAAGACAAGAAGAGCCGTAGGATGATGCAGATGGAACTGCAGAATAAGGGCGTCAGCAAGGACTTGGCTGCGCAGGCGCTGGAGGAAGAATGCGGCCGGGAGAACGAGCATGAGCAGATTCTGCAGTGGGTGCGTAAGAGGAATTATTCTTCCCGGGAAGCGGATCTGAAAGAAAAGCAGAAGATGTACCAGTTTCTCATGCGGAAAGGGTTTTGCCCCAATGAAATATTGCATGTCCTAGACCACTTGACATGAGCAAAAAAAAAGTATAAAATTGATATGTTGTTATTCATGTCTTAAGATTGCATATCATGGGTGCAATTTATGGTATAGGGCATATATGTACAATGATAACTAAATAAAGGAGGTGCCCCTGTGCTAGATGTATTGATCCCTGTAGTTGTTACGTTAATTCTTGCAGTACCTATTACTTACTTCGCTACAGTTGCATACCGCAAACATGTCGCAGATTCCAAAATCGGAAGTGCGGAGGAGAAAGCAAGGCAGATAATAGACGAAGCTGTCAAGACTGCTGAGAACAAAAAGCGGGAATCCATGCTGGAGATTAAAGAAGAGTCCATCCGCAGCAAGAATGAGCTGGACAAAGAAATCAAAGAACGCCGGAATGAGATTCAGCGCAACGAGCGGCGCATTATCCAGAAGGAAGAACATTTGGATAAGAAACTGGAGTCCATCGAGAAGAGAGAAGCAGGATTTGCAGCGAAGGAAGAAGAGATTAACAAGCAGAAAACAGAAGTTGAACAGCTACATGCAAAACGCGTACAGGAACTGGAAAGAATCTCAGGATTGACCTCTGAACAGGCAAAAGATTATCTTTTAAAAATGATTGAAGATGATGTGAAGCTTGATACTGCAAAATTGATCAAAGAAATGGATATCAAAGCAAAAGAGGAAGCAGGAAAGAAAGCAAGGGAATATATTGTAACGGCTATTCAGAAATGCGCGGCTGACCATGTGTCAGAGACTACAATTTCCGTAGTGCAGCTTCCGAATGACGAAATGAAAGGAAGGATTATCGGTAGGGAAGGCCGGAACATCAGAACCTTGGAAACCATGACAGGTGTGGACCTGATTATTGATGATACCCCGGAGGCTGTCATACTGTCCGGGTTTGACCCGGTTCGTCGGGAAGTGGCCCGGATTGCTTTGGAGAAATTGATTGTGGATGGGCGTATCCATCCGGCAAGAATCGAAGAAATGGTGGAGAAGGCCCAGAAAGAGGTCGAAGTCATGATTCGGGAAGAGGGAGAAGCGGCAACGCTGGAAGTTGGAGTGCATGGCATCCATCCGGAACTCGTCCGCCTGCTTGGCAAGATGAAATTCAGGACAAGTTATGGGCAGAACGCCCTGAAGCATTCCATAGAGGTAGCCCAGCTTTCCGGCTTATTGGCAGCAGAAGTTGGCGTGGATGTGAGGCTGGCAAAACGTGCCGGGCTGCTCCATGACATCGGCAAGTCTGTCGACCATGAAGTGGAAGGCTCTCATATTCAGATTGGCGTGGACTTGTGCAGGAAATACAAGGAAAGCGCAATGATAATCAATGCAGTAGAAGCGCATCACGGAGATGTAGAACCGGAATCCCTGATTGCATGCCTTGTGCAGGCGGCGGACGCAATCTCAGCGGCCAGGCCAGGCGCGCGGAGGGAGACGCTGGAAACATATTCTAATAGGCTCAAGCAGTTGGAAGACATTGCGAACGGCTTCAAGGGTGTGGATAAATCATTTGCTATTCAGGCAGGCAGAGAGGTGCGGATTATGGTAGTTCCTGAGCAGGTTAACGATGCCGACATGATTTTGCTGGCACGTGATATCTCAAAGCAGATTGAGAATGATTTGGAGTATCCGGGACAGATTAAAGTCAATGTGATTCGTGAGTCTCGTGTGACTGACTACGCTAAGTAAAGGTCTAAGGCCGTCAACAAGTATTTGTTGGCGGTCTTTTATATGAAGGAGGAAAAGTTATGGAACAGCCGCCAATCAAACGGGTGAAGAGGGAATTGGAACATAAGGGCAGCATATTGGACATCTACTCGGACTATATGGAACTGCCGGATGGGAAAATTGAGAAATGGGATTATGTGGAGCATCGTAAGGGGGCTGCAGCAGTCATACCGGCGTTGCCGGACGGCAGGATACTGCTGGTGCGCCAGTACCGCAATGCATTGGAGCGTTTCACGCTGGAGGTGCCGGCAGGGGCCAGGGACTCGGTGACAGAGCCTATGATAGAGTGCGCGTCCAGGGAGCTGGAGGAAGAGACCGGCTACCGTTGCGATAACCTGGAATTCCTGCTGTCGCTGCGGACAACGGTTGCGTTCTGCAATGAAAGGGTCGACGTGTTTGCCGCCAGGGACTTAATACCGTCCAGACAGCGCTTGGACGAGGGCGAATCCATTGAATTGGAGGCAGTTGCTCTGGAGGATTTGTGCGGGATGATTTACCAGGGGATTATCCAGGACGGCAAGACAGTCGCGGCAATCTTGGCATACAAAGATAAATATGGAAATGTGGACATGTGATGAATTTTCAGGGACGGCCCAGCATAAGATAGAGAAAACAACTTATGGAAAAGTAATGGGAAGCGTATGAAGAAACGGATGCGTGTGCATTGGAAACAGGGGGAGGCAAACCCCCAAAGCCGGTCTATGTGGACACGGCTCATGCAAGGTAGCCTTATAGGAGCCTTTACGGCAGGAATTTTCCTGGCAAACCTGATGGGCAGGGAGGCTGTCTCGAATGCAGGGATTTTGAACGACTATTTTGTGGAGAAATTTCAATATACCGAGATCAATGGGCAAAACCTGTTCTTTTATATTTTAGGAGAACGTGTTCCGATATTGCTGCTTTTGCTGGCGTTGGCAATGACGGCATTGGGCATGGCAGGAGGGCTCCTTTTGCTGGATTGGCAGGGGTTTTCCGTGGGGTTCATGCTTTCCACCGCCATAGCCAAATATGGGATGAAAGGCATCTTCCTGGTGCTGGGGAGTTTGTTTCCGCAATACCTGTTTTATTTCCCTGTGTACATCCTTTGCTGTTATCTTGCATCCTATCTGCGTCAGAGGATGCGGCAGGACAGGATTGGAAACGGCTCGGACCGTGGCTACATTTATGGCGCGTGGCTGACGGCGGCAGTAGGGATTTTGCTCATATTTCTGGCAGGGGTGTTCCTGGAAAGCTATGTAAATCCTACAATCTTAAAAAAAATATTAAAATTTTTTTAACAAATATTTTCAATATATAGCAAGTCGATAAGATAATTGGACGACATCTTGTGGTAGACCTGAAAAGCCTGAAAATAAGGCGAAAATTCCATTTGCTTTTCTGCCGGAAAGTTATTATAATGTATCTTACTGAAAGCGTTAAGACGATTTTTAATGACGGAAAAGCATAAATGGGGTAGCTGAGTTATGACAGAAATACTACAGAAATTTGTCCTCTATATGAAAGAGGTACGCAAGACATCAGAGAACACGATACTCTCATATGAGCGGGATTTGAAAAAAATGGGAGATTATTTTGCAGGCCAGGGAATAAAGGGCGTTGAGCAGATTACAGCTACAGGGCTGAATTCGTACATATTATACCTGGAGAGCCAAGGCAGGAAGCCCGCAACTATTTCCAGGAATATCGCTTCGCTGAAAGCGTTCTTCCAGTTCCTGCAGAAGGAAGGGTATACCAGGCAGAACATTGCTGAAGAGCTGAAAGCGCCTAAGGTCGAGCGGAAAACGCCAGCTGTTTTGTCTGAGGAGGAAACGCTGCGCCTGATTGGACAGGCAAGCGGGGAATCCCCTAAAGAGCTGCGCGACAGGGCAATGCTGGAGCTGCTGCACGCTACGGGAATCCAGGTGTCCGAGCTGGTTACTTTAAAGTTATGTGATGTGAATCTGCAGATGGAATACCTTACCTGCCGGGACAGCGTCAGGGAACGCATTGTCCCATTCGGCGCAGTGGCTAGGCAGGCATTGGAAGCTTACCTGGAACAGGGACGCGAGGCGTTGCTTGCAGAAGAAGAAAGCGTTTATCTGTTTACGAACTGCTCCGGCCAGGTGATGAGCCGCCAGGGCTTTTGGAAGCTGGTGAAGTCCTATGGCAAGAAAGCCGGGATTACCGGCGAACTGACCACGCATACGTTGCGCCGTTCGGTGGCGAAGATTTCATGAACGGTTAAGGCAAGGGGCTCAATGTCAATAGTTTAACTTAATGACATTGAGCCCCTGTTTCATTCTATAGAAAAGACCTTGTCATGCTAAAGCGTGAGAAAGACCTTGTCCATGTTGTTCCATCCTATGTTAATTCATTTCTGCGATATGGTAAATCAGTTCTTCTGATTCTTTCCAGCCGAGGCAGGGGTCAGTGATGGACTTTCCGTATACATGACCGCCGACTTTCTGGCATCCAGGCTCGATATAGCTTTCAATCATCACGCCTTTCACCAGATTATGGATGTCCGGGGAAATCCTGCGGTTGTGCATGATTTCCTTGACAATGCGGATCTGCTGTTCATACTGCTTATTGGAATTAGAATGGTTAGAGTCGATGATGGCTGCGTGGTTTTTTAATTCCATGGTATTGTACATCTGGATGAGGCGTTCCAGATCCTCATAATGGTAGTTGGGGATGCAGACGCCGCGTTTATTGACGGCCCCGCGAAGCACGACATGGGTCAGGGGGTTGCCGCTGGTGTCCGCCTCGTACCCGCGGAATACGAAGTGATGCGGATGCTGCGCTGCATAGACGGAGTTGAGCATTACGGAATAGTCGCCGCTAGTGGGGTTTTTCATGCCGGCAGGCACATCAAAGCCGCTGACCGTCAGGCGGTGCTGCTGATCCTCCACGGAGCGTGCGCCGATGGCGACATAAGACAGGAGATCTTCCACATAGGGCCAGTTTTCGGGGTAAAGCATCTCATCTGCAGCGGACAGCCCGCTTTCTTCCAAAGCACGGATGTGCATTTTGCGCATGGCAATCAGGCCGGCCACCATGTCCGGGCGTTTTTCCGGGTCAGGCTGATGGAAAATGCCTTTGTAACCTTCACCGGTCGTCCGGGGTTTGTTGGTATAAATCCGGGGGACAAGAACCAGGCGGTCTGCCACTTTTTCCTGCACTTTGCCGAGGCGGCTGATATAATCGCAGACAGCGTCCTCATTGTCTGCCGAACAAGGCCCGATGATGACCAGGAATTTATCAGATGCGCCGGTAATGATGTCGCTGACCATTTTGTCGCGTTCTTTCTTAGTGCGCGTGGAAGCCTCGGAGAGGCCGTATTCCTGCCGTATTTCTTCCGGGCTTGGTAGTTTCTTTATGAATGTGAAGCTCATTTTGGTCACTCCTTTGTTTCGTGAAAATATTTTATTCCTGCAAGCAATGAGCCAAGCAGCCGCGCTTACGCGGAGAGTTGGCCGGATGCGGTCAGGAGAAGTATTTCTCCTTAATGATGTCGGTGGGCATTTCCTGCCCCGTCCAGCGCTCAAAAGCGGCAGCGCCCTGGTACAGAAGCATGTACATGCCGTTAAAGCAGGGGCAGCCTCTTTCTTTTGCCTGCTTCATCAGCAGGGTCTCCCGGGGATTGTAAATGATATCGGAGACAATCAGCCCTTCTGCCAGCATGTACGGATCCAGGATAGGGCTGGCGTCGCTTTTGGGCTCCATGCCCACGCTGGTTGCGTTGGTCAGGATTGCGCTGCCGGAGATGCTGTCGCCAAGGAGGCTGTTATCCCCGATGTCCAGCAATCGGATATTGCAGCCGGTTTCAGAAGCTACGCGTTCACAGAATGCGGCGGTCTTGTCCCAGGTTGCATTTTTTCGCTTGAACATATCAATAGATGAAACTCCGTCCAGAGCGGCCTGCACGCAGATAGCAGTCGCCGCGCCGCCTGCGCCCAGAAGCGTCATTTTCTTCCCGATGATGTCAAAGCCGGCATCGGATACGGAGCGCATATAACCTACGCCGTCCGTGGTATGCCCAATCAGCCGCCCATCTTGTACGATGACGGTGTTCACAGCCCCGGCAAGGCTTGCGGCCGGGGTAAGCTCATCCAGGTAGGGCAGGATATGTACCTTCAGCGGCATCGTCAGGTTGAAGCCGCTGATGCCGGCTGTTTTCAGCCCTGAGACTGCCTTCCGCAGCTGTTCGGGCTTTATGTCAAATGCAAGGTAGACATAATCAAGCCCCAGCAGGCGGAAAGACTCGTTGTGCATCTGCGGGGAGATGCTGTGCGATACCGGGCTGCCTAAAAGCGCAGTCAATTTCGTTGTTCCTGTGATTTCATATTTCATAAATTCACCTGTTTTCGTGTAGTGTCATAAGCTCATTATATCTTATAGGAAATTAAAAAATATGTCAATGTGTATTCATTTCTGAAAAAACGTTGAATTTTTCAGGGAAGTATATTAAAATGAGAACGTTACAGAAATTTATTGAGAGATAACTTAGACGGAGGTTCGGATATGTACCCAATCGTAAAAAAGAAAAAGCTGGCAGATAAGATTTTTCTTATGGACGTGAAGGCGCCCCGCGTGGCGAAGTCCTGTCTGCCCGGTCAATTTGTAATTGTGAAGATGGATGAGGAAGGCGAGCGTATCCCGCTGACCATCTGCGACTATGACAGGGAAGCAGGCACCATCACTATTGTGTTCCAGACCGTGGGAGCGTCCACGCAGAGGATGGAAAATTTAGGAGAAGGGGATGCCTTTCAGGATTTCGTAGGACCTCTCGGCTGTGCCTCTGAGCTGATAGATCAGCCGCTTGAAGAATTGAAAAAGAAAAAGATTGTGTTTATCGCAGGAGGCGTGGGTACCGCGCCGGTATATCCTCAGGTGAAGTGGCTGCATGAGAACGGCGTGGACTGTGACGTGATCATGGGCTCTAAAACGAAGGACCTGCTGATTTTAGTAGATGAGATAGAGAAGGTGGCGACAAACCTTTATGTGACCACGGATGACGGAAGCTATGGTTTCCATGGAATGGGTACGAACCAGTTAGAAGAATTGGTGAATGCCGGGAATACATATGACCAGTGTATTGCTATCGGGCCGATGATTATGATGAAATTTGTCTGCCTCCTGACGAAGAAGCTTGGTATCCCGACCATTGTTTCCTTAAACCCAATCATGGTGGACGGCACAGGCATGTGCGGCGCCTGCCGTGTGACGGTAGGCGGGCAGGTGAAGTTTGCCTGTGTGGACGGGCCGGAATTTGACGGTCATTTGGTTGATTTTGACCAGGCAATGAAACGCCAGCAGATGTATAAGACGGAAGAAGGCAGGAGCATCTTAAAGTTTCAGGAGGGCGATACCCACCATGGAGGATGCGGACAGTGCGGAGGTGACAGATAATGGATATGTTAAAGAAAATACCGGTTAGGGAACAGGAGCCAAAGGTGCGCGCGGCGAATTTTGACGAAGTGTGCCTTGGCTATAATAAGGAAGAAGCGATGCAGGAAGCAGAGCGGTGCCTGAACTGCAAAAACGCGCAGTGTGTGAAGGGTTGCCCGGTTTCTATTGATATTCCGGGGTTCGTTTCCCAGATAAAGGAAGGGAATTTTGAGGAATCTTACCATGTGATCAGCAAGGCCAGCGCGCTGCCGGCAGTCTGCGGGCGCGTGTGTCCTCAGGAGAGCCAGTGCGAGGGCAAGTGCATCCGTGGCATCAAGGGCGAGCCGGTGTCTATCGGCAAGCTGGAGCGTTTTGCCGCTGACTGGGCGAGAGAGAATGGCGTCAAGCCGCAGCCGGCAACTGAGAAGAAGAATCACAAGGTAGCAGTCATCGGTTCCGGGCCGGCAGGGCTTACCTGTGCCGGGGATTTGGCGAAGATGGGCTATGACGTGACGATTTTCGAGGCGCTCCATGAGCCGGGAGGCGTGCTGATTTACGGTATCCCAGAGTTCCGTCTGCCTAAGAGTGCGGTCGTAGCCAAAGAAATAGAGAATGTCAAGGCGTTGGGCGTTAAGATTGAGACAAATGTGGTAATCGGCAAGGCAGGGACGATTGATGAGCTGATGGAAGAAGAAGGATTTGAGGCCGTGTTTATCGGTTCCGGCGCAGGACTTCCAAGGTTCATGGGAATTCCCGGCGAGCAGGCAAACGGCGTATTTTCCGCCAATGAGTTCCTGACCAGGAATAACCTGATGAAAGCTTTTAAAGAGGAGTACGACACACCAATCATGAAGGGGAAAAAGGTTGCCGTAGTCGGCGGCGGGAATGTTGCCATGGATGCGGCAAGGACGGCCCTGCGTCTTGGTGCGGAAGTGCATATCGTATACCGCAGAAGTGAATCAGAGCTTCCGGCGAGGGTGGAAGAAGTCCATCATGCCAAGGAAGAGGGCATTATTTTTGATTTGCTGACGAACCCCACAGAGATTCTGGTAGACGATAACGGATGGGTGAAGGGCATGACCTGCATCCGCATGGAGTTAGGAGAGCCGGATGAGTCTGGAAGAAGAAGCCCGGTGGAAATCCCGGGTTCGGAATTTGATTTGGAGCTCGACACGGTAATCATGTCATTGGGGACTTCCCCCAACCCATTGATTTCGTCCACCACGAAAGGGCTGGATGTGAACCGCAGGAAATGCATCGTAGCAGAGGAAGAGAATGGGGCAACCAGCAAGCCGGGCGTATTTGCCGGCGGAGACGCAGTGACGGGAGCTGCGACTGTAATCCTTGCCATGGGCGCTGGGAAGGCTGCCGCAAAGGGGATAGACGAGTATCTTTCAGGGAAATAAAAGGAGGAAAAGAAGAATGAAGGACATAACAATTACGGATACAGTGAAGTACATCGGGGCAGATGATAAAGATATTGACTTATTCGAGAGCCAGTATGTGGTGCCTAATGGGGTATCTTACAATTCGTATGTGATTATAGATGAAAAAGTAGCAGTTATGGATACCGTGGACGCCAGGAGAGGCGAAGAGTGGCTGGGCAATCTGGAGCAGGCGCTCGGCGGGCGGAATGTGGACTATCTGGTAGTATCTCACATGGAGCCGGATCATGCGGCTAATGTACAGAAGCTTGCAGAAAAATATCCGGACATGGTAGTGGTTGGCAACGCCAAGACCTTCCCCATGTTGGGACAGTTTTTTGATATTGACCTTTCGGAGCGTTCCCTGACGGTGGCAGAAGGGGACACGCTTAACTTAGGAAGCCATGAGCTGACGTTTGTGATGGCTCCCATGGTACATTGGCCGGAGGTAATGGTTTCTTATGAGAGTTCTGAAAAAATCCTGTTTTCAGCAGATGGTTTCGGAAAATTCGGCGCGCTGGATACGGAAGAGGACTGGGCCTGTGAAGCAAGGCGTTACTATTTTAATATTGTAGGGAAGTATGGCGCACAGGTGCAGGCTCTGCTCAAGAAGGCGGCAGGGCTGGACATCCAGATGATTTGCCCGCTGCATGGGCCGATTCTTAAGGAGAACCTGGAATATTATATTGGGAAATATCAGGTATGGAGCAGTTATGAGCCGGAAGACGAAGGGATTCTTGTGGCTTATGCTTCCATCCATGGCCACACGGCAGCGGCAGCTAAGAAATTAAAAGAAATCCTGGAAGCAAAGGGAGCCAAAAAAGTGGCAATCACAGACCTTTCCAGGGACGACATGGCAGAGGCTATCGAAGACGCATTCCGTTATGACAAGATGGTGCTGGCTGCAGCGTCATATGATGGCGGCATGTTCCCCTGCATGGAAGACTTCCTGCACCACCTGAAAAGCAAGACTTACCGCAAACGTACGGTTGCCCTCGTGGAGAACGGTTCCTGGGCTCCTGTGGCTGCAAAAGGCATGAAGGCGCTTCTGGAGCAGATGAAGGACATTACGGTCTGTGACAAAGTTGTGACCATCAAGTCTGCCATGAAAGAGGATACGGTAGCGGATATGGAAGCTCTGGCGGACGAGCTGCTTGCAAAATAATATATATTTGGCTGCCTGCAGCGGCAGGATTGCTTTTGGATTGAGCAATCCTGCCGTTTGCTTTTTTTAGAAAATGTTGAAGACAATCGGAGTTTTATCTCGTTCTAATAAACAGACAGATAGAAAAAACGGTCCGCTTGGCAGGGAAAAGCATGGATCAGACCGGAGAAAAGGAGGCGGATAGGATCGATAAGGAAGAATATTTTGGTTATCTTCTGGATACATACGAACGGCTGGTATATTCCATTTGTTTCAAGCTGACAGGGAACCAGTTCGACGCAGAAGACCTGACACAGGAAACTTTTTTATCCATTTACAAAAATCTTGCCACTTTCCAACGGGATTATGAGAAAGCATGGGTATGCAGGATTGCCACGAACAAGGGGCTGGACTTCCTGAAAAGTGCAAAGAGACGCAGTGAACCGAAAGAAGATACGTATTTTGAAGAATTGAAGGACCAGAAGGCAGGCCCCGAGGAAACTTATCTGCAGCAGGAATCCAAGGAGTATGTTTACACTATCTGTCAAAGCCTGAAAAGTCCTTACAAGGAAGTTGCAACGGAACATTTTTACCGGGAAAAGACAGCAAAGGAAATCGCGATGGAGACAGAAAAGGGTCTGAAGACTGTCCAGACCCAGATTTACCGGGCGAAAGGAATGATACGAAAAATGATAGAAGGGAGGGCGGGCAGATGACGGGAAGAAATGAGATGGCGGGCCTGGCAGAGGGAAGGCGTCATATCACGGAGGAACAATTCTGCGATTGGCTGGCAGGCGAGATGCCTGCACAGGAAGAAAAATGGTTCCTAGGGCATATCGGAAGCTGTACTTTCTGCGCGCAGCAGTTTGCGTGCTGGATGGAGCAGCCAGAAGCCTTTGCAGGACAGCTGGAGCAGCCGCATGAGGAATCTGCGGTGCAGCCAGAAGCCTTTGCAGGACAGCTGGAGCAGCCGCATGAGGAATCTGCGGTGCAGCCGGGAATGCAGCCGGAATATTCTTACCGGCTGCAGTGCCGGACGCCAGAACCGCCGGCTTACCTGAGAGAAGAAATACTGCAGCGGACACAGCAGATGGATGTGCAGATGGCAGCGAACGTCAAGGAGCGGTCGCGGCAGATGCAGCTTTTCCTATACAGCTTGAAAGTGGGGCTGGCAGTGATGTCATCCATCTTCCTGCTGATGCTGACAAACAATGTCCAGGGACTGCAGCCTGAGGATGGACGCGTCTGGGAAAGGGAGCAGGAGGAGTTAGGAGAAGAGCTGGACATTACCGGGATCCTTAACCAGAAAAGCGGGGAAGTTTCCAGCCTGCTGAATGAAATAAGCAATGGATTATTCCGTATAGATAGAAAATAGGAAAATTTATAAGAGAGGTCAGGAGGTAACGACATGACAAGGAAGAAAAGCGGTTTTTTGACATTTTGCTTTTCCCTGATACCAGGTGCAGGGGAAATGTATATGGGGTTTATGAAACTAGGAATCAGCATTATGGCGGTGTTTTGGCTTATCGTGTTTTTTGCGTCATTTTTCAGTTTAGGTCCGGCGCTGTTTATACTGCCTATCCTGTGGTGTTACAGTTTCTTCAATGTGCATAATATCCGGGGGATGTCAGATGAGGAATTCTACGCCCTGGAGGATGATTACCTGTTCCATATGGATGAGAGCCTGCTGACGGGCAAGCTCAAAGGAAAGCAGAGCAACATTCTGGCGGCGGCGCTTATCATTATCGGGATGGCAATTTTGTGGAATTACTTTGCTAATTACCTGCGCTGGCTGCTTCCAGACAGTATTTACTGGGGTATCATGGACGCAGTTCCCCAGCTTGCCATTGCGGCTTTGCTCATCTGGTGCGGCGTTTATCTGATCCGTGGCAAGAAGAAGGAGCTGGACGGCAAGGCAGCTGGGCAGGAGGAATGGAATTCCATGCCAGGGGCAGGGCAAGAGGCAAGAAGCCCCATGTCAGGAGCAGGGCAGTGGAATCCTACGTCTGCAGAGAGAAATGCTTTGGCTGATAAGGTTGTGGAACAGCAGGAGGCAGGCAGAGGGTTCATAGAACCGGCAGCAACAGATGATAAGCCTATGGAGCAGGAGGGATGATGCCATGAGGATCAGAAGAGTTGGGAGCATTACGTGCGGGATTTTAATGATAGTGTTCGGAGGGTTGTTCATGGTTCACATGTTTTATCCGGCGTTGTCGCTGGCGCTGATTATGAAACTGTGGCCTCTGATACTGATTGCGCTGGGCAGTGAGATGCTGATTTCCAATATCCGCAGAGGCGATGGGCAGGAAGAAGTATTAAAATACGATGGTGGGGCAATCTTTTTGGTATTCCTGCTGACATGCTTCGCAGTAGCGATGGGCATGATAGAATGGTTTATGAGTTATGCAGCCAGTATGTACTAGCACAGCGAATATTGAGAAACTTGATTTTCGTTGTATTAGCAAAAGGAACCAAGATGGGAAGAATCCTTTCTTGGTTCTTTGTGCTGTATGTTATCTTTGGCCAGGGAAAGCCTTTTCCAAAGCGTATGGAGCAAAATGATACCATATTTTGCATAAGTTATCCCAAAACAAGACAAATATGCTGAGTTAATGTATAATAAAAATATCAGGCAGGAAATCTGCCCTTAATTTCAAAGGAGGAATAAGAAATGGCAAATTGTGACAATCACAGACCTTGTCCCTGTACATATGACTGCCCAAGGCATGGGAAATGCTGCGAGTGCGTGGCGCATCACAGGGATCATGATGAGGGCGTACCCGGGTGTTTCTTTTCGAAAGAAGCCGAGGCTACCTATGACAGAAGCATTGAGGCCATTTGCCGTGATAAGGGAATTATTTAAGGGTAACATGTATGAAGGAGTAATTTATCCGGAAATTTTTGCAGCAGCATACAAGTAATGCTGTCTTTGAGCAAATGGTTGTGATATAATTATTGCAGTGTAATGAAACTATACATGAGGGGAATCTATACGATGGATAAAATTATTTTGTGTTTTGACCTGGATAACTGCCAGGCAGATTATTCTGTCCTGATGCAGGTAATCCAGGCCTTTGAAGGAGAGAGAAGTACAGACCAGATTAATTACCCAGAGATTTTGGAAAAGGTTTCCATCCGCTATTGTTGGATTAGTGAAAAGAATGAAATAAATCAAAAAGATTTCCAGCCTTTAGAGATAGTGCAGAATATTGAAGGATTTTGGCAGGATGACTCTGGAAAAGAAGCCTGGACTGCTCATAGCCTCACAGCGCTTGGCGATATGGTCAGGAAAAAGGACAAGTATCAGTTCAGCTACTATGTCAGGGTCAAAAATGCACAGGGAGAAGATATTCGCAATATCCAGTATCTTCTTCTGGCAATCCAGCAGTTTCCAAGTGTGTGTGGACGGCTCCGGGTATTCATAGAGCCGTTTGATAATTACTTATCAGCGGGGAAGGAAGAGTGGGGCAGAGTATCTGTGTATTATAAATATTCCCATTTTATGCGTTTTATCCTGGAACGCTACCCCAATATGTTTTACAGCGCTTTTTTTATAACGCAAGAGGAGCGTACCGTTATTGGATCTCTATCTGCTAAGAAAGCAGGGGTCCAATCCACTTTTTTTCCGTTGGTTGAGGTGGACGGCGATGTTTATACAGCTTTCAGCAGATACTGTGCCTTGGGTTCTGACGGCTTGCGAATGGATTCAGAGAAAGAGCATATCAGCGTGGAACTGGGAGATTTGCTGGAGATATCTAAAAAGATATTGGATAAGCGGATAAAAGATGTCAAACTGAACGAGGAAGGGAAGAAGGTACGGAAAGAGGAAAGAAACAAGATAAAGTCAACGATATATCAGCATCTGTCTAAGGAGAAAATAACAGCCTTAGAGTATGCTGTCTTTTCTGTATTGATTCCTATGTCAGTAACGTTGACGGAGGCAGATGTGGAAAATTGCCGGAAACGGGCAAGAAGCATCAGCAATGGCCTGATTCAGATAATTGAAAATATTTTTCTTCATTCACATAACCGTAAGGGTATTTTTTCTTTTCGGATTCTTAGTGACGGAAAGAAAATTTTGGACAACATCTTGGAAAATGGCGCGACAGAGGATGCGGACAGGATTTTGGAAATCGATGTTGCGGATGCAAATATTTATGAGAGCATCCTGGATAATTTTTCAAAGAAATTAGATGATAAATATTTTTCAGACATTAAGCTGTCAGTTTCCCATTTTTTCGAAAAATATGAAAGCCAGTCAGTAGAAGAATCGTGGAAGCGATATCGGCAAGAGAATCCGGTCAGATGTATGGGCCTGGCGAGGCTGGCACAGGAGCTTCAGCTATGCAGGGCAGTATTGAAGGTACGCAGTAGCACGCAATACGCAGCGTGTGAGAAGTACTTATTTTATCAGGAAAATAATTTCGATTTGTCTGAATTCAGGGATACTTCGGCGGAGGGATTCATACCGGGGACGCAGTATCAGATTTTATTTCCGGTTTTATATAGTGAAGAAAAGAAGCAGCATAATGCCAATATTTTTTTGAATGGGATTGGAAATTTATCTGAAAAAGATGCGTTTTATGCGGAATTCGTAGAATATAATCCGCAACGGCTGGCGGACGGCAGTTTGGCGGAAGCAGACGGACGGTTTTATCAAACAGCCTGCCGGGAGCAGGCCATCGATAACAGGAAAGATCGGATGGTCTGTATGTGGAAGGAGCTGATTGACGGCTGGGTTTTAGCGTTGGATCGGGAAGCGCAGGCCGTATATTATCTGGATATGCGTGAAGGGAAGGAGTTCGAGTCTCCGTGGGGGTTAGAGGCGTTCTGCAAAGGCCTTGTGGACAGCGATATTTTTTACTCTGGAACTGTAAAGTACATCGCGCTGATTAACTGCGACAGCGGTTTCCTCCAAATGATATTCGATACCATTATGATTTCGGGCAGGGGCCTGAGCGATGGACTGCAGATTTATCTGCATACGGCGGATAAGCTTGATGATTTGGTGATATCCGGGAATTGCCGGCAGAATATAGTCAGGAATGCCCAGCAGTATTGCTATCTGAAAGAAAAACCGTTGGCATTTATTGGACAATATGCAAAAGGGATGCATAAATGGACCGGCCGGAGTGAAAATGAGATGGCGTTGTTTCCGTTCGATGTTATATTATGTGAATCCGAACAAAGCGATATGACTTTGTTTGAACATTATATCAGCGAAGTGGCGCAGCATTCCCTGACGGATATCGATGAGGCGGGCTATTGGCTGCATGACATACATATGAGGCTGGGGAACAAAGTGCATCTGCAGGAATTTTATGAGATATCCATTTTATTCCGCAAGCCCCGCATCGCCAGGAAAATTGCGTTGCTGCTGATTAGGAAAATGATAAAAGATGGGCTGCAGATTCAGGATAACTTCCTGTTTTATGGGTATGCCTCTTATTCCCGGGAGATATTGACCGCCCTTACGGAGATAGTAAGGGCCTGCCAGAGGGGGGACGGAGAATCTTTGCAATATTTTGTGGGATTTGCCGTGTATCAGAATGACATTATGGTGCAGAAAACATTGACCCACATCAGTTCCAAAGTCAAGATGTATTTCAGCGAGGAAATTCCCGGTGATACACAGGTGAAAGTTATACAAGTAGTACCTATTATTTCAACATTGACGACGTTTAAGAAAATGTGGGATATGTTTGCAGAGCACTACCAAGAAAGTGTGGAAAGGGTACATTTAGTAAAGAATTATACATTGTTTTGGGTAAGGGACTTGCAGAAGCAAGGGAGGGAGAATGAGCCGACGGATTTGGAAAGGGAATATTGGGACAGGATCGGCGGCAACCGGACGATTGAAACATCGCTGATCAGCCCACATCCGCAATTTTTCTGCCATAAAAATATTCAGTGGTACGATCCGCTGAAATGCAAGCAGTGTTATTCCGAAAATGTATTGGATGAGTCTGTTTTGGTGGAAACGGATGTTACTTCCACAGTTCCTTCCCAGCAGCTGGAAGTAAATCTGCAGAAGAAGGGAAAAAGGGACGGCAGGAAACAGATTATCAACGAGATACGACTGGTTAATATGAAAGACTGTATATTTTATGGGCATATCTGCAGGGATGGGAATCATTTTCAGTATTATGTAGATACGACGAATTATTTCCACAGGCAGAAAGAAGCGATTGCGCATTGGCTCGAAAAGCTGCAGGAACAAACAAAGCCAGAGCCTGATACGCTCCATATCATTGTTTCCCCACAGCATCATACAAATGTAGAATTCGGCCATTACGTCAATAATTACTATTTTAATGGGAAAGCGGATTTCATTGTCATAGATGCAACGAAAGAATACCGTTCTAACATCATAGCCAAATATGCGGATGTAAAAGCGGCCATTTTTGCTGCGGCAGAACGGAAAATTAAGATTCAGTTCACGTATGTGGATGACACGATTATCACGGGTTCAACGTATAGGCGGGTGAATAATCTTTTGCATTCGCTTGTTCCGAAAAAGATACAAAAACCCATACAATTTGGACGGGTCTTTGTCCTAGTGAACAGAATGTCTTATTACAGCAAAATGGATTATGTCCAAGACGTGGAAAGTGATTTCTACGCTTTTGCGGACATGGACATTTCATCGGTCAGGAACTTTGGGGATTCCTGCGCCATGTGTACACTGCAGAAGAATGCAAAGCTGTTTTTCAAACGGTCGTCGACGACAGCTATCAGCCGTTATTGGGAAAAGAAGCAGCATGATTATAAGGCAGTTACGTTTGACAAATATCCACAGTTGGGTGGCTTCCGGCAAAAGATGCAGGAAGGATATCTCAGAGCCTTGTGTTCCCACTATGCGAAAGGGCATTTGGCCATAAGCGAAAATTATGGTGAGAGCATATCAGAAATTATTTCATTGTTTTCTGATGTCATAGAGGTCGGGCAGCGCAAGATAAAAGCGAATTTGGCAGAGCCTCTGGAGAAAGAAGAGAATATTGGTTATTTTCAATCGGAGAATTTATCGCCGATTTATTGCTGTGTGTTCAAGAGGGATGTATTAGCTGCGGTAAAGGCTTACCTGAAAGTGCTGTGCCGCCCATTTTTCTCTTATGGGAAAATATATCGGCAGGCCATTTTAGATTTCCTCCTCCTTTTGTCGCAGAGCTTCCTAGCGCCTGGGTTTGATGAGAAGCTGCTGTGCGAGAAGGAAAATCTGTCGTCGCTCAAATCGTATATGAACGACATCGGGCTGAGGAAGAAGATGGCGGAATTGTGCAGATTTTTAAAAGCAGAGCTTAAGATGGGAAAAGAAAGAAGAGATTTTATCCGGGAGTATCTGCTGGAGGGCCTGACAGACTTGAGGAGCAATTATATTATCCGTAAATTTGTCATATACCAATATAAAGCGTTGCTTGAGGAAGAGGAGGCAGATTATCACGAATATTATGAGTATGAAAAGATGGTACACAGGCTGATTAATAGCAGCGCGGATGAGACAAAAAGTTTGTGGATAGAGTATCTTCTGATTACTGGTAAGGAAAACGCCACAAGCCTGAACAATCTCCATGAAATTGAAACTTGCAGCATAAGTGCAGAGGATGATTTTTCGTTATTTTGGAAATCATTATTGATTGAAAATACTAGGCTGTATTATGACAGCATGCTTAATTTTGTACAGAGGGCCTCTGCTTTCGTGGATAATAAAAACATGGACGCACAAGAGGCCATCCGGCAATCAGTCGACGATTTGTGGGGGGATTACTATATAAAAAACCTGAGGAAGTTTGTCAGGCTGGAGATACTGGTGGACTTTGGCCTGCAGTCAGAAGCGGAGATTGAGTCAAAGACACGGGACAGGGTGACAGAGACAGCCGATTTGCTGTATCTGCTGAAAAGGGAGACTTCAGGGGGGATTGAACGGTATGTGGAATTGAAAAAACGCATACTGCGCCTTCTGTATCCCGGCGATGGCCTGAAAATCCTCACATCAGCATTCGCAGGGGCGCAAAACGGCGACGAACTATATCTTGTGACGGAATATAAAAAAGAGAATGTCTCTGCAACGGTTGCAGCGCGGGTAAAGGAGGCAATCAATAGTGAAAGCTTAGAGAATAAAAGCTATTATTTAGGCAAAGATTATATTGTGCTTTGCATCAATAACAATGCAAGTTATCTGCGAGGGGAAAAGATTGAAAAGCCAAAGCTAATCAGGATCCAGCCGTTGTATTTCTATATCGAATGCGATACAAGCAACCATTTTAAGGTGATTTTCAGAATCAGGAGGATTTTGATGTATAGGCATCAGTTATTGCATTGGATTGAGGCCGACTTCAACAACAACGCCATGCCGATACTTGCAGAGCAGATGGGGATTAACAGGCAGCTGACGCGTGAGCGGGCGGGGGACCATAATACGAGCGCCGATATCATGACTATCGAAAAATTGCTGCAGAGTAGATATCAGGAAGCCTATGGGGAGGTATATCGCCTGCTTTTGCTGAAGGTATATGTGAACATGAGGATTGCCAGGCTGTTTCGGAGTGAATGGAGCGAATCGGACGCAGACGCCTATACGCTGGAAAAGAACGAGGATAAGATGAACAAAGCCATGCGGAACCTGGGGGAAGCCATTTTTGGTGAGACCCGTAAGGGCCTAAGCCCTAAGCAGTACCTGATGTTCGTGAAAGATGTGTTTCTTTTTGATGTCAATATCCATGGGGAATGCATGGAAGACGCAGGGGTTATGGAACTGGAACATATTTTAGGAAGACTGGCAGGCAGATGTGAGAAGGGTTACTATTATAAACAGGAGTATATTTTCTGCATCATATTTGACATCCTATTTTCGGCGATGAAGGTCTGCCGGAATTGGCCGAGAGATATCCATAAGTTTTTTCACAGAGAAGAAAATAGGCAGATTGACAGCATTTTTAAGGATAATGAGACGATTGCCCAGTATTACGTATTGAAGAACGAGAAAGAAAAGTGTAAGATTACAATTAAGACGGAGGAGATAAAGGATTGGGATGCAGGCTATCTTGTCTTTAAAAATAAAGTATATGGCGTTCCCAGGAAAGAGATAGAGAGGAAGAACGAGGAATTTAAAGAGAAGATGGTGGCGAAGGATACCCTGGGCATGTCCGTGCAGGCGATGAAGTGGTACACGGAAATGCTTGCTGGCGGCGAGGGCGCAAAAGCAGAGTTTATCTATGAGTGGAACGAGGCGAAACAAGAGGTAGAATTTGTGACGAAACTGCCGATTTTATCGAAGGAGAGGGCTTAGATGGAAAAAATATGTTTTATCGACAACAACTTACCGCAGACTTGTAAAGTAGTGGAAGCATTGGCCGGATATTATCACGATCGGACGGGGAAACCGCTTAGTGTTGTGGTCATTCTCGTCAATATAGATCGGAACAACGACCAGGAGACGATAGATTATTTTAATGAAGAAGTTTTTTCAGGGTTGGGTACGGAGCTGAAAGCCTGCAGTACCATGGGAGAAGTAAAAGAACAGATCGGGGCCATTGATAAAGAGCATACGATTGCGATGGTAGACTTACACATGATTGAAAGGGAAGAGGAAAAGATTGCCAAAGACGAAAATTATAAATGCATTTCCATGCAATGCATGGATGAATTGGAGTCCTTGGACATGAAGTATGTCTGGTACAGCAGCTATGACGGCAATCCATTCAAGAACCAGTGGCAGCAGAGGTTTGAGAAGCTGTATGGCAGAGAGATCCCAACGATATATGAGAGGGATGAGCTGACGCTGGCATATTTTAACCAATCGGTTGCCAGAGAAATCTTAGGGGTGTAAAAATGAAGTGCGGATATACGTATGACGAATTGGAGGCAATCAATAAAGTAAGGGCAGATAAGCAGGTCTTGCAGGGATTATCGGCTCACAGGGCGAAAACAGGAAGTACGGATCCCTATGTCTATCAATACCGCACGCTGGAAAGTTTCTGGTCCATCATTGAAAGCGACAGCTTTTGGGCGACGAACGCAAGGTTTTCAAACGATCACGAGGAGCAGAGTCTGGGGATGAAAAAGCTCCGGGAATTCCTTGGCATGGATGTGGATGCAGATGCAGCCGAAGCGTTGGGGGATTGCTATATCGTATGTTTCTGCGATGAGGACGACAAGCTGAGCCAATGGAGGGGATATGCTCCTGAAGGGGTGTCTATAGGCTTTGATTTTAATAATGTACGCCCTTTTTATATCCAGCGGAGGGAAGGAACTGGAGGGAAAGAGGAGTTCGTGCAGATTTATAACAGCTGTTACAAGGTGCAGTATATCTCTGAAGACACCAAAAAAAACATATTTGCGCAGAAGTTCTACCTTAATCCGTCAGCGGATAAATTGAGTATTGGGAAAGTGCCAGACTTCATTTCTTATGTAAAGCATATTGGGTTCCATGAAGAGGCGGAGTCAAGGCTGGTATTTTCCGACAGGGACACGGATCTGTCCGGCTGCATCCACTATAGGAGCGTGGGGGATATTAAAGTTCCCTACATTATCGTGAAAGCGGACGGCGGTGAAACTTGTAAGGGGGAAGCGTGCATTGTCCGGCTCAATTTTGAAGCGGGACTGGGGGAAACGCTGGAAAAGGGATTGTCCGAGCATTTTTCGCGCAGCAAAACAGAAGACGTGACGGTTGTAAACTGCGTGGATATAGCGAAAGGGGAGGCAGACGACAGCCTCTGTTTTGGCTGTTCGTTGCGGGAAGCATATATCCCGGGCGTCAACGGGAGCAATCCCGACTGCCGGTATGCACATGGTTCAAAGCAGAGCTTCCATGTAAGGAATAACAATCAGATATACATATCAAACTCTAGGAATCAGGAAGAAGTGTACCAAGAAGTGCAGACCTTTTTTCAGAAGCAGGACGGAGAGCTGAAAAAGACGAAAATCTGGTGCGAAGGGCATCTGCCAATCAGAAGCATTACAGTCGGGAATCTGAGGAATAAGGAAATCGTGGCGGAGAGCATCCGGCATTATTGCAGCCAACATTACTGGCTGCGGTCTGTGGATGTGAGGGCATCTGCCACGCCGTTTCGGAGTTCCCTGATATGATGCCGCTGGTTTTCAAACTTGACATCCATGCCATACTATGGTAATTTATTGAGAGGGCATACATGTGGCAGCAGGTAAGACAATGCTTATCTGCTGCATTTTTGTACGATTAGAAAAGCCCTAAGGATTATCAGGCAACTGCCAAGTCAAAGGAAGAGGAGTGAAGAGCATGATTGAAATGGTTGAAAAGATTAACGGAGCCATTAACAGCTTCGTCTGGGGCATTCCTATGCTGGTTCTGCTGGTAGGAACCGGAATTTTAATGACCTTGCTGACAAAAGTATTCCAAATTACGCATTTCGGGTACTGGATGAAGCACACATTGGGCAGCATATTCACAGACAGGCATATCACGAAGCATACTGGGACGGAGGACAAGTCTATTTCCCAGTTTCAGTCCCTGTGTACGGCGCTGGCCGCAACCATAGGAACAGGTAACATTGTAGGTGTTTCCAGCGCATTGATTTTCGGCGGGCCGGGAGCCATCTTCTGGATGTGGATTGTGGCGTTTTTCGGCATGATGACCAACTATTCAGAAAATGTGCTGGGCATCTATTACCGTAAGAAAAATGAGAAAGGCGAATGGAGCGGCGGCGCCATGTATTATCTGAAAGACGGCCTGGGCGCGAAGAAAGGCATGAAAACAGTCGGGGCGGCATTGGCAGCGCTGTTTTCCATCTTCTGCCTGATGGCTTCCTTCGGGATAGGCAACATGAGCCAGATTAATTCCATCGCGGGCAATATGAAGGCGGCGTTCCATATACCTACGTTTGCAACAGGAATCGTGTTGATGGCGCTTGCCGGGCTGGTCATTCTGGGCGGCATCAAAAGGATTGCTTCCGTCACGGAAAAATTAGTGCCGGTAATGGCTTTGTTATACATATTGGGCGCGCTGGTAGTCTGCGTGCTTAATATCGGGCAGTTCGGGGCTGTCTTTTCTGCTATTTTCAAAGGCGCGTTTGCTATGAAGGCCGTAGGCGGCGGTATTGTCGGTTCCGGCATCAAGATGGCAATCACCTGGGGTATGAAGCGCGGCGTGTTCTCCAATGAGGCAGGCCTCGGTTCCTCCGTCATGGTGCATTCCAGCTCCAATGTAAAAGAGCCTGTGCGCCAGGGCATGTGGGGGATTTTCGAGGTGTTTGCAGATACTATCGTTGTCTGTACCCTGACGGCATTCGTGGTACTGTCTTCCGGGCTGGTAGATCTGGAGACCGGAAAAGTACTAAGCAGTTCGGAGGGGTCTGCACTGGTAGGAGAGGCATTTTCTACGGTATTCGGTTCCCTTGGCCCTGCATTCATTGCGGTTGCAATTTTGCTGTTTGCGTTTTCCACAGTCCTTGGCTGGAGCCACTATGGGACGAAAGCGTTTGAATATCTGTTTGGCTCAAAAGCGACGATTGTTTACCGTGTGATTTTCATTGTATTTATTGTGTTCGGCGCAACCATGAACCTGGAACTGGCGTGGGACCTGTCCGATACGTTTAACGGCCTGATGGCCATCCCCAACCTGATAGGCGTGCTTGCGCTGTCGCCGGTTGTGGTTAAGATTACGGCAAATTATGTGCAGCGAAAAATCAAAGGGAATAATATAAGCCCTATGCTTTCCGCATTCCCGGAAATCCAGAAAGAGCAGGAGAAGGGTCTCGACGCCAGCGACTGATAGGAGAGCGGGCCGTATATTAATACGTGAAAGAAACCAGACGCAAGAGAGGTGTGTGGGTTACTGTAGTTGGCGGTAACCCCAACTTTATAAAAAATCTCAAAAACATAAGCCTGCCTTTTCCGTGGACGGATTTAGGCAGGCTTTCACTGTATTCGTGTGCAGCGCAGGTCAGCGTTCCTTGGGACGCATCTTGGCTTAGATGCAAAGGATATTGCGTACCGCACAAAAGACTACAAGAAGCGCGATGCTGACATATAAAATTGTATTCTGCCAGCGTTTCAGCTTCCATGCCCCATGATTCACATAGGAGGCTGCGCTTGCCGCCAAGACGGCCCCAAGCGGCGCAAGCAGCAAAAAAAGCATGGGATTGCATAGGAATGCCGCCTTGAAATCAAGCTGCATCAGCGCGACGCACATGCCCGTGACGCCGCATCCGGGACATTTCAGTCCTGTCAGCTGACGGAACGGACACGGAATGGCGAGTCCGGTATACCTGACAAACATGCCGTATACAAAACCCGCCATTGCGATTAATAGCACATATGTAATCAGCCGTAACATACGTTTTTTCTTCATGATGTGTTATGCCAGCTTGTTCAGCTCGTTCTGCATCAGCGCGTATGCGACGATTGAGAATCCGAACAGGCACAGCAGGAGGTACGCGATGCCGTTGCTGCCCGAGGGAAACCCGCGCTGCGATTTCACCTGGTCGATTTTCTCGCCCTGCTTATATGCCCAGTACAAGCCGTAAATATTACATGTTATCAGGGACAGCAGGAATGCGACTACGCCGGAGGTGTCGTCCATCCTCCCTGAAATTGCATTCGTGTCGTCCGTGAGGCAAATGAACCAATAAATACCATAGATGCCGCATGTCACAATCGTTAAAATGATGCATATGGCAATCTCTCTGCGTTGAACCATAAATTTTCTCCTTTCCTAATTGCAAGCTTACATTGCCATTATAGCATACTGGGATTTTTTGTCTACCATGATTCGGGTGTCAAAAGGTGGGATTTAAATTTTCTATCGTCAATCTGTACAATCTTTCTGCATGATTGTGCAGATTGCCAGTTTAAATTTCTTATCCCACCTTTTGACACCCGAATCCTACTATTTATGCTTTTGCGCGCGTTCCTCTTTACGTGTAGTACGCAATCTTATTCAGTTCATCCTGCATCAGCGCGTATGCGACAATCCAAAGACCGAACAGGCACAGCAGAAGATAGATCAGGCTTCTGCGGCTGTCGGTGGGGATGTCATAATCGGCTTTTGCCTGTTCAAGCTTCTCTCCCTGCCGGTATGCCCAATACAATTCGTATATATTACATGTTACCAGGGATAATATCAAAGCGCCGATGCCGGAGATATCGCCGACCCTGCTGGAGGCCTCGTTGGTTTCATTTGTAAGGCAGACGAACCAGTAGAGGCCGTAAATGCCGAACGTAGCGATAGTAAGGATGACGCATAAGGCAATGTTCCGTTGCTCAATCATAATAATCTCCTTTCGTGCCGTGATTTGCAAATCTACATAGCCATTATAGCATAAATTACCGTTTGAGTTTCCCTATTTTTTATATTAGCTAATATTTTAGTACCAAAAGGTCTTGCTGCCTTTGGCAGCATCAGCGGCAAGACCTTTTGAACGAGGAAATATATTCGTGCGACAGTACACTAGTGTCTTGTATCATTGATAATTAGTCAAACTCACTTGCCTATTCGCGCATCCGCTTCGTTGAATTTTCTAGCCGTAGCCACCGCTACGCCGTCGAAAATTCGCCTTGCAGATGAACGAATATCCTGCGTGATTTTATCAAATATCAACGATACAAGACACTAGGAAATTAAAAAATGGGGAAACTCAAAAAATGGCCGAACTTGCCAAAAGCAAAGATATATCATATAATAGACTGAATACGTGTTTAAGAAAAGAGGAATGATTATGGAGAGATTGGAGAAACTGCTGGAACGCCTGGACTACACGGTTGTGCAGGGCAGTGCGGATATAGAGATAACGGCGTTGGTTTATGATTCCAGGAAGCTGCAGCCGGGCTGCCTCTTCGTCTGCATCAAGGGAACCGCTGTGGACGGACACAGCTTTGCAGCGGAGGCGGCAGAGAAAGGTGCAAAGGCCATAGTGGTGCAGGAAGACGTCAAAGCGCCTGAGGACGTCACTGTAATTAAAGTAAAGGACAGCCGGTATGGGCTTGCGCTCCTGTCCTGCGCATGGTTCCGGTATCCTGCTGAGAAATTGAAAGTTATCGGCGTTACCGGCACGAAAGGTAAGACCACCACAACCTATATGGTGAAATCTATTTTGGAAAATGCCGGCTATAAAGTAGGGCTGATTGGCACGATAGAGGCCATTATCGGGGATAAAGTAATCCCCGCGAACAATACGACGCCGGAATCTTTTCTCGTGCAGGACTATTTCTGCCAGATGGAAGAAGCAGGCTGCCAATGCGTCGTCATGGAAGTCTCTTCCCAGGGGCTGATGATGCACCGAACGGCAGGCATCCCCTTTGAGATTGGCATTTTCACGAACATTGAGCCAGACCATATCGGGCCTGGCGAGCATTCCTCTTTTGAAGAATATATGAGCTGCAAAGGGCTGCTGTTCCGGCAATGTAAGGTAGGGATTGTCAATATGGACGACAAGCATTGGGAAAAAGTCCTGGAAGGGCATACTTGTACGCTGGAGACGTTCGGGTTTTCCGAAAAGGCAGACTTACGAGCGAAGGATTCGCAGCTGGTGAAGAAGCCGGGGTATCTTGGCGTTTCTTACAAGGCAGAAGGCTTGGTAGACGCCGTGGTGGAAATCGATGTGCCTGGCAAATTCAGCATTTACAATTCACTGACGGCCATTGCCATCTGCCGCCATTTCAAGGTGACGGCGGAGGACATGAAGCAGGCGTTGAAAGTGGCAAAGGTCAAGGGCAGGATTGAGATGGTCAAAGTGTCGGATACCTTCACGCTGATGATTGATTACGCGCATAACGCCATGAGCCTGGAAAGCCTGCTGGCAACGCTCAAAGAATACGAGCCAACACGGCTGGTATGCCTGTTCGGGTGCGGGGGAAACCGTTCTAAAATCAGGCGTTATGAAATGGGCGAGGTATCAGGGAAGCTTGCGGATCTGACGGTCATCACTTCGGATAATCCCAGGTTCGAGGAACCACAGGCGATTATCGACGACATCAAAGAAGGCATGGCTAAGACAGATGGGAAATATGTGGAAATTCCGGACCGGAAGGAGGCAATCCGCTATGTGATTGCCAATGGGCAGCCGGGGGACGTGATAGTGCTTGCAGGAAAAGGGCATGAGGACTATCAGGAGATAAAGGGCAAGAAATATCCTATGGATGAACGCGTATTGATTCAGGAGATATTGGAAGAACGCAAGGCAGGCGGCCGCTGAACGCAGAAGCCGCGAATTGCAGAGACAGGTGGTGCAATATGGCATTGTATGCGAATGTCATTATAGATATTTCACATGAAAAACTGGATAAGGCGTTTCAGTACAAGATTCCCCAGGAACTGCAGGAAAGGCTGGCCGTGGGAATGCGGGTGGAAGTGCCTTTTGGCAATGGGAACCGCAGGACTGCCGCATATATTGTGGAGCTGACTGATACCGCGGAGTATGAAGCTGCCAGGATGAAAGAGATTGCAGGGGTGGTGCAGGGCAGCATCCCCATCGAATCCCAGCTGATTGCCCTGGCGGGCTGGATGCGTAAAAACTATGGGGCGACCATGAACCAGGCGCTTAAGACCGTGCTGCCGATTAAGCAGAAGGCCAAAGAGAAAAAGCAGCGTATGGTACGCTTGGCGTTGGACAGTGAAAAAGCAAAGGAATGGCTGGCCGTATTTGAGAAAAAGCACCATACCGCACGGGCAAGGCTTTTGTCAGGGCTTATGGAACAAAGTCCCTTGCCTTACGAAACCGTGACTGGGAAGCTGCATATGACAGCGGCAGTCATCCGCGTGCTGGAGGAGCTGGGGATTCTCACGGTAGAAGAACAGCGTGCTTACCGAAACCCCTTGGGCGAGATGAAGAAGAGAAACAGGAGGCAGGAGCTGAACGGAGGGCAGCAGAGGGCGGTGGAACGCGTCTGGCAGGAATTTTCCCAGGGCAGTCATCAGACATATCTGCTGCACGGCGTTACCGGGAGCGGTAAGACCGCCGTATACATAGAGATTATCAAACGGGTGGTGGGCAGCGGCAGGCAGGCCATTGTGCTGATTCCGGAGATTGCCCTCACTTACCAGACGGTGCTGCGGTTCTACCAGAGGTTCGGGGAGCGCGTGTCCATCCTCAATTCCAAGATGTCCCCGGGGGAACGCTACGATCAGTTCGAACGGGCAAAAGACGGTGAGCTGGATGTGATGATTGGGCCGCGTTCCGCCCTGTTCACGCCCTTCCCTGATTTGGGGATGATTATCATAGATGAGGAGCATGAGACAAGCTATAAGAGTGAGACGATGCCGCGTTACCACGCCAGGGAAACGGCGATTGAACGCGCCCGCATGGCAGGGGCGAGCGTGCTGCTGGGGTCCGCCACTCCGTCTATGGAGAGTTTTTACCATGCGGCAAATGGCGATTACGTGCTTTTGGAACTGGAAGAAAGAATCGACCAAAAACCAATGCCGAAGTGTTATACTGTGGATTTGCGGGAAGAATTAAGGCAGGGGAACCGTTCGATACTAAGCGAAAAGCTGCAGGAACTGATGGGGCAGCGGCTGAAAAGCCATCAGCAGACGATGCTGTTCCTTAACCGCCGCGGGCTTTCCGGGTTTGTCTCCTGCCGTGCCTGCGGGCATGTGATGAAATGCCCGCACTGCGATGTGTCGTTGAGCCAGCATGTGGGCGGCAAGCTAGTGTGCCATTACTGCGGGCATTCGCAGAGCGCGCCGAAAGCCTGTCCCTCGTGTGCGTCCAAGTATATTGGCGGCTTTCGGGCAGGCACCCAGAAAATTGAGGAAATTGTAAAGAAGCGTTTCCCTAAGGCACGGGTGCTGCGCATGGATTTTGACACCACCCGCAGCAAAGACGGCTATGAGAAGATACTGTCTGCCTTTGCTAACCAGGAGGCTGACATCCTGGTCGGGACGCAGATGATTGTCAAAGGGCATGATTTCCCCAATGTGACCCTGGTCGGGATTCTGGCGGCAGACCTATCTTTACATGCCAGTGATTTCCATGGGCCGGAGCGGACGTTCCAGCTCGTGACCCAGGCAGCAGGGCGCGCGGGGCGCGGCAAGCTGCCCGGAGAGGTGGTCATACAGACCTACAGCCCGCGGCATTATGCCATAGAATTAGCCGCCAAGCAGGATTATGCCAGATTTTATGAAGCGGAGATTGCCTACCGGCAGATGATGCGCTATCCGCCCTGCGGGCATATGCTGGTGATGATGACGGCGTCCGCAGATGAGATGACGGCATTCTTAAGCATGGAGCTTTTGGCGAAAAAAGTCCGGCAGGCACAGGAGAAAGGGAAATTATCAGGGCTACAGCTCATCGGGCCTGCGGACGCCGCCGTTGCTAAAGTAAAGGACGTCTACCGGCGGGTGCTGTATTTCAAACATCAGGAGTATGGGACGCTTGTACAGATTAAGGATGTGCTGGAGCAGTTTGTGAACCGTCACCGGGAGTTTAAGAATGTGTCAGTACAGTTTGATTTTGACCCCATGAATGGGTTTTGAGCAATACGCATAGAATGGAAACAAGAGGAGGAAATGTTATGGCAGTGCGTAATATTCGTCAGTTGGGTGATGAGATATTGACAAAAAAGTGCAGGGAAATCAAGAAAATGACGCCGAGGATTCAGGAGCTGATAGATGATATGCTGGAGACAATGTATGAGGCGAACGGCGTAGGGCTTGCCGCACCCCAGGTCGGGGTGCTGAAACGGGTGGTCGTGGTCGATATCGGGGACGGCCCTATCGTATTGATTAACCCCAGGCTCATGGAATCAAGCGGGGAGCAGACGGGCGAGGAAGCATGCTTAAGCGTCCCGGGTAAATATGGTATCGTCACCCGTCCGATGAAGGTGAAGATAGAGGCGTGGGATGAAGACATGGAGCGCATGGAACTTGAGGCGGAAGAACTTTTGGCACGCGCCTTTTGCCATGAACTAGAACATCTGGACGGCCATATGTATGTGGAAAGAGCAGAAGATGGGCTGCATGAGGCAGTCTACGAGGAGGAAGACGAATGAAAATAATCTTTATGGGGACGCCGGATTTTTCCGTGGGAACCCTGGAGGCTTTGGTTGGGGCAGGGCATGACGTCACGCTTACCGTGACCCAGCCGGATAAACCGAAGGGGAGAGGGAAATCCATGCAGTTCCCCCCGGTGAAGGAAGCGGCCCTTGCCCACGGCATAGAGGTGTATCAGCCTCTGCGGGTCAGGGAACAAGCGTGTATAGAACATCTTAGGGATTACGAAGCAGACATTATCGTGGTCGTAGCATTCGGGCAGATACTGCCCAAGGAAATCCTTGATATGCCCAGATACGGATGCATCAATGTCCATGCTTCCTTACTGCCGAAATACCGCGGCGCCGCGCCAATCCAATGGGCGGTCATCAATGGCGAGAAGGTGACAGGCGTGACTACCATGCGCATGGACGAGGGGTTGGATACCGGGGACATGATTATGAAAGAAGAAGTCGCGCTTACGCCGGAAGAGACGGGGGGCAGCCTGTTTGACCGCCTTGCCGGGACTGGCGCGCAGCTTTGCCTGAGGACGCTGGAGGCTATTGAGAATGGCACAGCCACATACACGCCTCAAGATCCTGGCGCAGCTACCCATACTGCCATGATTAAGAAGCAGCTTGGGGAAATTGACTGGAACAAATCCGCGCCGGAACTGGAACGCCTTATCCGGGGGCTGAATCCTTGGCCCAGCGCCTACACGTACCTGAATGGGAAGACGTTAAAGATATGGAAAGCGGCCGTTAGCGGGCAGCTGAGGGATGGAACGCAGGAACCGGGCAGGGTTGCGGAAGTGAAGAAAGACCGCCTTGCCGTCCAGACTGGGCAGGGGATGCTGGAGCTTCTGGAAGTACAGTTAGAGGGAAAGAAACGGATGACCATAGATGCATTCCTGCGGGGATATTCCCTGGAGGCAGGGTGCAGGCTTGGAAAGGAGTGATTTAAATGCCATTTTATGGGTATGGATTTTATTTTGACCCCACTTATATTTTAGTAATCATCGGCGCGGTAATCTGCCTGGTGGCGTCTGCGCGGGTGAAAAGCACCTTCCGCAAATACGACCGGGTGCGCAGCATGTCAGGAATGACTGGCGCCCAGGCGGCAGAGCGTATCCTGCGTGCGGCAGGGATAGACGATGTAAGCGTCCAGCATGTTTCCGGGGATCTGACAGACCATTACGATCCCAGGAACAAGGTATTGAGGCTTTCGGACAGCACATACGGTTCCGCGTCCGTGGCGGCAGTCGGCGTGGCAGCGCATGAATGCGGACATGCCATCCAGCACCAGAAAGCCTATGCGCCGCTTGCCATCCGCGGTGCGATTGTCCCGGTGGCTAATTTCGGTTCTGCGGCGGCATGGCCATTGATTATCATCGGCATGTTTATCAGCAGCAATACAGGGACGTTGTTAATTGACATTGGGATTATATGCTTTTCGCTGGCCGTCATGTTCCAGCTTGTGACGTTGCCGGTAGAATTTAATGCTTCCAGGCGCGCGGTGCATATTCTGGGTGAGACAGGGATATTGGATTCCCAGGAATTAAGAAGCACCAGGAAAGTCCTGGGAGCAGCCGCGCTGACTTATGTGGCAGGGGCGGCTGCGGCAATCCTGCAGCTGCTCCGTCTGATCCTCCTGTTTGGTGGAAGAAATGACGACTGATGTGAATTTGCGGGAGCTTGCGCTTGACGCCCTGCTGGCAGTGACCAGGGATCGTGCATACAGCCATACGGTTGTCCGCGGCATGATGGAGAAGTATCAATACCTGGGAAAGCAGGAGAGAAGCTTTCTGAAACGTATCTGTGAGGGGACGCTGGAGAACATGATTTGGATTGATTATGTTATCAACCAGTTTTCCAGCGTAAAAGTAAATAAGATGAAGCCCGTCATTCGCTGCATCTTAAGGAACGCTGTTTACGAACTGAAATTCATGGATGCCATCCCGGCTTCCGCTACTTGTAATGAGGCTGTGAAGCTTGCGCAGAAAAGAGGGTTTCGCAATCTCAAAGGTTTTGTGAACGGCGTGCTGCGTAATGTCAGCCGTAATCTGGACGGGGTTTCATTGCCGGACAGGGAGGAGTCGCCCATTGCGTACCTTTCGGTGAGATATTCCATGCCGGAATGGATTATCAGGATGTGGGAGGAAGCCTATCCCTTAAAGCAGATAGAAAGCTTCCTGCAGGCATTCCTTGCCAACGCCCCTACCGCTGTCCGCGTGAATCCTTTTAAGGCTGCGAAAGAAGCGTTAAAGGAAGAGCTTGCGGCGGAAGGCGTTACAGTCAGAGATGTGGATGGGGTTGCCGGCGCCCTCTATCTGGAAGAGTATGATTTCCTTGGGAAGCTTCCGTCATTCCGCGAGGGGAAATTTTATGTGCAGGACATAAGCTCCATGCAGGTTGCGCTTTGCGCCAGGCCGAAAGCGGGGGATTATATCCTGGACGTATGCGCGGCCCCGGGCGGCAAGAGCATCCATATGGCAGAGCTGCTCTGGGAAGCGGAAAAACAAAGGCTTTACAGCCAGGGAACAGACGGCGTGGAAGCAGAAGGGCAAGAAGCAGTCAGCCGGAAGGCAGACGGCGTGGAAGCAGGAGGGCAGGAATTAGCAGGCTGCAGCCTGCATGGCATGGTGGAGGCCAGGGATCTGACAGAGCTTAAAGTTTCCATGATCCAGGAAAATATCGCTTGCTGCGGGCTGCCTAATATCCGTGCAGTCCGGGCGGACGCCAGGGTATTGGATAAGACGCAGATTGAGAAAGCGGACATCGTCGTTGCCGATCTGCCATGCTCAGGACTGGGCGTCCTCGGCAGGAAAGCGGATATCAAATATAGAGTCACCCTGGAAGATTGCCGCGCGCTTTGCGCATTGCAGCAGGAAATCCTGCATACGGTGCAGCAGTACGTGAAAACGCAGGGGCAGCTGGTGTATAGCACTTGTACCATCAGTCCTATGGAAAATGAGGGGAACGTGCGCTGGTTTTTGCAGGAACACCCGGAGTTCTGCCTGGAGGAGCAGCGGCAGATTCTGCCTGCGGAGGGAAGGAACGACGGTTTCTTCCTAGCAAGATTCAGGAAAGGATAGCATATGGAACAAGACGTCAAGTCATTAAATCAGAAAGAGCTGGAAGCGGTTTTAGTCTCCCTGGGGGAGAAGCCTTTCCGGGCAAGGCAGATTTACCATTGGATGCATGTCAGGCATGCGTCTTCTTTTGATGAGATGACAGATATTTCGAAAGCCTTACAAGAAAAATTAAAGGCCGGCTGCCAGATGCCGGTGCTGCGCCAGGTCACGGTGCAGCGTTCCAAGCTGGACGGAACCATGAAATACCTGTTTGCGCTTCCCGATGGGAATATGGTGGAAAGTGTGCGCATGAAGTATAAGCATGGGAACAGCGTCTGCATTTCCTCCCAGGCAGGATGCCGCATGGGGTGTCGTTTCTGCGCGTCTACCCTGGATGGGCTTGCGCGCAGCCTGACGCCGGCGGAGATGCTGGATCAGGTTTACCGCATCCAGGAGGATATCGGCGAGCGGGTGTCACATGTGGTCGTGATGGGCATGGGCGAGCCTCTGGACAATTATGAGAACCTCATCAAATTCCTGGAGATTCTGACAGATGAAAACGGCCTTCATATCAGCCAGCGCAATATTACGGTGTCTACTTGCGGGATTATACCGAATATGCGCAGACTGGCCAGGGAAAAGCTGCAGATTACGCTGGCGGTCTCCCTCCATGCAGCCACGCAGGAGAAACGGCGGGAGCTGATGCCGGTGGCGAACAAATACGAGATCCATGAGCTGGTGGAAGCCTGCAGGGAGTATTTTGCCAACACCGGGCGGCGGGTTACGTTTGAATACAGCCTGGTGAGCGGAGTCAACGATGGAGCGAAGGACGCCGTGCAGCTTGCAGGGCTGCTGAAAGGGATGAACTGCCATGTAAATCTGATTCCGGTCAATCCCATCAGGGAACGGGATTATGTGCAGTCTGGAAGCCGGGCGGTCGTGGCGTTTAAAGATAAGCTTGAGAAATATGGGATAACAGTGACTGTGCGCAGGGAAATGGGCAGGGACATTGACGGCGCCTGCGGGCAGCTGCGGAGGCGTCAGATTTTATGACTTGTCCTTTTAAAAACATTATGCTAAAATGTTCGTAGCAACCCTGACCCCATAGAGACAGCTTGTCTGTGTCTTGGGGTTCTGGGCAGTTACAGATAATTATTCGGTATTTCAGGAAAATTCTTGAAAGAAAGGCGGACCAGACATGAGGGCTTTTTCCAGAACGGATACGGGGAGAAGACGGGAAATGAATCAGGACTATATGTATACCTCCGAGATGCCAGTTGGAAATCTGCCCAATCTGTATGTGTTAGCAGATGGCATGGGAGGGCATAACGCGGGGGATTACGCTTCGCGGTATACGGTGGAGACGATCGTTCAGTCTGTGCAGGGCAGCCGTGATACATTGCCTGTCATGATTTTGCGGGAAGCAATCCAAAAGGCGAACCATGCCGTCGTGGAGAAGTCCAGGACGGATATTGACCTGGAAGGCATGGGGACGACTGTCGTGGCGGCGACTGTCAATGGCAGCGAGCTGTTTGTGGCGAACGTCGGGGACAGCAGGCTATATATCGCAGGGGAGTATCTGGAGCAGATTACCAAAGATCATTCCTATGTGCAGGAGATGGTGCGCCGGGGGGAACTTCCTCCCGAGATAGCGCGGGTGCATCCTGACCGTAATATCATCACGCGCGCCGTGGGCGGGGGGAATGAGATAGAAGTTGACTTTTTTGAGGTGGAGTTGGAGGTAAACGACAGGATTTTGATGTGTTCCGATGGGCTGACAGACATGCTGGAGGACAGAGAAATATTAGAAATCATACATGCCGGGACCGACAGTGTGGACATCGTTGACAGGCTGGTCTGGACAGCAAATAGATACGGAGGTAATGACAATATCACAGTTATTTTGACGGAACCGTTTGAGTGGTAAGATGTTGGAGGTTAGAATGTTAAAAGAGGGAATCTATATTGCAGATAGATATGAGATTGTAGGAAAAGTCGGGACCGGAGGCATGGCGGATGTTTACAAAGCAAAAGACCATACGCTGGGGCGTTTTGTAGGAATCAAGGTACTCAAGCAGGAGTTTTCCGAGGACGTGAATTTCGTGACGAAGTTCCGGACAGAAGCGCAGTCAGCTGCGGGGCTTGAACATCCTAACATTGTGAATATTTACGACGTAGGGAGCGAGAATGCCATCCACTATATTGTCATGGAATATGTCGAGGGCATTACCCTAAAGACTTATATTGAGAAGAAAGGGCAGCTTTCCTTCAAGGAAGCGGTCAGCATTGCCATCCAGGTAGGCCGTGGCATTGAGGCTGCGCACAATAAGCACATCATTCACCGAGACATCAAGCCGCAGAATATTATTATTTCTACTGAGGGCAAGGTGAAAGTGACGGATTTCGGGATTGCCCGGGCGGCAAGCAGCAACACGATTAATTCCGACGTCATGGGTTCCGTGCATTATGCTTCCCCGGAACAGGCTCGCAACGGTTTTGTTGATGGCAAAAGCGATATCTATTCGCTGGGAATCGTCATGTATGAGATGGTGACCGGGCGGGTACCCTTTGACGGAGAGTCTACGGTGGCAATCGCTATCCAGCATCTGCAGGAAGAGATGGTGAAGCCCAGCGCCTACGCGCCGGATTTGCCAATCAGTTTGGAGAAGATTATCCTCAAATGTACGCAGAAAAGCCCGGACAGAAGGTACGACAGCATAGGGGATTTGCTGATTGACCTCAAAAAAGCCTTAATCAGCCCCAACGAAGATTTCGTGGTGATGGTTCCTGTCGGGCAGCAAGATAAGACCCGGGTGATGAAGCAGGCGGAAGTGGAGAGTATCAAGGAGCAGACACGAAACATCTATTATGAGGATGCCGTGGAGGAAGCGGAAGAAGCAGACGAGGAAGAAGAGGACGAAGAAGAGGACGACAGCGGGTTCCTCAATCCCAAGATGGAAAAAGCAGTGACTATCATGGGCATTGTGGCGGCCGTAATCATCGTTGCCATAATCATATATATCGCAGGAAGCTTTTTAGGGCTGTTCCGTTTTGGCGGAAGCGACAAAACGGATGACGTCAAACAGGAAGAAATGCAAGATTTGGATTCCGAGGAGGAAGAGCCAGAGGAGGAAGAGGCCGAGGATAAGGTCGAAATGATTGACGTGAGGGGCAAGACTTACGAGGAGGCAAAGCAGGCGCTCAATGCCATTGGCCTTGGCATCGTAAAAGCAGGGGAAGAGTCCTCAGATACCTATGCCCAGGGGCAGGTTGTCACCCAGAGCGCGGAGGCAGGGACTCAGGTGGAGAAGAACACGACCATCCAGGTTACCATCAGCAGCGGCGCAGGGGAGATTGATGTGCCGATGGTGACAGGGTTCGACAAAGATGCGGCAGAGAACAAATTGGAGGAGAGCGGTTTCGTACCAAGCACTAATTTTGAATACAGCGAGTCGGTGGCAAGCGGGATGGTTGTGTCCCAGGCTCCGGAGGCCGGCAGCAAAGCGAAAAAGGGTGACACAGTCACCCTTGTCGTCAGCCGGGGCGTAGAGCCTATCACAATGCCGGATGTCTGGAACCAGCCGGAGGCGGATGCCAGGGCAGCGTTGTCCGCGCTGGGGCTGAATGTGACGACGACTTCGGATTACAGTAATGACATACCGGAAGGAAACGTCATCAGTCAGAGCGTAGTGTCAGGGAAAGCAGTGGAAAAGGGCGCGACCATCACTTTGGTCATCAGCCTGGGCAAGAAAAGTACCTACTATTCCCTGAACAATTTCAGTATCAATAAGCCGGCCGGCATCACAGAGGACGCTACCAGCGTTAAGGCGGAAATCACGCTCTATAGGAATCAGGAAGACAGCGTAATCAACAGCTGGACGGCGACGGAATTCCCATTTACCATCAACCAGGGAGGCATTGAGAACTGTCCTGAGGGGCATATCGTCATAAAGTGGGAGTGGCACTATCTGGATGAAGAAGGCATAGACGTCGTTCAGACCGATGTCACGGAGATAAAGGATGTCCCATTTTCACAGGATTGAGGGTAGCAGGGCGTATGCAGGGTAAAATCATAAAAGGGATTGCCGGTTTCTACTACGTACATGTGCCAGGATCCGGGGTCTATGAGTGTAAGCCGAAAGGGATTTTCCGCAAAGAAAAGATAAAGCCGCTTGTGGGGGATAATGTTGAGCTGGAACTGCTCGACGCCAGGGATAAGACTGGGAACATTACGGAAGTCATGGACAGGAAGAATGAGCTGGTCCGCCCGGCGGTGGCTAATGTCGACCAGGCGTTGGTAATATTTGCCGCAGATAAGCCGAAGCCGAACTTCAACCTTTTGGATCGTTTTCTCATCACGATGGAACAACGCCAGGTAGAGACGGTAATCTGCTTTAATAAGCATGACCTCGTACCAGAAGAGGAAGCCCAAAAGCTGCGGGCGATATATGAGCCGTGCGGTTACCAGGTTCTCACGGCCAGCGCCAAAGAGGGCAGAGGCTTAGAGGATATCCGCCAGGCCCTGCAGGGCAAGACGACGACAGTGGCAGGGCCCTCGGGAGTGGGAAAGTCATCCCTGATTAATCTGGTTTCCCCGGAAGCCGACATGGAGACCGGGGGGCTGAGCGAGAAAATCGGCAGGGGCAGACATACGACGCGCCATTCTCAGCTTCTGTATATTGAGGAGGGAACATATATCGTGGATACGCCTGGGTTCAGCTCTCTGTACCTCACGGGAATGGAGCAGGAGGAGCTGAGACATTATTTCCGGGAATTTGAGGCTTATGGGCAGCGCTGCCGCTTCCAAGGCTGCAGCCATACCCATGAGCCGGACTGTGGGGTAAAAGCGGCCCTTGCGGAGGGGAAAGTCAGCTCCATGCGCTACGAAAATTATGTAATGCTTTACGAGGAACTGAAAAATGTCAGGAAATATTAAGAAGGAGGAGGAACATGAACTGTTTATCACCATCAATATTGGCAGCGGATATTTCCTGCCTGGGGGAACAAATTAAAATGATTGATGAGGCTGGCGCCCAATACGTGCATATTGATATCATGGATGGGCATTTTGTGCCCACGCTTTCTTTCGGGACGCCGGTCATTCGCTCTATCCGGGGCATGACGGATCGGATTTTTGACGTCCACCTGATGATGAATGAGCCAATCCATCTTGTGGATGAGATGGTGGAATGCGGCGCGGACATCATTACGGTACATGCAGAGGCGTGTACCCATCTTGACCGCACTATAGAGAAAATCAAAGAGCGCGGGGTGCTTGCCTCAATTGCGCTCAACCCGGCTACGGATTTGGGATGCCTCAATTACATACTGCCCAAGCTTGATATGGTGTTGCTGATGACCGTCAATCCCGGTTACGGCGGGCAGAAATATATTCCTTATCTGACGGAGAAAATCCGCGATCTGAGGGAGATTATTGAAAAAAGGGGCCTTAAGACAGACATCGAGGTGGACGGTGGGGTCACCCTGGACAACGTCCGGGGGATACTGGACGCCGGGGCAAACATTATCGTGGCTGGCTCCGCAGTGTTTCATGGGGATGTCAGAGGCAATGCGGAAGCGTTCCTTAAAATTATGAAATAGAGGGAAAGGTATGCATGCATTGATTGTCAGTGGCGGGAACTTGGACATGGAATTTGCCCGCGCTTATATCAGCAAATATAATTTTGGATGCCGTATCGCTGCGGACAGGGGCATGGCCTTTTTCCATGCGCAGAAGATAGTGCCGGATTTCATTGTCGGGGATTTTGATTCCGCCAGCCCTGAAATCCTGCAGTATTTCGAAAATCTGCAGGAACGGCTAAAACCCACTATCCTTCAGTTCCAGCCTGAGAAGGATGAGACTGACACAGAGCTTGCCATCCGCATGGCAGTCCGTGAGGGCGCGGACGTCATCCACCTTCTGGGCGCGACAGGCAGCCGTGTCGACCATATGCTGGGCAACTTGCATCTGCTGGGGGCAGCAATGGAACAAGGTGCAGAGTGCAGGATGGTGGACGGCAACAACCGCATCCGCATGATCCGCCAGGGGATGACATTAAAACGCGAGGAACAATATGGCAAATATGTTTCGCTGTTCCCTTTCACGCCGCAGGTGAAAGGGCTGACCCTAAAGGGCTTCAAATACCCGCTGGAGGATTATACGTTGGAATGTTATCATTCACTTGGCGTCAGCAATGAGATTGCCGCACAGGAAGCGGAAATCTCATTCCGTGAGGGCGTGCTGCTTGTCGTGGAGGCAAACGATTAAGTACCAGGAATGTATAAGAGCAACAAAAGGAGTTAAAAATGACTAAGTTACAGATGTTTGTGAGAGCTATTTACGCAGGCTTCATGATAGGTATTGGCGGCATCATCTATTTGTCGGTAGATAACCGGATCGTAGCTTCTATGTTGTTCAGCTTTGGGCTGTCAACGATAGTAGTGCAGGGATTTAATTTATACACCGGGAAGATAGGTTTTGTCAAAGCGTGGAAAGAGCTGCCAGACATGCTGCTTATAATGGCAGGAAATTATGCAGGGACCTTCGTCGCGGCAATGCTGGCGAAAGCTGCGCATATAAATGTCAGCAGTGTGGAAATGGTACATAATAAAATGGATAACACCCTGCTGAATGTTTTTTTCCTGTCGGTGTTCTGTGGTGTAATGATGTATCTGGCAATCGATAATTATGGCAGGACGAAGAATATCATCTTTGTGATTGCGCCGGTAATGATATTCATATTGTCAGGATTTGAACATTCAGTGGCAAATATGTTCTATTTTAACTTGGCGGAGGCTTTTAGCCTGCAGGCACTGCTCTATATTTTGGTGATGGTTGCAGGGAACGGCGTCGGGGCCTGGATATTCGGGTTCTGGCTGCAGAGATTCGGGCGTGGCCAGGAGTCTCCGTGCGGTGAATAGGCAGCCAGGCAGCTCTCAGAAAATACAAGGCCGGGTAATAAGAAAACGGTGCGCCCGGCCAATCATGCATCAGGAAAAGGAGACTAGATATGTTTAAGAAGTTCAGAAACAGACAATTACCATTAATTTTATGCGTCATGATGATTGCAGCCATGGCATTTTGCACGGCAGGATGTAACGGCGGCAAAGATGATGCAGCCAGCGGTTCCGGGACAGAGGGGAGCGTTCAGGCGGATGGCAGTGTATTAGGGGAAGGCGAGACAATGTTCACCTTTACCGTTGTAGATGAAAAGGGCGATGAGATGGAGTTTGAAATCCACACGGATAAGAAGACTGTGGGGGAGGCGCTTCTGGACGTTGGGCTGATTGCCGGGGAAGAGGGTGAATATGGACTCTTTGTGAAAACGGTCAACGGTATCACGGTGGACTATGAGGAGGATGGCGCATATTGGGCGTTCTATATCGGAGACGAGTATGCCACCACAGGCGTTGACGCTACGGATATCGAAGAGGGAGCGTCATATTCCTTTAAGATTGAGAAAGCATGAAGCTGACCATCAGGGAGATTGCTGTTTTCGGGATGCTGGGGGCTGTCATGTATGCCTCAAAGATGCTGATGGAGCTTTTGCCCAACGTGCATCTTTTGGGCGTGTTTGTCGTTGCTTTTACGGTTGTGTATAGGCAGAAAGCCTTGTATCCCCTTTACACGTATGTGTTCCTCAATGGTATATTCAGCGGTTTTGCGACATGGTGGCTGCCGTATTTATACGTTTGGACAGTCTTGTGGGGCATGGTTATGCTGCTTCCGAAGAAAATGCCCCGGAAAGCAGAGCCTTTGGTGTATATGGCGGTGTGCGCCGCCCATGGCTTCCTGTTTGGGACATTGTACGCCCCGGCGCAGGCAATTCTCTTTGGGCTGAGTTTCCAGGGAATGGTGGCGTGGATTATTGCCGGGCTGCCCTGGGACTTCATCCATGGAGTCAGCAATTTCTTCTGTGGGATATTGATTATGCCGTTGATTTACGCGCTACGGCTTGCGGAGCGCAATGCATGAGAGGGATATAGGCTGGGCCGCTTATCTATGCGCTGAGATATGCGGAGCGGAACACATAAAAGGAGGCGGGAAATGCAGGAACAGTTTTCAAGGACAGCATTGCTGCTGGGGGAAGAGGCCATGGAACGGCTGTCCCGGTCGCGGGTCGCGGTTTTTGGGGTTGGCGGCGTCGGCGGCTATGTATGCGAGGCTCTTGTGCGCAGCGGGATTGGTGCATTTGACTTGGTTGACAATGATACGGTCTGCCTGTCAAACCTGAACCGCCAGATTATCGCCACGCACCAGACTATCGGCCGCTATAAGACGGACGTCATGAAGGAACGGATGCTTGCAATCAACCCGGATGCGGACGTCAGGCTGCACAGACGGTTTTTCCTTCCCGAAAACGCAGATGAATTCCCGTTTGCAGAGTACGATTACATTGTGGACGCGGTGGACACAGTCACAGCCAAGATTGAGCTTGCCATGCGGGCGCAGGAAAATAAGGTTCCCATTATCAGCAGCATGGGGGCAGGGAATAAATTAGACGGCAGCCGGTTCCAGGTTGCCGATATTTATACGACGAAAGTCTGCCCATTGGCGAAAGTCATGCGCAGGGAACTGAAAAAGCGCGGGGTGAGGAAGCTGAAAGTCGTCTATTCTGAGGAACAGCCGGTAATGCCGCGCAATGGCAAGGGGGCGGAGGATGTCTGTCTGCCTGGAACGGAGGCGGCGGGGCGCAGGAGCTTACCGGGAAGCGTATCGTTCGTGCCGTCCGTGGCGGGACTGATTATTGCGGGCGAGGTGGTAAAAGATTTAGCGCTAGGCGTGCGCAGTCATCCATAGCGCAGAGGTTGGTTAAGGAGGTTCAGGATGGAGCAGCCTACAAAAGAGCAGATGCAGAAGTTAGAAAACCTGAGGGATTATCTGAGGGGGCTTGGCTCCGTGGCGGTGGCGTTTTCCGGCGGCGTCGATTCCGTGTTCCTGCTGGCGGCAGCGTCAGAGGCGCTGGGGGAAAATGCCATCGCCGTGACGGTTAAGCTTGCGGCCTTCCCGGAGCGGGAACTGCAGGGGGCGGCAGATTTCTGCAGGGAACAGGGCGTCAGGCATTTCGTGTGCAGGCTGCGCGAACTGGAGATTGAGGGGTTTGCGCAAAATCCCAGGAACCGCTGCTATCTCTGCAAGAAAGAGATTTTCCGCAGGATCCAGGCTGTGGCGGCCGAGAATCAGGCGGAACATATCATTGAAGGCTCCAACACAGACGATGACGGCGACTTCCGTCCGGGGATGCTCGCCGTGGCGGAGCTGGGGGTGAAAAGCCCGCTCAGGCAATGCGGCCTGGCGAAAGCAGATATCCGTACCCTTTCCAGATACCTGGGCCTGGCCGCCTGGGAGAAGCCGTCTTTTGCCTGCCTGGCCTCCCGGTTTGTGTATGGGGAGAGGATTACCGAAGAGAAGCTTGCCATGGTGGATAAGGGAGAACAGCTCCTGGCTGATTTGGGCTTTTGCCAGTTCCGTGTCCGCATCCATGGCAGGATGGCGCGGATTGAAATAGAGCCGCGGGAGTTCGCAAAGCTTATGCAGAAGGAAGTCCGGGCGGAGATCGCGCAAAAGTTCAGGGAATATGGGTTTGCCTATGTCGCCCTGGATTTGCAAGGGTACCGCACCGGGAGCATGAATGAGGGAAATCTGGCATGAAGAAGGTTTGAAAAGAAAGAATGCCGGGCAGAATTAAGGTGAAGAGCAAGAATAAAAGAGATTGGAGGCCGGGAGATGCTGTTAAAATATATTGTAAGTAATTTCATGTCAATCGGGCATCCGGTAGAATTTAGTATGCTTCCTGCATCAGAAGACGTGGAAAGGAATTTGGTGAACGTCATTGATACAAAGGCCGGTAAATGGAAAGTTTTGAAGCGGGGAGGTTTGTTTGGGCCAAATGCATCCGGGAAAACGACGTTTATGAAATCATTGCATTTCGCCAAGAAATTTATTTTAAGCGGGCGGGAAAGTGGAAAGGGGACGGGCATAAATCAGTTCAGGGGCGATATTGAGGAATTGCACGGGAAATCCCTGTTCCAATTTATGTTTTATCTCGAGGGGGAGGTTTATGAATACGGTTTTGCAATCGGGACGAGACAAGTGTATGAGGAATGGCTGATGATTCTGACAGAGAAAGGGTTCCAGCCGTTATTTGCAAGGCAGACGTCAGAAGAAGGGAAGACTCAGATAGAGATTGAGTCCCGGTTTGCAGAGGAGGGTTCGAAAGAGAGGAATCTTGCGGAGGTCTTAAAAGACAGTATCGGTGAGAAGCAGAAGAACCAGCTCTTTTTGTATAAAATGTATGATAATGGCGTAAAAAGAGTGGAATGCATTTTTGAGTGGTTTAAGCGTATAAAGATTATTTTTCCTAAATCAAAAGTTCAGGGATTGTCACTGCATATGGGGAAAAATGATGATTTCAGGGAGTTTGTATCAGAAAATTTAAGGAATATGGATACAGGGGTCGTACACATTTCTGTTTTCAGCGATACGATGGAATTTCGTGAAGTGGTGGAAAAGCTCGATATCTCCACAGAACTGGTGAACCAGATTGAAGATATGAAGAATGGCGTTTTGAATCTCAGGGGAAGATATTTTATCTTTGGAGAGGGTGAAAAACAGCAGACGGTTATGGTCCAGATTAAGTTTGAGCATATGCTGAACGGAAGGGCCGTACAGTTCAATGTGGAAGAAGAGTCGGATGGGACGCAGCGGCTGCTGGATTTGCTGCCGATTTTATTTGATATCGGGAAAAACAGCACGGACATCTTTTTTGTTGATGAAATAGACAGAAGCCTCCACACAAAACTTTCACAGTATTTGTTAAGAGAGTTTTTAGGAGGGAAAGAAGAGAACCTGAACCAGATTGTATTCACTGCCCATGACGTAAACCTTATAAATCTGGAGGAATTTGGGCAGGATGAAATATGGTTTGTGGAGAAAGACAATGATGGGGAATCGCATTTCAGGCCGCTCTCGGATTTTGATATGCAAAAGGGGCAGGATGCATTGAAAGCTTATTTGAACGGAAGGTTCGGTGCGGTTCCATTGATAAGGGGGAAGAACTGATGGGGATTATTCTTACAAGCAGGGTGCCGTACACAGCTGCAAATCCATTACGTCCCAAAAGGCCTGCGACGAGCAAGATTATTTTTCTTTCTATGGAGGGCATTGTCACAGAAGAGGAATATTTTGAATGGGTTTCCCGATTATTTGATGAGGTTAAGACAAAAATTCAGTTTATATCGGTAGTAGAAGATGCAGTCCATACGCGGGAAAAGTATCGGACGCAAGAGCAGAGGAGTATGCTGGGCAGGAGTAAGCCGAAACACTTAGTGGAGAAGATAGAGCAGTTTAAGATAGAGCAGAATGACAAATATCAATTTGACAAATACAAGGAAGATGAGTTTTGGATTGTCACAGATATTGATGATAATTTATCTGATTTTGCAATAGAAGGTTTTCATAGGGCGTTGGATAGATGTGATGAAAGGGGATATGGGTATGCTGTCAGCAATCCGTTCTTTGAGCTGTGGCTCCTGCTGCATCATGATAACATCAAAGAAGAGGACGAGGGACATGCCGTCACAGAAAGCCATGCTTATGAGAAGACGGATTATTTCATAAAAAGGTTAAAAGATTGCGGGGCGCCGCTTTGTGATTCAAAGCATATCCGAAAAGAAGATTACACGAAGGAAAAAATAATCCAGGCAGTGGAAAGGGCAAAATCATTACATACAGACAGAGAAGGACGTTATCCGAAATATCTTGCAACGACAGTGTACAGATTATTGGAAAAAATTCTGGAATTAGCGGCGAGACAAGGGAATTAACCGTTACGTGTATTGGCATCGCTTTTAGAGAAGGAACTGATAAACTATCAATATAGAATCAATAAAAGGAGGAAGAGGAAATGTCAAACCAGGTATTGGAAACCATAAAGGCCAGGAGTTCTGCCAGGGCTTACAGCGGAGAGGAACCGACGAGGGAGGAAATTGAGGTTATTCTGGAGGCCGGCCTGCAGGCGCCGACCGGGATGAACCGGCAGGAGATACGTTTTTCCGTGGTGAGCGGAAGCCATCCGGTATTGGCGGAACTGGACGAAGAAAAGAGGAGGCTGCGTGGGCAGGAAAAACAGCCGCATAATTTCTATTATGAGGCGCCGACGCTAATTTTTCTCAGTGCGGAAGACGGCTTCAAATGGAGCAAGGTAGACGCTGGTATCGCAGTCCAGAACATGGCGCTGGCAGCGGAAAGCCTTGGGCTTGGAAATCTGATTATAGGCTGTGTCTATGATGCGCTGCATGGCGAGAAAAAAGAATATTTTTCAAAGGCTTTAAAAATACCGGAAGGCTATTCTTTTGAAATCGCTTTGGCGGTAGGGCACAAAACGGATTGCAAGGAACCTCATGAGTATGATTCTGAAAAACAGGTGACATGGCTGTAAGAATCCGCATATGATATCTAAAATGCTGATAGGATTATCATTATGGGTTTAAACAGCAGATGTAGCTGCAAGCAAAATATTACCGTAGATGACATGGCGTTCCCGCCGCAGCGCCAGGACAGGCAGCCAGGATTTGAGTATCTCATGAATCCGCTGCCTGTCTCTGAATGTGGGAAAGAATGCCGTAAGCTTGAAGGGAAGGTAGCTTTGGTTACAGGCGGCGACAGCGGGATAGGAAGGGCCGTGGCATATGATTTTGCCAAGCAGGGAGCCGGCGTTGCCATTGTCTATTATGATGAGGAAACCGACGCCAAGCAGACTGCCGAGCGGATCCGGGAATTAGGCGGGAGGTCTCTGCTTGTATGCGGGGATTTAAGAGAGCCGGGATTTGCAAAATATTGCGTGGATAAGACGATGGACTATTTTGGGAAACTGGATATTCTGGTAAATAACCACGCCGTCCAATTTGTCCAAAGGAGCATTCTGGACATTTCACAGGAACAGTTGGAATGTACGTTCAGGACAAATGTGTTTTCCTATTTTTATTTGATTCAGAATGCGCTGCCATATATGAAAAGAGGCGGCAGTATCATCAATACGGCGTCGGTGACTGCTTACCAGGGAAATAAAGACCTGATAGATTACAGCGCGACAAAGGGGGCGATTGTAACCCTTACGAGGTCGCTTGCCTTGTCGTTGGCGGAGAAAGGAATCAGGGTGAACGGGGTTGCGCCCGGCCCGATATGGACGCCATTAATCCCGGCATCTTATTCCGCCCATGAAGTTGCGACGTTTGGCAAGAAAACATCCCATGTGCCTATGAATCGGGCTGGGCAGCCATGCGAAGTCTCCCCGTGCTATGTGTTCCTCGCTTCTGAGGATGCCAGCTATATGACCGGGCAGATACTCCATCCCAACGGGGGGACGATTGTGGGCTGACACGGTAGGATATACGGAATAATGAAAAAGCCGGAAGCTGATGTCTCCGGTTCAGGATATGGGGATATCAGCTTTTCCCGACCATATTGTACAAGAAATAGTAAGGATGATGAGAAACCGTAAACCCGGGCTGTCTCACCGCATGACTTTATTGGGAGTGCGTCTAAAGAAGAGCAAGTTTTCGCTCTTATCTAACCACATCAATCTTCCGATAAACTTTTTGTCTGCTCCTCAAGTTTTATACTAAATTTATCATAATCGGACATGAAAAGTCTATCTTGTATAATACGATATTTTTCAAATTCCGTTTCAGCATACAATTTGGCTTGTTCTGCACTTATCTTGCCAGGACCAGTCAGTATTTCCGTACCGTTAAATTCAAGAAAGCCGGATTTCCCGAATATTTTCTAACTGACGGTCAAAATATTCATCTGTAAACAAAGTTCCTTTTTTAAACGCTCAACATCCATTGTCCAGCCTTGAATCGTATAATCTTTCACAATCTGCCCTGCCCATTTACGGAACTGCACTGTACGCTCATTATTTACTTTAAATCCAACAGCAATAATGGCTTGAAGATTGTAGTGATTTGTTTTATATTTTTCCCATCATCAGCAGTTATTAAGTATTTCTTAATAACTGCCGCTTCTATATAATTCCCCGTCAGCAAAAATTCTTTTTAAATGTGGATTGATGCATTGCAATCCTACAAATTTCAGGTATAAAATTTAATTTGATTATTCCAAAATATCAGTCAATATGCTATAATATTAGCCTATATCAAATCCTTTTTGTTGGAATATAGCAGAAAGGATTTGGTTTTAGGAGCGCCGTAAGTGGTATGCGGATACAAAAAGTAATCAATATGCAGTTCAAAGAGGCAGAAAAAATCGGAAGTGCCTGGAAAATTGTGTAGCAGATTGTGTAGTAAAAATATAGAGAAAGGCGAAAATCCTTGAAAATAAAGGATTTTCGGATAGGTATGATAAATTATGAAACTAGGCATCGTGGGCTTGCCCAATGTAGGAAAAAGTACATTATTTAACTCACTGACAAAAGCAGGCGCGGAATCCGCGAATTACCCCTTCTGTACGATTGACCCAAATGTCGGCGTCGTCACTGTTCCGGACGAACGCCTGAAAAAACTGGGCGATTTATATAAATCCAAGAAAGTGACCCCGGCTGTCATAGAATTTGTGGACATTGCAGGGCTTGTGAAAGGGGCGAGCAAAGGCGAAGGATTGGGTAACCAGTTTCTGTCTAACATCCGTGAGGTAGATGCTATCGTCCATGTTGTGCGCTGCTTTGAAGACGGCAACATTGTCCATGTGGACGGCAGCATTAACCCGGTACGTGATATTGAGACCATAAACCTCGAGCTGATTTTTTCTGACATAGAGATTCTGGAGCGGAGGATTGCCAAGACCAGCAAGGGAGCCAGGATGGACAAGATCCTGGCAAAAGAGCTGGCTCTTTTGGAACGTGTGAAGGCACATCTGGAGGACGGCAGGCTTGCCAAAAGTTTCGAGGCAGACGATGAGGACGAGCAGGAATGGTTCCGGGGATATAATCTGCTGACCGCTAAGCCGGTCATCTATGCGGCAAACGTGTCTGAGGACGACTTGGCGGAGGATGGCGCGGGCAATGCATTTGTGCAGGAAGTGAAGAAAAATGCCGCAGAGGAGAACTGTGAGGTATTCGTTATCTGCGCCCAGATTGAGCAGGAGATTGCAGAGCTGGATGATGAAGAAAAAGCTATGTTTTTAGAAGAACTTGGTTTGGAAGAATCCGGTCTGGAGAAACTAATTAAGGCAAGCTACAGCCTGTTGGGGCTGATCAGCTACCTGACTTCCGGGGAGGATGAGACACGCGCATGGACAATTAAGAAGGGAACAAAGGCGCCTCAGGCAGCAGGAAAGATCCATACGGATTTCGAACGCGGGTTTATCCGTGCGGAGGTAGTCAATTACCAGGATTTGCTGGATTGCGGCTCCTTAGCTGCGGCGAAAGAGAAAGGATTGGTCGGACTGGAAGGAAAAGAGTACGTGGTGAAGGATGGTGACGTGATTTTGTTCCGGTTTAACGTATAAATCTCTGTGTAACTCCGAGGAAGAGTTCACAGGGCAGACCTTCTTATTTTAATTTAATAAGGGGAATCCATGAGAACTGAATTGAAAGGAGTTACACAGAATGAGAGCAGAAAGCAAGAGATTCTACCAATCCCTGATGGCATTGGTTCTTCCGATTACGTTACAGAATTTTATTACAAATGCGGTGAATTCCGCCGATGTGTTTATGCTGGGGTATGTGGGGCAGACGGAATTGTCCGCGGTATCCCTGGCAAATCAGTTTCAGTTTCTTCTGTCAGGAGTATTTTTCGGGATATCTTCTGCAGTGGTCATGCTTGCGTCCCAATATTGGGGCAAGAAGGACACCGATTCCATACAGGCAGTTATGGGCATTGCGGTAAAGATTGCATTTACGATAACCGTGATTCTTGCCGTTGGTTCAGTTGCTATACCCGAAACGTTGATGAGAATTTATACTGCCGATGAGAGCTTGGTCGCGATTGGCTCCTCCTATTTGAGGATTGTAGGCGCGTCCTATGTGTGCATGAGTTTTTCCCAAGTCTATCTCTGTGTGCTGCGTAGCATGGAGCGGGCGCCGCTCAGCACGGCAATCAGCGCAGTGGCATTGCTTTCGAACGTAGTATTGAATGCAGTATTTATCTTTGGCATAGGCGGCGCGCCCAAGCTGGGCGTGATTGGCGTTGCCGTGGGGACGACGACGGCGCGTGTGCTGGAACTTTTGCTCTGCCTGGCGGACGCGGTGCGGGGGAAGGTATTCCGCGTCAGCTTAAAGATCATGTTTGGCAAGCACAAAATGCTGTTTGCTGATTTCTGTAAATATTCCATACCGGCGCTTATCAATGATTTTGCATGGACGTTGGCCTTTTCCATGTATTCGGTAATCATGGGGCATATGAATGCCGATGTGGTGGCGGCAAATTCTGTGGCGTCCACGGTACGCAGCCTATGTATGATCATGGGATTTGCGCTTGGTTCCGGGGCTTCCGTGCTTCTGGGCATAGAGATTGGCGAGGGAAGATTGGAAGACGCCCGGCGGGACGCCAGAAAATCCTGTTATGTGACGCTGGCGGTCGGGATTGCCACGGGCGTAATTATATTGCTGCTGCGTCCCATTGTATTTATGTGTTTTTCCCTGACAGACCGTGCGGCGAATTATCTGGATATCATGATTTGGATCAATTCTTATTATGTGGTGGGACAGGCGATGAACACGCTGCTGATTTCCGGCGTGTTCCGTGCAGGCGGCGACTCTAAGTTCGGCATGATTTGCGATATCATTGTCATGTGGGGTATCAGCGTGCCACTGGGATTCCTCTGCGCCTTTGTTTTCAAGCTCCCGCCGATGGTGGTGTATTTTATCCTTTGTCTGGACGAGTTCTGGAAGATTCCGGCGGTGTATGTCCACTATAAGAAGTTTGGATGGCTCAAGGACATTACCAGGGAATATGAGTAAAGGGAATATTTGAAATTATATTTATCCCATCCTCTGACATCTGAATCTTTATTGGAAAGACGCTTTCACGTTTTAGGGTGACAAGGTTCTTTCCATTAGGCGAGAAAGGGGCATTTCGGCTGTAAAAAGCCGGGATGCCTTTTTAAAATATAAAAAACTAAATATATTATCTGTTTTTTTGTGCAATTCCTATAGTTTTTGGGGATGAATTATGGGTTGTGGTGTGCAAAAATAATATCACCAACATATAAACTAGGAGGGATTGCGGGTTTTGTAAAGAGCTTACAATTCTATCCTCATTAAGAAAGGAGTATCAATATTGAGGAAAGCACTGAAAAACCGATTGAAAAGGGCTTGCTCGGTAGTGCTGGCGGCAGCCATGGTAGTCACCATGCTTCCATCAGAAACCCAAGCGGCCACATCATCCTCGTCAGCCAACGCTGACGGGACCTTCGATAACCCGGCTGTTTATGCAGACGTGCCGGATATCGATATCATACGCGTGGAGGACGCGTATTACATGGTCAGCACGACCATGCATCTATCTCCGGGATGCCCGATTATGAAATCGACGGATCTCGTAAACTGGGAAATCGTCAACTATGTGTACGATATCTTAGGGGATCAGGATGCCATGAACTTAAGGAATGGCAAGAATATGTACGGCAACGGCCAGTGGGCGGCAAGCCTGAAATACAATAACGGCACGTACTACGTGGCATTCAACAGCAACACGACGGGAACGGCATATATCTATACCACGAAGGATATAGAGAATGGTTCTTGGACAAAGACAACTCTGAATGGAGCGTTCCATGATATGTCGCTGTTCTTTGACGACAATGGCAAATCTTATGTCCTCTACGGAGGAGGCGCGATTAAGTGCGCGGAGTTGTCCGAGGATTTAAAGACCGTAAACAAAGAGACGGAGACGACGCTCTTTGACGTCACAAAGGACGAGGGCGAGACTCATTTTACGGAAGGCCTGTTGTGCGAAGGTACGCACATCATGAAAAAAGACGGCTATTACTATGTGTTCAACATCGGCTGGCCCGCAGGGCATTCCCGTCTGGAGATGTGCCACAGGAGCAAGACGTTCCCCAGCACAGAGTGGGAGAGCAAAATTATCTTGGAGGCAAATTTTGAGAACAATGGCATTAACGCCGGCGTGGCACAGGGAGCAGTCATCGATACCCCGGATGGGAAATGGTACGGCTTCATGTTCCAAGATCATGGCGCAATCGGGCGTACCCCGATACTCACGGACTGTGTGTGGAAAGACGGCTGGCCCATGCTTGGCAAGGACGGAGACGGCAAGACCGTGGAAGCAAATATGACGCTCCCGGCAACGGGAAGCGCAGTCAAGTCCCTGGTAAAATCAGACGACTTCTATAATGATGCAAAGCACAGGGTATTTGAGGCAGAGCAGACAGACAGCACGGCAAAGGCTTACGGTGCAGCTGCAGAAGACGGAGCTGCCGGCTGGGAAGGGATTGAAAAGGGAGAGATTGAAGTCGTATCCGCAGACAATGGCGGAAGCACGGATGACTCAGCCATTGAGCTGATTACCAACGGAGGTCTTGAATCCGGCACTACGGACGGCTGGAAAATCACGCCTGGCGAAAAAGGCGGCAAGATTGAGGCAGTGAATACGGAAAAGGCAAACGGCGAGTACAGCCTTTATGTTTCCGAGCGTGACGGCACCGGAACAGGCGCGTGCCAGGAACTGAGCGGCAAGATGGTAAAAGGCAAGACCTACACGATTTCAGGAAAGCTGAAATACACGGAAGGGCCTGCCACGAAAGACTTCCTTGTTACGCTGCAGCATGGGGAAAATTATGAATACCGGCAGAATGCATTGGCCATTCATGCAAAAAAAGGAGAATGGGTATCCTTTACCGGAGAATATACCGCAAAAGACAAAGACGACAGCCATGCGTTCGATTCCAATAACATACATATTTTTGTGGAGACCGGATGGACGGCGGAACAGGATGCGACGAATGACCGCATGAGCTATTACCTGGATGATTTCTCCGTGACAGCCCCCAGCGACAATATGGTATCGGACAGCTCCTTTAAGGAAGGCTTAGGCCCATGGGTCCCGTTCGAAGGCCATGCTAAGATTGAGCGCGTGACGCCAGGGTATGGCGGGGCGGACGACGGATGCCTGAAATCCAGCGAACGTACCGAGAACTGGCACGGCCCATCCATCGTCTTCGGCGACAAAATGACGCCTGGCAATACCTATACGATTAAGGCGCGCATCAAATACGATTCGGATAAGACGGCTCAGCAGAACTTCTGCTTCACCATGAAGGGGACGAAAGGATCGTCCAAAGACCCAAGCTATGAGACGATGGCGACCGGGGCTGCAAAGAGAGGTGAGTGGACGGATTTCACTGGCAAATGGACGATGCCGGAAGAGGCAACCGGAAGCTGGACGCTGTATGTGAACACGGGCAATGATGAGAAAGCGCCGTTCATAGACTTCTATCTGGATGATGTGACTATCACGGAAGAAGTGAAGCTGTCTTCCGACGCTCCGGAGAAAGGTGAGCATGACTACAACGGCTCCAACCTCGATCTTGTATGGCAGTGGAACCATAACCCGAACAACAACAACTGGTCCCTGACCGAACGTGAGGGCTGGCTGAGGTTAAAGACCGGAAATAAGGCGACCAGCCTGCTGAACGCAAGGAACACGCTGACACAGAGGACATTCGGCCCGGCATGTTCCGGTGCAATCCGTATGGATATCAGCAACATGCAGAACGGGGATGTGGCAGGCCTTGGCTCCCTCTCCTTCAAATATGGCTACATCGCAGTGAAGAAGAATGGAGAGAAAGCAGAACTGCAGATGGTGGACGCTTCTGCGAACGACACAGAGAAAAAAGAAGATAAACCGGTTGTCAAAGAGAGCGTGGACTGCACAAAAGAAGATATCGTATACCTGAAAGAAGACTTTAATTTTGCAGGGAATGCAGACGGAAGCGACAAAGATACCGTGGCTTTCTATTACAGCTTTGACGGCAAGGAATGGAAGAAACTTGGCGATACCATGAAGCTGAGCTATGAGCTGGTACACTTCATGGGCAGCAAATTTGCAATCTTTAACTATGCGACTGTAAAATCCGGCGGTTATGTGGACGTGGACTACTTTAACGTTTCCGACAAGATTACCGGAACGGAGCAGCCGGCGGCAGAACTGAGCGCGTCCATGACGGCGACAGAAAAAGTCAGCGGCGTCGTGGGCAGCCAGTGCGAGGCGAAACTGAGCATGGATGAGCTGAAAGCAGGCAAGCATACTGCATTGGAGGCTTCCATTGCAATCCCGCAGTCTATGAGCGTGGAGGACGTTGTATTTAATACCGCGGCAATCAAGGGCGTTGTCAGCTATAAAGTAAAAGGCAGCAGGCTTTTCCTTAAGGTCAAAGGAGACGATGTTTCCTTTGCGGCAGCGGATAAATTATTTGCTACAATCAAGCTGAAAGTCAAAGAATACGTGGCCAAAGACCAGACACAGGAAGTAAAAGCAGACTATATCAAGATTGACAACGGCGCGTCCGAGTATGACGTGACAGGATGTGTGGCTTCCGTGAAAGTGGAATATCTGGACACCAAGGCGATTGCCAAGAAGCTTGGCTACGGCAACCCGATTTTCACGCAGGAATTCGGTGCAGACCCCTATGCAATGGAATATGACGGCAGGGTCTATGTGTACATGACGGCAGATGATTATGAGTATGATGAAAACGGCAACTTGCTGGACAACAGCTTCAGCTATATCAATACCTTGCGCGTAGTATCTTCCGCCGACCTGATGAACTGGACAGACCACGGCGAAATCGCAGTGGCAGGGCCGAACGGCGCAGCTACGTGGGCAACGAACTCCTGGGCGCCGGCAATCGCGCACAAGACCATTGACGGTAAGGAGAAGTTCTTCCTCTACTTCGCAAACGGCGGCTCCGGCATCGGCGTGCTGGAGGGCGATAGCCCCTTAGGACCCTGGAAGGATCCGAACGGCAAAGCGTTGCTGACTTACGGATATCCTGAGTGCCAGGGCGTGGTATGGTGCTTTGACCCGGCTGTGCTGGTGGATGACAAGGGCGACGGCTATATCTTCTTCGGCGGCGGCGTGCCTGAGGGGCAGAGCCTGAATCCGAAGACGGCAAGGGTCGCTAAGCTGACGGACGACATGGTCCATATTGAGGGCAATAAGGCAGAGATGATTGACGCGCCTTGTATGTTTGAGGACAGCGGCATCTTCCAGTACAACGGTAAGTATTACTACTCCTATTGTTCCAACTTCACGCCTGCCAATAAAGATGGCTATCCGGGGACAGGAACCATCTGCTACATGGTGAGCGACAACCCGATGGGGCCGTACACGTATGCAGGGGAAATATTCAGCAACCCAAGCGTATGGTTCGGCACGCCGGGCAATAACCATCATGCGACATTCGTATTCGAGGGAGAGAGTTATTTCATATACCATGCGCAGACAGTGGCCAAGGAAGAAGGCAAGATGAAAGGCTACCGTTCCACGCATATCGATAAGATTGAGATGAACGCGGACGGAACGATTAAGCCGATTAAGGGAACGTATGCAGGAATCCCGCAGCTTCATGAGATGAATCCTTATGAGAGGATCGATGCGGAGACGATTGCTTGGAACGCAGGCATTAAGGTTGTTCCCTGCAAAGAGCCGGGCAAGCTTTATAAAGATTACAACACGGCGCTGACAGACCTTCAGGATGGCGACTGGACTTCCGTTGCCCAGCTGAACTTCGGAGACGCAGGCGCAGATGCAATCAAGGTCTACGCAGCATCTGTAAAGGGCGGCAAGATTGAAGTACGCTTGGACAGCCCGGAAGGGCCGCTGGCAGGAACCGTGGATGTTCCGGCGACCGGAAGCGAAGAGACGTATAAGCTGGCAGAAGCCAAATTGGAAAACGCTGTCGGCACAAGGAACGTATTCCTTGTATTCAAGGGTACGGAAGCAAACATCATGAACGTGGACTATTATGAGTTTGTGGAAAAACCGGTCAAAGACAGGCTGACAGTGAAGATTGAGAAAGCAGAGCAGATTCTCGCAGGGCTTACCGGGGCAGAGAAAACGAAACTGCAGGAAGCAATCAACGCAGCGAAAGCAGAGCTGAATAAGCCGGGCGCGACAGACGAGGCATTGGAAAAAGCGCTTGCCGCCCTGCAGGGAGCGGTAGACGAAATCGTGGGCAAGCCTGTCGCAGACAAACTGAACGACAAAATTGCTTACGCAGAAGGACTGCTTGCGAAGCTTTCCGGCGCGGCCAAGGATAAACTGCAGGCGGCAATCAATGCAGCCAAAGAATTGATGGCTGGCGGAAACGCAAGCGAGGAAGAGATTGAGGAGGCGCTGGAGAAACTGACCGAATCTGTGGCTGAGGCAGAGAGTGCAATCACTGTGAATCCGCCGAAAGTCGGCGAGACGTTCAAGGCTTCAAACGGCCTTAAATATAAGGTTACAGCCAACAGCGGCAAGAAGAAGACCGCTACAGTGACCGGCTCCGCAAAGAAGCTTACGTCCCTGACAGTTCCGGCTACCATAAAATACAAAGGGGTTACCTTCAAGGTAACGGCAATCGGCAACAACGCGTTTACCAAGCAGGCGAACTTAAAGAGCGCAGTGATTGGCAAGAATGTCGCCAATATCGGGACAAAAGCATTCTACAATGACAAGAAGCTGGCAAAAGTTACCTTCAAGGGAACAGCTGTCAAGAAGATTGGCAAAAATGCTTTCAAGGGCATCAAGAAGAATGCGTCCTTCGTCATGAAGAAGACATTCACAGCTAAGAACGTGAAGTATAAGATTACCAAATGCACCATGTCATCGAAACTGGTGACAGTGACGGGAACTTCCAAGAAGAACCTGGCTGCCCTGAATGTGCCGGCTACGGTGAAGTTCAACGGCATGACCTTCAAGGTGACGGCTATCGACAAGAAAGCTTTCAAGAATAAGAAACAGCTGAAAAATGTCACGGTCGGCAAGAATGTCAAGAGCATCGGGGCAGAAGCTTTCAGCGGCGACAGCAAACTGGCTAAGGTTAAATTCAGCGGGACGGCTCTTAAGAGCATCGGCAAGAATGCCTTCAAAGGCATCAAGAAAAACGCTGCGTTCACGGTGAATAAATCTAAGAAAGCGTACTACAAGAATCTTTTGGAGAAAGCAAATACGAAAAACTTCAAAGTAAAATAAGCGAAGGGTTCCTGGAAACTGGAATTGGGGCGTTGCAAAATGGATGTGCAGTCATCCATGGAGCAACGCTCCATTTTTGTGGAATCATTTTTGGGCAAAAAAATATCAAAAACTAAATATAATATCCTATTTTCTGTGCAATTCCTATAGTTTTTGGGGATGAAAAAAAGACAAAGATGTGCAAAAATTATGATACTTACATATAAACTTGGAAGAATTGTGGGGTTCCGTTGTGGAATGTTTACAATTTCTTCCCCAAATGGAAAGGAGAACTATTTATTGTGAGGAAAGCGCTAAGAAACGGATGGAAACGTGTCTGTTCTGTAGTCCTTGCGGCAGCAATGGTCGTTACCATGCTCCCGGCAAACACGCAGGCAGCTATAGCGTCATCAGACAATGGTGACGGGACGTTCAGTAATCCGGCAATTTATGCGGACGTGCCGGATGCCGACATCATACGCGTAGGCAACGCGTATTACATGGTCAGCACGACCATGCAGTTTTCACCGGGATGCCCAATCATGAAATCTGCGGATTTAGTGAACTGGGAAATCGTCAACTATGTGTATGACGTCCTGGGCGACACAGATGCCATGAGCCTGAGAAATGGCGAGAACATGTATGGCATGGGGCAGGAAGCTGCCAGCCTCAAGTTCCATAATGGGACTTACTATGCGGCTTTTAACGCAGGCATGGCGGGAGAGGCTTACATATTCACTACCAAGGACATCGAGAACGGTACTTGGGAGAAGCATGTAATCAAAGGGGATTACAAAGACCTGACCTTGTTCTTTGACGGTGACAAAGCGTATATCGTTTATGGCGCAGGGGAAATCAAGTGCGCAGAGCTTGGCGCAGATTTCACGGTGACGGCAGAGAAGCCGCTGTTTTCGGTTGTGACAGGCGACAATGCGGCTGGTAAGGAAGCCGGGGGGACGCATATCCTCAAGAAAGACGGCTATTATTATGTATTCCATGCTGTCACTACGAGTGAAGGAAGCCAGCAGATTTGCCACAGGACCCAGGATTTCCTTAGCGGGAACTGGGAAGAGAAAGTAATCCTTGACGCCGACTTTGACGGCTACGGCAGCGTGGCGCAGGGCGGCGTGATCGATACCGCTGATGGAAAGTGGTACGCATACCTGTCGCAGGAACGCGGAGCGCTTGGCAGCGTGCCGGTCCTGACGGACTGCACCTGGAAAGAAAACTGGCCGATGCTGGGCAAGAACGGCGACGGCAAGACGGTGGAGAAGACCATGTCGATGGCTGTGGTTACTTCCAGTGATGGAAAAGCATTGGTGAAGTCGGATGAGTTCTATAACGGCGGCAAGCAGGCCGAGGCAGCGTCTGCAAAGCAGGCCGAGCTTTATGCGGCTGGCGAGACGGGGGATACCGGCACAGGCGAGGCTGAGGAACTCGTGGAGTTTGTGAGTAATGGAAATTTTGAAGAAGATACATTAGAGGGCTGGGCAAGTTTCGGATGGCCTCAGGGGACGAAATTTGAGAGAACGGCAGATCCTAAAAGTGAAAGAGGTCAGGTTCTTCGGGTATATGACAGAACAAGCAGTGGTGGAAGCGCAAGCTATGATGTCAGCGGGAAATTGCAGGCAGGAAAGAAATATGTTTTTAGCGGAAAGATTCTGTACACTGAAGGGCCGGATACGCATGTCTTTCACGTTACGTTCCAAAATGGAATAGATTATAACTTTAATCATACAAAATACGGTTTGGTTACGGCAAAGAAGGGTGAGTGGACGGAGTTTACATATGAATATACGCCTGAGGAAGGAGAAAAGTTCACAACAACCCGAAATATCTTTGCAATCGAGGGCCAGTATGAAGAAACTGGGGATAATGGGAGTAAGGTGGCTAAATTTGTAAATTATTATCTTGATGATATTTCCCTGAAAGGCCCGGCGGTTCCTGTTGAAGAACTGGATGAATTTGTCAGCAATGGCGATTTTGAACAGGATTCGCTTGCCGGCTGGACGAGATCGGGCTGGATAGGAGCGTTAGGCAAACCTACGGAAATGACGTTTGCAAGGGTAGAAGACCCCAAGAATGCCAGCAACCATGTGCTGAAACTAACGGACAGGGAGGGCCAGGAGGCAACGGCCAACTATGACGTGAGCGGAAAATTGCAGGCAGGAAAGAAATACACCTTGTCAGGAAAGATTTATTATGACCAGGGAGCAGATACTACAGCCACGTTTAACCTGACTTTCCAAAATGGAGCGGATTACAATTTTAATAAGACATTTTGGGGAGCAATTTCAGGAAAGAAGGGAGAGTGGACAGATTTTACCTTTGAATATACGCCGGAGGCAGGCGAGAAATTCACAACCACCAGGAATGTCTTCTTCCTTGAAGGCGGCGAGTATACGGAAGGCGAGACAAAGAAATACATGGACATCTACCTGGACGACATTTCCCTGAAAGGTCCCAAGCTCCCGGGCGGCGGAGATAACCCGGGCGGCGGCGATAACCCGGGCGGAGACAATCCGGGACAGGAAGAGGATAAGGAAGACCCTGCGTTCGTGTACCAGTTATTTGGCAACGGCGACGCAGAGAAGGGAAGCGCTGTTAAGTGGACGACGACCCCGGGAGAGCAGGCATGTAAGCTTGAGGCTACCGAGGCGGAGAAAGCAAACGGCAAATACAGCATCCATGTGTCCGAACGTAAGAGTTTAGGCGCCGGGCCTTGCCAGGATATCAGCGGCAAGCTGGAAGAGGGCAAGAATTATACGGTTTCCGGCAAGATTAAGTACAACGATGGGGCGGATACCCGCAAGTTCAATGTCGTGATCCAGAATGGCCCCAATTATAATTACCGTGAAGCATTATGTACCGTGGAAGCGAAGAAAGGCGAGTGGACGAAGTTCACTGCGACTTATAAAGTGCATGATAAGAGCGAAGAGTTTAAGTTCGATCCGGAAAAGAATTTTGTGTTCATTGAGACCCCGCCGGGATCTAACGATCTGGCAGACTTTTATCTGGACGACTTCTCGATGACGACGCCGCCGGAGAACCTGATTCCCAATGGTTCCTTTGAAGACGGTACGGTCAATCCGTGGGTACCGTTTGGAGGCGTGACGCTTAGTCTGGGAACGGAAGGCAGGGAAGATGAGAAATCCCTTTCCGTAACCGAGCGTGCAGCAGGATGGTGCGGGCCGCAGACAGAAATCACGGATAAGCTGGTTCCTGGCATGACCTATAGGATGACGGCTTATGTGAAGTATACGGAAGACACGGAAACATCACAGAGCATAGGCATCAATGTCAGGCTGGACAAAGAGGGAGAAGATTCACAGTTCGACACTATGGCGTCTGGAACCATCAAGAAGGGACAGTGGACAAAAGTTACCGGGACATGGACGGTGCCTGAGGATATGGATGGCAAGAGAGTCTTCATTTATTTCCAGCCGGAAAAAGCTACGTTATCTTATTTGCTAGACGATATTTCCCTCTATCCCAAGGTGGGCGGCGCAGAACTGCCTCAGCCGGGAGAGAACGATGACAAAGGGTCTAAGCTGAACCCGGTATGGCAGTGGAACCATAACCCCAACAACAATAACTGGTCCCTGACAGAACGCAGCGGCTGGCTGAGGCTGAAGGCCAAGAGTGAGGCAAGCAGTCTTCTGGAAGCCAGGAATACGCTGACGCAGAGAACCTTTGGGCCGGCTTGCTCTGGTAAGGTCAAGATGGATATCAGCAACATGAAGCGTGGGGACGTGGCAGGGCTTGCCGCTTTCTCCTACAACTACGGTTACATTGCAGTCAAGAAAGAAGCGGACGGGGCGAAGCTTGTGATGGTGGACGCCTCCGGCAACAGCGCGGCAGGCAAAGAGGTGCCCGTTGAGAAAGCGGCGGTGGCCTGCGAAGGCAGCGACGTATATCTTAAGGAAGAATTTAACTTTGCAGGCAATGCGGACGGCAGCGGCAAGAACACCGTGAACTTCTACTACAGCTTTGATGGAAGCGCATGGACCCAGCTCGGGGAAGCTATGAACCTGGTTTACGATGCGGGCTATTCCATGGGCAGCAGGTTTGCAATCTTTAACTATACGACCCTGGGAGTCGGCGGTTATGTAGATTTCGATTACTTCCGCGTATCAGATAAGCTGACCGGGGCGCAGCAGGCGCCGGCTGCAACGCTGAACGCATCCATGGCGGCGTCCGCTACGGAAATCAGCGGCGTCATCAACAGCGAATGTGAAGTGAAGCTGATGCTGGACGCACTGGCGGCAGGAAACCACTCCAGCCTTAAGGCTTCCATCCACGTACCAGATATCATGCGTGTGGAAGACGTGGAGTTCAATACGGCGGCAATCAAGGGAGAAGCCAGCTATACATTTAAAAACGGCAGGCTGACCATCAATGTCAAGGGCAGCGATGTTTCCTTTAATGCAGCAGATAAGCTGTTTGCAACGATTAAACTCAAACTGAAAAATTATGTAGATAAAGACCAGACAGTATCTGTCACAACGGATTATGTGACGGTAGATGGCGAAGCCATAGAGTACAATGTATCGAAGGGCAAGGCGCCCATCAGCCTGAAATATCTGGATACCAAGGCTCTGGCAAAGAAGCTTGGGTATGGCAACCCCATTATGACCCAGGAGTTCGGAGCGGATCCTTACGCTATTGAGTACAACGGCAGAATCTATGTGTACATGACGGCAGATGATTACCAGTATGCAACAGAAGATACTGTAATTGAAGGAGTGACATATAAGAAAGGCGACGTGATACCGAATAACTTCAGCTATATCACCAGCCTGCGCGTAGTGTCCTCTGCCGATCTCATGAACTGGACGGATCATGGGGAAATCCAGGTGGCAGGCCAAAACGGCGGCACCGGGCCGGCAGAATGGGCAAGCCACGCATGGGCGCCGGCGATTGCCTACAATAAGGTAAACGGTAAGGATAAGTTCTTCCTTTACTTTGCAAATGACGCCTCCGGCATCGGCGTGCTGGAAGCAGACACTCCTTTAGGGCCGTGGAAAGACCCGATTGGCAAGGCGCTGATTACCGGACAGACGCCAGGATGCGAGGGCGTGGTATGGTGCTTCGACCCGGCAGTGCTGGTGGATGATGACGGAAGCGCGTACATTTACTTTGGCGGCGGCATCCCAGGCGCAAGTCCGACGCAGGAGCAGATAAACAATCCGAAGTCGGCAAGGGTTGCCAAGCTTGGCGCAGATATGATCAGCATCGACGGCGAGGCAAAATTGATTGACGCGCCTTGCATGTTCGAGGACGGCGGCATCTTTAAATATGGCGGCAAGTATTATTATTCCTATTGTTCTAATTTTATGAAGGAACACACAGAAGGAAATCCCGGATATGGCAGCATCTGCTACATGATGAGCGACGATCCTATGGGGCCGTTTGAGTATCAGGGAGAGATTTTCAGCAACCCGAGCGTATGGTTCAACGTGGGCGGCAACAACCACCATGCGACCTTCGTATTTGAGAACAAGAGTTACTTTATTTACCATGCACAGACTGTGTCCAAGGCGCTGGGCGTAGAGAAGGGTTACCGCTCCACGCACATTGACGACATTAAGCTGAGGGCGAACGGCACGATTCAGGATATCAAGGGAACCTATCAGGGGATTTCCCAGCTCCATAATATGGATCCGTATCAGAGGATTGAGGCGGAGACTATTGCATGGAACGCAGGCGTGAAAGCGAAAGGATGCGCGCAGCCTGGCGCATTGTATGAGAATTACAACATGGCCCTGACTGACTTGCAGGATGGCGACTGGACTTCCGTATCCCAGCTTGATTTTGGCGTGAAGGGATCGATGAAGTTCCAGGTATCCGCAGCGTCAGCAGAGGGAGGCAGCATCGAAGTACGCGTAGACAGCCCGGTAGGGGAACTGATTGGCACAGCTGAGGTGGCTGCAACCGGAAGTGAAGACACTTACAAGACTGTGGAGTGCGCAGTAGAGAACGTGACCGGAGTCCATAATATCTTCCTGGTATTCCGCGGCTCTGAGACCAAGAATATCATGAATGTGGACTACTTCCAGTTCACGGAAGACCCCAATGGGCCGGTAGTGAGATATACGGTGACATTGGATGCCAACGAGGGAGAGGTAAGCCCTGCGACCATCAAAGTAAGGAATGGCGGAAAGATTGGCACATTGCCGACGCCTACCAGGACAGGGTTCAGTTTTGAAGGATGGTTCACCGAAAAGACCGGTGGCACGGCCGTGACGGCGGATACCGTAGTCAATGGAGACATGACTATCTATGCTCATTGGAAAGAAGTACAGCAGCCGCCAGAGATAGAGAGGCCTACAGACCAGCAGATTACTGACATGAACAGCAAGATTGACGAGGCTAAGAAACTGCTGGCTGACCTGGAAGGCACAGAGAAAGACAAACTGCAGGCGGCAATCACTGCGGCAGAGGAGATTCTTAAGAAAGAAGGCCTTACCAAGACAGAGCTTGCAGAAGCATTGGATGCGCTGACCAAGGCAGTCAAGGATGCGAAAGACGTCATTGAATCTTCCAAGCCGGTACAAGAGCAGCTGAAGAACCGGGTGGAGGAAGCGAAGAAACTGCTGGATAAGCTGAGCGACGCCCAGAAAGCGAAACTGCAGCCTATCATTGATGAAGCTGAGGCAATTTTAAAGAAGACAGACGCCACAGAGAAGGAAATCCAGGATGTTTTGGATAAACTGAAAGCAGCAATCGAGAATGCCGAGGAAATCGTTGCGGCAGAGAAGAAGCTGAACGATGAAATTGCAGACGCAGAGAAGCTCCTTGCCAGCCTGAGCGATGCAGAGAAGGAGAAACTGCAGGCAGCCATTGACGCAGCCAAGGAAGCGCTGAAGGCAGAAAACGTTACGAAAGAGCAGCTGGAAAGAGCTTTAAACAAACTGAAAGACGCAGTCAAGGATGCCGTTGAGTCTACGAAGCCGGTAGACGAGCAGCTGAACAACAAGATTGCAGAGGCAGAGAAGCTTCTGGATCAGTTGAGCGGCGCAAACAAAGAAAAACTGCAGGCAGCCATTGATGCAGCCAAGGAAGTGCTGAACAAGGAAGGCGCGACCGAAGACGAAATCAGGGACGCACTGGATAAGCTGAAAGCGGCAGTTGACGAGGCCGAAGAGATATTGAAGCCTGTATCTGAGAAACTGGGCGAGAAGATCGATGAGGCAAGGAAATTGCTGGATAGCTTAAGCGACGCCAAGAAGAAAGAATTGCAGGCTGTCATTGAAGAAGTCGAAGCTATCCTCAACAAAGAAGGCGTGACAGAAGATGAAATCAAAAAAGCGTTGGCGAAGCTGGAAGCAGCCATTGAGGAAGCGCAGAAGCCTGTCGTCAATCCGCCTGCACAGAATCCGAAAGTAGGAGAGACCTTCAAGACATCAAATGGCCTCAAATATAAGATTACCGCTTACAGCAGCAAGAAGAAGACTGTGACGGTGACAGGCACGGCGAAGAAGCATAAGTCCCTGACAATTCCGGCTACCGTGACTTACAAGAAGAAGACCTTCAAAGTAACGGCAATCGGGAACAGCGCGTTCACAAAGCAGACGACCTTAAAGAGTGTTGTGATTGGCAAGAACGTCATCAACATTGGGACGAAAGCATTCTACAATGACAAGAAGCTGGCAAAAGTAACCTTCAAGGGAACGGCTGTCAAGAAGATTGGCAAAAATGCGTTCAAGGGTATCAATAAGAAAGCAGCTTTCGTCATGAAGAAGACATTCACGGTTAAGAACGTGAAGTATAAGATTACGAAATCCACCGCATCTTCAAAATTGGTGACGGTGACAGGAACCTCCAAGAAGAAACTTGCTGCATTGGTAGTGCCGGCAACAGTGAAATTCAATGGTATGACCTTTAACGTGACGGCAATCGATAAGAAAGCTTTCAAGAACAAGAAGCAGTTAAAGAACGTCACTGTCGGCAAGAATGTCAAGAGCATCGGAGCGGAAGCGTTCAGCGGCGACAGCAAGCTGGCAAAGATTAAATTCAGCGGGACGGCTCTTAAGAGCATTGGCAAGAATGCCTTCAAGGGCATCAAGAAAAACGCTACGTTCACGGTGAAGAAATCTAAGAAAGCGTACTACAAGAATCTTCTGAAAAAAGCGAAAACTAAGAATTTTAAGGTGAAATAGCTTATAGGGAGGCTTACACAAGAATAGACAATAACATAAGTGGGCAGTCTTTGCGCCGAATGGCGCAAAGGCGGCTGCACGAAAGCGAGGCTTGTGAGGCTGTCCCCAAAGCCGTAGCTCCCCAAAGCACATATCGGAAAAAAAAGCATCCCTTCCATTCAATATACTCCGGTATGGCTTTTGGAGTGCTATGGCTTTGGGGACAGCCTTTTCCTCGTTCTGTAAGTAAGGCTTTGTTCATTTTGCTTTCCAAAAAATTCCAGGCGGCCGATCCTTTCCTGAAAAGAGGCTGTTGTTTTTGGGGGAAATCCATTACAATAGAGGAAAGGAGGCATGGCATGAAAAAAAATATTTTTGGGAGGCTGGACGACATCAGGCTGGGCGGGAAGTTCCTCATCCTGTTCCTGGCCTGCGTTGTTTTCCCCATGATTACATCCAACGGATATATTATCTATAGCATGAAAGAGGGTATGGATAAGCAGCAGGAACAGCGGGTCGGCAATATTGCAGACCGTCTGGAGATGGAGCTTGCAAGCGAAATTAACAGGCAGCTTTTCATTGCGGATTACCTTGACCGCAACATTGATTTGCAGGAATTCCTGGGGATGGCGTATGCGGATGCATCCGCTTATTATGAGGCGTATGTGGAGCTGATGGAGAACCAAATCATCCAGTATTATTATACGGCGCAGTCTGTTTACAGCATCATCATCTGCACAGATAACGAGACGGTTGTCAATGGCACGTATTTCGTGCGCAGGCAGAGCGTGGAAAACAGCAGCTGGTACCAGGATTTTAAGAGGAGCGGAAGGAATATCCTCCTCTACAGCTATTATGAGGACGGGGTACAGTCCGGGGGCTATATCGAAAAAGGGCGGCGTCTTGTCCTAATCCAGAAACTGCCTCACTGTGGCGAAGATAACCTTATCATGCTGGAGATGGATTACGACGCCCTGCTGCAGAATATGGAGCTGTTGTGTGAGGGAACGGACGGCTATATCAGTACTGGGGACAGGGTGCTGCTGTCCACGCAGGACAAGGACAGCAAGGACAGGGAATTTGATAGCCTGTCTGAACGCAAGGGCAAGAGATGTTCCCTCAAAAGGCATATGGAAATGTATGGCATGGAGATGGACATCTGCCTGTCAGCGCAGCATGATAATGTTTTTGATATGATAAGGAGCCAGAGGAATTCACTGTTCCTTTTGTATCTGGCTAACTTAATCCTGCCGAGTATTTTTGTTTACATCCTCTACCGTTCCTTGCATGACAGGGTGAAGCTGACGCAGGAGTATCTGGAGGGCATGGGGAAAGGGGTGTATGAGGCCATTCCCTTTGCCGAGGGCAAGGATGAGATTGGCAGCATGATACACCGTTACAATTTGATGGCGTTGCGGATTAAGGAACTTGTGGAAGTGGTGCTTAAGAACAAGGAGAGGGAACAGGGACTGAAAATAGCCAAGCAGGAGGCAGAGCTTAAGGCGCTGCAAAGCCAGCTGAACCCGCACTTCATCTTCAATGCCTTAGAAAGCATCCGTATGCACAGTATATTAAAACAGGAGACAGAGACGGCGCGGATTCTGGAAAGCTTTGCCGTCCTTATGCGCAAGAATATCCAGTGGAACCGGGATATTGTGACGATAGAGGACGAGTGTGACAATGTGAGACGGTATCTAGAGATTCAGAAATACCGTTTCGGGGACCGGCTGGAATTTTATCTGCACGTACAGGAAGAGTGCAGGAAGCGTTTCATCCCCAAGTTTGTCATCATCACCTTCGTGGAGAATGCCTGCGTGCATGGGATTGAGAAGAGCGTGGAGGGCGGTTTCATAACAGTAGTGGTCTCAGAAGATGAGAGCGATCTGTTCTTTGAAATCCTGGACGAGGGCAGCGGGATGGAGCCGGAAGAGCTTGAACGTCTGAGCAGGCTGGTAGAGCAGGCGGACATCACGTACATCCAGGGAGCGGAGAAAAGCATCGGTATCGTGAATACGGTGGTGCGCATGCACCAGTATTATGGGGAGCGGGTACAGATTGACATCAACAGTACGGCGCAGGAGGGCACGGAGGTCTGCATCCGTATCCCGAAAGACCTTAAAGAGGACGATTTTGAGAAAGCAGGAGGGCATGCATGATTAAAGTATTGTTGGTAGATGATGAGCAGTTTATACGCCAGGGGTTAAGGCAGCTAGTGGATTGGGGGAAATATGGATGCCAGATAGTGGCAGAGGCGGAAAACGGGATGGAGGCTATTCACATCCTGGAGGAGACGGATATAGATTTAGCGTTTGTGGATATCCGTATGCCGGGGATGACCGGGATGGAGCTGATATCTTATGTGCAGCGCAATCTTCATCAGCAGATCCGGTTTGTAATCCTGACCGGATATGCAGAGTTTGAATATGCGAGGAAAGCGTTGCAGATGAACGTGCTGGATTATATGCTTAAGCCTGTCCAGGAGCAGGAACTGATCGATATCCTTAAGAAGGTCAACCAGGATTGCCAGCGGCAGCAGCAGGAACAGCGGGAAAAATTCGATTTCCATGTGTCAATGGTCATGGCTGGCAAATATTCTGAGGAGAACTTAAAACAAGTCAGGATGCATCTCTCGGAAGAGGGGCTTGAGCGGTATGTGAGCTTTGAATTTGACAAAAACCAGAAAGAATTTGCTGCTCTTGACAGGGGTGGGCGCATGGAACAGCAGAAAGAGCTTGTGCAGTACCTAAAGGGGTTGGTAGGGGGGCATGTTTACCATGTCATCCCCTTGATTGAGACGGAGGAAGGCTTTTTCGGGGCGGGCCTGATCCTGTCCCGTACCCTATACGAGAAAGATTACCCCAGTGATGAGGAGTACCTGGAATACTTGCAGAAACGTGTGGAGCAGCATTTCCCATCCTTGGTACAGGTATATGCCGGGCAGAAGGCGGAGACGTTCGAACAGCTGTGTCAATCCTTTTTTTCCATCCGCGTGGCGCGCTGCCTCCATGGGCTTGCCCAGGAGGAGGCCCAGGTCAGGAATTATGAGGACTTCCGGCACCGCAAGTCCTCTATGGGTATCCGGGAGGGGGATGTGGAAAGGCTTCTGGAGGCGGTAAAAGAAAACCGGGTGCCGGACATTGAGGCCAGCTCGGAGCAGATTTTTGCACGGATACGCAGTAGCGACATGAACATGGAAATGGTTAATGCCAGCATTTACCATATCTTGTACCGGCTGATGGAGATGGTGCGGGAGTTCGATGATGAGACGAACCAGCAGGAGATCCTGGAATATATCGGTAAGGAATCTTTTAACAAAATGGTATTGGCGGGAAGTACGGAGGAGATTACCGGCTTTTTTGCCGACTATGCAGGCTACCTGGCACAGGTGCGTACCCAGGAGTCACGCAAGATCCTGGACAGAGTGGATGCATATGTCCGGGAAAACTATATGGAGAAGATGAGCCTGAAATCTCTGGGGGAGCTGTTCTATGTGAACAATGTATACCTGGGGCAGCTCTATAAGAAGAAATATGGGACGTCCTTCCGGGACTACCTGAACAATCTGCGGATGGCGAAGGCAGAGGAGCTGCTGTTGGGTACGAATCTGAGGATTTATGCCATTGCAGAGAAGGTGGGGTTCGGGAAGGCGGAGTATTTCATTAATAAATTCGTGCAGATGCACAATATGACGCCGAACCAATACCGCATCCGCAACCGCAGGGCAGAAAGCGGCCCGGGGCAGGGAGAATAAAAGCTGTGGCTGGCAGAAAGCGAGGCAGGACATGAAGGACAAAAAATTGTGGCTGGCAGGGATAGTTGTTCTTGCGGCGATACTTTTGGCAGTGGCATATCAGGTTTTTTATGTGGGGATAGAGGAGGAAGTAAAGAATTTTACGGCCTTTATGGCAGTGCCGGGAGAGGCTACGGATGGGCATACGCGGCTTAAGGACAGGATTGCCCAGCTTACGGGCGCCAGAGTGCAGATAGAATGGCTGGGAGGGCAGACGCCGGAGGAGAAGATAGAGACAATGGTCCAGAAGAAAGAATACCCGGATTTCATCAATGGGGCGGATGCTTCCAGCATACTGGTGGATGCCGGCGCGCTCATCCCGCTGGAGGGCTATCTGGAGGACTATCCGGATTTGTACTCTTACCTGACGCCCAAGCAGTGGGAGTCTTTGCGCAAGGAAGATGGGCATATTTATTACATCCCGCCTTTTGGCGTCATCCAGGGCTATAATACCCAGACCATGATATCCGGGGAGGCTTTCTGGATTCAGAAGCGGGTGCTGGAATGGGCGGGATTCCCCCAGGTGAAGACATTAGATGATTACTTTGACCTGATTTTATCTTACCTGGAAGAACATCCCGAATCGGATGGAAAACCCAACATCGGGTTTGAGATACTGTGTGACGACTGGCGGTATTTCTGTCTGGAAAACCCGGCAATGTTCCTTGCAGGCTATCCCAATGAGGGCTGTGCCATCGTTGACCCGGAGACACAGGAAGCGTCGGTCTATGATACGATACCAGAGGCAAAGCAGTATTATAAGAAACTCAGCCAGGTTTATGCGGCAGGAGCGATAGACAAAGAGACTTTCACATTGTCTTATAGCCAGTATATTGATAAGATATCCACAGGGAACGTGCTGGGGTTTGTGGATCAGTATTGGCAGATTATGGATGCGCAGAACAGCCTCTATGCTATGGGAAAGGCGGACAGGACTTATGTCCCGCTTGCCATCACGGCAAAGGAAGGTATTGAGGGTAAGTATAACTGCACGGAGCCAAACCTGAACATCGGAGCGGGATTGGGGATATCTGTGGATTGCGAGGACGTGGAAGGAGCCTTGCAGTTCCTGAATGACTTGTTAAAGCCTGAAGTCATGACCTTGCGTTATTGGGGGGAGGAGGGCATCGACTATGAGATAGGGTCAGATGGGCTGTTTTACCGAACTGAGGAGCAGAGGGCGAACTGGTCAAATGCAGATTTCCTTAAGGAGAACAGATGTGATTATACTTATTTCCCGGCATATGAAGGGATGCTTGCAGATGGGATTAATACCTCGCGCCCGGCAGAGCAGCCTGGGGAGTATTACGATAAGCTTTTGCCTTACGACAAGAAAGTGCTGGATGCCTACGGATTCCAGACCTGGAAAGAATTCCTGGGCGAGGAGCTGGAGGGGAGTCCATGGTTCCCGCTGTATTCCTGCGTCGCAGACTGGCCGGCGGACAGCGAATATGGGCAGGCCAAGGCAGAGATGGAAAGGGTGAAGCGGCTGTGGCTTCCCAAGGTCATTATGTCTTCGGAGGAGGAATTTGAGAAAAACTGGAAGGAGTATATGGCCGATTATGAGCAGAATGTGGATGTGGAAGCTTATGTGGGCCAGCTTAACCGGGAAATCAGGAAGCGGGTGGAGGCGGCAGAGCAGCAGAACCGTTAATGAAGCAGTTCCGCGAAGGCTTTCCTAACGTCCTCCAGGCAGCTTTCAGAGACCGGGTAAACGGTATTGTCAGAGAGCGTCAGGTCTGTGCATGTCACCTTCATGACTTTGTTGATATTGACAATCACGGTACGGTGGCACTTGACAAATTCTTGCGGGAGCTGCTGCTGCAAAGCTTTCAGCGTAGTTTTGTGGCGGAAGCTCTGGAACGTGTTTTTGTCAGTCGGAGAAACGGGGATTTGGGTCAGGATGTCCACATAATGCCGGAAAGAGGTAAAGGCCATGATTTTATGGTAAGGAATCCGCACAATCTCAGATTTTGTCTGGATTGTGTAACAGGAGCCTGCCATGTCCCTTAGGATGGACCTCATGCATTTGTCCAGCCGTTCCCGGTCGATAGGCTTGAGCAGATAGTCTAATGCCTGGACATGGTATCCGTCAAAGACATATTCAGAAAATGACGTCAGGAAAATAATATTTCCCCGGAAGCCTTCGCTGCGCAGCTTCCGGGCGACGTCAATCCCATTGGATGACGCCAGGCTGATATCGAGGAAGAAAAGCTCGTCGTCGTCATATCCGTCTGCAAACAGGCTGCCCTCTTCTTCAAAGCAGCGCACAGATATATCAGCCCCATTCTTTTTGCCCCATTCCGCCAGCAGTGCCTGCAGCCTTCTGGCATGGGCCGCTTCATCTTCCACGATTGTTATATTGAATACCATGCGCGTTCTGCCTTTCTGTAAATCTTCATAAAGGGATAAAAATATTGACTGAGAAATGCTCTGGCTCTGGGTTTATCTCGTAAAAGCCCGCGTGGGCTTTGGTGATGTTTATGATGTTGGAAAGCCCTTTCCCATGCATCTCTTTCTCTTCTTTGGTGGTCTTTAGATTCCCATGGCTGTCGTAATGGTAATTTCCATCGGAACTGTTTTCCACAGATATATATAGCATATCCCTTTTCGGCTTCATTGTAAATGTAATGTATGGAAATTTTACAGTTCCCTGCCGGCAGGCGTCCAGGGCATTGTCCAGGAGGTTGCCGAGGATGCCAGTCACTTCGATGTCATTCAAGGGAAGCTGTTCCGGCAGTATGACGGAATGACGGAACGGTATGCGTTCCATCTGCGCAGCGGCATATTTGTTCGTGAGAATAGCGTCAATAACCTGATGCCCGGTATCTGTGGTGGGAAATGTCTGGGGCAGGCAGTCTATCTGGTTTTCGATATAGCGTGCGAGCTGGCTGTAAGCGCCCTGTTCTGCCAGTCCTTTCATTGCTATCAGGTGGTTTGCGTAGTCATGTTTCCATCTGTGCAGGCTTTGTGCAGACTGTAGGAGCGTTTTGTTGCGCTCCTCATTTTTTTCCCGTTGGTGCAGCTGTTCCGCCAGCTCCATGTTCTGTGCATATATCCTGCCGGTCAGCTGATGCAGCAGAAGGGTGGAGAAAAACAGCATCAGAATCATAGTGCTGAGTGCAGAGTACTGAACTCTCTGTTTTATGGACATCAGGGAGCTGTCTGTAGTAAAAATGGTGCTGAGGAAATAGGCGGATGTGATAAGCGCGGCAGCCGTGACTGCGACCAGAAGCCCCAGAAATCTTTCTGGTATTTTTGGTACTTTGTTTAAAGCAAAGAGGAAGAGGAGCATAATCAGGCATTCGAAAGCAAGGTACAAGGGGACGATGACGTCATCGTAGATAGGGAGGCGGAAGGCGCCAAGCGTTTCTAGGTACGGGAAGGGTGCATGAGCGCTGAGGAAGAGCAAGGAAAATATGGCGTAAGCCTGCTCTGCAAATAAATTGATGAAAGTGAGCAGGCATGCATGGAACGCTTTCTCAGAAAATGTTTCCTGAAAAACGCAGGATTCCAGGCAGATCCAGATGAGGAAAATGGCAGCCTGGTGCAAGGCAATGCCGAGATTTGCGAGGTTGCACAGATGGATGGACGCGCTTGCAAGGAGGGTAAGCCAGACAAATGATAATCTGGCAGGAAAGATTGCGCGCAGCGTCAGCCTTCGGAACAGGAAACAGGCAAATATGGTATTTTCCAGCAGAGCGGCTACGATGCCGGTGATATAATTTGCGGACATAAGTTCACTCCTTCCATACGATGGCAAAGCTGTTGGAGGTTGGTAATACAAGGTTATCATAACATACAGAGAATTTCAAACGGTTGGATGGGGAATTGGGGCACGTTCACGGGGGATTCGTGCAGCATCCCTTGACGGCCCGAGAGAGGTATCCTTATAATGTTAGAAACAGCTTTGCGGGTAGGAAGAAACGGAAGGAGGAAATGTATGTTAAAGCATGGGAAGATCTATACATTGATAACTATAGTTGTGTTTCTGGCAGTCGGTTGTGTGTTTACGGTCGGGCGTTTTGAACGTAAGGACATCAGTCAGGTGGCACATGAGCATCGGGCGGCTAAGATGTACCATGAAGGCGTTTGGAACCTGAGGTTTTCCTCGTATGGAGGGAATGATGCGACAGGTGAGACTACGATGCAGCTGTCGGTCAATGTATATAAAGACATGACGAAGGAGGATATGCTGGAAGTCATGGATTATTATGAGTTGGTGGGTAATGCGGCATATTCTGGAGGCGGCAGATACCTGGGGGAAAGAGAAACGGATTATAGCAGTTGGGGCATTTTTTACCGTGGGGATACGGATGAAGCGCTTATGCGGATCAAATATGTGAACGGACAGGAAGTGGAGGTCACGGAGGATGACAAATGGTTTTTCCCTGCTCCATATAGGCAGAAAGAAGAGGATTTCGGTATGGACTTATGGATGTAGGGATATAGAGATATACAAGATGTTCTGATTACCCGGCATTCTTACCCTGATTTGCGTGTTTTGTGGAATGTGTGTATCTTATAGAATAGCTATTTTACAGTGACGCGCATCCGGCTTTTTACACCGTCTTCTGTTGCGTAGATATAAGCCTTTCCGAGGTCCATGGCGGTTATGAGACCATTTTCATCTACAGTGGCAACGCAGGTGTTGGAACTGGAGTATATTGGCTTGTTACCGGATGAGACATAGACTTTCACGGCTTTTTTCTGGCCGACGGTAAGTATGAGATCGTTCTTCTCAAACTTGACCGTCGGTTTTTTCACAGTTATCTCACAGCTTTTGCTCACGCCGTCGACGGTTACGGTCACCGTGGCTATGCCGTTTTTTATAGCTGTCACCGTACCGTATTCATCCACCGTGGCGACGCTTCGTTTATTGCTTTTCCATTTCGGGACGCTTTTGGAGGTGGAACTGACGCTCAGGCGGATTTGCTGCCTGCGGTATAGAGAGGCGGAACGCCTGTTGAGGCTGACCGTGGGCTTTCGCACGGTAATCCGGCAGCTAGCCGTACTCTGGTCGGCTTTTACGGTAATCGTAGCTGTGCCGGGTTTCCTGGCGGTAATATAGCCATATTCGTCTACGGTGGCGATGCTTCTTTTATCCGAGCGGTAAGTGACGGGATGCCCATTGGATGTCTGTGCCGTCAGCCTGGCGCAAAAGCCGTTCTCCAGTGTGATGCTCCTGGCGCTTAACTGGATGGAAGTTTTTGTGACCTTTACCGTGCAGCGGGCCTCTCCGTTCTTTATTTTTGCCGTAATCTTTGCTGTCCCGGCGCTCTTTGCCGTGATTTTCCCATATGTATCGACGGAAGCGATTTTGCTGCTGCTGGAAGAAAACGTTGGTTTTTTCCCATTGGATGTGATGGCCAGCAGATAACATTCGTCTCCGATTTTCATCGTTTCCGAATAAGTGCTTAATATAACGAATCCGTAACCCGCTGACGCGTCTGCCTTAACAGGCTGGCTTATGAAAAGGAACAGCATGGATACCATGCAGGACACAGCGAATGCTGCGTGTAAGAATTTGTGTTTTGCTGACATAAGATTTCCCCCTTTGGAGGGGTAAGAATGCCGCGGCATAATCAGATATCACAAGTTTGTTGTGATTTAACTAATATAACATGGCGTGAGGCTTCTTGTAAAGGGGGAAACTCAAAGTAATCTGAAAATATAAAACATTGTAAATTTTAAATGAGAGGATTATAATATAAGAATGACGTGTACATACGCACGAAAGGAAACGATGACATTGGTACGAAAGGAGGAGTCCATGAATTACATAGGGGTAGATCTTGGGACTTCGGCGGTCAAGCTCCTGCTCATGCAGGCAGATGGGAAGGTTCTAAAGATTGTGAATAGGGAATACGCGATTGATTTCCCGCATCCCGGCTGGTCGCAGCAGGAGCCGGAGGACTGGTACCGGGAGACAGTCGCAGGGCTCAAGGAGCTTCTGGACGGAAGCGATAAGTCTGAGGTCGCCGGCATCGGCTTCGGCGGGCAGATGCATGGCCTGGTAATCCTTGATGAGGAGGACAGGGTCATCCGCCCGGCCATCCTGTGGAACGATGGGAGGACGGCGGAGGAGTCAGAATGGCTGAACCGGGAGGTCGGCAGGGAGAGGCTGTCAGCATACACGGCTAACATTTCCTTTGCCGGGTTCACTGCTCCCAAGATTCTGTGGCTTAAGAAGCATGAGCCGGAAAACTATGCCAGGATACATAGAATCATGCTCCCCAAGGATTACCTTGCATACCGTCTGAGCGGCGTCCACTGCACGGACGTCTCGGACGCTTCGGGGACGCTGTTCTTCGATGTGGGCAACCGTTGCTGGTCGCAGGAGATGTGCAAGATTTGCGGGATTAAGGAGGAATGGCTGCCAAGAGTGTTTGAGAGCTATCAGGCCGTGGGAACCTTAAAACCGGGGCTTGCCGTGGAATTGGGCATCCCGGCGTCAGTGGTGGTCGCGGCGGGGGCCGGGGACAATGCCGCCGCCGCGGTCGGGACAGGCACGGTCGGGGACGGGGCGTGCAACATTTCCCTGGGGACGAGCGGGACCGTGTTCATCTCTTCGGGCAGCTTTGGGGTCGACGGGAATAATGCCCTGCACTCGTTTGCCCATGCGGACGGCAGCTACCACCTGATGGGGTGTATGCTCAGCGCGGCCTCCTGCAACAAGTGGTGGATGGATGAGATTGTCGGCACGGGGGAGTATGCCAGGGAGCAGGGAGGCATTGCCAGGCTGGGGGAGAACCATGTGTACTTCCTGCCGTACCTGATGGGCGAGCGTTCGCCCCACAATGACCCGGACGCCAGGGGGGCGTTCCTCGGGCTTACGATGGACACTACGCGGGCGGATATGACGCAGGCAGTGCTGGAAGGCGTGGCGTTTGCGCTGCGGGACTCCCTGGAGGTCGCGAGGTCCCTGGGGATACAGGCCAAAAGGACTAAGCTCTGCGGGGGAGGGGCGAAAAGCCCCCTGTGGAGGAGGATCCTGGCCAATGCCCTGGGCCTCTGCGTGGAAGTGCCGGAGGTTGAGGAAGGGCCGTCCATGGGAGGCGCCATGCTGGCTGCCGTGGCGTGCGGCGAGTATCGGTCCGTGGCGGAAGCCGCACAGCGGATTGTCAGGGTTAAGGATATCATTGAGCCAGAGTCCGGGCTGGCGGCGTTGTATGAGGAACGTTACCGGCAGTTCAGGGAGATATACCCTGTGCTGAAACCGCTGTTCCCAAAGCTTCAGCCATCAAACGAATAGGGGCTGAAAAATTATGATTCGTTTTAAGGAACTATGGAAAAAGAAAGTAATATATGGAAGGAGAAAGAATTATGGATAACATGCCAAAAGAGAAGATTGCAATCGTAGCGGTGAGCAGGGACTGCTTCCCCATGTCGCTCTCAGAAAACAGGCGGAAAAATGTCGTCAAGGCTTACCGTGAGAAATATGGGGAGATTTATGAATGCCCCGTCTGCGTGGAGAATGAGGGCCATATGAGGCAGGCGCTGGCAGACGTGGAGGAGGCAGGCTGCAACGCGCTTGTCGTGTACCTCGGAAATTTCGGGCCGGAATCGTCCGAGACCCTGCTGGTCAAGGAGTTCAGCGGCCCGGCAATGGTGGTCGCGGCGGCAGAGGAGACCGGGGATAACCTGGTGCAGGGCAGGGGGGACGCGTACTGCGGCGTGCTGAATGCAAGCTATAACCTTAAGCTGCGCAACCTGGACGCCTATATCCCGGAGTACCCGGTAGGGACGGCAGCGGAATGCGCGGACATGATCCATGAGTTCGCGCCGGTTGCCCGCGCCATCATCGGCGTAAGGAACCTGAAGGTTATTTCCTTCGGGCCGAGGCCCCAGGACTTCCTTGCCTGCAACGCACCGATCAAGCAGCTTTATAACCTGGGTGTGGAGATTGAGGAAAATTCTGAGCTGGACCTGTTCGAGTCGTTCAATGGCCATGCGGGGGATGGGAGGATCCCGGGGGTTGTGGCAGAGATGGAGCAGGAGCTTGGGGCAGGGAACAGGAAGCCGGAAATCCTGGCCAAGCTCGCACAGTATGAGCTTACCCTCACGGACTGGGTGGAAGGGCACAGGGGGAGCCGCGAGTTCGTGGCGGTTGCCGGCAAGTGCTGGCCGGCCTTCCAGACCCAGTTCGGGTTCGTGCCCTGCTATGTCAACAGCCGCCTGACCCAGAAGGGCATCCCCGTGTCCTGTGAGGTGGACATCTATGGCGCGCTCAGCGAGTTCATCGGGACGGTGGTGAGCCAGGATGCGGTCACGCTCCTGGACATCAACAATTCCGTGCCGGCAGACATGTATGAGGACGAAATCAGGGGGAAGCATGGCTATACCCTGAAGGATACCTTCATGGGCTTCCACTGCGGGAACACGGCTTCCGGCAAGCTGTCCTCCTGTGAGATGAAGCACCAGCTCATCATGGCGAGGAGCCTGCCGGAGGAAGTGACCCAGGGGACGTTAGAGGGGGACATCGTGCCTGGGGACATCACGTTCTACCGCCTGCAGAGTACATCCGACGCCCAGATCCGCGCGTACATCGCCCAGGGCGAGGTGCTTCCGGTGGCCACCCGCTCTTTCGGGGGCATCGGCGTCTTTGCCATCCCGGAAATGGGGAGGTTCTACCGGCATGTGCTGATAGAGAAGAACTACCCACACCATGGGGCCGTTGCCTTCGGGCATTTCGGGAAGGCGCTGTATGAGGTATTCCGGTACCTGGGCGTGCCTGCGGGGGAGATTGACTTCAACCGGCCCGCGGGCATGATGTACCCGACGGAAAACCCATTTGCGTAAGTCATAGGGCTGCCGTTAGGCTGTTTTCATCCCAGGGATGGAATCGGCAGGATTTTGGATAAACGAACCTTTGTCTGCTGAAAGGAGGGAGTAATGGTTCTGGTAAATACGGATTATATTTCAGGGAAGGAATTGCAGATGCTCGGACTGGTGAAAGGAAGCACAATTCAGTCAAAGAATATCGGGCGCGATATTTCCCAAGGTTTCAAAACATTAGTAGGCGGGGAGCTGAAAGCGTATACCAAGATGATGAATGAGGCGAGGGAGCTTGCCACGAAACGAATGGTGGCGGAAGCGGAAAGGCTTGGGGCAGATGCCATAGTCAATATCCGCTATGCATCCTCTGCGGTTATGCAGGGGGCTGCCGAGGTCATAGCATATGGGACGGCAGTGAAAATTGTGGGCTGAAATTAACAAGCAAACGTGTTCGTTTGTTATTGCCGGAAAGAGGCAGGCATCTGTTTGGATGCCTGCCTCTTTCTCATCGTCAATCCAGATTCTTTGGTACGGCGTTCGTCATGGGAGGGCGTTTTTTTATGCCGCCCTGGTATAAGAAAATTCCCACAGCTGACAGGCAGACGGCCACAGCAAAGATGAAACCATGCAGAAGTATGGAGCCGCCGCTATAATCCAGCAGCTCCGGCGCAAATGTCCCCCAGAGGTTGAACAGCATATGAAAGAGTATGGACAGGTAAAGGCTGCCGCCTTTATGACATACATAACCGCAGAACAGGCCCACGACAAAGGCATAAGCGCCTTGTATTACGTTTGCATGGAAGAGCCCGAACAGGAATGCCTGTAGGATGTTCGCTGCTATGAACGGCATGGCCTTTTCGGCATATTTCAAGGTGACGCCACGGAAAATCAGCTCTTCGCTGATAGGTGCGATAAGAATGGAATATACGGCAAGCAGCAAAGTGACGTCACCGAAGCCGACACTTTTGAGCAGCTCTTCATAGGCGCGGTACCAGCCGGGGTTGACAGCGGCAAGGAGCATCATCACATAGGCAGATATGTACTGCATTCCTATCATCAGGATAACCAGTCCGCCGGCTATCTGAGGGTTAATGATGGAGGCAGCTTTTCGGTGCGGCTGTCTCTTCGGGCAGAATTTTTTCCAATACCAGAATCCCAGGATCAGCGCAGCAATCACGCCATAAGCGGCGGAGATTCCGGCAAGGAACTGGCTGTCCATGATGGATGACATGACCGAGTTTACAATATACTGCATCATGGCTTGCGGGTCTGAAGAACCTACAAGGAGATCTTGGTGTGCAGCTATCTGCAGGAAAATTTTCAGAAATATGGCTGCAAATGATACTGCCGTCTGAATGGCGAAGGCCAGCAACGCCGGGAGCAGGCAGAACAGAATGCTGCCAATTTTTTTCAAAGCTTTCATAGTAACGGTTTCCTTTCTATGGGAGAAATCTTTATTCGTTATTGTAACAATACCAGATAAAAAAAGCAATGGCATTTAGATATTCGAAAAATCTGTTGCTTTTTCTATATAATTGTTATAAAATACAGAATGGCGTATATTTATGCAACTATATTTCTATCGAAGATTACATACATTCCGTCAGAGGGATGCCATAGGAGGACAAAATTATGAAAAGTGGAAAGAAATTGGCAGCATTACTGTTGGCAGGCGCGATGCTGACAGGCATTATGGGATGCGGAGTCCCGGCGAATTCTGTAAACGCGCCGGAGGACATGGCAGGCAAGAAAATCGGCGTGCAGCTGGGGACGACCGGCGATACGTTGGTGACCGACGAATTTGAGGAGGACGGCAATACGACCGTCGAGCGTTATAAAAAAGGCGCGGATGCCGTGCAGTCCCTGAAACAAGGAAAAATTGACTGCGTGGTCATCGATTCCGAGCCGGCAAAGGCTTTCGTGGATCAGAACAGCGACCTGAAAATCCTGGATACAGAGTACACGGATGAGGATTATGCGATTGCTATTGCCAAAGAGAATACGGAACTGAAGGAAAAAATCAACGGCGCTCTTGCAGAGCTTAAGTCTGAAGGCATTCTGGATCAGATTATGGAAAACTATACCGGAGACGATACGATGGGAACATGCCCTTACGAATCCCCGGCAGATACAGACCGTTCCGGCGGTAAGCTGGTAATGGCGACCAATGCGGCATTTAAGCCTTATGAATATTATGAGAATAATGAGATTGTCGGTATCGATGCAGAGATGGCACAGGCAGTTGCAGACAAGCTTGGCATGGAACTTGAGATTATTGACATGGATTTTGACGCCATCATCAATGCAGTGCAGTCTGGCAAGGCAGACATTGGCGTGGCAGGGATGACGGTCAATGAGGAGCGGCTCCAGAGCATTGATTTCAGCGATACGTATGCCAAAGCGAAACAGGTAATCATTGTCCGTGCAAAATAGGAGGAAATGGTGCCGTGCAGAACTTTATCAATGAATTTACGCTGAATTTCATAGATGACAGCAGATATCGGTACATAATTGAAGGATTCGTCAATACCATGATAATCTCCCTGTTTGCCGTGCTGGTGGGGATTGCGATTGGTTTTTTGGTGGCAATCATCCGTTCCAGCCATGATAAGACAGGGTACATGAAAGTGGGTAATTTCATTTGCAGGATTTACCTGACGGTAATGCGGGGAACTCCCACGATGATTCAGCTTCTGATTATTTACTATGTGATTTTTGCGTCAGTAAACATTCCCAAAATCTTTGTGGCAGTGGTGGCGTTCGGGCTGAATTCCGGGGCCTATGTGGCAGAGATTGTCCGTTCTGGCATCATGTCCGTGGACGAAGGGCAGTTTGAGGCAGGACGCAGCCTTGGGCTGAATTACCGCCAGACCATGCAGTTTATCATTATGCCCCAGGCATTTAAAAATGTGCTTCCGGCATTGGGAAATGAATTTATCGTCCTGCTCAAAGAAACTTCAATCAGCGGTTACATCGGCCTGACAGACTTAACCCATGGCGGAGACATCATCAGGGGCATTACATTCTCGGCATTTATGCCTCTGATTGCCGTAGCTTTGATTTATCTGCTGCTGGTGACAGGGCTTTCCTGGTGTGTGAATAAGCTGGAGAGGAGGCTGAGAGTCAATGAGAGGTAATGTGTTGCTGGAAACGAAAGACTTAAGGAAAGATTTTGGCGGCAACCAGGTTCTGAAAGGGATCAGCACCCAAATCTGCCAGGGGGAAGTTGTCGCGATCATCGGGCCTTCCGGGTGTGGGAAATCTACCTTCCTGCGTTCGCTGAATCTGCTGGAGACGCCCACAGGCGGCAGCGTTATATTTGAGGGCAAAGAAATAACTGCGCCTGGCACGGATGTCAATAAGATCCGTCAGAAGATTGGCATGGTGTTCCAGCAGTTTAATCTGTTTGCCAACCTGAGCATTCAGGAGAACATCACCCTCGCCCCTGTCAAGCTGGGGCTGATGGGGAAGGCGGATGCAGATAAGCGCGCAATGGAACTTCTGGAACGCGTTGGGCTGCCAGACAAGGCGCAGGCTTATCCCGCCATGCTGTCCGGCGGGCAGAAGCAGAGGATCGCTATTGCCCGTGCCCTTGCCATGAATCCAGATGTGATGCTGTTTGACGAGCCGACTTCGGCGCTTGACCCTGAGATGGTCGGCGAAGTGCTGGAACTTATGAAAGAACTGGCGAAAGACGGCATGACCATGGTTGTGGTGACGCATGAGATGGGCTTCGCCAGAGAGGTGGCAAGCCGCGTCGTCTTTATCAACGAGGGCGTGATTTGTGAGGAAAACGAGCCGAAAGCGTTTTTTAGCAATCCTAAGAACCAGAGGCTTAAGGATTTCTTATCAAAAGTATTATAGAGTTTATCGCAACGCTGGGAAGAAGAGGATTCCCGGCGTTCTTTTCTTGCATAATTATAAGAGTAAGGGTAAAATAAAAGAAGCAGTTGTGAAGATACGAAAACGGAGGAAGCCATGTCATTTACACATCTTCATGTCCACACGGAGTACAGCCTTCTGGACGGTTCCAACAAGATAAAAGAATATGTCGCAAGGGTGAAAGAGCTGGGAATGGATTCTGCTGCCATCACTGACCATGGCGTGATGTATGGCGTCATTGATTTCTACCGCGCGGCAAAGGACGCAGGGATTAAGCCAATTCTGGGCTGCGAGGTCTATGTCGCGCCAGGTTCCAGGTTTGACAGGGAGAAAGTGGAGGGGGAGGATCGATATTTCCACTTAATCCTGCTGGCGGAGAATAATGCCGGTTACCAGAACCTGATGAAAATCGTCTCCCGTGGATTCACTGAGGGATATTATTACCGCCCAAGAGTCGACCGGGAAGTGCTGGAGACGTACAGTGAAGGCCTGATTGTGCTGAGCGCCTGCCTTGCCGGGGAAGTGCAGAAGCTGCTGGCGCGAGGGGCATATGAGGAGGCCAAAGAGTCAGCGTTGTGGCACGATATGACGTTTGGCCATGGCAATTATTTCTTGGAGCTGCAAGATCACGGCTTGCCGGAGCAACGTTATGTCAATCAGCAGCTTTTGCGCCTCAGCCAGGATACAGGGATACCTTTGGTGGCGACAAATGACGTCCATTACACTTATGAGACAGACGTGGATTCCCATGATATCCTGCTCTGCATCCAGACAGGGAAGAAGTTGTCGGATGAGAATAGGATGCGTTATGAGGGCGGGCAGTATTATGTGAAATCGGAAGAAGAGATGCGCGCGTTGTTTCCTTATGCCCAAGAAGCCTTGGACAATACGCACAAGATTGCAGACCGCTGCAATGTGGAAATTGAGTTTGGCGTGACGAAGCTGCCGAAATTTGATGTGCCGGAGGGCTACACTTCCTGGGAATACTTAAACGAACTCTGCCATAAGGGGCTTGAGCGGCGGTATCCGCAGCAGGGCGGCATGGTGAAAATCCCGGGCAGGGAAGAGGACATGGAATTTGAGGAGCTGAAAGGGCAGCTGCAGTATGAACTTGATATTATCCGGCAAATGGGCTATGTGGACTATTTCCTGATTGTGTGGGATTTTATCCGCTTTGCCAGGGAAGCCGGCATTGCCGTGGGCCCGGGACGTGGGAGCGCGGCTGGAAGCCTGGTGTCTTACGCTCTGGAAATCACAAATATAGACCCGGTCCGCTATGGGCTGATTTTTGAGCGTTTCCTGAACCCGGAGCGTGTGACGATGCCGGATATCGATATCGACTTCTGTGTGGAACGGAGGCAGGAAGTCATTGATTATGTCAGCGATAAATATGGCAAAGACCGTGTCGTGCAGATTGTCACTTTCGGTACAATGGCGGCACGCGGCGTCATCCGGGACGTCGGGCGCGTCATGGATCTGCCTTACGCATTCGTGGACAGCGTTGCCAAGCAGATCCCTATGGAGCTTGGGATAACCATAGACAAAGCGTTGCAGATGAACCCGGAACTGCGGGGGCTTTACGAGAATGACGAGAGCATCCGCAAGCTGATTGATATGTCCAAGCGTTTGGAAGGCCTGCCCCGGCATACTTCCATGCATGCGGCGGGCGTAGTCATCAGTTCCAAGGCGGTGGATGAGTTTGTGCCGCTGTCCAGGGGGAGTGACGGGGCCATTACTACTCAGTTTACCATGACCACTTTGGAAGAACTTGGGCTGCTGAAAATGGATTTCCTGGGACTTCGCAACCTGACGGTCATCCAGCATACCGTGAACCTTATCCATAGCAGCCAGAAAGCAGAAAATCCAGCGATTACAGATGACGGGCTTTTTGATATAGACAAGGTGGATTATGACGATAAGCCGGTCCTGGATTCTCTGGGAACTGGGAAGACGGACGGCGTCTTCCAGCTGGAGAGCGCAGGCATGAAAAATTTCATGAAGGAGCTAAAGCCCCAGAGCCTGGAAGATATCATTGCCGGCATTTCGCTCTACCGTCCCGGCCCCATGGATTTCATACCGGCATATATCCGCGGCAAGAACAATCACCAGATGATTACGTATGACTGCCCGCAGCTTGAACCGATTCTTGAGCCGACGTACGGATGCATCGTCTATCAGGAACAGGTCATGCAGATTGTCCGCGACCTTGCCGGGTACACGCTCGGCAGGAGCGACTTGGTGCGCCGTGCCATGTCTAAGAAGAAGACGTCGGTCATGGAAAAAGAGCGTAAGAATTTTGTTTACGGGAATGAAGAAGAGGGCGTCCCCGGCTGCGCGAGCAACGGCATCAGTGCGCAGGTCGCGAACAAGATTTTTGACGAGATGACGGACTTTGCCAAATATGCATTTAACAAATCCCATGCCGCTGCCTACGCAGTGGTGGCCTACCAGACGGCCTACCTGAAATATTATTACCCGGTGGAATATATGGCTGCGCTCATGAGTTCCGTCATGGATCACACTTCCAAACTTTCGGAATATATTTTTTCCTGCCGCCAGATGGGCATCCAGGTGCTGCCGCCCAATATTAACGAAGGGGAGAGTGAGTTTTCCGTATCGGGGAATGCTATCCGTTATGGGATGTCGGCGATTAAGAGTGTCGGCCATGCTTTTATAGAAAACCTCTGCGAAGAGCGCAGGCAGCGGGGAACGTTCAAAAACCTTTCTGATTTCCTGACACGTATGGCAGAGCGCGAAATTAATCGGAGGATGGTAGAGAACCTCATTAAATCAGGCGCGCTCGACGGCTTGGGGGCGACCAGGAAGCAGTGCATGATGGCGTATGCCGGAATCATGGACGGCATTGCCCAGGATAAGAAAAATACTATGGCTGGGCAGATGACGCTGTTCGATCTTGCCGGTGAGGAGGAAAAGGCGGATTTTGAGGTGAAGATGCCCGATGTGGGCGAATATTCCAAAGAAATGTACCTGGGATTTGAGAAGGAAGTCCTTGGGGTTTATATCAGCGGGCATCCTCTGGAGGCGTATGAGGAGAAATGGCGTAGGAATATCAGCAGGGTGACCACGGACTTTGTGCTTGAAGAGGAGAGCGGGAAGACGCGTGTTGCAGATGGCGAGACGGCTATGGTTGGCGGTATGATTGTGGATAAGACCATTAAATATACGAAGCATAACCAGACCATGGCATTTATAACCCTGGAAGATTTGGTAGGAACCTTGGAAGTCATCATTTTTCCCAAGAGTTATGAAAAAAACAGCCGCTTGCTGAACATTGACGAGAAAGTGTTTATCCGGGGGCGCGTCGTCACGGAAGAGGAAAAGAATGGGAAATTGATCTGTGAGCGCATGTATTCTTTTGATGATACCAAAAAGGAATTGTGGCTGCAGTTCCCGACACGGGAAGATTATAAGCAGCGGGAAAAGGAGCTGTCCGCAATCCTCAATAGCAGCGATGGGAATGATGGCGTCGTGATTTATATTTCCGGGGAAAAGCAGATGAAACGGCTTCCGCCGAGCCAGAGCGTGGACGCATTGCCAGAGACAGTTCACAGATTAGCTAAGATTTTAGGGGAAAATAATGTAAAAGTTGTAGAAAAGAATATTGAAAATATTGCCAAAAGAGATTAAAATAGAATAAATTGGACACAGTGGAACTTAATACTTAATATAGAGACAGGAGGGAATTTGTTATGGCAAAAGAAATTCAGACAATCGCCGTGCTGACCAGCGGAGGCGATGCGCCGGGAATGAATGCCGCAATCCGTGCAGTCGTGCGGCAGGCGCTTGCGCGCGGCAAGAAAGTAAAGGGAATTAAGAGAGGCTATGCAGGGCTGCTCCAGGAAGAAATCATAGATTTGGAAGCAAGGAGCGTGTCAGACATCATCCAGCGAGGCGGCACCATCCTGGCGACGGCGAGGTGCAAGGAGTTTACCACTCCCGAAGGGCAGCAGCTTGGCGCGGAAATCTGTAAGAAACATGGGATTGACGGGGTAGTGGTCATCGGCGGGGACGGCTCTTTTAAGGGGGCGCAGAAGCTGGCGTCTCTGGGAATCAACACTATCGGCATTCCTGGGACGATTGACCTTGACATTGCCTGCACGGAGTATACGATAGGGTTTGACACCGCAGTGAATACGGCGATGGACGCCATAGACAAGGTGCGTGACACATCCACTTCCCATGAGCGGTGTTCCATCATTGAGGTTATGGGCAGGGGCGCAGGGTTCATCGCACTGTGGTGTGGGATTGCCAATGGCGCCGAGGATATCCTGCTGCCGGAGAAATATGACTATGATGAGCAGAAGCTTGTAAATAATATCATCAATAACCGTAAGCGTGGCAAGAAGCACCACATCATCATCAACGCGGAGGGCATCGGCCATTCCACCAGCATGGCCAAGCGTATTGAGGCAGCTACCGGGGTAGAGACCCGTGCCACGATTCTGGGGCATATGCAGCGCGGCGGAAGCCCGACTTGTAAGGACCGCGTCTATGCGTCGACGATGGGGGCATACGCGGCAGACTTACTGTGCGATGGCAAGTCTAACCGCGTGGTCGGATACCGCCATGGGGAATTCGTTGATTTTGATATAGACGAGGCGCTTTCCATGGAAAAGGCGATTTCAGAGTACCAGTTTGAAATCTGCGGAAGCCTCAGCCGGTAGGGAGACAGAGCCGTATGATTACCAGTTCTTCCAATTCCAGGATGAAAGAAATCGTTCAGTTAAATAAAAAGGCAAAAACCCGCTACGAGCAGCGGGTTTTTGTGGTGGAAGGAATGAAAATGTGCATGGAAGCTCCCCGGGAGCAGATACAGGCTATGTATGTCTCAGAGGGCTTTCTCGCGGACGACGGGAATCGCGAACGGATAGAGGGCTATGAGTTTGAGGTCGTATCAGACAGTGTGTTTTCCCATATCAGCGACACGAAAACGCCCCAGGGAATTCTCTGCCTGGTGAGGATGCCGGAGTATGGGCTGGAGGATTTGCTGGGCGAGCGGCCGCATCTTTTAGTTTTAGAGAGTATCCAAGATCCGGGGAACCTGGGGACGATGGTGCGCACCGGGGAGGGCGCGGGCATCACGGGCTTGATCATGGATCGTACCACTGTGGATATATTTAATCCCAAGGCCATCCGTGCAACCATGGGGTCTTTGTTCCGTGTGCCGTTTTATGTCGCCGAGGATTTGGCTGGGACGGTTGCAGCTCTAAAGGGCAGGGGGATTTCCATGTATGCGGCGCATCTTAGCGGAGCGTTTTCTTATGACCAGCCGGATTATGCAGCTCCTTGCGGATTCTTGGTGGGAAATGAAGCAAAAGGGCTGAGCCGGGAGATTGCAGATCTGGCGGACGCCTATATCAGGATTCCCATGGAAGGGAAAGTAGAATCCCTTAATGCGGCGGTCGCCTCTGCGCTCCTGATGTATGAGGCCAGCCGGCAGCGCAGATAACAGAACTTGTATGATTGGTTTCGGAGCATTTGCCTGGTCAGGGCAGGGAAAGGAGTTTCATGCGTATTTGGTTTAAGATATTTAAGGACAACCATCTCATGCAGGATGCGGTCATCGAAGATGAAAGCGATGAGACGCGCACGCATAAGATTTTCCGGGCGTTGGAGCAGGCTTGTTATGAATTTGACTTAGGGAAGCCGATCTGGCTGGACGCTACCGTGGCTGAATTTAAGCGTCATGCCAAGGCAAGGTTTTATCAAGATAATTTTGTGGAAGAGATTGCATTTGATTTTCTGGAAATCCATGTCATTGAAGAATAGGGGAAACGCCGATGAAAGCGTTTCCCTGGCTGCGAATGTGCCCCCCCGGTGCAGCTATTCCCCCGTGCAGTTCATATCTGTGAAGCTGCAAGTCGTGTCGTCGTCGGAACTGGCGCTGTTCATGTCCGTGATGCTGCTTGCTGTTTCCTTCGTCTCCACGCAGTTCATGTCGTTCAGCCCGCAGGTCGTGTCATCATCCGCGGACATCCCATTCAGGTTTGTGATGCCTAAATTCTTTTCCTTCTCCATAGTGTACCTCCTCCATTATCATTAAAATCATATAAGTTGGGTGACTGTATTATAACTGTATTTATCTGCGATTGCAAGTGGAAAAAATGTGGAAACCCCAAGCCATATCGATGTTGACTTTGGGATCGTCAAAATTTATAATGAAAAATACTACAGACAGGAAGGAGTATTGCTATGGGAAACATGATTAACAAACGGGTGGAGGATTTTTGCGTGTCGGCGTTCGTGAAGGGTGAATTTGCAGAGGTGAGCCAGGAGGATTTGCAAGGACACTGGTCCGTGCTGTTTTTTTACCCTGCGGACTTTACGTTTGTGTGCCCGACAGAGCTGGGCGACCTTGCCGATCATTATGAGGAGTTCCAGGCAGAGGGGTGTGAGATTTATTCTGTCTCAGAAGACACCCATTTCGTACACAAAGCATGGGCGGACGCTTCCGACACAATCCGCAAGATTCAGTATGTGATGCTTGCCGACCCGGCCGGCGTGCTGGCCAGGCAGTTTGGGGTGCTGGTGGAAGAAGAGGGGCAGGCGCTCCGGGGAACCTTTATCATCAACCCGGAAGGAAAAATAAAGGCTTATGAAATCCATGATATGGGCATTGGCAGGAATGCGGAAGAATTGCTGCGTAAATTGCAGGCCGCGAAGTTTGTGGAGGAGCATGGCGATCAGGTCTGTCCTGCAAAGTGGCAGCCTGGCGAGGAGACCTTGAAGCCGAGCCTTGATCTGGTAGGCATGTTGTAGGAGGATTGTGTATGGATATGGAGAAAATTTCATCGGTAAGCAGTTTGGTTACGCCAGAGCTGGAGGAGCAGTTGCGCGGTGTGCTGGGGAAGCTGGCCGGGGAGGTTCAGATGGCGTGCGTCGTGGATTTGGAGGACAGGGCGTGTGTGGAAATGGCGGAGTTGGCGCGCCATGTCGTCGGCCTGTCAGAGAAATTGTCCTGCCAGTTCTATGAGCCGCAGGAAGCCAAAGATTCCTTGCCAGGGATTGACGTCTCCCTGCTTCCGGCAACTGCGCTGTACAAGGATGGCCGTTATACGGGCGTTGCCTTCCACGGAGTGACCGGCGGGAGGGAAATGAATTCCCTCGTAATTGCCCTCTACAATGTGGCGGGGCCCGGGCAGGAAATGGATAAGCGGCTGCTGAAAAAGCTTGGCAAGCTGACGCAGAAGGCAGAGATGAAGATTTTTGTTTCCCTGTCCTGCCATCACTGTGCAAAACAGGTGATTGCCTGCCAGCAGATGGCGGCGTTTTCGGAAGCGGTTGAGGCCAGGATGATTGACGCCAGGCTGTATCCGCATCTGGCAGAAGAATACAAGATTGAGCGGATTCCCATGACCGTCATCAATGACAAGGAAGTGCTGCTGGGCGTGAAGACGGCAGAAGAGATGTATCAGATATTGAAGTCTTGTCCGTAAGTTTGTTGGCAATATAGACAAATGCATCCTCTGCTTTTTGACAATTTTAGACATATTTTTACTTTTTTCAAAATACGGCTTGAATTATTTTGTGAAAGATGCTAGCATATGTTTATACAAAACGAAATACAGACCAGGAGAACACGGAGTAGGGTTGACACGGCAGAGATGCTGTTTATTAGCCCTACTTTTTTTAGCACAATCGCAGAAAGGTGTGCCCTGACATTGGAGGTGAGGACTGGCAGAGATGAAATAAAACCAGCGAGTGATTTGTGGAGGAATTATGGAACAGAGATTTTACGATGCAATGACAGATTGCCCGGTGATAGCTGCAGTTAAGGATTTTGAGGGAGTTGAGCGATGTCTGGAGTCGGAAGTGAAGATTGTGTTTATCCTGTTTGGGGATATGTGCAACATCTCAGAAATCGTAGAGAAGATAAAAGAGGCAGATAAGATAGCGCTGGTGCATATTGATTTGGTTGAGGGGTTAAGCAACCATGAGGTGGCAGTGGATTATATCCGCAAGAATACGAAAGCAGATGGCATTATTTCCACGCGGATGAATATGATTAATCGTGCGAAGGAGTTGTCTCTGTACACGGTTTTCCGTATATTTGTTTTGGACTCCAGGGCTTTTCACAGCATTGAGAGGCAGAAGAGGCAGATAAAGGCAGATTTTATCGAGATACTGCCGGGGGTCATGCCTAAGATTATAAGAAAAGTCAACAGGCTCAGTACTCAGCCGGTGATTGCGGGGGGGCTGATTAGTGACCGGGAGGACGTCATTGATGCATTGGATGCGGGGGCAATTTCCGTTTCTACGACAAATCAGGACATATGGTTTATGTAGGCGGCAGATGCATGGAAACTAATTTATAACAGAGGAGGATTTTTACTATGGCGAAATATGTAATGGCATTGGATGCAGGAACGACAAGCAACAGATGTATTCTTTTCAACGAAAAGGGAGAAATGTGCAGCGTAGCACAGAAGGAATTCACACAGTATTTCCCGAAACCAGGCTGGGTAGAACATGATGCGAACGAGATCTGGTCGACACAGCTGGGAGTTGCGGTAGAGGCAATGCAGAAGATTGGGGCTTCTGCGGAGGACATCGCAGCAATCGGCATTACCAATCAGCGTGAGACTACCATCGTGTGGGATAAGAACACAGGAGAACCGGTATACCATGCGATTGTGTGGCAGTGCCGCAGGACGTCAGAATACTGTGACAGCTTAAAGGACAAGGGACTTACAGATACCTTCCGCCAGAAGACTGGGCTTGTGATTGACGCATATTTCTCAGGAACGAAGCTGAAATGGATTCTTGACAACGTCGAAGGCGTGAGGGAACGTGCAGAAAGAGGAGAACTCCTTTTCGGCACCGTTGAGACATGGTTGATTTGGAAGCTGACAAAGGGTGCGGCTCATGTGACGGATTATTCCAACGCATCCCGGACGATGCTCTTTAATATCAATGACTTGAAGTGGGATGAGGAAATCCTCAAGGAACTGGATATCCCGGCGAGCATGCTTCCTGAGGCAAAGCCGTCAAGCTGCGTATATGGGACGGCAGACCCGACATTTTTCGGCGGCCCGATTCCGGTCAGCGGCGCGGCGGGCGACCAGCAGGCAGCCCTGTTCGGACAGACTTGTTTCACGGCCGGAGAGGCAAAGAATACATATGGAACCGGATGCTTCATGCTTATGAACACCGGAGAGAAGCCGGTATTCTCTAAGAATGGGCTTGTCACAACGATTGCATGGGGGATTGACGGGAAAGTGAATTACGCTCTGGAAGGCTCTATCTTCGTAGCCGGGGCAGCAATCCAGTGGCTGCGCGATGAGCTGAGAGTGATTGACAGCGCGCCGGATTCAGAATACATGGCAAAGAAAGTCAAAGATACCAACGGCTGTTACGTTGTTCCTGCATTCACAGGGTTGGGTGCGCCGCATTGGGATCAGTACGCACGAGGCACTATCGTAGGGATAACCAGAGGCGTCAACAAGTACCATATTATCCGTGCGACATTGGAATCCCTGGCTTACCAGACCAACGATGTGCTGGAGGCTATGAGGGCAGACTCCGGGATTGAGCTGAATTCCCTGAAAGTTGACGGCGGAGCGAGCGCCAACAACTTCTTGATGCAGACGCAGGCTAATATCATTGACGCTCCGGTTAACCGTCCGTCTTGCGTTGAGACTACGGCAATGGGAGCTGCATACCTGGCTGGCCTTGCAGTTGGTTATTGGGCAAGCAAGGAAGACGTCATTAAGAACTGGGCCATCGATCAGACCTTTAAGCCACAGATTTCCAAAGAGGACAGGGAATCAATGATCAAAGGCTGGAACAAAGCTGTCAAATATTCTTTCGGCTGGGCGAAGGAAGAGTAAGCAAGAGATAAATACCCTGCCCGGGACGTTCAAGGTTCCTCGCAGAGGGCTGTGTGTCCCGGGCAGAGGCTAAAAATACAAAAATCAAAACAGACAGTAAAGGGGGAACGCATATGTTACCATATATCGCAGAATTTATAGGAACCATGATATTGATTCTCTTGGGAGATGGCGTAGTAGCTAATGTGACGCTCAATAAATCAGGAATGAAAGGCGCTGGATCGATTCAGATTACATTTGCCTGGGGCCTTGCCGTTATGGTGCCTGCCTTCATATTTGGGGCAGCGTCCGGGGCTCATTTCAATCCGGCATTAACCTTGGCTCTGGCGGCAGACGGAAGCCTTGCATGGAGTTTGGTGCCAGGATACATTGTCGCTCAGTTTGCAGGCGCGTTTGTCGGCGCATGTATCGTATATATCCTGTTCAAGGGACAGTATGATGCAACGGAAGATCAGGCTACCAAGCTCGGCACATTCTGCTGTGCCCCGTCCATACCGAACACTGTATTGAATCTGCTCAGTGAGATTGTTGGGACTTTCGTGCTTGTATTTGCAATCAAAGGGCTTCCGGCAGACGCACCGGCTGGCGTAGGCAACCTTTTAGTATTCGGAATCATCGTTTCCATCGGCATGTCTCTCGGCGGCCTTACCGGATATGCAATCAATCCGGCGCGTGATATCGGGCCTCGTCTGGCACATGCAGTGCTTCCGATAAAGGGAAAAGGAAGCTCCAATTTCGGATATGCAGCTATCACGCTGTGCGGGCCGATTATCGGCGCACTCTTAGCAGTTGGGTTATATGCAGTAATTCCATGGTAGAATATGGGACGGAGGTCACTGCCGTTACCAGAGGGATGAACCAAAGCTGGGAGGAATCCTTATGCCTCTTATCGGAGCCATAATATTATAGTTTATTCCCGCGGGCAATGAGGAAAATAGCCGTGTTCACAAGGATATTTGACGAAAGCCGCGAGGGTCAAATTGCGGGGGATTTGACTTGTGGAAGCATATTCATAAGGCATTGCAGAGAGGATGGAGAGGCAATGGTTACACTTCTGACCGGGAGTGTGATTGTTGCCTCTTTTATTTCATTAGGGCTACGGTACGAAAGCTCTTCGCATTTCCCATAGTATATAGGATTTTAGAAAGGACAGGTGGATTGTATGTATGACGTAGTAATTATCGGAGCAGGCGTGTCTGGGGCGGCTTCCGCCAGGGAGCTATCCAAGTACAAGCTGAAAGTATGCGTGGTGGAGAAAGAGGAGGACGTCTGCTGCGGAACCTCCAAAGCGAACAGCGCCATTGCCCACGCAGGATTTGACGCAGAGAGCGGTTCTTTGATGGCGAAACTTAATGTGGAAGGAAGCCAGATGATGGAAGGGCTTTCCAAAGAACTTGACTTCCCATATAAGAAAAACGGTTCTTTGGTGGTATGCCTCCGGGAAGAGGAAATCCCCAACCTGGAAGAGCTGTATGAGCGGGGCGTGAAGAACGGCGTAAAAGATCTCCGCATTATTAATAGGAAGGAACTGGAAGAATTAGAGCCTAATATTGCGGATGAAGCAGTGGCAGCATTGTATGCACCTACGGGTGGGATTGTTTGTCCCTTTGGCATGAACATTGCTTTTGCGGAAAATGCAGCCTGCAATGGCGTGGAATTCAAGTTTGACACGGAAGTCACCGGATTTGAGAGGAACGGTGACTTATGGACGGTGAAGACAAGCCAGGGGGATATTGAGACGAGGTATGTGGTAAATGCAGCAGGCGTCTATGCAGATCAGTTCCATAATATGGTGAGCGAAAAGAAGCTGCACATCACGCCGCGGCGTGGGGATTACTGCCTGTTGGACCGTTCTACGGAAGGGTTCGTGACACATACGATATTCCAGCTTCCTGGAAAATATGGGAAGGGCGTGCTGGTTACGCCGACAGTCCATGGCAATACGTTGGTCGGGCCCACAGCCATTGATATCGAGGACAGGGAAGGGACAAACACCACGCAGGCGGGGATTGACGAGCTGATTGGCAAAGCAGGAACCACAGTAAAAGGACTGCCGATCCGCCAGGTGATTACATCATTTGCAGGGCTTCGCGCCCATGAGGACGGACATGAATTCTGCATTGGGGAACTGGAGGACGCCAAGGGGTTTATTGACTGTGCAGGAATCGAATCTCCAGGGCTGACCAGCGCGCCAGCCATCGGTAAGATGGTGGCAGAGATTGTGAAAGATCTTGCCGGTGCAGAAGAGAATCCTGATTTCGTGGCGGAGAGGAAAGGCATTTTAGATCCTAAGGCTTTGAGCAATGAAGAACGTGCAAAACTGATTCAGGAAAACCCAGCATATGGAAACATCATCTGCCGCTGTGAGATGATTACAGAGGGTGAGATTATAGATGCCATCAACCGTCCTCTGGGGGCGAAATCCTTAGACGGCGTGAAACGCAGGACCAGGGCGGGGATGGGACGCTGCCAGGCAGGATTCTGTTCTCCCAGGACGATTGAAATCCTTGCAAGAGAACGCGGGGTCGACCCGTCGGAGATAACGAAGTCCGGCGGAAACTCCAAGATTATCGTAGGAATCAACAAAGACAGAATATAGTCGGAAAGCGAGGAATGAGTATGTTAAAGTATGATATCGTAATTGTAGGCGGCGGCCCGGCAGGACTGGCAGCAGCAGTGTCTGCAAAAAGGAATGGCATAGCTTCCATCCTGGTTCTGGAGCGGGATAAGGAACTTGGAGGAATTTTAAATCAGTGCATCCACAACGGTTTTGGACTGCATACGTTCAAAGAGGAGCTGACCGGGCCGGAATATGCGGGAAGGTTTATTGAGCAGCTGAAAGAGGAGAAGATTGAATATAAATTAAATACGATGGTAATGGACATATCAGACAGCAAGGTTGTGACAGCCATGAACCGTGAAGAAGGAATGTTCGAAATTCAGGCAAAAGCAGTGGTTCTCGCCATGGGATGCCGGGAACGTGCCAGGGGCGCGCTGAACATCCCGGGATACCGTCCGGCTGGGATTTATTCTGCCGGCACGGCGCAGCGTCTCGTGAACATGGAAGGTTATATGCCGGGGCGCGAAGTCGTGATTCTAGGTTCCGGCGATATCGGCTTGATTATGGCGAGGAGAATGACGTTGGAGGGTGCGAAGGTAAAAGTGGTTGCAGAGCTGCTCCCATACTCCGGCGGCCTGAAACGTAATATCGTGCAGTGCCTCGATGATTTTGGGATTCCGCTTAAACTGAGCCATACGGTCGTAGACATTGACGGCAAAGAACGCGTGGAAGGGATTACGATTGCACAGGTCGATGAAAACAGGAGGCCGATTCCGGGAACGGAAGAGCATTATACTTGCGATACGCTGCTCCTTTCCTGCGGCCTGATTCCTGAGAATGAAATTTCCAGGAGCCTGGGCGTGGAAATGAGCCCTATCACATCCGGCCCGCTGGTCAACGAGTGCCTGGAAACGAACGTCGAGGGTGTGTTTGCCTGCGGCAATGTGCTTCATGTGCATGACCTGGTGGATTTTGTTTCAGAAGAGGCCGGGGCAGCAGGGAAGCATGCGGCGGAATATGTGGCAAATGGCGCGAAGCACCAGCCGAGCAATGCGAAGGATATTCCGATTGTCGCGACGGAGGGTGCGCGCTATACGGTTCCTAAGACCATCAATCCAGACAGGATGGATGAGAAGCATACTGTCCGTTTCCGCGTAGGAGATGTATATAAGAACTGTTATGTATCCGTATACCTCAACGAGGAGCGCGTCATCCACAGAAAACGCCCGGTGGTCGCGCCTGGCGAGATGGAGGAGGTTGTGCTGAAGAAAGAAGATTTGGCAGCATTTCCGGGTTTGTCCCAGATAACTGTGAAGATAGAGGAGGCGTAGATTATGGAAACAAGAGAACTGATTTGCATCGGCTGCCCGATGGGGTGTCCCCTGAAAGTGGAAATGGACGGCGGGGAAGTGTCCAGCGTGACAGGCAATACTTGTAAGCGCGGAGATGATTATGCGAGAAAAGAAGTGACGAATCCTACGAGGATAGTCACCAGTTCCGTTATCGTGGAAGGCGGAAGCCTGGCGGCAGTGTCCGTAAAGACGAAAGAAGACATTCCGAAAGGGAAGATTTTTGACATCATGAAGGCCTTAAAGGGAGTGAAAGTGCAGGCCCCTGTCCATATCGGCGACGTGATTTTGAGCAATGTGGCGGATACCGGGGTAGACATCATTGCCACAAAAGACGTATTATAAAGGAAGCACACGAATCCCCCCTGCATCATAAGATAATGCAGGGGGGATTTTTATGCGTTTGTGTGAACTGCGGGAAAAAGAAGTCATCAACATCTGTAACTGTGAGTGTTTGGGATTTGTGGTTGATGTGGATATAGATATCTGCACTGGGATGGTTCTCGCCCTGATTATCCCTGGCTGCGGGAAATGTTGGGGGCTTTTCGGCAGGGGAAGCGAGACAGTGATTCCCTGGAAACAGGTTGTCAAGATTGGCCCGGACATCATCCTGGTAGAAATTCCGCAGCCGCCGCCAAAATAGCATTTTTTGCTTTTCATGAATATATCAGATAAAAAATTCCATACTAAAATTTAGACAATAATAGAATTTTAGGAGGATGATTCATGAAAAGGAAGCTTTTATCGATATTGCTGACAGTGGCATTGGCTGCGGTTACGGTAGCAGGCTGCGGAAGCGGGGACGGAGGCAATGATGGGAATAGGGCAGATAACAATGTCGAGGGCAATGGCACGAATCAGGATGGCAATGATGCGGCACAGGATGACAACGGTGCGGATCGGGAAGAGGACGGCCTGATAGAGGAAGTGGCCGGTTCTGTATATTACCTGAATTTTAAGCCCGAGCAGGCAGAGCAATGGAAAGACCTGGCGGAGGAATACAGTAATGAGACTGGCATTCCGGTAACGATAGAGACTGCGGCGTCAGGAACTTATGAGTCCACGCTGAAATCAGAAATGGCTAAGTCAGCAGCTCCGACTCTGTTCCAGGTGAATGGCCCGGCGGGGCTTGCTTCCTGGAAAGATTATTGTTACGACTTAAAGGACAGCGCGGTTTATAAAAACCTCAAGAGCGATGACTTTGCGTTGATCAGTGATGACGGGCAAGTCCAGGGCGTTGCCTATGTCATTGAGACGTATGGGCTGATTTATAATAAGGACATCATTGACGAGTATTGCGAGATGGATGGGGCGAAAATTAAGGATGTCTCCGAAATTAACAGTTTTGCCAAGCTCAAGGAAGTGGCGGATGATATGCAGGCAAAGAAGGACGAGCTGGGAATCAAGGGAGTTTTTGCGTCGGCAGGCATGGATTCTTCTTCGGACTGGCGGTTCAAGACCCATCTGGCCAATATGCCGATTTATTTCGAATATCAGGATGAAGACCTTGACACCGCAGATGTCATCAAAGGAACTCATCTGGATGCCTATAAAAATATCTGGGATTTGTATATTACAGATTCTACGGTAGAACCAACGATGATTTCCGGCATGACCGGGGAAGATGCAGCGGCAGAGTTTTCCATGGGCGAGGCTGTATTTTACCAGAACGGGACTTGGGCATATAAAGACATTACCGGCAACGATGTTGACGACGATGACATGGGGATGCTGCCGATTTATATTGGTGTGGGTGACGAGGCAAACCAGGGATTATGCACTGGGTCTGAAAATTACTGGTGCGTGAACAAAAATGCTTCTAAGGATGACATCAAGGCTACGCTGGGATTCCTTGAATGGGTTATTACCAGCGACAGGGGAAGGGAGACGTTCCGTGACGAGATGGGATTCGTGACGCCGTTTACCACTTTCACGGATGAGTATATGCCGGAAAATCCGCTGGTGGCAGCTGCCAACGAATATATTGACAGCGGAAAGACATCCGTCCCCTGGGTATTTTCCACGATTCCTTCGGAAGGCTGGAAGAACGGCGTAGGAAGCGCATTGCTGGAATACGCGCAGGGGACTGGAGACTGGGAGGCCGTAAAGAAGGCGTTTGTCGATGGCTGGGCTTCCGAGTACAAAGCAGTAAACCAATAACTACAGCGTATCATATGTCTGCCAGGGGTGGCTTGCCATCCCTGTAGTATGTCCGTGGTTGCGGACAGGCAGTTTATGCGTGAATCTATTTTGGAGGCGGTTTATGCAGAAATCATTGAAAAAATATTTCCCCGTGTTTGCGCTCCCGACACTGGCGGCCTTTACAATCGGATTTTTTATTCCATTTCTCATGGGCATTTATCTGTCCTTTTGCAAATTCACCACAGTGACGGACGCAAAGTTCATAGGCATAGGGAATTACCTGAAAATTCTATCAGACAAGACATTTCTCCATTCGCTCTGGTATACGGCGGCGTTTACGATTGTATCCATGACGCTTATTAACGTGTTGGCGTTTGCCGTGGCAATGCTGCTGACGAAGGGAATCCGGGGGACAAATGCATTCCGCACGGTATTTTTCATGCCAAACTTAATCGGGGGGATTGTCCTGGGCTATATCTGGCAGCTCTTATTAAACGGTATCCTTGCTCATTACCAGAAGACCCTGACATATAATTCCGTTTATGGGTTTTGGGGGCTGGTCATCCTCATGTGCTGGCAGCAGATAGGGTATATGATGATTATCTATATCTCAGGCATCCAGAATGTCCCGCCCGAGCTGATAGAGGCGGCAAAAATTGACGGCGCGAAACCAGCGCAGATTTTGTGGCATGTGACAATCCCTATGGTGATGCCGTCAATCACAATCTGCACGTTCCTGACGCTGACAAATGGATTCAAGCTTTTTGACCAGAATCTTGCGCTGACAAACGGCGAGCCGTCGCGGATGTCTGAGCTGCTGGCTTTGAATATTTTTTACACATTTTATGGAAGGGCTGGCTATGAAGGGGTAGGGCAGGCAAAAGCAGTCGTGTTCTTCATTCTGGTCGCGCTTATAGCCATAATCCAGACAAGACTGACGAGAACGAAGGAGGTGCAGCAGTAATGGGTGTGAGGAAGGCAAAATACGGATGGGCATGGAGTCTGTTTTTTACCCTGCTCTCAGTGGCATGGGTGTTCCCTATTGTCTTAGTGGTCGTAAATTCGTTCAAAAAGAAAGTATATATCAGCCGCAAGCCATTCGAACTCCCTTTCGGGAAAATGTTCGTGGAGTTTGAGAATTACGTGCGGGGAATAGAAAAAATTAAGTTTTTTGACGCTCTCAGAAATTCCTTGTTCATTACGGTATGTTCCGTCGCAGTGATTATATTGTGTACCTCTATGTGCGCTTGGTACATTTCTAGGGTGAAATCCGTATTTTGCACAGGTATGTATTATCTATGCCTCTTTTCCATGATCGTCCCTTTCCAGATGGTCATGTTTACGCTGTCAAAATTGGCAAATATGTTGCATTTATATAGTCCTATTGGTATTATATTAGTATATCTGGGATTTGGCGCCGGGCTGTCGGTATTCATGTTCTGCGGGTTCGTGCGCAGCATTCCTCTGGAAATTGAGGAAGCCGCCATGATTGACGGATGCACACCAATCCAGACATTTTTTCAGGTCGTATTTCCAATCTTAAAGCCAACTTGCATTACAGTGGCAATCCTGCAGGCAATGTGGATATGGAATGATTATCTCCTTCCATATCTGGTGCTGGACATCAAACGCTGGAAAACGATTCCCATTGCAATCCAGTACTTAAAGGGTGGTTACGGTTCCGTGGATATGGGGGCCATGATGGCAATGCTGGTACTAGCGATTATCCCGATTATTAATTTTTACAGTTTCTGCCAAAAATACATCATTGAAGGCGTTGTGGCAGGAGCGGTCAAAGGTTAAGCAATTACAATATAGAAACAATAAATAGCAACAGGAGGTATACGCATCATGCGGAGCAGCGGAATTTTAATGCACATTTCTTCCCTTCCTTCTCCCTATGGCATTGGAACCATGGGGAAGGAGGCAAGGAAGTTCGTAGATTTTCTTGTAAAAGCAGGACAGAGTTACTGGCAAGTATTGCCAATCTGCCCGACAAGTTATGGGGATTCTCCCTACCAGTCGTTTTCCAGCTTTGCCGGAAATCCATATTTTATTGATTTGGAGACCCTCTGTGAGGAGGGGCTTTTAACTGCAAAGGAATGCAGGGCATATGAGTGGGGCGAGAGCATGACGCAGGTAGATTATGAGACTCTCTATGAAAACCGCTATCCGCTGCTACATAAGGCGTTTGGCCGGTTTCAGAAGACGCCGCCGCAGGATTTTGAGCTGTTCTGCAATGAGCAGGCCGAATGGCTGGAAGATTATGCGCTTTTTATGGCGTTGAAGGACGAACATGACGGGGGATCATGGAGCGAGTGGGAAGAGGGACTCAGGCAGCGGGAGAAAGCTTCCCTGGCCGCAGCCAGGAAGAGGCTGTCAGAAGAGGTCGGGTTCTGGAAGATGCTTCAGTACCTGTTCTATCGTCAGTGGAATGCATTGAAGAAATACGCGAATGACAATGGCATACGCATGATTGGCGACGTCCCCATCTATGTGGCGATGGACAGCGCAGATGTGTGGGCAGAGCCTACGCAGTTTTATCTTGATAAGAAGCTGCAGCCGATTGATGTGGCAGGATGCCCGCCGGATGCGTTTTCAGAGGATGGGCAGCTGTGGGGCAATCCACTGTTTCGTTGGGATGCGATGAAAAGAGACGGTTACCGTTGGTGGATACGGCGGATGGAGAAAATGTCGAAGCTCTTTGATGTGATTCGCATTGACCATTTCAGAGGGTTTGATTCCTACTATGCGATTCCTTATGGCGCGAAGACAGCCAAGAAGGGAGAGTGGCGTGAAGGCCCGGGCATAGCTTTGTTCCGTGCGATTGAGGAAAAGCTGGGCAAGCTTGACATCATTGCGGAAGATTTGGGGTTCCTTACAAAATCAGTGCGTAAACTGCTTGAGGATTCAGGATATCCAGGCATGAAGCTGCTGCAGTTTGCCTTTGACGCCCGGGAGGATGGTGATTACCTTCCGCACAATTACGGCAGGAATTCCATCATTTATGCGGGAACTCATGACAATGACACAATTCTTGGCTGGCTGCAGGATGCGCCTGCGGAATGCGTTGCTTTTGCCAAGGAATACTTGAAACTGGATCAGGCCGAGGGATACCATTGGGGCGTGATGCGAGGCGTGTGGTCTTCTGTTGGCGATACGGCAGTCGTCACTATGCAGGATGTCCTGGGCATTGGCAGCGAGGGCAGGATGAACACACCGTCTACCCTGGGCGGCAACTGGATGTGGCGGATGCGCCCGGACGCCCTGGATGACGCCTTGGCAAGGAAAATACGTGGACAAGTAGAAGTGTACGGAAGGCTCCCCAAAGAGCCGGAAGAACCAGAAGAGCCGGAATTGCCGGATACGCCCAAAGAGCGTAAGGAGCCTGAATCGTCAGATAAACGGAAAGGTTTAAAGGAGCCTGGATTATCAGATGGTCGGAAAAATCTAAAGGAGCCAGGATTGTCAGAGAAGCCAGAAGGGGAAGTGGACAGTTGAAAGCGTATGCCGCAAAGATATTTATGCGTTTCTGCCAGAAAGTATAAGGGAATTGATTATCAATGGCACAGAAACATGAGAATGTGCGGAGAATAGTAGGAGATGTGATGAGAGGCGCGATGATCGAGACGAATGCAAGAAGAATTCTGAACCAGGGAATAAGCCAAGGTATAGGCCAAGGTGTAAGCCAGGGAATAAGCCAGGGTATAAATGAAACTAAAAAGAAAACGGCTCTAAGGATGCTGAAAGCACGGAAGCTGACGGTTGAGGAAATAGCAGAATACACGGAACTCAGCGTCGCGGAGGTGGAGCAGCTTTCAGAAGAGCAGACTGTATAGTAGTTTTATAAATGACAGGGGCAAATGTGTAAGGAAGCGTCGCACAATTTTGCCCCTGATTTTTTGGCGAATGCTGGAGGTCGCTTGAATTTATGCAGGGATGATGGTAAGATGAAATTGTAGGCAGGAGGGGGGGAGAATGGATGGCTAATATATATGACGGGGCATTCCGTACAATCTTAAATGACTGCCGGAAACTGATCCTTCCGGTAATCAATGAGATTTTTGGGGAGGCATACACAGGGGAGGAAGAAATTCAGTTTTTCCCCAATGAGCATTTTATAGGCCAGCAGGATGGGGCAAGCAAAGAGCGCATCACGGATACGAATTTCAGGGTTTTGGGGAAGGTGCCGAAGAAATACCACATCGAATGTGAGAGCAGCCTGCCGGACGGGAAGGTGACGGTGCGTCTTTTTGAGTACGATGCGCAGATAGCGCTTGACGAGGGGGAGGTCAGGGAGGAAACCCTAACGGTGACATTCCCGAACACCGCGGTGTTGTACCTGAGGTCTTACAAAAAGACGCCGGATAAGATGAGGTATGTGATAGCCACGCCGGGAGGGACGGTGCAGTATGAGGTTCCGGTGATGAAAGTGCAGGCATATTCACTGGAAGCGATTTTTGAGAAAGGCCTGCTGCTGCTGATACCGTTTTACATTTTTTCACATGAGAAAAGCTTGCCGGAGTATAATAGTAATGAACAGAGGCTGGAAGAACTGGAGGCGGAGTACCGGGTCATCCTGGAAAGGCTTGATGGCTTGGAAAGCCGGGGGGTGATTGGGGCATTTGACAAGAGGACAATCATTGACCTGTCAGGCGATGTCATTAAGGAAATCGCACAGAAATATGGGAATGTGCAGAGGAAGGTAGGTGATATGATGAGAGGAGCGACGATTGAAACGAGTGCAAGAAGAATTCTGAACCAGGGAATAAGCCAGGGAATAAGCCAGGGAATAAGCCAGGGTATAAATGAAACTAAAAAGAAAACGGCTCTAAGGATGCTGAAAGCACGGAAGCTGACAGTTGAGGAAATAGCAGAATATACGGAACTCAGCGTCGCGGAGGTGGAGCAGCTTTCGGGAATGCAGACCGTATAACAATAGTCTGACAAAAGTCAGGGGGAGATGTGTGATAAAGCGTTGCACAGTTACACTTGTTTTGTGTCACTGTACCAGATGAGTGTATACACAGAAATGGATGTTCCTATGCCCAATAAAACCCGCAGGATGCAGCGATTGCTGCGCCCTGCGGGTTCATGATATATAGATATCTGTGCTTTTCTTATGAGATTACGCCAGAGTTGCTGCATGTCATGGTTACGGTGATAGTGGCAGAACTAAAGCCTTTCGCAAATTTAGCACTTGTTGTTGCCGTGTTCCCACTGCGGGTGGTAATTCTATCGCTATAAGACCAGCCTTGTGTTAAGGAATAGTTTGAAGAAGCACTGGTACATGTTGCAGAAGAACCCGTATAGGAGAAAGTGGCAGTCAATTTTATAGTTGCAACTACTGTGCCGTCTTTAAGCTTACAAGTAGCCGTTTTTGTCGCAGTTTTTGTGTTTGCACGTGCATTGGGTGTGGATTCAGAAATACTATATTCTACAATAAGTCCGTTTCCCAAATCGACAATTGCTTTAGATTGGCAAGTATCTGTTATGTTGGCTTCATTTGCGTTAGCAATGATTGGTAAGTTAAAGATTAAAGTAACTGCGGCTAAGATAGATATAATTTTTTTCATTAGAATACTCCTCTCTATTCTATGCTAAATTAACTTTATGTTATTCTGTACCCTCATCTAATATCTCAATAGTTTCCTCAACGTATATGACATTTATTTTATGAGATTTCCAAAGTTCTATAAATAAGAAAAAGATACAAGACACAAATAACGTGATAAGTACAGTGCTTATAATAGTAATACGAGATTTTCTCTTATTCTTATAATCAGCCAGTTCATCTTGTGGAATACTGTCCAAATAAGTCTGTGCCAGCTCGGCAGGAGTGCCAAAGTATCTGATGATGTCCGATTCTCTGGCAGGATTATTTTCCGTAATGAATTGCTCGATATCCTTTTCCATGTCAGAGATAAGCCGGCAGCGGTAAGGTTTTGGACAAATTAATAAGCGCCTGGTAGTCCGTGTATATTTTCTGATTATTTTATCTAAACGTTTATCCATGGTAGTTTTAACTCCTTAGTAAATCCTATCATCAAGATCCAGGATTATATTAGCGGCAGTTGTCAATTCTCGGTATTTCTTTTTGATATTCACCAGATGCCCTTGCCCATAATCCGTAATATGAAAATAAATCCTGGTCCTGTTTTTTTCCACCTCCTTGCTCTTCTCTTCAATACAGCCTGCGTTTTTCAGGCGATAAATGTAAGGGTAAAGTGATTTGTAGTTAAAAGTGCCATTGCTGATCCGGCTGATTTCCTGCCCAATCTCATAAGTATACATTGGTTTCTGCTTGAGCAAGAACAGTATCAGCATTTCACCCAGACAGTTCTGCAGATTCTCAGCAAAGGTGTTTTCGTCTCCTGTTATTCTGGTTTTTCTGCTCATAATCACCTTCCTATTGCATTTTGCCGGGTCGTTAAGTTTCGCTTACAGAGAAGCGGCAACGCTTCCAGTTCGGAAACTATATATACTATATCACTATCAATTCAATAAGTAAATATTTTAATTAAAAAGTATATTTGCTGTAAGATAAATTGACTTTATCGTCACAAAGGTATGAGATTCGCGTACAATTAGATAGTTGACAAAATGGTTAAAAAAGTATATATTTTATTTATAAAGTATTTAGAGAAGATAATAATCTGACAAACTGAGGAAGATATTTTGGATAGGTATCAAGGACAGCGTCTCGGCTGCCTGATATATAAATTTTTATGATAAGCTTATCAATCAAAGGGAGGGGGGTGTGAGGGATGGGGAGTATTGCCGCAGGCTCTCCCGCCATATAATTTGAAATATAAGATATGCGGCAAAGCCATATGTGGATATGAGGGATCCACAAGGCAGAGGATGGAGTATTTAACATAAAAATGAGAAGTAGGAATTGTACGGCACTGTAACCATGTCATGGATGCAGAATAAAAAATTTTGCCATCATGCATATTCATCTGGCGGCGGTAGACCGCCAGATAGTGTGTATGTGTCATGGGGATATCAAACTGGAAGTTGCCGTAAAGGAGGGAAAAGCGTGAAGAAATATCTTCGGGTCAGTGTGGCGGTTATGCTGCTGGCCTTTTTTGTAGTCGGCTGTGGGACGAAGGATTATTTTGCAATAGCAGAAAACCATGAGGCGGTAGAAATGTACCGTAATGGGGTTTGGGAGATTCGATACATAAGCGGTGGGGAAGTAACTGTGGGGTCAAAAGTCAAAGAGGTGCAGAACATCCTGGCTGTAAATGTCAACGAAGATATGACAGAGAAGGAGATGCTGAAAGTATTGGATTATTTTGAATTTTCCAGAAATGCATATTTTGAAAATGATGAATATAAAGGCGAACGTAAGACGGATTATACTTGTTTTGCCGTTTTTTATAAAGAGGAGACCGATGAGGAAATCTGCAGGATAAAATACCGTAATGGGAGGGATGTGGAACCTTTGGATGAAGATGAGCCGTTATTTCCCGTCCCAGCATTGCGTTCCGGCAGTGAAGAGCGGAAAGGCAGTCTGCCTTGAGCATAGGAGGAAAAATCAACAGAAAAGAAGACGCTTATTTTGGCTTGCATGAGACGGGCGTCTGGAATATGACGGACAGGGAACCGAAAGGAATCCCCCCTGATGGGAATTAAAGCACCCACAGGGGGGATTCGTGCATGGTGCATTGACGGATAGAGAAAGCCGTCTTTATAATACGGTTATAGAGGGGATTTGCGGGATGGGAATAGGAAATAAAGAAATGGTTTTACACGGGTTATGCCAGAATTGAGCATACAAAGAAGGAGGGGTTATGTTAAGAGTGAAATTTATGGCAGAGGAATTCCTGCGCAGCTTTGGGAAGAGCCTGTTGAAAAACGTATTGCTGATGGCCATGTTTTCCATAAGCCTTGTGATGGCTGTCCTGATGTGTTCCTATTATCTCGATATGGGAGACCGGTTTAAATCTGCCCAGCATGTAGGAGACAGCATGTGGTATTCCTTGAATTTTATAATGGCTGATTATGAGAGCAACAGAGTTCCTGACAGCTTCACGACTGTCACAGGGTGCCGGAACATGATGTCGTACTATGAGGAACTGAGTTCTTCCGAGGAATATCCGTTTTTCTCGTTGAAAGACAATCAGAGCGTGTATCTGCGGGAGGACGATCTTGCAGGATTTTTCAGAGGAGGCAGTTATGAGGGATTCCTTGACAGTCAGGAATTGCAAGGCTTGTATGGGTGCTTTACGGAGGAAGAGCAGTGTAACATGTGGTGCTTCCAGGCAGCGCAGATTGATTTGGGAGCTTATCGGATGTTTGGGTTTCGTACTGTGGAAGGGCAAGGATACACAGAAGATAATATGGTAATTAAACAGGCATCAGACCCAATTCCCATCCTTCTGGGGAATGATTACCAGGGAGTTGCCGAAGTGGGATCTGTGATAGATATTTCGTACTGCGGATATGCGTTTCCATGTAAGGTGGCAGGGATATTGGAGCGGGGTCTGTCTCTTCCCCCTTATGGCAAGATGGATACAGCGATGACTCTTATGGATTCCAGGATTATTTTCCCTCATGGCATCCGGGTACAGGAAGATCCGGCAAATGTGGATGAAATCGAGAAATATGCGTTTGACGCATACATAGCAGTAGAGGATGGGACTGTCCAGATTCCGGATGGGCGGGAAATAGGAGAACTGGTGGAATATTACCAGAAGATTGGAGAGAGGTATGGCATCCCGCCTGCCCAGCCAGCCGGTCTTTCCGTGGGTATGAACTTGTTCCGCAAAGAATCGGCAGCCAGCGTGAGGATTTTGCTGATTCTGACGGTAGCCTTGCTGTGTTTTGCTTTTTATGGGCTTTTCGTCATGTTTAATGATAAGATTCAATCCAACAGCAGGATATATGGGATTTATCTCATGAATGGCTGTTCCCTGGGCATGATATTGGTTCCCTGCCTGCTGGAAGTTGCGGTAATCCTGCTCCCGGCAATATGTTTGGGGAGGTATGTGTTTTCGGTTGAAATTGTGGGCGAATTTCCTGTGGAGGTCACGGTACGCGTTGTTTACCTATTTACCGGCGCGGCATATCTTGTCGGTGCGGCATTTTTGGCGTATCTGATGCGCGGGGTGGACACAGAGCATCTGATCCGGCAAAAAGACTGAGTGTGGACACAGAGCATCTGATCCGGCAAAAAAGCCATGTGCAGATGTCCTGAGAGGAGAAGCAAGGAGGCAGACATGATTGAATTAAAAGAAGTATGCAAGACCTTTGGCAAGAAGGAAGCCCGCGTGGAGGCGTTGCGTGGGGTCAGCCTTTCCATCCGGGAAGGAGAGTTGGTCGCCATCATGGGAAAGAGCGGTTCCGGCAAATCGACGCTTCTGAGTATCCTGGGAGGGATGATGTCTCTTGACAGCGGAGAATATTCATATGGCGGCAAGACCGTAAATTTTAAGAGCCAGAAGGAGCTGACGAAATTCCGCCGAAACGAAGTTGGCTTTGTGGTACAGTATTTTGCGCTGGCGGATGACCTGAATATCTTTCAGAATGTTGCGCTCCCGCTCAAATATCAGGGGCATTCCAGAAAGAGGATAAAGGAACTGGTAATGGAGGCATTAAGGGAACTGGAGATAGAAGATAAGGCAAAGGCTTACCCCAGCGAGCTGTCAGGCGGGCAGCAGCAGAGGGCGGCAATCGCACGGGCAATCGTCAAGCAGCCGCGGGTGATACTTGCCGATGAGCCGACCGGGGCGTTGGATGAAGCCACCGGGGAGGCTGTGCAGGCGATTTTCCGCAGGCTGAACGAGAGGGGGAAGACAGTCATCATCGTCACCCATGATGCAAAAGTGGCAGGAAACTGCGAACGGACAATTTACCTCAAAGACGGCATGATCTTGGATGACGGCCTTGGGGGCGGCGTCCATGGCAAAGGGGTGATAATATGAAAGTAGCCGGGAGGAAAATTCCTAAAGGTACGGTTCTTCTGTTTTTAAGTTTCACGGCCATATCGCTGTGCCTGCTGCTGATTCTGACGGCCTCCCGCGCAGAGCAGACAAACAGCATGAGCAAGAACGGGATGTATTCGGGGCATCAGAAAAATTTTTCCGTCTATAATTCAGAACAGGAAGGGCTGTGGGAGGAAGTGATGCCGGTTCTGGGTGCGAAGTATGATGACTTTGCCATCTATATGCCGCTGCAGGATCCGGAAATGATTGTCAGGGGTGTCTGTGTCCGCGGTAAAGTGGAAGAGCCGCCTATGTTGGAGGGAAAGTATTTTGATTTTGCCGATTCATGGTCTGATACGCCTAAGGCTGTGCTTGGAAAGCAATACCGGGAAATGGCCGTGGAGCGGGACGGGAAGCGGTACTGCACGTATCAAGGCATGGAGTTTGAGGTGGCTGGCGTCATGGGAACGAAAGAAGACAGCCGCCTGAACTATATGATGCTGATGGATCTGAGGTCTGCAGTAAGGATTGCCGGCATTAATTCCAGCTATGTGCTTGATACGAAGAAGGAGGCGGATTTACTGGAAATCGGGCAGGAACTGAACAGCCTGTTCCCTCTCCCGGCGCAAGTGCAGATTTTGTTGGAGGCAGGAGATGTAGTTTCTCCCATCGCACGGTTGTTGTCCGGGGGTGCGCTCATGGATACCATGTATGTCATGATACTGATTAGTTTTTCGCTGAGTACGATTCTTGTCACGCTCATTTGGCTTCGTTTCCGTAGGCAGATTATTTATGTGTGGCAGCTCTGTGGGTATGAGGGGCGTATGCAGCGTCTGGAAATATCAAAACATTTTTTCCTTGCGGCAGGCGCAGGCTTTGCAGCAGGGTTTTTGCTGGCGGTTTTGCTTTCTTTCATCCTGGAAGACATACGGATGGGGGCAGCTGATATTTTGCAGGCATTTGGGATGACGGTAGGGTTAGGCGCTGTGATATTGTTCCTGTGCTATGCCTTGGACAGAATGGCAAAGAGTTATTAAGATTCCGAAGGGCGTGGCAGCACACTAGCCGCCCCATCACCTGGTTTTGGTGATGGGGCGGTAATTTTTTCGTTTTATATTATATTTGGCTCTGTGAGGGATTTATCTGGAAAATGCCCGTATCTGTCTCTTGACAATGCAGCCCCAGACAGATATAATTAGAACAGATGTTATAAAACAGTTGTTTTGTAAAATGAAGGAAGGAACAAAAAATGATTGAGATTAAGGATATCAAGAAATCTTATGGGAGCCATGAGAACAAGCTTTCGGTGCTGAAAGGCATTAGTACGAAAATTGAGGATGGAGACTTTGTGGTGATTTTAGGCGCGTCAGGCTCTGGGAAGTCAACGTTCCTGAATGTGATTTCAGGGCTGGAATACCCTGACAGCGGCAGCGTCAGGTATGACGGCAGGGATATCACCCGGCTGTCGGATGGCGACCTGACGTTATTTCGCAAGGAAACGGTGGGATTTATCTTCCAGCAGTATTACTTATTACCCCATATGACGGTGGAAAAAAATGTGCGCATGGGGGCGGATCTTGCCGGCAACTCTGATTACAGAAAAATCATCAAATCTGTAGGCTTGGGGGAAAAACTGAGGAAATATCCGGGTGAGCTTTCGGGTGGGGAACAGCAGCGGGTGTCCATTGCCAGGGCATTGGCCAAAAAGCCGAAAGTACTTTTCCTGGATGAGCCGACGGGGGCTCTGGATGAGCAGACCGGCCGTCAGGTGCTTGATTATATCAGCGCATTGCAGAAGGAACATGGGTTTACGGTGGTAATGGTGACGCACAACCTGAATATTGCCCAGATGGCAAACACAGTCATTAAGATGAACAGTGGCAAGATAGTGGAAATCAGCGGGAACGAAGCGCCGAAGACCGCTTACGAGATTGGATGGTGAGGGTATGGTAGTTGGGATAAAAGACACGGTGAAGCTTATTGGGATTTCGGTCATTTCCTGTTGCGCAGTGCTGGTCTGCGCAATGTTTCTGAATTATTATTTCGATGTCCTGCAGATTGAGGATTTGATATGCTCCGAGCAGGCGCATGTATTCTATCATGCCCAGGTGTTGGTGGTGAGAGTGGTTTGTGCCGTCAGCGGCGGCTGTCTGTTGGTTACCTCTGTGGTGATGCTGTTTTTCTACATCAAGCATTACATAGATTCGCATAAGAAGGAGCTGGGGATTCTGAAAGCCTTGGGATATTCGAACATGAGAATTGCTTGTAATTTCTGGGTGTTTGGGATGAGTGTTTTTGCCGGGGCGACTGTTGGGTTTCTGGGGGCATTTCTGTTAATGCCGGAATTTTACAGATATCAGAATGAAGATAACATCCTGCCGGAGACGGTTATTTCGTTCCATCCGTCCCTGGTCTTGTACTTGGTGGTATTGCCGACGGCTGGATTTGCTCTGCTGGCGGTTGTCTATGCCGCCTTGAAACTGAAAAAGCCGGTTCTGCTTCTTCTGCGAGACAGCCTGCAGTCTGGCGTTAAAGTAAGGAAGCAGAAAAACGCAAAAGAAAGGGACTGTCTGTTTATTGATGAGCTTAGGAGGGATACGCTGAGAACCAGGAAAACACTTGTATTCTTCATTGTCTTTGCTTCATTCTGTTTTTCCTCCATGACGCAGATGTCTGCCAGCATGAATGAGCTGGCCAGTGAGATGATGGGCATGATGATGCTGCTGATGGGGATAATCCTGGCATGTACGACACTTTTTTTGGCAATCACGACCGTCATCCGAGGCAATACTAAGACGATTGCCATGATGCGGGTGTTTGGTTATTCGCAGAAAGAATGCTGCCGCGCGTTGCTTGGCGGTTACCGCCCGGCGTCTTATATCGGTTTTGCCGTGGGAACCATTTACCAATATGGCTTGCTGAGGATCATGGTTGACATAGTGTTCAAGGATATGGAGGGGGTGCCTGCGTATGAATTTGATTTTCCGGCCATGTTCTTCTCCCTTGGGCTCTTCCTCGTGGTGTACGAATTCGTGATGTTTTATTATTCCGGGAAGATTAAGAAGGTATCTGTCAAAGAAGTCATGCTTGAGTGACGGGCGGATTTGTAGTTTTTATTCTAATACAAAATCTCCTGCATATACTGGTAACAGTAGAACAGGAGGTTTTTTGTATGGAAAATATGAGTACCGGTACATATAATATTTATAAAGACATCAGCGCAAGGACTAACGGCGACATATATATTGGCGTTGTGGGTCCTGTGAGGACTGGAAAGTCCACGTTTATCAAGCGTTTCATGGATGTCATGGTGCTGCCGGAGATGGAGGATGTACATAGCAGGGAACGCGCGACGGATGAGCTGCCCCAATCAGCGCAGGGCAAGACGATTATGACTACGGAGCCGAAATTCGTGCCTAAGGAGGCTGCAAAAATCCGCCTGGGCGATGACCTTGAGGTGAGCGTCCGCCTCATTGACTGCGTAGGGTTCATGGTGGAGGGTGCGACCGGGCATATGGAAGATGGCACGGAGCGTATGGTGAAGACGCCCTGGTTTGATTACGAAATCCCATTCACGCAGGCAGCGGAGATTGGGACGCAGAAGGTAATCCGGGAGCATTCCAATATCGGGATTGTCATCACCACGGATGGCTCGATTACGGAGCTGCCAAGGGAGTCCTATGTCGCAGCAGAAGAAAAGACGGTTGGTTCCCTGCAGAAGATAGGCAAGCCTTTCATCATCCTCCTGAACACCCAGAAGCCCTACGGAGCGGAGAGCCAGAAGCTTGCAGAAGAACTGTCTGCAAAATATGGGGTTGCAGTTCTTCCGGTAAACTGCGAGCAGCTGAGGAAGGATGATATTTACCATATTTTAGAGAGCATCCTTTATGAATTCCCGATTGAGCGGGTGGATTTCTTCTTGCCGAAGTGGGTGGAAATGCTGGAGAATACGCATAAAATAAAGGAAAACGTCATCCAGAACGCCATGCAGATACTGAAGAAATTTACCTTTGCGAAAGATATCCGTGGGACGGATCTGGCGCCGGAAGGAGAATACATCCGCCGCATGAAGATGGATAAAATGGAACTTTCCAGGGGATGCGTGCAGATATTGTTTGACATTGATGAGAAATATTATTACGAGAATATGAGCGAACTTACCGGGGTGCCTATCCAGGGAGAGTACCAGCTGATTTCCATGATCAAAGAGCTATCTGCGATGAAAAAGGAATACGACAAGGTAGGAAGCGCAATGGAGGCGGTGAAGCAGAAAGGTTATGGCGTGGTGACGCCGCAGCTTACGGATATAGAGATTGAGGAGCCGGTACTGATACGCCATGGCAATAAGTTCGGTGTGAAGATTAAGGCACAGTCGCCGTCCATCCATATGATCCGGGCAAACGTGGAGACGGAGATAGCTCCTATCATAGGCAGCGAGGAGCAGGCACAGGATCTGATTGGCTACATCAAGACGTCCAGGGATCAGGAAGAAGGAATCTGGCAGACAAATATCTTTGGCAAGTCAATCGGGGAGCTGGTGGAGGATGGCATACGCAGCAAAATTACCATGATGGATGACGAGAGCCAAGTCAAGCTCCAGGATACGATGCAGAAGATTGTCAATGACAGCAATGGCGGGTTGGTTTGCATTATTATATAGCGTTAAGCATGAGGTTTGCGGCAGTGGAAAACTGTGGGATGAGGGTGTTTCCTAAGTTGTGTTATGGCTTGGGAAACGCCCTGTTTGGCATTTGCACTGCGGGGAAAACCAGCTTGTATTTGTGAGGGAAAGGTGATATGATGAAATCAGATAACATGATGGGATTCCCAGATGGAAGAGGAAAGATATGAAAATAATTTACATCCATCACAGCACGTTCTGCGTGGAAACAGGCGGGAAAGTGCTGGTGTTTGATTATTACAATGGGAAAGGGCTGCCATCCTGCGAATATCATGGGGAAATGCCTGAGTATCCTGAGGAAACGCCGGTTTATGTGTTTGCCAGCCATAGCCATAGAGATCATTTTGATGCAGAAGTCCTTGCATGGAGCAGGCGATATCGGCAGATTCATTATATTTTTGCGAAGGAGGTGAAAAGGAAACTCGGCAATTCCATGTTAAAACGGCTGGGATTTGGTGAGGAAATTAAGGAAAAGATTACCTATGTCAGGCCGGGGGAGAAACATGAGGTCGGGGGCGTAGCAGTGGAGACATTCCTTTCTACGGATAGCGGGGTCGCATTTCTGGTGACCGTTTCCGGCAAGGTGATTTACCATGCGGGAGATCTGAACTGGTGGCGGTGGGAAGGAGAGACAGAGGCGTTCAACCTCTACCAGGAGGCAACCTATAAGCGGCAGATCGATCTTCTGGCGCAAAGGAAACCGGATGTTTCGTTTGTGGTCGTGGATCCCCGTCAGGAACAGGACAAGTTTCTTGGCATTGAGTATTTCATGCAGCAGATAGGCGCAGGCTATGTGGTTCCCATGCATCTGTGGAAGAAGTACGGGTTGGTGGAAGAATACCGTGACCGGCTGGGGCAGGAACAGGGACGGCAACGGATCCTCCTGTTTGACAGGGAGAACCAATCGTTGGTTTTAGAGTGAGCAGATAGGAAAGCATAGGAATGGGAAAGATGGGGTAAGAGATTATGAAAAAATATTTGAAGTATTTACTGGTTATTGTCGCTGCTGTCATGTGTATGGGCGGGATAAAAGCCGAGGCGAAATCCTTTCAGATTTCCGCACCGTCAAAAACCATGTATGTGAAGCAGAAGCAGCAAATGGTGGTTACGCCCTCCGCCATGAAGGGCAAGGTGCGGTGGCGGACTTCTGACAAGAAGACGGTGTCTGTCACAGGGAATGGGCTGGTAACTGCCAAGAACCCCGGCAGCGTTAAGGTATATGCGGTGTCTTTGGAAAACCGCGGGAAGAAAGCGGCCTTTCCAATTAAAGTGGTGGCATTTAAGAAAAAGACGTTTACAGACAACTGTTTTGCGGTCGAGTCTGTGTCAGGGCTTCTGCCCGGCATCGGTAAGAAGTACCGGGTATTCGATTCCAAAAAGGAAATCGCCGAGTACCTGAAAGCCGGCAAGGAAGAAGGCGGTTATATTGCCTACGGGATTCAGGGAGACCTCAAAAAATATAAAAAATCTTTTTTCAAGAAGAAATCACTGTGCCTCGTCTATATATCCACATTTGGGAGCGGAAGCACGCCGGTAGCAGCGCATGAAATGCAGCTTGTGCAAGATAAGAAGGGGAAGGTGACTGCTAAGATTCGGGTAGGCGTCGGCGAGCAGGGGCCGGATGAGGCATGGACGGGCGACGTGGTTACCTATTATGCGTTGGCAGAGCTGAGTAAGAAGGATGCCGCTATGATTGATGGGTATAAGACAGAGATGTTTAAAATGGTGGAACTGCCCCCAATTATCGATTAATGAGGCTTGCCCTGGGTTTTGTGATATGATAATATATGACCTAAGAAGTTACGAATATAAACATCTGATAGGAGGTGCGTGAACGTGTTTTTTGCCAGTCTTTTACAGTATTCGGTAAAGTTTGTCTTGTTTGCTGCAGTGGCATTGGCCGGGATTTTTATCGGTAAGGCATTGCGCGGCAGGAAAGATGCCCAAGCGGCAGGACAGATTCAGGAAGAGAAATAGATAGTTGGAGGAAATTTGTTGTGAAGAAGTATGGAGTAAATGAACTGCGCAGGATGTATCTGGAATTTTTCGAGAGCAAGGATCACCTGGCGATGAAGAGCTTTTCTTTGGTGCCTCACAATGACAACAGCCTGTTGTTAATTAATGCGGGGATGGCGCCGCTGAAGCCTTATTTTACGGGACAGGAGATACCGCCGAAAAAACGCGTGACCACCTGCCAGAAATGTATCCGTACCGGAGATATTGAGAATGTAGGAAAGACCGCCAGGCATCTGACGTTTTTTGAGATGCTGGGAAACTTTTCATTTGGAGATTATTTTAAGCATGAGGCGATTGCCTGGAGCTGGGAGTTCCTGACCGAGGTCATCGGCATGGAGCCGGAACGGCTTTACCCATCCATCTACGGCGAGGATGACGAAGCGTTTGAAATCTGGACGAAAGAAGTAGGCGTCCCGCCAGAGAAAATTACCCGTTTCTTCCGGGATGAAAATGGAGAATGCGACAATTTCTGGGAGCATGGCGCAGGCCCTTGCGGCCCCTGTTCTGAGATTTACTATGACCGCGGGGAAGCATATGGATGCGGGAAGCCTGACTGCAAAGTGGGCTGTGACTGCGACCGTTTCATGGAAGTATGGAACAATGTGTTTACCCAGTTTGACGGCGATGGCCATGGTAATTATGAGGAGTTGGCTAACAAGAACATTGATACCGGGATGGGCTTGGAACGTCTGGCCGTGGTTGTGCAGGATGTGGATTCTGTGTTTGACATTGATACGATGAAAGCTATCCGGGACAAGGTCTGCGAGGTATCCGGGAAGACTTATCAGGCTGAGGAGCTTGACGATGTGTCTATTCGCCTGATAACAGATCATATGCGTTCTGCGACGTTCATGATTTCAGATGGGATTATGCCCTCCAACGAGGGGCGCGGGTATGTGCTTCGCCGCTTAATCCGCCGTGCCGCGCGCCATGGGAGGCTGCTTGGCATCAGCGGGAAATTCCTTGCTACCTTAAGCGCGACAGTGATTGCCGAGAGTAAGGACGGCTATCCGGAATTGGAGGAGAAGAAGGAATTTATTTTCAAGGTACTGACCCAGGAAGAAGAGAAGTTTGACAAGACGATCGATCAGGGCTTAAGCATCCTTTCCCAGATGCAGGAGGAGATGGCGAAGGCCGGAGAGAAAGTGCTGTCAGGCGAAAATGCTTTCAAATTATATGATACCTATGGGTTCCCTATGGATCTGACGAAGGAAATCCTTGAGGAGAAAGGCTTTGCCATTGACGAGGCAGGGTTTGCCTCCTGCATGGAAGATCAGAGGAACAAGGCGAGGAACGCCAGGAAAGAGACGAACTATATGGGGGCGGACGCTACAGTCTATGATGAGATTGACACGGCCATCACCACGGAGTTTGTCGGTTATGACCGCCTGACGCACAATTCCAGGATAACCGTGCTGACGACGGAGACGGAGCTGACGGAGGCCCTCTCTGACGGCGAGCTAGGGACAATCATTGTGGAAGAGACGCCGTTCTATGCCACCATGGGCGGGCAGAACGCAGATTCTGGCGTAATCTGTGCCGGTGAGAATAAGTTTGCAGTGGAAGATGTCATCCATCTCAGGGGCGGACGTATCGGGCATGTGGGAAAGGTGGTTTCCGGCATGTTCAAGGCAGGCGATGTTGTGGAACTTGCCGTGGAGGAAGAGAAGCGTTCCTTGATTGGCAGGAACCACAGCGCGACCCATTTACTGCAGAAAGCGCTTCGCGAGGTGTTGGGAAGCCATGTGGAGCAGCACGGTTCGGACGTGAATGCGGACAGGCTGCGTTTCGATTTCTCCCATTTTGCGGCAATGACGCCGGAGGAGATTGCCAGGACGGAGGCAATCGTGAATGAGAAAATTGCAGCATCCCTTCCGGTGGTGACGGAAGTCATGAGCTTGGAAGAAGCGAAAAAGACAGGCGCTATGGCGTTGTTTGGTGAGAAATACGGAGATTCCGTGCGCGTGGTTAAGATGGGGGATTTCTCCGTGGAACTTTGCGGAGGGACGCATGTAAGCAATACCAGCAGCATCAGCGCATTTAAGATTGTCTCTGAATCAGGCGTGGCAGCAGGCGTGCGCAGGATTGAGGCATTGACTTCCAAGGCGGTCTTTGCCTACTATGACAGACTGGAAGAAATCCTTGCTGCCGCAGCAAAGGCCGTTAAGACAAACCCGGCAGGGCTGGTGGAGAAAATAGAGCATCTGTGCGCGGACATGAAGGCGCTGCAGGCGGAAAATGAGGCGTTGAAGAGCAAGGCGGCAAAAGATGCACTGGGAGACGTCATGGATCAGGTGTGCGAGATTTCCGGCGTGAAGCTGCTTGCGGCCAGTGTGCCTGGCGTGGACATGAATGGCCTGCGTGATTTGGGAGACCAGCTTAAATCCAAGCTGGGCGAAGGCGTGGTCGTGCTTGCTTCGGAGAATGACGGCAAGGTCAGCCTGATTGCCATGGCAACCCAGGCAGCCATGGACAAGGGCGCGCATGCAGGGAACCTGATTAAGGCAATCGCCGGCAAGGTCGGCGGGGGCGGCGGCGGACGGCCGAATATGGCGCAGGCAGGCGGCAAGAACCCCACAGGAATCCCCGATGCCATTGCAGAGGCGAAAGCGGCGCTCGAGGGTCAGGTCAGCTAGGAACCGGGGATATTATGTGTAAAATAATGTAAAATTTCCCAGCAAAAGTAGTTGACTTATAGAGAAAATCTGCTATAATGAATGATAGTGCAATAAAATATGACCCAAACAGTTGAATATGCACAATACGCAACTGGAGGGAGGTTAGGTGTGAGAGTATGTCAAATGTAATCGTTAAAGAAAACGAAACTTTGGATAGTGCTTTACGCAGATTCAAGCGAAACTGTGCGAAGGCAGGGATTCAGCAGGAGATTCGTAAGAGAGAGCATTACGAAAAACCGAGCGTGAGGCGCAAGAAGAAATCCGAAGCAGCTAGGAAGCGTAAATATAATTAAATCATTGTGTAGGAGAACCCCACACTTTCTGGATTTTCAGAGAGTGTGGGGTTCTTTGTTTGTAACTATTCAGCCCTCCTGAATAGTTGCCGTTGTTTAAATTATTACCACAAGTAGAAAAAAGTATCATTTTATTTTGGCAAGGCTTGGGTGTACAATAAAAATATTATAGGATAAGAAGGAGGAATGTACATGAAACGAAAACTACTGGCCTTGGCGCTTAGCCTGGCAATGGTATTTTCCGTCGTGCCTGCACAACCTTTGCAGGCAGAAGAGGGAGGAACGCAGATGCCGTTGGAAACTGGCGGCACAGAGGAGCTGGGAGAAAATGTAGCTTTGTCGGCAATCGCAGACACGCCTTACAGCAACTCATATGCATCTGCGCCGTCAGCTATTAATGACGGGGTTTTGGCAGGAGCAGGAGGGGCCTGGAACAGCTGGGGGGCAGGCGCATCGCTTTATCCGATGCCTGTCACGCTCAGATGGGAGACAGACCATACCTTAAAGGGTATGCGCATTATGTGGTGGGCAGATTTGGATGAAGAAGCGCCGTCCGCAGGCGTGTCATTCCCTGCCAGTGCAGAAGCAGAATACCTGGACGAGGATGAGGAGACCTGGAAGCCTATATCAGCAGTAGGCGTGGAGCATGGAGGCGTCAATGGGGAAGGCGGCGTGTGGAACAGCCTGACATTCTCCCAGGAGATTACGACCAGAGGGATTCGTCTGAACGTGCAGCGCAACGGAACCGAATCTAATGGGTTTGGCATCAGCGAATGGGAAGTCTTTGGGAGCGAAGTGACCGATAAGCTTCAGGGCGCGGTCGTAACCGGAGACAATGGCATGTTTGTTGACGAGGAGAAAGAATATACCGCGGCAGCTGTGCCAAGCACGATGACGGCAGACGCTTCCTTCCAATGGACCGTCTCCCCGGCGGAAGTGGCAGCTATCCAGGGAGCGGCGAATGGAACCAAGGTGAAGGTGAAAGGCTTGAAAGCCGGCGACGCCACATTGGAGCTTACCGTTTCCCGGGATGGGGTGAACCGGAAGAAGAAAATCGCAATCCATGTGCAGGGTGTGGACGAAATCGTAGAATACCAGACAGCAACAGCTGCCGGGGTAGCGCCTATCCTGCCTGATTCCGTAGTGGCAAAGGGGCTGGTTTTTGACGAGCCGACGCCGTCCCTGAAAACGGCAAATAATAATGTCGACCTCGGCGAGAGCTTTAACGCTAAACTGATTCCGGTCACATGGGATGCCGTGGACCCGGCAAGCTATGCTGCCGATCAGGTCGGGCAGACCATCACGGTGACGGGTAAGGCGAAATATAATAACAAGGAATATCCTGCGACAGCGAAGATTACGGTAAAGAAGCCGGTTGCAGCAGCGGAATCCAACCGTTCCGTAACCTTTGAAAACGTACAGCTGAACGATGCTTTCTGGGCGCCCAAGCAGGAGACTAATGCATTTGCTTCCCTGGATAAGGCAATCCTGGAAATCAGCAAGCCTTCCGGCGGGGAACCGAATTTTGACAATGCGATAAAGAAACTGAATGGTGAAGCATATGAGCCGTTCAGCGGATTCGTGTTCCAGGATTCCGATATTTATAAGAGTATCGAGGCTCTTTCCTATACGCTCTCCGCAACTCAGAATGACAAGGGAGAGGAGATAGAGGCACAGAGGAAGAAGCTTCAGGACAAATTGGACAGCTGGATTGAGAAAATCGAGAAAGTCCAGTACGCGGACGGCTATATTGACACATTCTTCACGCTGCGCAGCACGACTTATGCCGGCGGAGAATCGACTGGGACACACCGCTGGAAGAATTTCTCTAACCATGAGATGTACAATGCCGGTCATTTCCTGGAAGGCGTAGTGGCATATACACGCTATAGGGAAGGAATTAATGACCCGGATTACAGGCTTTATGTGGCTGGTAAGCGTTTCGCAGATGAAATCGTTACATTGTTTGGCAAGAATGGCACACGTCACGAAGTTCCCGGGCATGAAGAGATTGAGCTTGCGCTGGTGAAATTTGGAAAACTTGCCGAGGAATATGAAGGCGAAGGCGCAGGGCAGGATTATTATGACACTGCCAAAATCTTTATCGACAGGCGCGGCGAGGGCGGCGATCTGCGTGACAGCGGTTACTATGGAGATACATATTCCCAGGATAAGACGAAATTTGTGGAAGAGACGAATGCCAAAGGGCACTCCGTGCGTGCGGGCTATTTCTATGCAGGCGTTACGGATGTAGCGACGACCTTGGCGGAAAATGATTCGGACAGGGCTGCTTACTTAAAGAGCCTGGATGCAATCTGGGATTCGGTGACACATAAGAAGACGTATATTACGGGCGGTATCGGCACCACAGCCCCCAGCAGCGACTCTGAAGGGTTCGGCGACGACTATGTATTGCCCAATGACCAGTCCTACTGTGAAATCTGTGCGGCCATCTCCATGGCGAACTGGAATCAGAGGATGAACCTTCTGTATGAGGACGGCAAATATGCGGACAGCGTGGAGAAGGCTTTGTACAACGCAATCCTGGTTGGCACGAACCTGGATGGGAACCGTTTCTATTACAGCACCTTGCTGGAAGCAAAGAGCGGAAACTGGCGTTCTCAGTGGTTTGCCTGCGCATGCTGCCCGCCGAACCTGATGCGTACCATCGCCGCCCTGAGCGGTTATATGTATACCGTACACAAAGACAATGTGTTTGTGAATATGTATGTCGGCAGCAACGGGAATGTCAATGTGGGAGGAACGTCTGTTGATTTGGCACAGGAAACCGAGTATCCGTGGAACGGGGCCGTAAAGCTTACCGTCAATCCGCAGCAGGATAAGGAATTTACCCTGAAACTGCGTATCCCGGGCTGGGTAGAAGAACAGAAAAACAAGAACGTCACAATTAAGGTAAATGGAACGGTTGTCAAAGCGGCAGCCGACAAAGGGTATGCAGCCGTGACACGTACCTGGAAAAAGGGCGATGTAGTCACCATTGACATCCCCATGGAAATCAGGAAGACCGAAGCAGACCCCAATGTCACAACGAATAAAGACAGGGTTGCGCTGCAGAGGGGGCCGATTGTCTATTCTCTGGAAAAAGCCGGAAATGCACAGCTTAATCCTGAAATAAAGGAGTTTGACCCCTTAAAGATTGTCATTCCCAGGAATGCCAACCTGAAAGCAACGTACAACAAAGATTTGCTGAAAGGCGTAGTAGAGATTACCGGGGATGCGAAATACAGCCTGTATGGAGAACTCCTGCCGGTGAAAATCCAGGCAGTTCCCTATTATGCGTGGAATAACCGCGGCGATGAAGCGGATTATGTACCCGGGGATGTTGACAAGACATCCTCCAAGATGCTGATATGGACAATGGCAGACAAGGCCCAGTCTGAGGTGATTGCAGGTTCGGCGGACGATGCAGCCCCGGATGCCAAGGTCAGCGCAGATTCTGTTTATAGCGGGGCCCGTATTGAGGGAGTCCATGACACAACCTTCAATCCAGAATCCTCCTCCCTGGGCAATGGACTTGGCTGGAGCAACTGGACAGTGCCGCGTGACGATACGGAGCATTGGCTGCAGTACTTGTGGGATAAGGAAATTACCACAAAGCAGCTGCAGGTATATTGGTATGAGAACGATCCGTGGGACCGTCGGCCGGGTACGCTGAAGATCCAGTACATGGATGCAGAAGGCAACTGGAAAGACGCCAAGATGGCGAAAGAATACAAAGGAAACCTGGATAAGTTAGACCAGTATAATGTCATTGATATAGAGGAAGTCACCACCAAGGGACTTAGGCTTGTCATGACCGTGAATTTGGAAAAAGATGAGACCCAGTCCATCGGCGTTTACCGCTGGAAGGTAATGCTGGATAAAGAGAGCGTTGCGAACAATGTCGTGAACATGATTAATAAAATTGGTACCGTGGAAGGGACTCTGGACAGCAGGAAACTGATTTATGATGCGCGTATGGCGTATGAATCCCTTTCCGATGACCTGAAAGCGTTGGTTACCAATTACGACGTGCTGACAACGGCAGAGGAAAGCTATGCGAAAGTCACCGGCGATGGCGCGAAGCCTGTTGTGGAATTGATTGATAAGATTGGAACCGTGCAGGCGACGGATGCCAGCAAAAAGCTGATTGATGCTGCGCGCAAGGCATACGACGAATTATCAATGACTCAGAAGGCAGCAGTGTCCAATTATAATATCCTTGTAGATGCGGAAGTGAAATATGAGGAATTGATGAACCAGGGAGCAACGGCCCTTGACATTTCCAAGGCCAAGATAGCCAAGATATCTGCGCAGAAATATACCGGGAAAGCTTTGAAGCCCAAGGTGAAAGTCACTTACGATGGCAAAGTCTTGGCGTTGAATAAAGATTATACGGTAAAATACAGCAACAATAAGAATATTGGCAAGGCGAAGATTACGGTTACCGGCAAAGGAAGCTACAAAGGGACGAAGAGTGCGAGCTTCACGATTACCGTGAAGAAGAATTCTGTCTATGCGGTAGGAAGCTACAAGTACAAGGTCACCAATGCCAATACGTCAGGCAAAGGCATGGTCACGGTGACAGGCGTAAATACCAAAGCTCTTAAAGGAAAGCTGAAAAAGATTAATGTTGCGGCAACTGTAAAAATCGGCGGGAAGAATTTCAAAATCACAGCTATCGGTGACAGCGCATTCTCATGCTGCGACAAGGCGGCAAGCGCGACTATCGGGACGAACGTTACTAAGATAGGAGCTAAGGCATTCTTGAACTGCAAGAGCTTAAACAAGATAACAATCAAAGCAACCGGCCTCAAATCAGCAGGCAAGAACGCGTTGAAGGGCATCTCTAAGAAGGCTGTCATCACGGTTCCGAAGAAAAAGCTGAAAGCCTATAAGAATATCCTGAAATCGAAAGGGCAGGCAAAATCAGTAAAAATTAAATAAGCTTGCGGGTAAATGAAACATCAGGCGCGCAGAACTGTTTTTTGGCAGTTCTGCGCGCTTGCTCTGTCTGGGAAATTTTCCGGCCGCCCTGAGGAAAAGATGCGTTTCCCTGTCATATTCCAATCCCTGCCCTCATATATTTGAGAACAGATACAAGCTATGAGGAGGACAGCCTATGGAGGAAATTGTGAATGTGTTCCCAAATGCACTGCGCCCGCTCTGCCGGGCTGGATTTGGGCGCGGCATGGAGACGGAGGAGATTAGGCTGCGCACCGGACGTCCGGTGATGGTGCTTGGCAGCCGCGGCGAGTATTTCTGGAACCAGGGGGAGGCAAAGCTGCAGGACGCCAGGGAAGGGGGGTATGTCTGGCAGGAATCCGATATGAAGGAAACATTGTCCAGGATGAGCCGTTACTCAATGTATGCGCTGGAAGAAGAACTGCGGCATGGTTTTTTCACTATCCAGGGCGGGCACAGGATTGGCGTTGCAGGACGCACCGTCTGTGAAGAGGGTAAGGTTCTTTCTTTCCGCAATATCAGCGGCCTGAACATCCGTGTGTCCAGGCAGAAAAAAGGCTGCGCCAGAGAGCTGCTCCCATGGCTGGTCTGCGGGGATGGTATTTTCAATACGCTGCTGCTGTCGCCGCCGGGAGTCGGGAAAACAACCATGCTGCGCGACTGCATCCGCCTGCTGTCGGAGGGGAGCAGCGCGCTGCCTGGGAGGAAGGTAGGCGTGGTGGACGAGCGCAGCGAGATTGCCGCCAGCTTTCTTGGCGTTCCGCAGAATGACCTGGGGCATCGCACAGATGTGCTGGATAATTGCCCAAAGGCAGAAGGAATGCGGCTTCTTCTGCGCAGCATGTCCCCGCAGGTCATTGCAGTAGACGAGCTTGGCGGCAGGGAAGATTTCCTGGCGGTAGAGGAAGCGCTTCACTGCGGATGCCAGATTATTGGGACGATGCACGCCAGGGATGCCGGGGAACTGCAGGAGAAAATTTACCTCACTGACTGGCTTGCGAAAGGATTTTTTGGAAGGTTTGTATTCCTTGCGCTGGGGAAAAATGGGGAACGCGGATTTTCCGTATATGATGGGGGGATGCACAGATTATGCTGAAGTTGACGGGGAGTATCCTGATTATCGCTGCCTCAGTCCTCTATGGGTGGAGGATCCAGCAGGAGCTTGGGGAGCATGTAAGGCAGCTTGTGGGCATGAAGGAAATGTTTTTGATGTTGTGGGGGGAAATCTCATATGCCAAGACGCCCCTGGAGGAAGCGTTTTTGCAGATTGCCGGCCAGAATAAGGAACCGTTCTCTTCGTTTCTCAGAAAGGCTGCAAAAGGCATTAACGGCAGCGAAGAGAGCATTGGCTGTTTTTGGGGACGCTTGGTGGAGCAGGAAGCAGGAGAGTTTCTGCTGGATGAGGAAGAATTGGGGGTTTTAAAACGGGCCGGGGAAAATTTTGGATATCTTGACGGCCAGATGCAGCTGAAAAATCTGGAGCTGTACATTGACCAGACAGAGGCATTGATACAGAAAGCGCAGGGGGAACTCAAGGACAAGAAGAAAGTGTCGGGGGCGCTGAGCGTGATGTGCGGTCTTTTCCTGATTATCCTTTTGGTGTGATGCTGGGGGCAGAATTGCCGGCGAAGAGAGGGACAAACAGTGAAATGATTCTGACAGAGGAATACGGAGGGAACTATGAGTATAAGTTTAATTTTTAAGATTGCAGCCGTAGGTATCCTGGTAACAGTACTGAGCCAGGTACTAAAGCACAGCGGAAGGGAAGAACATGCTTTCCTCACAAGCCTTGCCGGGCTGTTGATTGTGCTGTTTTGGATTGTGCCTTATGTCTATGAGCTGTTTGAGACGATGAGGAATCTCTTTGCGCTGTGACGGAGGAAGCGATGGACATTATTAAGATTGCGGTTCTGGGAATCGTGGGGGCATTGCTGGGCATCATGCTCAAAGGCCAGAAAAAGGAGTATGAGCTTTTTATGACGTTGGGAGTGTCCCTGTGCATATTTTACTTCATTATGTCGAAGTTAAAGCTTGTCATTTCCGTCATCAACAGCATGCAGGATTATGTGAACCTGGATACGAGCTATATTGCTATCCTCATCAAGATGATTGGGATTACATATGTGTCTGAATTTTCGGCAAACTTGTGTAAGGACGCCGGGTACCAGGCCATGGCGGGGCAGATTGAAATGTTTGGGAAGCTTTCAATACTGGCAATCAGCATGCCGGTCGTCTTAGTGCTGCTGGAGACTATCGGGGAGTTTTTGGTATAGGATATCCTCATGCGGTAAACACATCTTGTGGGAGGGGAAGTGATGGATATGCAAAATAAGTGGAGCCATGTGGGAAAGGCGGCAGCCATGATGCTAGCCGCATTCGCCGCAGCCTGGCTTTGCGCTGCGGGAGCGGTATCTGCGGCCGGGATGGAGGACAGCGCGGCAGAAGAGGAATTGGATGAGGCGGTAGACAGCTACATGCAGGAGCTGGATTTTTCAGACATTGATAAGATGCTAAATCAGCAAGAGGATGCAGTGGGACTGGATTTCAGGGAATTGGTAGAGCGGCTGCTGGAAGGGGAGGAAATTGAGAAAGGATGGCTGCTGGAGGAAATTTTTTCAGCTGTGTTTTCGGAGGTCCGGGAATTCCGGGGGACGCTGGTTCAGATTGTAATCCTCTGCATTGTATTTGCGATACTGTATAATTTTGCCGATGTCTTTGAAAATCCTGCAGTGACGGAAATCAGCTTTTATATGGTATATGTGCTGCTCTTGGTCCTGCTGATGAAATCTTTTTTTGTGCTGCGGGACGTGTCGGTATTGGCAATTTCCAGAGTGATGGATTTCCTAAAGGTAATGATACCTACGTTTACGGCAAGCATGGTGTTTTCCGGGCAAGTCACTACGGCGGCGGGTTTTTATGACTTGACGTTCCTGCTGATTTACGGCATGGAATGGGTGATGCAGTATCTGGTGATTCCGGGCATCCAGATTTATGTGGCGTTGGAACTGATGAATTACCTGACTGGGGAGGAAATGCTTTCGCGGATGACTTCGCTCATTAAGTCGGGGATTCTATGGACGGTCAAATTTCTCTTTACTATCGTAATCGGAATCAATGTCGTGCAGAACCTCCTGACGCCGGTGATTGACACGTTTAAATCCGGCATGATTGCCAAGACTGCGGGGATGATGCCGGGGCTTGGCACTTCCATCAACGCAGTGACGGAAATCATGGTAGGTTCCGGGATTATAATAAAGAACGGCATCGGCATGGCGGCAATTATCGTGCTGCTGGTGCTGTGCGCCGGCCCGCTGATTAAGGTGTGGGTCATGGCGTTTCTGTACAAGCTGCTGGCGGCGATGATGCAGCCGGCGGCGGACAAGCGCATGATTGGCTGTATTGCAGGTACTGGAGAGGGCGGGAACCTTTTGAGTAAAGTCGTGGTGACGACAACTGTGATGTTTCTGGTGACGATTGCCATGGTGACGGCGGCGACTACGTTTAACCATTGATGGATGACAGGGCAATCCTGCCTGCCAAGCAATTATCTTGGGAGCATCGGCTGCGTTTTGCAGCAGAAAGGAGCGGGAATGAGTTATATTTATAACTGGGTGAAGAATCTGGTGTGTTTTTATCTCTTGCTTACGATCGTGCTGCATTTGCTTCCTAAGAAGAGCTACCGCAAGTATGTAAGGTTCTTTTCAGGGATGCTGCTGGCAATTCTGATTGTGTCCCCGGCGCTGTCACTGCTGGGGGATGAGGAGGCGCTGAGACAGAAAATCAGACAGGCGGAATTTTTCCAGGAAATGGATAACATCAAGCTGGACACGGAGCATCTGGAGCTGGCCCAGAAAGAGCGGTACCTGAGGGAATATGAAGAAGCCCTGGGCATGGATATCAGCCGGATGGCAGAAGAGAAGCAGCTTGACGCGCAAGGAGTAGAGGTGCGCCTGACGGAAGGTTACCAGGTGGAATCTATTGAGATGGAAGTATCCCTCAAAGAAGAAGGAAGCCTGTTCATGCAGAAGGCATCCTATGCAGAAGGCGGGCAGGAATATCCTCAGGTGTATGAGCTGCGTCAGGAGCTGATGGAGTATTACCGGCTGAATGAAGGGCAGATTTCCATTGTGATTATGTAAGGAGAGAGGAAGATGAAAAAAGACAGGTTTTCTCTGGATAAGCTAAAGAAAATACCAAAAAATCAGCTTTTGATTGGAGGGCTGGCAGGAATCCTGCTTTTGGTAATCGCAATTCCGGTGGAAAAGAAAGCAGATTCCGGCGGAGAACCGGAGCAGGAATGGGAGGCAGGGCAGACTTCCGAGGAGGATACCGGGGATTATGCCAGACGCATGGAGCTAAAACTCAGGAAGATTCTGGGGAATATTGAGGGAGTCGGGCAGGTGGAGGTCATGATTACCCTGAAAGATGATGGGCAGCAGCTGGTGGAGAAGGACAGGGGCAGGAGCAGCCAGGACATACAGGAGCAGGATGGGACGACGACGCGCACGGACACGCAGCAGCAGTCCCAGGAGGAGACAGTTTATTTCGATGGGAATGAGAGCGGCGGCACGCCGTTTGTGGCCAAAGAAATCGTCCCGGAAGTGGAGGGCGTGCTGGTAGTGGCAGAAGGGGGTGGGAATTCACAGGTGGCAAAAAATATTTCTGATGCAGTTTTAGCATTATTTCCAGTGGAAGTACATAAAATTAAGGTAGTTAAGATGAATTGACAGGAGGGCATCATTTTGAAAAAAGTTTTTAAGAAGAACCAGATTATTATTACAGCTTTGGCTCTTATGATTGCCGTTGCAGGCTATTTGCAATATACGGGAAGCCGAAGTGACAGCGACCTGGCGCAGGAGGCAAGTGCGGACACGAATGAGGGTACATATGATATATCCGATGAGGATATGTATAACGCGGAAGATATTTTCACGGACACGGAGGAGAGCGCGGAGACGGGAACGGAAGCATTGGGCGTGCAGACCGGGGAGGAAATTGCAAGCGGACAGAATGCAGACTCGGAAAATCCGGGAGAAGCAGTCCTTACGAGCAGCGGCGTGAACAATGTTGATTTTGTTTCTGAGGTGAAGCTGAACCGTGAACAGGTGCGTTCCCAGAACAAGGCGTCGTTGCTGGAGCTTATCAATAACGTGAACATCACAGAACAGCAGAAGCAGGACGCCGTGAATGCCATGGTTGCCATGACAGACATTGCGGAGCGTGAGGCTGCTGCAGAGATGCTTCTTGAGGCGAAAGGGTTCACGGATGTCGTGGTAAGCATCACGGACGGAAATGCGGACGTCGTGCTGAACATGGGAGAGGTCACGGACGCAAAGCGCGCGCAGATTGAGGACATTGTAAAACGTAAGACGAACGTGGAGGCGCAGAATATCGTGATTACGCCAATCCAAGGAAATGCAGGCACAGACGCAGGCACAGATAATGGCGCAGGAGAAAATGGGACGGATGGGGCAGCTGCCGGGGACAATGCCGCGGAGACTGGCACAACAGATGGAAATGCAGGCGCTGCCGATGCCGATGACAATGCAGGCGCGGATGGCGCACAGGATGACGGCGCGACAAGCTAGCGCGGCGGATGGAAAAATTTGATAGTTGAAATGGGGGGCGGCATCTGTGGGGATGCCGTCCTTTTAGCAGCGAAACCCTTGGAAAACAGGCTTTTCTTGCCCTTTTTTTTGTGTTATGGTATAGTATCATAAAGATTATATAAAATAAATATTTATTGAGATGCGATTCCCTGCACGATATATAAACAATGATACAGTTAGAAAGGATGTGACGAGATGGAAGAAGCAGTGAAAGAACATTGGAGAGATGAAAAGGTGGATGGCGTGGTCCGCGATATGTCTCCGGCGCCAGGGTATCAGCATGGGATAATCAATGGAAATATTTATACGATTATAAGACAGGGGCTGAAAGGCAGCTTATGCCTGGTGTCTATTGAAAACCTGGATTTCAAATACCACCCAGAGGTGAACGATGATTATTTGTGCCCGGACATCATGGTCATCTGCGACAGGAAGCATTTAAAGGGAGGTTCCTACAGCGGAGTGCCGAAATTCATTGCCGAAACGCTAAGCCCCTCAACAGCGAAACGCGACCGGCGGGAGAAGAAAGATATCTATGAACGTGCAGGCGTGGAAGAGTACTGGATTGTCTTGCCGCAGGGGAAATCCCTTGACATATATTACCTTGAGGAAGGGAAATATGTCCTGGAACAGAGCCACATCCTGCAGGACGACGAAGAAGAGGAAAACTACAACGCGCAGACAAGTATAAGCCTGCGGGCTTTTCCAAATATCACCATGACATTGGCAGAGGTATTTGAGGGAGTGGAATAAATTTGACAATGCATCCAAAGAAAGCTATACTGAAACCAGCGACATTGTCAGAAGAGGGAGTAAAGTATCTGTACTAAGGAGGAAGGTTCATGAAGTGTCCATATTGCAGCAGCGACAATACGAGGGTCATTGATTCCAGGCCGGCGGATGACAACAACGCAATCAGGCGCAGGAGGCTCTGCGATGATTGTGGAAAACGTTTTACTACATATGAGAAGGTGGAGACAATCCCCCTGATTGTCATTAAGAAAGATGACAACAGGGAACAGTATGACCGTTCGAAAGTAGAGGCCGGAATCCTGCGCGCCTGCCATAAGCGGCCTGTATCCGCGGTGCAGATAAACCATCTTGTGAATGCGGTGGAAGTGGACGTTTTCAACAGGGAAGAGAAGGAGATATCAAGCTCTGAGATTGGAGAAATTGTCATGAACCGCCTGCAGGAGCTGGATCCGGTAGCATATGTACGGTTTGCGTCCGTGTACCGGGAATTCAAGGACGTGAATACCTTTATGGACGAGATTAAGAAGATATTGGATAACTAGTGTCTTGTCTCGTTGATAATTAGCCAAACTCACTTGTCTATTTGCCCATCTGCCGTGTTAGATTTTCTAGCCGTAGCCACCGCTACGCCGTCGAAAATCCGCCTTGCAGATGAACAAATATCCTGCGTGATTTCACTAAATATCAACGAGACAAGACACTAGGAGACTGTTTCGGGAGATTGGTTGTATGTTAGAAAATTTCTATCCTGACGAATATCTGGATTCCGCCTATCAGATTGAGTTTGACCGTTTATATCAGGAAGGATACCGCGGGATTATCTTTGACGTGGATAATACGCTGGTTCCCCATGGCGCGCCGGCGGACGGGCGGGCCAGGAAGCTGTTTGTACATCTGAAGGAATTGGGATACCAATGCTGCCTCTTGTCGAACAATAAGGAGCCGAGGGTGAAGCTGTTCAATGACGCCGTCCAGGTACAGTATATTTTTAAGGCAGGCAAACCCAAAGTCTCCGGCTACCGGAAGGCAATGGAACTGATGGGTACAGAGGAGGGCAACACATTGTTTGTCGGAGACCAGATTTTTACCGATGTGTATGGGGCTAACCGTGCCGGTATCCGTACAATCCTCACGAAACCTATCCATCCCAAGGAGGAGATTCAGATAGTGCTTAAGCGTTATCTGGAAAAAATTGTGCTATATTTTTATCGGCACAGGAAATGATAGGCTGCTATGGAAGTGGCAATAGAAAATAATATTTTTTGGAGGAGGAAACAACATGAAAGTAGCGTTTGGAAATGACCATACGGCAGTAGATTTGAAAATGGAAGTAATGGAGTATGTCAAGGGCCTGGGGCATGAGGTCGTGAATCTGGGCACAGACAGCCAGGAGAGCTGTCATTATCCGGTATACGGCGAGAAAGTCGCACGCGCAGTGGCGGCCGGAGAGGCTGACTGCGGGGTTCTGATTTGCGGCACGGGGGTCGGTATTTCGCTTGCGGCCAACAAGGTTAAAGGTATACGCTGCGGGGTTTGTTCCGATACGACCACGGCGCATCTGATAAAAGAGCATAACAATGCCAACATTATTGCTTTGGGAGCCAGGATTGTGGGAAACGAGCAGGCGAAGGATATCGTGAAATCATACCTGGAGGCAGAGTTCATGGGCGGCAGGCATCAGACCCGAGTCGACATGATTCATGAGATTGAAGAAAAAGGTTGAAAATTCTTCCATTATAGTATAGAATGGAACAAGTGCGAGGGCAGGGTATGCCCAGGCAAAGTTTAGTTTAAGGAGGAAATTCGCATGATTTCAGCAGGAGATTTCAGGAATGGTATTACTATTGAATTAGATAATAACATTTATCAGATTATTGAATTCCAGCATGTGAAACCAGGAAAAGGAGCTGCTTTTGTCAGGACGAAATTAAAGAACATCAAAAGTGGCGGCGTAGTTGAGAAAACATTCCGTCCTACGGAAAAATGCCCTCAGGCTAGGATTGACAGAGCGGACATGCAGTACTTATATTCTGACGGCGATTTATTCCATTTCATGGATGTTGAGACGTACGAGCAGATGGCTTTGGATGCAGAAGCAATCGGCGATGCACTGAAGTTCGTGAAAGAAAATGAGATGGTGAAGATGTGTTCCCATAATGGCAATGTATTTGCAGTTGAACCGCCCCTGTTTGTGGAGCTTAAGATTACAGATACAGAGCCAGGCTTCAAGGGCGATACGGCAACCGGGGCAACAAAACCGGCAGTAGTAGAGACTGGCGCTACCGTGTATGTGCCGCTGTTTGTGGATCAGGATGATGTGATTAAGATTGATACAAGGACTGGAGAGTATCTTTCCAGGGTATAAGTTTTCCGGCAACAGAGAGGAACTGCAATGGGGCTGACGTGCTTAGCGAATAGCACGCCGGCTCTTTTTATCTTACAGGAAAGACTTTGTCGTGCTAAAGCGTGAAAGCGTCTTCGCTATAAGGCCAAAAATAATATGCGCACTCGTGCGTATGTAACATGTCGCTGCGTGACTGTCCTAAGGAATCCCTTAGGCGAGCCTGGTCCCCCCCCCTAGGACAATTTGGCTCTGCCAGAAAAGTATTGCGAATCACTTGTGTGAATTGCTTTTTTGTATTATCATGATAGAAACAATATCGTGCCGTCATGCTTCGTAAGAGGGCGGTGATATCAATTATTTTTTAGGAGGGTGAAATTATGGGAAAACCGGTATTGGTGATTATGGCAGCAGGCATGGGAAGCCGCTATGGTGGGTTAAAGCAGATTGATCCGGTGGATGGGCAGGGACACATTATTATGGATTTTTCTATCTATGACGCCATGGCGGCGGGGTTTGAGAAAGTGGTGTTCATCATCAAAAAGGCAAATGAGCAGGCGTTCAAGGAGAGCATCGGCAACCGCGTTTCTGAAAAAATACAAGCAGAATATGTTTTTCAGGAACTTGACAAGATTCCGGCAGGATTTACGGTTCCTCAAGGCAGGGAGAAGCCTTTTGGAACGGGTCATGCCATCCTCTGCTGCAAAGACGTGCTGGATGGGCCTTTTGCGGTAATTAATGCGGATGATTATTACGGCAGGCATGCCTACAAGGCGATTTATGATTACTTGGTGAACCATCAGGATGATGAGAAGTACCGCTATACTATGGTAGGTTATGCGCTCAAGAATACGCTGACAGAGCATGGGCATGTGGCGCGGGGGATCTGCAGGACGGATGAACAGGGATTCCTTGAGGGGATTGAGGAACGCACGCACATAGAAAAACGTGGGGAAGGAGCTGCATTTACGGAGGATGACGGGCAGACCTGGACGCAAGTGTCCATGGAAAGCACGGTTTCCATGAATATGTGGGGCTTCTCCAAGAGCATCCTGGATGAACTGGAGGCTGGATTTACGGGATTCCTGCGGGATGAGCTGCCCAAAAATCCGCTCAAGGCGGAGTATTTCCTGCCTACAGCGGTAGGTACGCTGCTTAAGGAAGATAAGGCGAGCGTCCGCGTGCTGACTTCCCGGGATAAGTGGTATGGGGTCACTTATAAAGAGGACAAGAAGATGGTTGTGGATGCGATTGCCAGCCTGAAAAGAGAAGGGCTGTATCCAGAGGAGTTCTGAAAGATTTCTCAGGGATAAATATAGTATGATACATTTGGAGGGTTTTTATGGAACATGCAGATTTACGAAAACGGGCAAAGGAAGCCACCCGCCATTTTTGCATAAAAGGAGAGACGGGGGACGTCTGTTCCTGGGGAAGCGGGCATATCAATGACACTTTTCTTGTGGACGGCGATACCAGGTACATCCTCCAGCGGATGAACCAGAGCATTTTTAAAAAACCGCTGGAGGTTATGGAAAACATTACGGGCGTTACTACTTTCCTGAAAGGGAAGATTAAGGAAGCTGGCGGCGATGAATTAAGGGAGACGCTTACGGTTATTTTCTGTGAGGATGGGAAACCCTTATATCAAGATGAGCATGGCGATTGCTGGCGCATGTATTATATGATTGAGGATGCGGAATGTTACAATCAGGTGGAGACGGAGCAGGATTTCTATGAAAGCGCGAAGGCATTTGGCAATTTCGGAAGGCTTTTGTCTGACTACCCGGCAGAGAAGCTTCACGAGACGATACCAGGATTCCATGATACGAGAGTTAGGTATGACGTTTTCTTGCGGGCAGCAGAAGCAGATGTCTGCGGACGGGCCAATGACGTCAGGAAGGAAATCTCTTTTTTTGCGGACAGGAAAGACATTGCCGGCGTGCTGGGACAGATGCAGGCAGAGGGCAGGCTTCCGCTGCGCGTGACGCACAATGACACGAAGCTGAATAATATCATGATGGACAGAAAGACTGGGAAAGGGATTTGTGTCATCGACCTGGATACGGTGATGCCGGGCCTTGTGGTACATGATTTCGGTGATTCCATCCGTTTTGGGGCGAGTACCGGGGCGGAGGATGAGCCGGATTTATCCAAAGTCAGCCTGGATCTGCATCTTTTTGAATTGTATGTCAGGGGATTTCTGGAGGGATGCCAGGGAAGCCTGACGGATTCTGAGGTTGCTCTGCTGGCCATGGGGGCGAAAGTCATGACTTATGAGTGTGGGATGCGTTTCCTCACGGATTACCTTCAGGGTGACACTTATTTTAAGATACACAGGGAAGGGCATAATCTGGACAGATGCCGTACCCAGATGAAGCTGGTGGCAGACATGGAGGCGAACTGGCAGCAGATGGAACGTATTGTGGAGCAGGCGGCACAAAATATTTAGTAAATATGGAGGTAAATAAATTAGGTATTTACTAAATAATGGAAGTGTGCTATACTCAGTGTAACAGAAAAGCTGCAGGAAAGCGGCGCATTGACTATGACAGGAGGTAAGGACTATGGCAATTTTAGTTACTGGCGGGGCTGGATATATCGGAAGCCACACTTGCATTGAGCTGATTCATGCAGGATACGAGGTGGTCGTAGTGGATAACCTGGTGAATTCCAGTGAGGAAGCTGTGAAAAGGGTAGAGAAGATTACCGGGGCCAAGGTACCGTTTTATAAGGTGGATATCCTGGACGCCGAAGCCTTGGGCGGAGTATTTTCCAAAGAGAAAATTGATAGCGTAATTCATTTTGCGGGCCTGAAGGCAGTGGGTGAATCTGTACAGAAGCCTTTGGAATACTATCACAACAACATAACCGGCACGCTGATTTTGTGTGACGTGATGCGTAATCATGGCGTGAAGAACATCATCTTTTCATCCTCTGCCACCGTATACGGAGATCCGGCAATCATCCCGATTACCGAGGAGTGCCCCAAAGGGCAGATTACAAATCCTTATGGGCAGACCAAGGGCATGTTGGAACAGATCCTCACGGATTTCCATGTGGCAGACCCAGAGTGGAACGTGGTGCTTCTGCGCTACTTTAACCCTATTGGTGCGCATGAGAGCGGGATTATCGGGGAAGATCCCAAAGGGATTCCCAATAACCTTGTTCCTTATATCGCACAGGTTGCTGTCGGCAAGCTGAAATGCCTGGGTGTGTTTGGGGATGACTATGATACGCCGGACGGGACTGGCGTCCGTGACTATATCCATGTAGTGGATCTGGCGAAAGGGCATGTGAAAGCATTGAAGAAGATTGAGGACAAATCCGGGGTGACCATTTATAACTTGGGAACCGGAAACGGCTACAGCGTGTTAGATGTGGTGAAAGCGTACGAGAAAGCGTGCGGCAAGCCGATTCCTTATGAGATAAAACCTAGGAGGGCCGGGGATATAGCGACCTGCTATGCGGATGCTTCCAAGGCCAAAGCCGAACTTGGCTGGGAAGCAGAGTTTGGCATCGACAGGATGTGCGAGGATTCCTGGAGATGGCAGAGCATGAATCCGGACGGATACCGCAGTTAGGAATATACGCCGGCTGGGGCGATAGTTGCAGCTGATGAAAAGAAATGCCGCAGGGGACGGATTATATCCGTCCTGCTGCGGCAAGTTTTTTCCGTTTCGTGATGTAACGCACCGTGGCCTCGCGTGTGTGCGGGTCGGTGGCATATTGCTTGAGGGTGTCCCGGTCTGCCTTGAGGCGGACGTCCATGGTTTTCATTACATCGGCGATGTGCATCGTCTTCTGAAATTTTGATTCGGCAAAATCAATCCGCTGGTTGGTAGAAAAGAGGACGACCACAGGCTGCGCATAATTTTTCTGGTTCTCGGTAATGACAATTCCCTTCTGTCCATTGGAGAACTCAACACAGCGTCCGCCGGGAAGGATATGGATGCTTTGGGTCAGGGCTGTCACGAAGGCGGCGGGGAAATGATCTGTGTGCTTCCGCAGGAAACGTACAGCCGCAAGCTCGGAGACCGGCTCGCGCTCAAGGTGCATGGAGGTCATCTCGTCAAAGGCTCCTGCCGTGTGCAGGACATGCGTGCCGTTTTTCCAGCGGATGTTCTTGGGCATGGCGGAGGTTACGTTCTGTGGCAGGCGCGTCATCTGACCTACGATTTTCAAGGTTAGATCCGGGAACCTATAGTCATTATAATCAGGGTGGAGCATCTGGTAGCCTTTTTCGAGGTATCCACGGATGATGCGGTGTTCGTCCGGGGAAAGGAGGTCTTCGCCTTTTTCTGAAATCTCTTCCGGCACCAGCAGAAGCCCTACGTCACAGAGCAGCGCCGCACATACAATGGCCAGCTGCTCTGGATAAGCATAGCCGAGCTTGTTGGCCATCATAGCGGCAAGGATTGCGGTGTTCAGGCAGTGTTTGTAGACGTAATCGCCGTTGCTGCGCAGCGTGGCGGCAAAATTGAGCTTGTTTTCAGAGCTGCCGAACTTTTTGAGGATTTCCTGGGCCAATGGCTGGATGTTCTGCGGCTTCATATTATTCAAGAGCAAAGTCAGGTCGTCCTTCAGCCGGAAGGCGGAGACCGTGAGGAAACGCTCCAGCTGTGCATCCTCATCAGAGAGAGGGGGGACCGGTTCGGCAGGCTCTAAAATATAAAGGCCCCACAGGCCGAATTTCCCGATGCTGGAGATACCCTGGGGCGTCAGGCGGGTGTCGCGCTCATAGAGCATGACGCCTTTTTTATTATAAATTGGTCGGGCAAGGCGCATGCCTGGCCGCACCTGGTCGATTTTTACATATTGCACGAAAACACCTCCATTACATATCTGTTCCATCCGGACACAAGGGAAAGAACAAGTGTTCCTCTTGCGCATAGACAAAGTATTTATTATATTATGGTTATCGGATAAAACTCTCGGATTTTTTACTCTTCTCTGCCGCCAAAATATTTTTTGGCAGGATGCACAGAGAAGACGCCGAAAAGTCTTGGTGTTCCAGAAGGATAAAAGGAGGCGACGAGGCAATGAAAAAAACGCTTGTGAGGAGGCTTGCCGGAGTGCTGGCCCTGTGCATGATGTCCCCGATGGCCGTCTATGCAACACAAGAGAAGATTGATGAGGTGCAGGATGAAATCCAGGATTTGCAGCAGCAAAAAGAGGAAGCGCAGCAGAAGGCGGACATCCTTTCCGAGGAAGCCGGCGGCCTGGAAGGAGATCTTGCAGCGTTCAATGAGAGGCTTATGAAGATTACGCAGGAGCTGAATGCGACGGAAGAGCAGCTGGAGATTACGCGGCAAAACCTGGAAGAGACGGGGAAAGCTTTGAAGAAGGCGCAGAAAGAGGAGCGGACCCAATATGAAGCGATGAAGAAGCGCATCCGGTTTATGTATGAGATGGACAGGGATAACCTGATTGAGGTTCTGTTAAGCGCTGAGAACTTTGCGGATTTCCTGAATAAGGCAGAGTATATCACGAGCATCCATGAATATGACCGGCAAATGCTTGACAGATATCGGGAAACCAAGGAAGTGATTGCAGGGAAGGAGCGGGAACTTTCCGACCAGGAGGAGGCCCTTGCCAGCCTCAGGGGGCAGCAGGAAGCAAAGAAGCAGGAAGTCGCAGAGTTGGTCTCAGATACATCGGAACACCTGAATGCTGCAAGGAAGCAGCTTGCAGCCGCCCAATCAGACGTGGCCGGATATGAAGAGAAGCTGGAGAAGCAGAAGGCTTATGAGGAGGAGCTGGAGGCCCAAAAGGCGGCGGAAGACGCCAGGCGCATGGAGGAAATCAAGCGGCAGGAGGAAGAGGCCAGACGGCAGCGGGAAAGCCAAAGTTCCAACGGAGGAAACGGGAGTGGCAGCGGCAAAGGAGGAAACAGCGGGGGCAGTGCGCAAATCCCCCATGACGCGTCCGACCTTACCATGCTGGCGGCGCTGATTCAGTGCGAAGCTGGCGGTGAGAGCTATGAAGGGAAGCTCGCTGTCGGCAGCGTGGTCATGAACCGGGTAGGAAGCTCCCGTTTCCCCAATACCATAGCAGGGGTTATTTACCAGTCCGGGCAGTTTTCTCCAGTGGCAAGCGGTAGGTTTGCCTCTGTCCTTGCGTCTGGCGCAGATTCAAGCTGCGTAAGTGCAGCCGGGGAAGTTTTGGGCGGGGCGATTACGGTTGGCAGCCTCTATTTCAGGCGCAATGACGGCAGTATTCCCGGGACTGTCATAGGAAACCATGTGTTTTATTAGCCGCCACAACAGTTCAGCCTGGACCAAGATAATTCTTGCAATTTGTGTCAAAATGTGATAGGATGTTTTTATCGAGGGCTGAAAACATAGGAAAGACAAGAGATTTGAAGATAATCTTGCATACATAGCGGCAAGAAAGGTGTTATCAAACCTGTTTTCCTTTTTTTTGGCAAAAGATTGTTAAAAAAATAACAGGCTGAAAGCCAAAAGGATTTCGTTTTTTATTCAAGTTTTCAGGGTCCAATCAGCCCGGCTTGCCGGGCGATACACAAAAAATATAAAAGGAGACGAAGAGAATGGCAAAGAAAGTTGTTTTAGCAGGCGCATGCCGTACCGCAATCGGAACTATGGGTGGAGGATTAAGCACAACTCCGGCACCGGTGCTGGGTTCCATCGTAATTAAAGAAGCTTTAAGCAGGGCTGGTGTTCCGGCTGACAAAGTAGACCATGTATATATGGGCTGCGTTATCCAGGCAGGACTGGGACAGAACGTTGCACGTCAGGCTTCCATCAAAGCAGGGCTTCCGATTGAGACTCCTGCAGTTACTGTGAACGTAGTTTGCGGTTCCGGCCTTAATTGTGTAAACATGGCTGCACAGATGATTCAGGCAGGGGATGCTGACATCGTTGTCGCAGGCGGTATGGAGAATATGTCTATGGCTCCTTATGCAGCTATGCAAGGACGTTACGGATACAGAATGAACAATGCTACATTGGTAGACACCATGGTAAACGACGCATTGTGGGATGCATTCAACCAGTATCACATGGGAATCACCGCAGAGAACGTTGCAGAGAAATGGGGGCTGACCAGAGAGCAGCTGGATGAGTTTGCGGCAAGTTCACAGCAGAAATGCGAGAAGGCTATGGCAGACGGCAAATTCAAGGATGAGATTGTCCCTGTTGAAGTAAAACAGAAGAAGAAAACTGTAATCGTAGATACAGACGAAGGCCCGCGTCCTGGAACAACAGCAGAAAGTATTGCCAAGTTACGTCCCGCATTTAAGCCGGATGGCATCGTTACGGCAGCAAACGCTTCCGGAATCAATGACGGAGCAGCAGCTGTTGTTGTCATGAGTGAAGAAAAGGCGCAGGAGCTTGGCGTTAAGCCGATGGCAACTTTCGTTGCAGGCGCGCTTGGCGGTGTAGATCCTTCTATCATGGGTGTCGGACCGGTGGCTTCCACGAAGAAAGTATTTGAGAAGACCGGGCTTACTATCGGCGATATGGATCTTGTTGAGGCAAACGAAGCATTTGCTGCACAGTCCCTTGCCGTTGCCCACGATCTTGAGTTTGATATGAGCAAAGTAAATGTAAACGGCGGCGCAATCGCACTCGGACATCCGGTCGGAGCCAGCGGATGCCGTATCCTCGTTACGCTTCTTCATGAGATGCAGAGAAGTGATGCTAAGAAGGGTCTTGCGACTCTGTGTATCGGCGGCGGAATGGGATGCTCTACCATCGTAGAAAGAGACTAATAGGAATCGGCGGCTGGCGCGCGGATTCGTAGATGCTGCGGAGCAGCCTGCGCGTCCTGCCGATAACGTTTTGGACAGTGATATAAATTTAAGGAGGATAATCATGAAAGTAGGAGTTATTGGGGCAGGAACCATGGGTTCCGGAATTGCACAGGCATTTGCACAGACAGAAGGATACGAAGTGTGCTTATGCGATATAAACGATGAATTTGCGGCAAACGGCAAGAATAAGATTGCCAAAGGCTTCGAGAAGAGAATTGCAAAGGGCAAGATGGAGCAGGCGGCAGCAGACGCTATCCTTGCTAAGATTACAACTGGCACCAAAGAAATCTGCGGCGACTGCGACTTAATCGTAGAGGCGGCTTTGGAAGTTATGGACGTTAAGAAACAGACATTCAAAGAGCTTCAGGATATTGTAAAGAAAGACTGCATGTTTGCAACCAATACCTCTTCCCTTTCCATCACAGAAATTGGCGCAGGACTTGACAGGCCGGTTATCGGTATGCATTTCTTTAACCCGGCTCCGGTCATGAAGTTGATTGAAGTTATCAAGGGCGAGAACACACCGGATGAGATGAAAGATAAGATTGTCGCTATTTCCAAGGAAATCGGCAAGACCCCGGTTGAAGTAAATGAAGCGGCAGGCTTTGTCGTAAACAGAATCTTGATTCCGATGATTAACGAGGCAGTCGGTATTTATGCAGACGGCGTTGCATCTGTAGAGGGTATCGACACAGCTATGAAGTTAGGCGCAAACCATCCGATGGGGCCGCTGGCTTTGGGCGACTTGGTTGGGCTGGACATCTGCCTTGCAATCATGAACGTATTGTATGATGAGACCGGAGATCCCAAGTACCGTCCGCATCCATTATTAAAGAAAATGGTTCGTGCCGGCAAGCTGGGCATGAAGACGGGAATCGGCTTCTACGATTATAGCAAATAAGAGTTATAGGGTTTACAAAATCTAACAGTTCAGCCTATGCCATCTGCCATGGTTGGGCTGGACTGTTGAACAAAATTTATAGAAAGTTTGGAGGAAAAATATCATGGATTTTTCTTTAGATAAGAAACATGAAATGGCGAGAACTCTTTTCAGAGAGTTTGCGGAAAATGAAGTAAAGCCTCTTGCACAGGAAGTTGATGAGACTGAGAAATTCCCAAGAGGAACAGTAGAGAAGATGCAGAAAATCGGGTTTATGGGCATTCCTATCCCGAAGGAATACGGCGGACAGGGCTGCGATCCACTGACCTATATCATGTGCGTTGAGGAATTGTCTAAGGTTTGCGGAACCACAGGCGTTATCGTATCTGCACACACTTCTCTGTGCTGCGACCCGATTATGACTTACGGTTCCGAAGAGCAGAAGCAGAAATATCTTGCTCCCCTTGCAAAGGGCGAGAAGTTAGGCGCGTTTGCATTGACAGAGCCTGGCGCTGGTACGGACGCACAGGGCTGCCAGACGAAGGCGGTTTTAGACGGTGAGGAGTGGGTGCTGAATGGTTCTAAGTGCTTTATTACCAATGGTAAGGAAGCGGACATCTATATCGTAATCGCTGTCACAGACGTGAAAGTTGATGCAAGAGGAAGAAAGAAGAAATCTTTCTCCGCATTTATCGTAGAGAAAGATACCCCGGGCTTCTCCTTCGGAACTAAAGAGAAGAAAATGGGTATCCGCGGATCTGCTACATATGAATTGATTTTCGAAGACTGCAGGATTCCGAAAGACAATCTCTTAGGGCCGATGGGCAAAGGATTCCCGATTGCCATGCATACACTGGACGGCGGACGTATCGGTATCGCGGCACAGGCTCTTGGAATCGCTGAAGGCGCTTTGGATGCAACGGTTGCTTATACCAAAGAGAGAAAGCAGTTCGGACGCTCCATCGCAGCACAGCAGAATACGCAGTTCCAGCTTGCTGATATGGCGGCTAAGGTAGAAGCAGCCCAGATGCTGGTATACAAAGCTGCTATGGCAAAAGCAACTCAGAAAGTTTACTCCGTAGAAGCAGCAAAGGCAAAATTATTTGCAGCAGAGGTTGCTATGGATGTGACTACCAGATGCGTACAGCTGTTTGGTGGATATGGATATATCCGTGAGTATGACGTAGAGCGTATGATGCGTGACGCTAAGATTACAGAAATCTATGAAGGAACTTCAGAAGTTCAGCGTATGGTTATTTCCGGCGCATTGTTGAAGTAATCAATAAAAAATAAAACATAAGGAGTGAATTACCGTGAAAATCGTTGTATGTATAAAGCAGGTACCAGATACCAAAGGCGGAGTAAAATTCAATCCAGACGGTACTCTGGACAGAGGCGCAATGCTTACCATCATGAACCCGGACGATAAAGCCGGCTTGGAAGCAGCATTGAGGTTAAAAGAGCAGTATGGTGCAGAAGTTACCGTACTTACCATGGGACTTCCGAAAGCTGATGAAGTTCTCCGTGAGGCTATGGCTATGGGCGCCGACAAGGGCATCCTCGTAACTGACAGGGTATTGGGTGGAGCCGATACATGGGCTACTTCCACTACGATTGCAGGCGCAATCCGTAACCTGGAGTATGATTTGATTATTACCGGCCGTCAGGCAATCGACGGCGACACCGCACAGGTTGGGCCTCAGATTTCCGAGCATCTGAATATCCCGGTTATTTCCTATGCACAGGATATCAAGATTGACGGCGATTATGTAATCGTTCAGCGTCAGTATGAAGACAGATATCATGATTTAAAGGCGAAAATGCCGTGCCTGATTACTGCCCTTTCTGAGTTAAACGAGCCGCGTTATATGTCACCAGGTGGAATCTTCGATGCTTATGACAAAGAAGTGACTGTATGGGGCAGACCGGATCTGAAAGATGTAGATGACTCTGATCTTGGATTGAAGGGATCGCCCACTAAGATAGCAAAAGCATCCGACAAGGTGAAAAAGGGAGCCGGAGAGAAAGTTGTTCCTGACACAGCAGAAGATGCAGTCGCTTATATCGTAGGCAAAATGAAAGAGAAACATGTAATATGATGACATCATGATGAATATTTTGATAAATTCTCAAATATAAGGAAAGTGGTGAAAATAATGGGTTTAGAAGCATATAAAGGAGTATATGTCTATGCACAGCAGGTGGATAATGAATTAAGCGGAATTGCTTTTGAGCTGCTTGGCAAGGCAAAAGACTTGGCAAAAGATTTAGGTACGGACGTAACCGCTGTGCTGCTTGGTTCCGATGTGAAAGGATTGGCAGACCAGCTGGCAGAGTATGGTGCAGATAAAGTAATCGTGGTAGATGATCCGGAGTTGAAAGAGTATAGGACTGAGCCTTATACACACGCACTTGCATCTGTCATTAATGAGTATAAACCGGAAATCATGTTGGTAGGAGCTACAGCAATCGGACGTGACTTGGGTCCCCGCGTTTCTGCAAGGGTGAAGACAGGTCTGACTGCAGACTGTACCGTACTGGAGATTGGCGATTTCCCATTGAATCCTGTTCCCGGCAAGGAAGATGAGCAGAAGCATAACCAGCTTCTCATGACACGTCCTGCATTTGGCGGTAACACGATTGCAACAATCGCTTGCCCGGATAACCGTCCGCAGATGGCAACGGTACGTCCTGGCGTTATGCAGAAAATCGATCCTATCAAGGGCGCAAAGGCAAACGTGATTGAGTACAATCCTGGATTTACCCCGGATGACAAATATGTTGAAATCTTAAATATCGTAAAGGCCGTAAAAGAAACGGAAGATATCATGGAAGCAAAGATTCTCGTATCCGGCGGACGTGGAGTAGGAAGCGCAGAAAACTTCCAGATGCTGAAGGACTTGGCTGCAGTGCTTGGCGGAACCGTAAGCTGTTCCCGTGCTGTTGTTGAGAACGGATGGCTGCCGCAGGATTTACAGGTTGGACAGACTGGTAAGACAGTACGTCCGAATGTATACTTTGCAATCGGTATATCCGGTGCAATCCAGCACGTAGCAGGCATGGAAGAGGCTGACATCATCGTTGCCATCAACAAGGATGAGGATGCTCCAATTTTTGATGTGGCTGATTATGGCGTTGTCGGAGACCTGAACAAAATCGTTCCGGCACTGACGGAAGCTTTGAAAGCAGAAATGGCAGAATAAGAACTTCTGAGGTGATTTTTAGGAGTATAGAAAAGTACCTTTTCTCTGAAAATAGGGAAAAGGTACTTTTTGTAGGTATCTGGAAAGAGAGGAAAAACAGTGGAAAATAAGAAAAAAATCAATACTGTCTATATGGTGGAGATGGCGTTATTGATTGCCATAATTCTGATTATGGCATTTACGCCCATCGGATATATACGGACATTAGGGTTGGAAATTACCCTGATTGTGGTTCCGGTGGCAGTCGGTGCGGTTACTTTAGGGCCAACGGCAGGGGCGGTGCTAGGGGCAGTGTTTGGCATTACCAGTTTTATCCAATGTTTTGGCATGAGTCCTTTTGGCGCAGTGCTTCTAAGCATCAATCCGGCATGTACATTTATCGTCTGCGTATTTTCAAGGACTCTGATGGGATGGCTGACAGGTTTGCTGTACAAGTTTTTTTTCGGGAGCAAACCGCTGAAAAAAGCAGCGGTGGTACTGGCAAATCTCTGCTGCCCAATCATGAATACGCTGTTTTTTATGGGGACATTGACCCTGTTCTTTTACCAGACAGAGTATATCCAAGGGATTGCGCAGGGGATGGGAGCGGGCAATCCCCTGATATTTGTCTTGCTGTTTGTGGGGGTCAATGGCCTGGTAGAGGCAGCCGCTTGTTTCGTCGCAGGCAGCGCTATTTCCCAGGCATTGAAGAAAGTTGTTAATAATACAACGGAAACGTAATATCCGCAGCAGCAGATAACACACAGAAATAAGGAGTACAGATGATAAAGCACAGAGGAGCAGTTTTTCTGGTGATTATGGCATTTGTCTCTGCCCTGATGTCAGGATGTGGTTTTGCCTGGGAAAATCAGAGTTCCGTGAAAGCCTCCGACTATGTTTCCGGAACACAGATAGTATCGGCAGATGAGGGTCGGGAGGATCGTGTCGTGAAGAAGCAAAAGCAGGCAATAGGGGAAGAACCATCGGGCGCGCGGCAGTCGGCAGAAGAAGGGCGCAAGGGCCAGTGGAAGCAGAGGGTTTCCAAAGGGAAGCGTGAGTCAGCAGAAAATAATCTGCCGGAGCAGGAGATTAATAGGCTTGCAAAGGAAATTTCAGGAAAGGCCACAAACGAACTGACGGGAAGCTATCCGGTAGGGGATGATTTCCTGCTGTGGCTTGCAGGGACGTATGGCAGCAAAAGCCTGCGCGGCTTGTGCCAAGTGATGCAGGAGGGGAAGCCTCAGATGGAGGCTTGGTACAAGGAGACAGGGAAATCCCTCCATGTGCTGTGGGCAGAGTACTGCCGCGAAGCCGGAATACGGGAAACATACCTGGAAAAGGTTTATGACAAAGAGTGTGCCTCTGCGAATCAGGTAGTCATGGATTTTACGGGGGATGTCAACCTTGCAGAAGGATGGGCTACGACAATGTTTCTGGATAGGCAAAGCGGGGGGATCCGTGATTGCTTTTCGGATGATTTGTGGGAGGAGATGCAGTCTGCGGATATCTTGATGGTTAATAATGAGTTTACTTACAGCAGCCGCGGCACGCCGCTTCCGGGGAAGGCCTATACGTTCCGTGCAAACCCGGAACGCATCAGCGCGATTGCAGAAATGGGTACAGATATTCTGTCACTTGCGAATAACCATGTCTATGATTATGGAGAAGAAGCACTTTTGGATACGCTTGATGTGGCAGAAGGGGCGGAAATCCCCTACGTCGGGGCAGGCAGGAACTTGGAGGAGGCAGAGAAGCCGGTGTATTTCATTGCCAATGGCAGGAAAATTGCCATTGTGTCAGCTACCCAGATTGAGAGATCTTTAAATTATACGAAGGAAGCTACGGATATCTCCGCAGGCGTGCTTAAGACCTTGAATCCGGACAAGTTCTTAGCGGTAATCAAAGAAGCGCGTTCTTATAGTGATTACGTGATTGCTTTTGTACATTGGGGGACAGAAAACACAAACTATTATGGCGGCGACCAGGAAGAGCTGGGGCAGGAATTTATTGATGCGGGCGCAGATGTAGTGATTGGCGGGCACACACATTGCCTGCAGGGATTTGCGTATCATAACGGTAAGCCTATTATTTATAGCCTTGGGAATTACTGGTTTAATGGCAGGACAGTTGATACCGGGCTGTCCCAGCTGGTAATCCATACAGACAGCGATGAGATTGATTTCCGTTTCCTGCCTTGTATCCAGCAAGGATGCCGGACTTCACTTGCGCAAGAAGAGGAGAAACAGAGAATACTGGACTTCATGCAGAGGATTTCCGCTCCCGGGGTCTCGGTGGGGGCGGATGGAATTGTCACAGAAGTTCCATAGAGAGAGTTGTATTTTTGCTCTGAACATGATAAACTTTTGGTATCGAATAAGAAAGAGGAGGACATTATGAGCAAGAAACCTACCGTATTGATGATTTTAGATGGATTTGGATTAAACAATAAGCATGAGGCAAATGCAGTATATGAGGCAAATACTCCGAACATTGATGGGCTGATGAAGGATTATCCTTTTGTGCGGGGGTATGCCAGCGGGCTTGCAGTTGGGCTTCCTGACGGACAGATGGGCAATTCTGAGGTAGGGCACCTGAATATGGGGGCAGGCAGGATTGTGTACCAGGAGCTTACCAGGATTTCAAAGGAAATCGAGGAGGGAAGCTTTTTCAAAAATGAGGCGCTGCTGGCAGGCATGAAAAATGCCAAAGACAACAACTCTTCCCTGCATATGTATGGGCTGCTGTCAGACGGCGGCGTACACAGCCATAACACACATCTGTATGGTTTGCTGGAAATGGCTAAGAGAGAAGGCCTTGAGAAGGTATATGTGCATTGCTTCTTAGATGGCCGTGATACCGCACCGACTTCCGGAAAAGGATTCATGGAAGAGTTGGAAGCAAAGATGAAGGAAATCGGCGTGGGTGAGATTGCCACCGTTTCCGGCCGCTATTATGCGATGGACCGCGACAACCGCTGGGACCGTGTGGAAAAGGCTTACCATGCGATTGCGCTGGGCGACGGTAAACGTGTGCCGAACGCCGTTGAGGCAGTGGCGGCTTCCTATGCGGAGGATGTAACAGACGAGTTTGTTGTCCCAACGGTAGTGGAGCGGGACGGCGAGCCAATTGCTACGATAAATGACAATGACACCATCATTTTCTTTAATTTCCGCCCAGACCGTGCAAGGGAGATTTCCAGGACTTTCTGTATGGACGAGTTTGACGGGTTTGAGCGCGGCCCAAGGAAGAAAGTGACATATGTATGTTTCACCGAATATGATGTGACCATACCCAACAAGCTGATTGCTTTCCATAAAGTCGAGCTGAACAACACCTTTGGACAGTTCTTAGCTGATAATGGTAAGACCCAGGCAAGGATTGCAGAGACGGAGAAATATGCGCACGTAACCTTTTTCTTCAATGGCGGCGTTGAGGAGCCGAACGAAGGGGAGGAGCGTATCTTAGTGAATTCTCCCAAGGTTGCGACTTATGATTTAAAGCCGGAGATGAGTGCATACGAGGTGTGCGACAAATTGGTGGGAGCAATTAAGTCAGACAAGTATGATGTGATTATCATCAACTTTGCGAACCCCGACATGGTAGGCCATACCGGAGTGGAAGCGGCTGCGATTAAGGCAGTGGAAGCAGTGGATGCATGTGTGGGTAAAGCGGTTGCAGCCTTGAAAGAGGCAGACGGAACCATGTTCCTCTGCGCAGACCATGGAAATGCAGAACAGCTGATTGATTATGATACAAAGGAGAGCTTTACGGCCCATACCACCAACCCGGTACCGTTTATCCTCATCAATTATGATGACAAATATACGCTCAGGGAGGGCGGCTGCCTGGCAGATATCGTGCCGACGCTGATTGAGATTATGGGCATGGAGCAGCCGAGAGAGATGACAGGAAAATCACTGTTAGTGAAACGCTAATAGAGAGAAAAGCTGCGGTATCTTATGGATACGCAGCTTTTTTGTCTTAATGGAAGCGCCTGGTTTACGTCTTGGGGATGACACAAGTAAAATTCTGAAGGAAATTGAAAGCGGAATGCAGCAGGGGATTGAACAGGGGGAGCAGAAAATCTGATTTGGAATGTAGAATCTGCGAGGAAGAATTTTGATATTGGCTTGCAGAAAGCTTGCGAGGGCCTTGGCTGAACCGTGGAAGAGCATGAGGGGGCAAAAAGGAAAACTATACAATGGCAAAAAGATAAGTAGTCGCAATTTATACAAAATATGCCTTGGAAAGGAAGGAATTTTCTACAAGCCAAGCTCATTAGCGCAGACAAATCCCGTTGACGAATGAAAATAGGCTGTATTATAATGAATCCGTATATATGGACGTATATAACACATTACAATGGAATCAGCGAAGGGCTGACGAGAATGGAGGATGGCGATGAGTATGCAGGAATTTAAGCCGGTAAAAGAGGGAAAGGTGCGTGAGGTTTATGATAATGGCGACAGCATGATTATTGTGGCAACGGACAGGATTTCCGCTTTTGATGTGATCTTGAAAAATGAAATTACGCAAAAGGGTGCAATCCTGACGCAGATGTCAAAGTTTTGGTTTGATTTCACCAAAGACATTGTGCCGAATCATATGCTTTCCACCGATGTTTCTGAAATGCCGGAATTCTTTCGCAATGAGAGATTTGACGGCAACAGCATGAAATGCCGGAAACTGGACATGCTTCCGGTGGAATGTATTGTGCGCGGCTATATCACGGGCAGCGGATGGGAGAGCTATCAGGCAGATGGGACGGTATGCGGCATCAGACTGCCAGAAGGACTGAAAGAATCCGAGCAGCTCCCAGAGCCGGTTTATACCCCAACGACTAAGGCAGATCTGGGCCTCCACGATGAGCATATCACGTTTGAAGATACCGTGGGAATTTTAGAAAAGCTTCATCCGGGCAAAGGGGCGGAGTATGCTCAGGCTATCAAGGACTGCACGCTAAGCTTATATAAAAAATGCGCAGAATATGCCAGGAGCAAGGGAATCATCATCGCTGATACTAAGTTCGAGTTCGGGCTTGACGAGCAAGGGAACGTAGTACTCGGGGATGAGATGCTCACGCCCGACAGTTCCAGGTTCTGGCCGCTTGAGGGTTATGAGCCAGGGAAATCCCAGCCTTCCTTTGATAAGCAGTTTGTGCGCGATTGGCTAAAGGCGAACCCGGACAGCGGATATCTGCTTCCACAGGAAGTGGTGGACAAGACCGTAGATAAATACAAAGAGGCGTATGAACTTTTGACAGGCGAGAAATTTGCATAGAAATGGCCGGAGAATTATATGATTGACAGAGTGAGAGCGGGATGTGCAGGGACTGATAAGCCGTACAGGAACCGTGCGGGTTTCCACGCCGCCATTTTTATGGCTCTGTTATTTCGGGACGGGCATCGATAACAGCGGAGATTACGAGCGATAAGAAAGGAGAGCTAAATATGTCGACAGATAGATACAACAGTCCTTTGTCAGAGCGTTATGCAAGTAAGGAGATGCAGTATATTTTTTCACCGGACATGAAGTTTCGTACCTGGAGGAGATTATGGATAGCCCTTGCTGAGACGGAGATGGAACTCGGGTTAAGTGAGAATGGCCGGCCAGTCATTACACAGGAGCAGATTGACGAACTCAAGAGCCATGCGGAGGATATCAATTACGAGGTGGCGAGAGCGCGTGAAAAAGAGGTGCGCCATGATGTCATGAGCCATGTCTATGCTTATGGGCAGCAGTGTCCGAAAGCGGCAGGTATCATCCATTTGGGAGCTACTTCCTGTTATGTGGGAGATAATACAGATATCATTGTGATGAACGAGGCTATAAAGCTGGTGCGCAGGAAACTGGTGAATGTGATTTCCGAGCTTGCGAAGTTTGCGGATACCTATAAAGACCTCCCTACATTGGCGTTTACGCATTTTCAGCCAGCGCAGCCTACTACAGTGGGAAAACGCGCTACATTATGGCTGCAGGAATTCCTTATGGATTTTGAGGACTTGGACTATGTGATGGGATCATTGAAGCTGCTCGGCTCAAAGGGGACGACCGGGACACAGGCCAGCTTTCAGGAATTGTTTGCCGGGGATCAGGAGACGATTGACAAGATAGACCCGATGATTGCAGAGAAAATGGGATTCGCGGAATGCTATGCAGTATCCGGGCAGACCTATTCCAGGAAAGTTGATACCAGGGTGGTGAACGTCCTGGCCGGCATTGCGGCGAGCGCCCACAAGATGTCGAACGACATCCGCCTGCTCCAGCATCTGAAAGAAGTGGAAGAGCCGTTTGAGAAGAACCAGATTGGTTCCTCGGCGATGGCATATAAACGCAACCCCATGCGCAGCGAGCGTATCGCGTCTTTGGCGCGGTACGTGATGATTGACGCCCTAAATCCGGCGGTTACCTCTGCTACCCAGTGGTTTGAGCGGACGCTGGATGATTCCGCCAACAAACGTCTCTCTATCCCAGAGGGATTTCTGGCAGTCGACGGCATTCTCGATTTATGCCTCAATGTTGTGGACGGGCTGGTTGTTTATGATAAAGTAATCCGAAAGCACATGATGGCGGAACTGCCTTTTATGGCAACGGAAAATATCATGATGGACGCTGTGAAAAATGGCGGAAACCGCCAGGAGCTGCACGAAAAAATCCGCCGGCTCTCCATGGAGGCCGGAAAGAATGTCAAAGTTGAAGGCAAAGACAACAATTTGCTGGAGCTGATCGCGGCAGACGCCTCGTTTAACCTGACGCTGGAGGAACTGGAAACGTCTATGGAGCCTTCCAGGTATGTGGGGCGCGCGCCCATCCAGGTGGAGAAGTTCCTGGCACAAGCAGTGCAGCCGGTTTTGGAAAAGAACCAGGATATCTTGGGGATGACCGCAGAGATAAATGTCTGAGATAGTGTTTGGCTTTCATCGGTATCGTCCGTGTTGAATGTAGCGGAAAATTATAATCTCTCTTGTATAAACATCCAATTAATGCAAATACTGATAACAAAATCGTACTTCGTGAAAGGAGATTGTTATGAGTTTGTGTTTGAAGATTACGGATGTCCATGCAAGAGAGATTTTGGATTCCAGGGGAAACCCCACAGTAGAAGCGGATGTGACGGTGGAGACTACCAGCAACGGCAAAAAGACGACAGGGCGTGCAGCAGTTCCTTCCGGGGCTTCTACCGGGCAGTTTGAGGCGGTGGAACTCCGGGATGGGGAGCCAAGGTATTTCGGTCTGGGCGTCCAGAACGCAGTGAAGCATGTGAATGATAAGATTGCCAAGGTATTGATTGGGAAAAATGCCCTGAACCAGGTAGAAATCGACCGCTGTCTGATAGCGGAAGACGGGACGGACGACAAAATCAACCTGGGAGCCAACGCCATGCTCAGCGTTTCCTTGGCTGTGGCACGGGCAGCAGCGAAAGCAATGGAGCTTCCGCTGTACCAATACTTGGGCGGCACGAACGCAAAAAGGATGCCGGCGCCAATGATGAATATTTTAAATGGCGGCTGCCATGCGGATAATACTGTGGATTTCCAGGAATTCATGATTATGCCTGTCGGAGCGGAAAGCTTCCGTGAGGCGTTACGCATGTGTGCGGAAGTCTATCATAACCTGAAAAAGATCTGTGAAAAAGACGGGCTGTCCACGGCAGTAGGAGACGAAGGCGGTTTTGCTCCGGACTTGCCGGATGCCGTAGCGGTACTGGATTTAATTATGGAAGCCGTAAAGGCATCCGGTTACCTGCCGGGAGAAGATTTCAAAATTGCCCTTGATGCTGCGGCAAGCGAGCTGTATGACGAGAAGACCGGCGTGTACCATTTCCCGGGAGAATCCAGGCTTAAGGGTGAGAAAGTCATGCGCAATACGGAAGAAATGATTGAGTATTACGAGAATCTGATTGAGAAGTTCCCGATTATCTCGATAGAGGACGGCCTGGACGAGGAAGACTGGGATGGGTGGCAGGCAATGACAGAACGCCTGGGAGAGCGTATCCAGCTGGTAGGGGACGATTTGTTCGTGACAAATACCAAACGCCTGGATGCCGGGATTAAGCTGCAGACTGCAAATGCCATTCTTGTGAAGGTAAACCAGATTGGCACGCTGACAGAAGCGATGGAGGCCATCGAGACGGCACAGTGCAATGCCTACCGCGCAGTCATCTCCCACCGTTCTGGTGAGACGGAAGATACCTTTATTGCGGATTTGGCCGTGGCTGTCAATGCCGGGCAGATTAAGACGGGGGCGCCCTGCCGCGCAGAACGCACTGCCAAATATAATCAGCTTCTGCGCATTGAAGAACAGCTGGGCGTCGTGGCAGAATATAAGAATCCATTCAATAAATTCTGATATTAGAATGCCCAAAGGTCTTGCTGCCAAAGGAAGCATGGACATCTTGCATGAAAAGCGTCTGGAAATCTGGCTTTCCATGGCGCTTTTTGTGCAAAGTGTAGCTGTCGCACTAACATAAATGACAATGTATAGGTTTGTTCAAAAAGTTTGCATTGCAAAGCAATGCAAACAAAATGTACAAAAATCATCTTGGGAAGCTGGCTTCCCAGAGTGATTTTCGTGCATTCTGTCTTTGCCGCATAAGCGGCAAGACCGTTTGAACGAGGAAATATTTTTTGTGCGACAGCCTCCTTTTGGTACTATGAAACGAAATAATGGGGAAACTCAAAGGGGAAACTCAAAAAAGAAAAAATCCTTGAAAAATATGCCAAGTTGTGGTATTATGAAAAAAGTTATGAGCAGGATGAACAGCAGGAGGTAAGGTTAAGGTGGAAGTATTAAAGACAGTCTTAATTGTGGTATTTATATTGATTAGTATTGCATTGACAGTAATCGTATTGATGCAGGAAGGGAAATCAGCAGGACTCGGTGCTATCAGCGGCGCGGCAGATACATACTGGGGCAAAAATAAGGGGCGTTCCATGGAAGGAAGGCTTGTCATGGCTACCAGAATCATGGTAATGTTATTCCTGGTGATTGCAGCTGTATTGAATATCGGAAGTTTTTAAGGATGTAGGAGACTGTCAGATATGGCAGTCTCTTTTTTCTTTGAATAGGAGAAAGAGATGGAAAAAGAGTTATTAGAAAACAGAAAAAAAATTATATATGAATTTATGTGCAGTGACATCTATGTACCTATGAAGCTAAAGGAGCTGGCTGTCCTGATGGATGTGCCGCGTGAGGAACGGAAAGATCTGGAGGAAGTGCTGGAGGCTCTTATATCAGAAGGCAAGATTGAACGCTCCCCGCGCGGCAAATTTTCAAAGACAGACGGAAAATACCTCACAGGTACTTTTATTGGAAATGCCCGGGGGTTTGGCTTCGTAGATGTGGAGGGGGAAGAGGAAGATATCTTTATTGGTGAGACGCAGGTAAATGGAGCCATGCATGGGGATTTGGTGCAGGTTTCCCTGCTTTCCGCCAAAGCTTCCGGCGGGAAGCGCAAAGAAGGTTCCGTAGTAAAGGTTCTTAAGCGGGGGACAACCCAGGCAGTGGGGATTTTCCAGAAAAGCAAGAATTTCGGTTTCGTCGTCCCAGACAATTTTAAGCTTGGCCAGGATATTTTTATTCCGTTGGAACACTCGAAAGGAGCGGTGGACGGACATAAGGTAGTGGTGGAAATTACGGATTATGGAGATGAGCGCAGAAAGCCGGAAGGCAAAATCATAGAGATCATCGGCCATATCAATGACCCAGGGACGGATATCATGTCCATTGTCAAGGGATATGAGCTGCCTACGGAATTTTCACCGAAGATTTTAAAGCAGGCAGAAAATGTAGGCAAGCCCGTAAGTGCGGCGGACATGGTGGGAAGGAAGGACGTGAGGGATTGGCAGATGGTGACGATTGACGGCGAGGACGCTAAAGATCTGGATGATGCCATCACTTTGACCAAGGAGGGAGAGAATTACCGCCTGGGTGTGCATATCGCGGATGTGGCCAATTATGTGCAGGAACACAGTGCCTTGGACGTAGAGGCATTGGAGCGCGGCACCAGCGTGTATCTGGTGGATCGGGTAATTCCCATGCTGCCGCATGTCCTGTCTAATGGCATTTGTTCCCTGAATGCCGGGGAGGACAGGCTGGCGTTGAGCTGCATTATGCTGATTAATCAAAAAGGCGTCGTCATAGAGCATGAAATTGCTGAGACAGTCGTCCGCGTGGACAGCAGGATGAGCTATACCAGTGTGCGCAAAATACTGAAAGACAGGGATGAGGCGGAACGCGACAAGTATAAAGAGCTGATTCCTATGTTTGAGCTGATGGAGGAATTGGCGTCAATCCTGCGTGAGAAACGAAGGAAACGCGGTTCCATTGATTTTGATTTCCCGGAGACGAAGATTATCCTGGATGGGCAGGGCAGGCCATTGGAAATCAAGCCATACGAACGGAACGTAGCTACGCGCATCATTGAAGATTTCATGCTGATTGCCAATGAGACGGTAGCGCAGGATTTCTTCTGGCAGGAAATTCCGTTCGTGTATCGGACGCATGACACGCCGGATCCCGAGAAAATCCGCAGCCTGGCAACATTCATCAATAATTTCGGGTATTCCATTAAGATTGGGCAAGAGGAAATCCATCCCAAGGAGCTGCAGAAATTGCTGGAGAAAGTTGAGGATACGCCGGAAGAGCCTTTAATCAGCCGCCTGACGCTGCGTTCCATGAAGCAGGCAAAATATACAGTAGAATGTACCGGGCATTTCGGGCTTGCAGCCCAGTATTACTGTCATTTTACGTCTCCTATCCGCCGTTATCCCGATCTGCAGATCCACCGCATCATTAAAGAGACTCTGCGGGGGAAGATGAATGAAAAACGCATTGCCCATTATGAAAAAATCCTGCCGGAAGCAGCAGCTCAGTCCAGTGCCAGGGAACGCCGGGCGGAGGAGGCAGAACGAGAGACCGACAAACTCAAGAAAACAGAATATATGTCTGAGCATATCGGAGAGGTGTTTGAGGGCGTCATTTCCAGCGTCACGGCATGGGGCATGTATGTGGAGCTTCCCAATACGATTGAGGGGCTGATCCATGTCAACAACCTGACGGACGATTATTACCAGTTCAATCAGGAGGCATATGAGCTGACAGGGGAGAGGACTGGGAAAGTCTATAAGCTGGGACAGAAGATTAAGGTTGTGGCGGCAGATGCCGATAAATTTATGAAGACCATTGATTTTGTCTTGCCGGAAAATGCAGAAGCGTTCGGTCTGGAAGCTACGGCAGAGGATATTGGCAGATACCGGGCAGAGTAATGGAATTGAAAAGTCAGAAAGAGGAAAAAAATGGGGAAAGAGAGCAAGAAACTTATTGCCAACAATAAGAAGGCGTTCCACGATTACTTTATTGAGGATAAATTTGAGGCGGGAATCAGCCTTGCAGGAACAGAGGTAAAATCGCTGCGGATGGGAAAATGTTCCATTAAGGAGTCTTTTATCCGTATTGAAAAGGGTGAGGTCATGATTTACGGCATGCACATCAGCCCATATGAGAAAGGCAACATTTTCAATAAGGATCCGCTGCGCCCAAGGAAGCTGTTGCTGCATAAATATGAGATTCACAAAGCAGAGGGGAAGATGACGGCCAAAGGCTATACCATTGTCCCCCTGCAGGTTTACTTTAAAGGAAGCCTGGTCAAAGTCGAGATTGCGCTTGCCCGGGGCAAGAAACTTTACGACAAACGCCAGGATATTGCCAAGAAGGATATGCGCAGGGAGTCTGAACGGGAATTCAAGGTAAAAAATCTATATTAGGAACTGCCGCAAATGGAAAAATTTGCGGCATGAAATTTCTTGACAAAAAAAGCATAAGCTGATAAAATGAACTATCGCTGGATGACGGCATCAAAACCAGGGGTTGTACTGGTTTCGACGGGGGTTGTGCAGCTATGGAAGCCATTGGCGGCTCCTGACCGCCTAAAAACGGGAACAATAAATATAAACGCTGAAGACAATTTAGCATACGCTGCCTAGTTGCAGCAGTCGGCCTTAGGCCACCCACAGCCTGAGATACCGGCTTCGACTATGTGGGAAACGACTTACGCAAAGCTTTGCGCGTATGGGCGTATCATGAAGCTACTGAAACCATCAGCCTGTCATTAGGCGGATGGCAGAGGGAATGATAAAGTAATGACTGTAATGGGAGATGCCATAGTGAATTGGCCTTCGGACAGGGGTTCGATTCCCCTCAGCTCCATTTTTGCAGGAGCGGCTTAGCGCTGGCAGGCAGGGCAGTTGGGAGAAATCCCGGCTGCCCTGCTTGTGCGTTCTGTTTCCAGCATCTATCCGGGGTAGGGAAAACGTAGGTGGTACGGAAAGAGAAGGCTTGAAAAATCAGGGGAATTTGTTATAATGGGAGTACGTATTATGTATTAACAAACGGCATACCAAAAGAAACGAGGATATGGAACATGGGAATGGGAATGACGAAAAATAAGTTAGTGAAATCAGTTTCTGAATTGAAAGAGTGCAATTATTCAGCAAGCCCGGAACTTAACAGCATTTACCAGCGGCTGTTGCAAGGCAGGCAGCAGTTTGCACAGGTTCTTGAAAAGAACATCAAAGCGGTTATGCAGATTAGCGCCCTGGATCTGACCTTACAGCATGAGACGGATAAAATCCTTGAAATATCCCGCAACGTTGCCAGGGCTACGGAAGTTATTTTTGGGACGAATGGGGTAGGAGGAGCGGAAGGGAACAATTCCTTAGAGGAACTTACCAATACCATTATAAAAATTTCCGGGGATACGGAGGAAGTATACCGCAAGATTGAGAACGGACAGGAAGAACTGACGGCAATCCGGGGGCTTGCCAGCAAGGCGGTGGAAATGTCTACCGAGATGCGGACGGATATGGATGAGCTTTTTGAGGTAATTAACCGCATGAATGATGTTATTGCCGAGATAGAGTCGATTTCCCGTCAGACGAACCTTCTGGCATTGAATGCAGCGATTGAGGCGGCAAGAGCAGGGGAAGCTGGAAGGGGATTTGCCGTGGTGGCAGACGAGATACGTTCTTTGGCGGAAGAGACACAGAAGATGACCGGCAATATGGGGCAGTTTGTGGAAGGCATCCGTGAGGCATCGCAGAAAAGCACCGGAAGCACCACGAATACCATTGAGGCCTTGGAGAGTATGACGGGCAGGATTAAGAATGCCTGGGAGATAAACCTTGAGAACCAAAACTATGTCTCGGGGGTAAATGAGGCGGTCACATCCCTTGCCGCGGTAAGCGAGGAACTCAGCAGTACGATGACGGAGATGGAAAACCAGCTCCGCAGCAGCACGGATTTCATGCGTGAGATTGGGAACGAGCTGACGGAAGCATCCAAGCCGGTAGCCGAGATAGAACGGACATTAGACGAGGCGCTAAAACAGATGGGCGTGATGTCGAAAGACTCATTTTTCCGCCTTAAGAACGACGAGTTCGCCGCTTATGTGAGGAGTGCAGTTACTGCGCACAAGGCATGGATTAATAATCTTGAGAAAATGGTCAGCGATCATATGATTGTGCCGCTTCAGCTGGACGCTTCCAAGTGCGGGTTCGGGCATTTTTATTATGCGATGACGCCGGATAAGCAGGAAGTCCGCCAGATTTGGGATGCGCTTGGCGATAAACACCGTAAGTTCCATGGATTTGGGCAGGAGGCTATCCAGGCGTTGTTTGATGAGGACTATGCGAAAGCACAACAGGTTTGCCAGGAAGCACGGGAGTATTCAAGGGAACTCCTCATGGACATGGAACAGATGCTGCAGATTCTGAGCAGATAAGGAACGTCCATTATCAAAAGGCATAAACAGCTTTTCAGGAGATAGATATGAATGGGTTTAAGATGGTCGTGGGCGGATTTTTGTTCATGGACGAGAAGACAGCGCAGAAAGCGCGCCAGGAAGAAGACAGCATACACTATGTAAAAGACAGGCTGGACATGGGCAATCCACGGATGGTTCAGGAAATGTACCATAAATTATTGGCAGAGCGGGTGTTTGAGACGCCGGTGGGGCTGCTGTACCTTAAGGAACTCCAGGATTACCTTGTGTCTGCGCCGGAATTGGCGGGAGAGCAAATTGAGGCAATCCCATTGCTTATCGCCAACGCTCCGCAGTCAGGCGTCCAGGGCAAAGCAGGGCAGGCAATGGCCCCGCAGTCAGGCGTCCAGGGCAAAGCAGGGCAGGCAATGGCCCCGCAGTCAGCGGCCAGGCGTCAGGAAACGCTGGAATGGTATGCAGAGAAGCTGGAAGAATCCAGGCAGCAGGAAAGGCTTTCGGAATACCGCAGAAAACGTGCGGAGGAGCGTGCCACAGACAGCAGGAAACGTCTTCGCCTGTGTTTGCTGTTTGCCATTTTTATGGGTCTGGTGACTGTTGGCGTCGGGGCGGTCACGATGACGGATCAGAATCCTAACATCATCAATTACGAGAATAAAATTATTGAAAAGTATCAGGACTGGGAGGCAGACTTGGAGAACCGGGAAGAAGCCCTGAAACAAAAAGAGCTGGGCCAGACTTCCAGCCAGGAATAAACATGATTTCACAAAAACAACATAAATGTGTGCTATGGTTTATGCAATGGACATGTTTATGTTGTTTTTTTGTCTTATTGGAAATACCTTGTCACGCTATAGCGTGAAAGTATCTTCCGTATAAGACAAAAAATAATATGCACACTCGTGCGAAGGGTGAAAGGTGTGGAAGATGGAAAAACGGAAAATACTTGTAGTGGATGATGAGAGCAGGATGCGTAAATTGGTGCGCGATTTTTTGGTGAAACAGGATTTTGATGTGGTAGAGGCAGAGGATGGCGAGGACGCGCTCAATAAATTTTATGAACAGAAGGACATATCCTTGGTCATTCTGGATGTGATGATGCCTAAGATTAATGGGTGGGATGTATGCAGGGAAATCAGGGAGGCTTCAAAAGTGCCTGTTATCATGCTGACAGCGAAAGGTGAGGAAAGCGATGAGCTTCAGGGGTTCAATATCGGTGCGGATGAGTATATTTCTAAGCCGTTCAGCCCGAAAATCCTGGTTGCAAGGGTTGAGGCAATCCTGCGGCGCGCAGGCAATAATGAGGAAGAAATCATGGAGGTTGGCGGCATTGCCGTGGATAAATTGGGACATCAGGTCAGGATTGATGGAAAAGAGCTGGAACTGAGCTTTAAAGAATTTGAGCTGCTGACATATTTTATTGAAAACAAGGGAATTGCGCTTTCGAGGGAAAAAATCTTAAACCATGTATGGAACTATGATTATTTCGGGGATGCCAGAACGATTGACACCCATGTGAAGAAGCTTCGCAGCAAGATGGGCAAAAAAGGAGAATATATCAAGACTATCTGGGGGATGGGCTATAAATTTGAGGTAGAATCATGAGGCATTCAATAACAAGGAAGATTACAGCCATCATGATTGGCATAGTCGCAGGGACAGTGCTGCTGTGCTGGTTCATTAATACGACGCTCCTGGAGTCTTATTACCTGGAACATAAACAGGGCACGCTGCTCGATACGTTTGACATGGTGTACGAGGAAAGCAAGAACGGCAGGACGGACGAGGAGGATTTCCTGATCCGATTAGAAACAAAATGCAGCAACAGCGGCATTTCTTTTATGATTATCAGTTCTGACCGCACAATCCTGCAGTCCAGCGTGGGGGATGATGAGCGGCTGCTGTTCCAGTTCCTGGAACTGATTTTCCACAGTGATGACAGGAATACCGTAGTCTTGGAGAATACGCAGGAGTACATGATAGAAAAAACCAAGGACAGCAGGCTGCAGACGGATTACCTGGTGCTTTGGGGAAGCCTGCAGAACGGCAACATGATACTGATGCGCACCGCAGTGGAGAGCATTAAAGAAAGCGTCGACATCGCGAACCGTTTCCTCGCCTATGTGGGTGTGGTAATGGTCGTTTTCTGCGCTGTCATTATTTATGTGGTGACAAGGAAAATTACCAACCCTATCCTGCAGCTGGCAGACATTTCCAGGCGCATGACGAACTTGGATTTTGACGCCAAGTTTCAGGGAAAAGGGGAAAATGAAATCAGCTTGCTGGGCAGCCATATGAATCAGCTTTCAGAGACTTTGGAGAAAACTATTTCAGAACTCAAGAGTGCGAATAATGAGCTTAAGATAGATATTGAGAAAAAGACAGAAATTGATGAGATGCGCAAGGAATTCATTTCCAATGTTTCGCATGAGCTGAAAACGCCGATAGCGCTGATTCAGGGATATGCGGAAGGCCTGCAGGAGTGCATCAATGACGATGAAGCGAGCCGTGAATTCTACTGTGAGGTCATCATGGACGAAGCGGATAAAATGAATGCGCTTGTCAGGAATCTTTTGACGCTCAATCAGCTGGAGTCGGGCGGCGAGCAGGTAGTGTTTGAGAGGTTCGATTTGTTGGAAGTCATCCAGGGCGTAGTAAACGCGACGGCAATTTTACGGGAACAGAACGAGGTTTCCCTGGCAGTCCACGCACAGGGAGCCGAATATGTATGGGCGGACGAATTTAAGACGGAGCAGGTGCTGACGAATTATATCAGCAATGCCATACACTATGCGTCTGGTGAGAAGAAGATTGAAATCTCAGTAATCCCTGCAAAAGACACGGTGAGGGTGGAGGTATTTAATACCGGAAATCCCATCCCGGAAGGAGAGATTGCCCATATCTGGGATAAGTTTTATAAAGTGGATAAGGCACGTACCCGGGAGTACGGGGGGAATGGGATTGGGCTGTCAATCGTAAAAGCTATCATGGATTCTTTCCACCAGGAGTGTGGCGCCAGGAACGAGGAAAATGGCGTGACATTCTGGTTTGAATTGGACAGCAAGGCAGATGATGGGAAGAAGTGAAAATGTAGTTGCCCTGAGGGATAAATAATGGTAGAATACTAGTGTAGCGATTGTGATTGCTATGCGAAGCAACCTGAGGAAAAGGAGACAGACTTATGAAAAACGTCATGAAAATAGGAACGGCGCTGGTTGCGGCAGCAATGCTCTTAGCAGGATGCGGGGATTCGATGATGCCGCTGACGGAGGATGAAGAATCCACAGTGGTAAATTACTCTGCCGGAATCCTCGCCAAGCATAATAGCTTCCAGCAGGAAGGAATGACTGCCGTTTATCCGGAAGAGGAAGATGAGCCGGAAGAAGAGGAAGAGTCTGAAGAGAGGGAAAAGCCGGATGATGCAGATGATTCGGACGATGCAGATGAGAAAAAAAAGCCGGATGATGCGGAAAAAGCGGATGGTTCAGACGATGCTGAGAAGCCGGAGGGAGAAGAAAAAACAGATAAGGACAAATCTCCAGATAAAGAGGAAGCTGCCAAGGGGGAAGCTGCGGACGAGGAAGCCGGGCCTCTTACTTTGACAAAAGCGTTGTCAGTGCCCAAAGTAGAATTCTCTTACCATGATTATTCCACAGCCAGCAACTACAAGCAGGGAGAGTCTTTTTCCTTGGATGCATCAGCAGGCAATGTCTATGTAATGCTGAATATAAACATGACAAATACTGGAAGCCAGGCGGCAGAATGTGATGTTTTGTCAAAACAGCCAACCTTTACCTTAAGCCTGAATGGAGAGGCAGGGGTACTCAATGAGATGACGATGCTGACCAATGATTTGTCCACCTATAAAGGGGTCTTGGATCCTGGGCAGACAGAGGCGACAATTTTGTTATTTGAGGTTCCGCAGAAGACGGCGGAAAATATCTCAACCATACAGCTGAGCGCCCAGATTAATGGAAAGACAAGTGAAATTATTCTAAAATAATTCGTTAAAAATAAAAAATATTGTATATTTTTCTGAAAGTATGTGATATAATTAGAGAAATGGATAGAAACGGAAGAATATCGGAGAGGAGCGAGTGACAATTATGGATACAAATATTCTTTTAGAGAATGGAACAAATGAGCTGGAGGTGTTAGAATTTACCCTAGCCGGGAATCATTATGGGATTAATGTGGCAAAAATCCGAGAGATTTTAACCTATCAGCCGGTTACTCCGATTCCGAACGCCCATCCCTGTGTGGAAGGCATATTTATGCCGCGTGACACAATGATATCAGTGATTAATCTTCGTCATTGCCTGGCTCTTCCAGATAACGAAGAGGACGGTTTGTTTATCATTACGAATTTTAATAAATTGAACATTGCGTTTCATGTGGATGAGGTGTGCGGGATTCACAGGCTTTCCTGGGCAGATATCATTACGCCGGACGCTACAATCAACATAGAAGAGAGCGGGGTGTCCACCGGAGTGATTAAGCTGGAGGACAGGTTGATTGTTATTTTAGATTTCGAGAAGATTGTGACGGACATCAGTCCGGAGACCGGTCTTCAGGTTTCCGATTTGGAAAATCTCGAAGAGCGTAACAGGAGCGATGCGCCTATCCTGATTGCGGAGGATTCCCCGTTACTGTCTAAGCTGATTACTGACTGCCTCAAGAAAGCAGGATATACGAAGCTGATTGTCAACAGCAATGGGCAGGAAGCTTGGGACAAGCTTTGCGAGTTCCGTAAACAGGGCAATCTGGATGATAAGGTACATATGATTATTACAGATATTGAGATGCCGCTGATGGATGGCCACCGTCTGACGAAATTAGTAAAAGAGGATGATGAGCTGAGGCATATACCTGTCGTTATTTTCTCATCTTTGGTTAATGAGGAGATGCGCCACAAAGGTGAGATGCTGGGAGCTGACGCGCAGCTTACAAAGCCTGAGATTGGTAAGCTGGTAGGCGCGATAGACGCTCTTTTGGATGAAAGAAAAGAGAAAATGGCACAGATGCAGCAACCGTAAAACGACCGTGTAAAGATTATTAATAATCTGCCTGGGGGATACTCATAAAACAGTTCTCGCAGGCAGTTGTTATCTTATAGGAGAGCATGACGCAAAGGAGGAAATTTTTTGAAAAGATTATCATTGGAGGCAGAGTTAAAAGGTAATTCATATCCTGGCAGAGGAATTGTGATTGGGAAGTCTGACGACGGGAAGTACGCGGTGACTGCTTATTTTATTATGGGTAGAAGTGAGAATAGCAGGAACCGTATTTTTGCGGAAGAAGGAGAGGGAATCCGCACCCAGGCATTTGATGAATCGAAACTGAGCGACCCCAGACTGATTATTTATGCGCCGGTGCGTGTGCTGGGCAATAAGACGATAGTGACAAATGGTGACCAGACGGATACCATTTATGAACTGATGGACAAGCAGCAGACATTTGAACAGGCGTTGCGTACACGGGAGTTTGAGCCGGACGCCCCGAATTATACGCCAAGGATTTCCGGAATCATGCATGTGGGAAACGGCAGCTATAATTATGCCATGTCCATCTTAAAAAGCAACAACGGAAGCCCGGACGCCTGCAACCGTTATACCTTTGCGTATGAGAATCCCATGAGCGGCGAAGGCCATTTCATCCATACATATATGGGAGACGGCAACCCTCTGCCCAGCTTTGAGGGAGAGCCAAAGCTGGTGGGCATCAAAGGCGATATTGATGATTTTACGCAGCAGGTGTGGGAAAGCCTCAATGAGGAGAATAAGGTATCGCTGTTTGTACGCTATATCGATATTGAAAGCGGGGCTTATGAGACGCGTATTGTGAACAAGAACCAGTGATTTCCAGACCAGAGGAAGCAAAGCATTGGTAACTATCGAAGAATACATAAGAATCAGGAGGAACTTATGCAGGAATTAGAATTGAAATATGGATGTAACCCCAACCAGAAACCTTCCAGAATATACATGGAGGATGGTGAGCTGCCAATCAAGGTCTTAAACGGCAAGCCGGGCTACATTAATTTCCTGGATGCATTGAACGGCTGGCAGCTGGTAAAAGAGTTAAAACAGGCGACGGGACTGCCGGCGGCCACATCTTTTAAACATGTTTCCCCGGCAGGGGCAGCAGTCGGACTGCCGCTGACGGAAGTTGAGAGGAAAATATATTGGGTGGATGATATGGACATGGAGTTTACCCCTCTGGCTAATGCCTATGCCAGGGCCAGGGGTGCAGACCGTATGTCTTCCTTCGGGGATTTCATTTCCCTGTCTGATGTCTGCGATGTGGCAACGGCAAAAATCATCAAACGCGAAGTTTCTGACGGCGTCATTGCGCCAGGGTATGAGCCTGAGGCTTTAGAGATTTTAAAGGCAAAGAAAAAGGGCAATTACAATGTGATTGAGATTGATGCGGCTTATGTGCCGAATTCCATTGAACGCAAAGAGGTATTTGGGATTACATTTGAGCAAGGCAGGAATGAGTTAAAAATTGACGATGAATTCTTTGCGGAGGTGGTAACGGAGAATAAGGAGATTCCCAAAGAGGCTAAGATAGATTTGGCAATCGCTATGATTACCCTCAAATACACGCAGTCTAACTCTGTCTGTTATGCCAAGGGCGGGCAGGCCATCGGCATCGGCGCCGGGCAGCAGTCCAGGATTCACTGTACAAGGCTGGCTGGGCAGAAAGCGGATAACTGGTTCCTGCGTCAGTCTCCGAAGGTTTTGGGGCTTGAGTTTGTGGATGGCATCGGACGGGCTGACCGTGACAATTCCATTGACCTTTATATCGGTGAAGATTATATGGATGTTTTATCCGACGGAGCCTGGGAGAAAATTTTCAAAGTGAAGCCGCAGATATTTACGAGAGAAGAGAAACGTGCCTGGCTGGATCGGATGAGCGGCGTAGCGTTGGGATCTGACGCATTTTTCCCATTTGGCGATAATATTGAACGTGCCCATAAGAGCGGCGTCTCCTATGTGGCAGAACCCGGCGGTTCCATCCGTGACGATCATGTGATTGCGACATGCAACAAATATAAGATGGCAATGTGCTTCACGGGGATACGTTTGTTCCATCATTAAGACGTTTTGTAAGCAGCTATGTCAAGTCATTGATATAGCTGTTTTTTCAGACAGACTGGAACAAGGGGATTCTGTTTTGATGGTCATATGCGGATGATTTGCTGCTTGAAATCATTTTTCAGCGAGCTGTCCCCCTTGGCAGCCAGGCCTAGCCTGTATAAATCTGTGGCACGTAGGTCGAAACTGAGGAGCCGTTTGGATTCCGGGGAGAGATAGCGGCTGGCATCCGCAGGGCTTGTGACGAACGGGAGGCAGCTGTTGGATTTTAGGGCGGTAAGCAGCGGTGCGGCTGCTTTGCGGAAACCGAGGACACGCAGATAGGCTGGTTCCGTAAATACTTCATAGTCCTCATGACGGATGTGCAGGAGGATATGTGAGAACAGCCGGCTGATTCGCGAATAAGTGATGTTTTTCGTTTTTATTTGCCGGCAGAAGCTGCTCCAATCTGTGAGCTGCCCACGTTCTGCAAGCAGGCGGCGGGCAAGCCAGTCTGAGCTGTCTGCCCAGGAGGCGAGCTGGCCCGCGTTCTCAGTTATCAGCTCGTAATGGAGCAGGGCTGAAAAATCGTCCTCAAACAGGAAGGGATGGGGATAATTCGTCAAGATATCATAAGAAGCTTTTGGCATGGCTGTTACCGGGAGCGGAGAGCCGCCATTTTTTAAGCAGGAGCGGATGGCGGAGGCTGAGCAGAAATCCGCATCCGTTGCCATGGCAGAGTCATGGTATCCCCTGCCTTTGCGCAGGAGCGGGATGGGAACCAGGGTAGAGTGAGAATCTGCCAGGGCCTGCAGATATTCCAGCGCAAGGATGTTGTTTGGCGAGGCGAGCGTCTCTGCAATGAGAGGCAGGGCGGACGGCTGCAGATTTGCGGTATCTGAACAGGCAGAATGCTGCCTGGGACTGTCGGGCTGGGAAGCGGAAATATACTGCTGTAAGGCGGCAGAGCGGGCCGCAGGGAAAGAGGAACCTGATTTCAATGCCGCGTGCAGGAATTCACGGTAAGGTTTCGGTTCTTCATGCAGTATGCCGGCAAGTTCTGAGAGCAGCCTGGCATCGGCTGCCTCTGTCCCAAATCCAAGGTGGGTGGCAACCCCGGTGCTGTTCAGCAGGCATACGCCTCCTCTGGCAAAGTATTCTGCGCTGGCAGTGGCAAACAGCGCAGGAAGCTCTAAGACCAGATCGGCGCCGCAGCAAAGAGCCATTCGGGCGCGGCTGTATTTGTCCATCAGGGCAGGGGCGCCGCGCTGGACAAAGTTACCGCTCATAGCGATGATTGCGTAATCTGCGTCGCAAATCTCCTTTAATTGTTGTATCTGGTATTCATGTCCCCGGTGGAAGGGGTTGTACTCAGCAATAATCCCGATAACGTTCATCGAAAGCTCCTTTTTTTAAATAACGAGACAGCAGCGGCTATGGACAGCTGTCTCCATTATACATTTTTTTCAGATGAAATCAATAGGCACGTAAGGTGGTACTATGCAGAGCATACAGATATTCCGTTACAATTTAATATCTGCCGGAAGGAAAGCGATGGCAGCTTTTGCCTTAGCCTCTATATTTCTGATCTTGCTGCTTTCCCTGAATTTTCATGTCTGGGGCGGCCACAGCAGGCAAGGAGATTTGGAGGATATGGTCAAAACACACGAGGCAATGATTGGCGGCAGCGGACTTCCGGCTGTATATGGCCAGGGTTCCGACAGTTTGCATCTTCGGCAGCAGCCACTTGAGGATGCATGGGGAGGTTCCTGTTTCGGATTCATTTCCGGGAGGATATTTTTCCCGGTTTCTTTTTCTGTGCCTTTATATTCTGAATGGCTGCAGTTGCCTACGCTATGCAGCTTGTCTGTGCGTATGAATCGTTGATTTTCCTGATATGTCTTATATTGTTGCTTAACGTTGAGCCGATAGGCCAGGGGTTTCCTGGCAAGATCGGCTTGTTTGTGAACCAAAATATCAGGAGGATTCTTATGTATGTATTAGAAGCAGAGCATTTATGCAAAAGTTATCGTAGCAGAGGTAAGAAGACAGAAGTGCTGCAAGATGTTTCCCTGAAGATTGAAAAAGGCGAGATGGTAGCTGTCATGGGGGCCTCTGGCAGTGGCAAGACAACCTTATTGCATATCTTAAGCGGAATCGATACGCCGGATTCCGGGGAAGTCTTTCTAGGGGGACAGGATCTTGCTTCCTTTGCGCCTGGAGAGCTTGCCATATTCCGCAGGAGGAATCTGGGCATGGTTTTCCAGGATTTCCAATTACTGGAAAGCCTTTCTGTGGAGGAGAATATATTGCTGCCCATGGTTTTGGACAGGAAAAACAGAGAAGAACAGGAACGTCAGATTGGCAGGGTGATGAGGCAGATGGGGCTGGGAGAGCTGGCTTCCAGGAGAGTTACGGAATTATCCGGCGGGCAGAAGCAGAGGGTTGCCATCGCCCGGGCAGTGATACAAGAGCCATCTCTTATTTTCGCGGATGAGCCTACCGGGAATCTGGATGCGGGGACAGCGGAGAGAATCTTGCGCTGCATGGCGGGCCTGAGCCAACGCAATGGGTCCAGCATGGTAATCGTCACTCATGACGCGCATGTGGCTTCTTGCTGCCACCGCATATTGCGGCTGGAAAACGGAGGTGTGTCATGACGGTTTTGGGGATTTTTGTGAAAATGTTCAAGGAGAATATCAGGCGTTTTCGGCTGTATGTCCTATGTAGCTTTCTGGCCGTGACGGTGTTTTTCTGTTTTGCGTCAATCTTTACGAATCAATCTTTTATGGGAACGGCTGGCGTGGACGCAGTGATTTCTTACAATATTATATTTCCCAGCGTCCTGACCGCCGTTTTTCTGCTGCTGTTTATACCGTATTCTTATTCGGTGTTCCTTTCCGCCAGAGCGCAGGAGTATGGTATCTTACTTTCGTTCGGCTTGGGCAGGGCGGATGCCTGCAAGTATCTGTTTGCGGAAGGGATGGCCTTGGGAGCCGCCGTCTTGGCGGCATCGTTGGTGGCTGGGACGCTAATGTCTTTCGCATTTTTTGCATTCCTGTCCCGGGTGGTTGGGATTACGGCCTTGCAATGGGGAATGCCGTGGAGGGCTTATGCAGTCACGTCGGGGCTATATGGGGCGTCGCTTGTGGTATCGGTAATCCTAATGGGCGTAAAGATGCTGAAAAGGAGTGTCCGCGCCTTGCTCAAGGCCCCTTATGAGGCGGAGGGCAAAGGAAGTGCGTACCGTTTCCAGGAAAAAATCTTTCCGGGTTATGCCAGGAAACATTTACTGGAATTTTCCCTGCTTGCCCGTCATAGATGGGACTGGGCAGCGCGTTATTTCTTCTCCGCCGTTTTGGTTGGCTGCGTACTGTACCTTCTGGCCGTCTGTACTGTGCTTTCTTCCACGCTGCTGCGTGATGTAGAAAATTATTGCCCATATGACCTGGTATACGCCGAGATTTACGGAAGGAATGGGGTATCGCAAGAGGAGATTCAGGATATTTTGTCCAGTCATCAGGTTTCCATAGAAGAAAAAAAGCAGATGTCCTTTTTCAGGGATCGTGCATTTAATTACCTTGCAGTGTCAGAAGTAAATGAAAAATTAGGGTGCAGCTACCAGGTGCCTGCCGGGATGTTCCTTAATTTATTTCAAATTGACATGGAGGATGGGTATGGGCATGAACTCCCGGAAGTGAGCCAGATTTCTTTGCCGCTTGGGACAGAAGGGGAATCCAAACTGCTTTCTTGCGGGAGCGATGTCAGAATCCTCTTTAACAAGAGTCGTGTATTTGCTGATTATACTGTGATTCTGAATGATGCTGACTTTGCGAGAATTGAACGAAACCGCATGTACTGTTCCGGAATCATGCATCTTTTCAAGTTTAGGGAGTGGCAAGGTTCCTCTGTAGGCGTTGCCCATGTGCAGTCTTTCCTGCGGCAGGCGAATGGGCTTAACAGGGAAGAACAGCGGCAGTACGGTGCGGTTTCAAAAATCGAGCATTTTCGGGAGGCCCGGCAGTCTGTGCAGTTTTTAGTTTTCCTGTCATGTTTTGTAATGGTTCTGTTGCTTCTGGCAGCGTTCGTGCTGATCCGTTTCCGCATAGCTGCTGAATGGGAAGAAAACAGGCGCGTGTGGAAGAGCCTGTTTCTGGTGGGGATTTCCGATGGGGAATATCTGCGTTTATGCAGATATAAGAACCGTATGCGGTTTTTCCCGCCTGTCATGGCTTCCCTGCCAATTTCCCTGCCGTTTATTTGCGGGATGGGGGAGGGCATCTACCATTCTGAAGTCGAAGGCTGCGTGGCAGGAGTCGTGGCGTCATCCATTTTGCTGGCCGTTACAGAGATTTATACATACTGCTTTTCCAAGAAAGAGTCTCAGGCGCTGAAACAATGTTTTTTTGATTCTATGGGAAAGACTTTATGTTATAGAGAAAAACAATAGAGCAGAAACAATAGAGAAAAAACAACCGCCACAGACAGCAAATCCATGCCGTCTGTGGCGGTTCTCTTATCATTATTCTGTCAGTATTTTTTCCGCAAAGCCTTATCTGCGCAAACGGAATCTATGTACAGAAACTTTCAGACCTTCCGCCTGGTTTTGCAAGTCTCTTGCAAGCTTTGCGGATTCCTGTGCAGTGGAAGCATTCGTCTGGACGACTTCTGATATCTGCTCCATGCCCTGGGTTATCTGCCGCAGGGAGTGGGACTGTGCCATCGCAGATTCCGCAATCCGTTCAATCAATGTAGAAGACTCCTGGGCGCTGGAAACAACAGATGAGATTGATTCCGTGGTCTCTTCCGTCAGGGATGAGCCAAATTGCACGAGCTTCATGGAATTCTCAATCAGTTCTGCAATATCCTGTGCTGATACGGAACTCTTATTTGCAAGGTTCTGCACTTCGCCTGCCACGATGGCAAATCCTTTCCCGGCTTCCCCGGCGCGTGCGGCTTCCACGGAAGCGTTGAGTGCGAGGATGTTGGTCTGGAAGGAAATGTCTTCAATCGTCTTGATAATGCCGCCAATCTGGTTAGAAGCCTGTGAGATATCGTTCATTGCGTTTGTCAAGTCATCCATTTTCTGGCTGCATATCTCAAGCTGCTTTGCAGCTTCCACAGAATGCTGTCTTGCAGTGTCTGCGTCTTTGGAAGTACGGTCTACCTGGCCGTATATATCCTGGATGCTTGCGGAAAGTTCTTCAACCGCGGCAGCCTGGCGCACCGTGCCGCTGGATAGTACTTCTGCGTCCGATGCCATCTGTACTGATTCTGTGGATACTTGGTCTGCCGTCAGGCTGATCTGTGAAAGGGCCTGGTTGAGAGAGTCTAAAATCTGGCGCATTGCATTTTGGATGGGCAGGAACTCTCCCCGGTAATCATCGCCGATTGTCAGATCCATGGTACCATCTGCCATCTGTGCCAGTTTGTCGTCAATATCCTGGATATATTTTTTCAGCTCGCGTTTTGTTTCATGGATGGACTCCACTAACATGCCGATTTCGGATGAATTAGACCGCAAGGCAAAGTCGGCGGAAAGGTTGCCCCTTGAAATCTCGCCCATCTGGTCGCGTACCTTGATGACGGGGCGCAGGATTCTCCTGTTGGTGACAAACATGATAATCAACTGGATAAAGGCAATGACAATTAACATGATAAGCATTGTCTTGCGGATGAATCCGGCCTGGAAATTCAGGTCATCAATACGTGCCAAGGTTCTTGTATCCAGCGCGGAAAGGAACTGCTCTTTCAGGGAGTTAATCTTGGTAATCGCGGTATTATATTCTTTTCCATATACATATGCGACGGCGCTTTCCTTATCTCCGGCTTTCACAGTATCCATTGCCTCTTCTTCCAAGGGAACGAGCTGGTTGGAGAGCGCTGACATTTCATCAATCATAGCCTGTTCTTCATCGGTGATGCCGATTTCCTGCATCTTTGCAACGCCAATGTCGCGGTTCTTCCATTCGTTGACTTCCATCATATAGTTATCGTAATGCTGCTGCTCTCCGGTTGACGCAAAAGCGCGTACCTCGTTTGTCAGGTAAGCGGAACCGTTCATGAATCGGTTCGCGTTATAGGTGAGGTCGAACCGTTCTGCGTTTGCCGTATTCAGCAAGTCGCGTATGTGGCTGTTGGAAAACAATGCAAGACCCATCAAAATCAGTGCAAGGATGGAAATCCCATTCAATATGAAGGTCAGCGTTGATTGGTTTATAGATTTTTTCATAGTAGAAAACTCCTTTCGGCCTATCTTATGTATTTCCGCCTTAAGCAGATTTAAGCCGGAAAATTATATTTCTATAGAGATTAGTTTACATGAAATGCGTGAAAAATTCAATTTGTTTTTTGTATGAATTTTTCAAACTATATGGGAGTAAAAATCCTGCAAAAACAGATACTATCATAAATATAGAGATGGGGGATTTTCCGATGGGAGGCAGAGTGTATCTGTGTATAGACTTAAAGTCATTCTATGCTTCTGTGGAGTGTGTGGAGCGCGGCCTGGATCCTATGAAGGCTAATTTAGCAGTGGCAGACCCGGAGCGTGGGAGCGGGACGCTATGCCTTGCGATTTCCCCGGCAATGAAAGCGCAAGGGGTAAAAAACCGCTGCAGGGTTTATCAGATACCAAGGGATGTGGAGTACATCAAGGCGTCGCCCAGGATGAAGCTGTACATTGAATATTCGGCTGAGATTTACGGGATATATTTAAAATATATCGCAAAAGAAGATATCCATGTGTATTCCATTGACGAGGCTTTTCTGGACGTCACGCAGTATCTGCCATTGTATGGGCTTACCGCAAAAGAACTCGCGGTGAAGCTTATGGATGACGTCAGGGAATCTACCGGCATCACTGCTACGGCAGGCATTGGCACGAATCTATACCTGGCAAAGGTGGCGCTTGACATTATGGCCAAGCATGTGAAGGATAATATTGGCTGTCTTGATGAAGACAAATATAGGAAGAAGCTGTGGGATCATACGCCTCTGACAGACTTCTGGAGGGTGGGAGCGGGAACCCAGAGGCGGCTGGGGAATCTGGGGATTAGGACGATGCGGGATATCGCCAATGCAGATGCCGATCTGATTTACAGTCTGTTCGGCGTGGACGCGGAACTGCTCATAGATCATGCCTGGGGCAGGGAAAGCGCCACGATGGCAGACATAAAAGCGTATAAGCCGAGAAGCAGCTCGTTGTCCAGCGGCCAGGCGCTTTTGCGGGATTACACGTTTGAGGAAGGAAGGCTGCTGCTGAAAGAAATGGTGGATGCGCTCTGCCTTGATATGGCAAGCCAGGGGCTTGTCACCAGTTCTGTTTCCATCTTAGTGGGATATTCTTATGAAGCAGGAATCCGGCCGGCAACCGGAAGCGCGCCGCTGCCTGCAGGAACGAACAGCTACCAAGAGATTATGCCGCATGTCTTGTGTGTGTATGACCGCATCGCAGAGAGAAAGCTGCCAATTCGCAGGCTGAACGTGTCGTGCAATCGCATCATGCAGGAAACCTATGAACAGTATGAGCTTTTTACGGATTATGAAGCCAGGGAGCGGGAGAGGAAGCTGCAGAGGGCGGTTCTTGAGGTGAAGCAGCGGTTTGGAAAAAATGCCCTTATCCGTGGGATGGATCTGTTGGAGGCCGGGACGGCAATGGAGCGCAACATGCAGATAGGAGGACAGAAAAGTGGGAGATGATTTATACCCAAAAATGGACAGGGCAAGCCGTGCAAAACAGTTTATGCCGTTTGATGCATTGAAAGGCTTCCGGGAGGCCTTAATGGAAAAAGAACGGGTGTATGTCCCCAGAAAAGAGCTGTCCGAGGAGCGCAAGGCAGAACTTGATATCATGCTGCGCCAAATCCGCTTGGCTGATATGGTGGAGGCTGAATATTTCCGCGATGGGGAGTATGCGCGTGTGATGGGGCATCTTTCCAGGATAGACGAGGCAGGCAGGGCATTGGAAATTGGGGACGTAAGGATATTGTTTGATGATATTTCTGATATTCAGGTAGGCTTCTCTGAATCACAGTCATAGTCTTAAAGTGGTGCATTTTAGGGGAAAATAATGTCCTAAAATGGGGATAGCATTAAAAAAGCAAGGCAGAGGATTATTACCTATGTGCATGAGATATGAAGATTTTTTAGCTAGGCTAAAGGAGGAGCGCGTATCCCGGGGGTTGTCCCAGGAGGAAATGGGCAAGAAGCTGGGGATGGCCCAAAGTCATTACTGCAAGGCGGAAACGGGCCTTCAGCGTTTCACCTATGCGGAGATGAAGCGTCTTTGCAAGACCGAGCTTGACATTTATTATATTTTTACCGGAAATCGGTGCAGTACCCAATATCAGAAATTTTTTATGGACTGCACCTATGAGGAACTGAAATGCTGCCTGGCAGTACTTTGTCCCATAGCCAGTTATCTCCAGAGGAAGGGCAGGCTGGAATTGGGAGAAGTCAGCAGCCGGAAGGCAGAGTCCGTGCCATACAGCCTGGCGGCCCGCAAAGATGAAAAGACAGTTTTCTACCACCTCAGGAGGCGGTTTGACTGTAACCAGAAAAAAATGGCAGAAATCCTGGACGTGGATGTTAAGAAGGTGCGCAATCTGGAGTACGGCAAAAAATACCCGGACAGTGAGCTTATCTGGAAGGCCTCGGAGGAACTTGGGCTTCCATTTGCGCTGATTCTGGATGACGAAGATGGGCTGAGGGCAGAAGTGGCGCATTTTGCAGAGCTGATAGGGGTAGATGCGAGAGGGAAGATGTTGGAACGCTTAAAGATTATCTATGATATGATACGAAAAAGGCGTTAGTCCTAAAAGGGCATATTTCAGGGAAGAAGAATGTCTTAAAATGGGAATAGTATATGTAGAAGCAAGGCAGAGGACTATTACCCATGTGTACAAGATATGAGGATTTCTTAGTCAGGCTAAAGGAAGAGCGCGTAATCAGAAAATGGTCCCAGCAGCAGATGGGGCGGAAGCTGAGGATGACCCAGAGCCATTACTGCAAGGCCGAGCTGGGCGTCCGGCGTTTTACTTTTTATGAGATGAAGTGCCTGTGTGAGGCAGAGCTTGACATTTATTATATTTTTACCGGGCGCCGGTGCAGGCCGGAGTACCAGGAATTCTATAAAGACTGCACCTATGAGGAGCTGAAATGTTACCTGGCGGTATTATGCCCGATTGCAGGGTATCTGCAGAAGAAAGGCAGGCTGGCTTTGGGGGCAGACAGCTGCCGGAAGGCGGAATCCGCACCGTACAGCCTGGCGTCAGATAAGGGGGAGAAGACAGTATTCTATCACCTTAGGAGGTGGCTGGACTGCAGCCAGCAAGAGATGGCGGAACGGCTGGATGTGGATGTCAAGAAGCTGCGCAACCTGGAGAATGGTAACGTGTATCCAGACAGCGAGCTTATATGGAAAGTGTCGGAGGAGCTAGGCGTGCCATTTTCCATAATTTTGAACGACAAAAATGGCCTGAGAGGGGAAGTGTCATATTTTGCAGAGATGATAGCAGGAGGCGGAAGAGATAAGATGATGGAGCGGCTCAAAGCATTTTACGGCCTAATCAGGGGGAAATGCCAGGGTTAACAGGGAGGCCTGAATATTATGAAAAGAACGGCTGGGAATTGCAGAGAGGTGCAATTCCCTTTTTTATCTTAATCAGGAAATACCTTGCCACGCCTGCGGAGCAAAGAATTCTCACAGGTGATTTTGCAATATATGAAGGATTGGAGACTGTGAGATGGTCAGTTACCTGGATTTTATCAATGAATATATCATGGGGAGCGTGCAGATGCTTGTAGGTTTCCGTTTTCTTGTCAGATTTTTAGGAAAGAAAGCAAGGTTCTTTCATTATTTGTTGTTTGCGGCAGCCGGAGTTGCGCTGATTAGGCTTGTTCAGGGCGGCCGCATAGCCGAGTTCCTGGCCTATGCCCTGTTGCTTGTCGCGGCCGGGATTTTTGCCTGTCATGCGGACTGGGAGTCTGTGATACTGTATTCAGCCTTGACCGTAGAGATTATGCAGTTCAGCTTTGGAATCGTCAACTCCCTGCTAGCCATTTTCTATCCGTGGATGAGTTCTTTTCAATATAAAGCGGTAGGGCTTGCGTTCATGGTTTTAGGATATCTGGCATTGCTGCTTTCCGCTTTCTGCTACTGTATGGTCCAGCGGTTCTTTCCGCACCTGGGGACGGTAAGGAAACAATATATGCCTGTGATGTTAGTTCCGTTGCTGCTGATTTTTTTGATGGGAGAATATATCAATGCTGTCCTTTTTGAGAATCCAGGTATCTTGTATGGAGGTTCAGCTGCAAACGCCAGCCATCTTAAAATGCTTGTGATTCAGGTTTTGGGATTGGCAAGCCTGTTTTGCATCATGTTCGCATACGAGAAACTGCTGGAGAATTCCCGGCTGAGTATGGAATTATCGCTGCTTGAGCAGGAAGAGTATTTCCTGAACCAGTATGTGGAGGAGTCGCGGGCGCGTTATGACAATACAAAATCTTTCCGCCATGACATAAAGAGCCATGTGACAGTGGTCAAAGAGCTGTTGCAGGTTGGGAAGCCGGAGCAGGCGCTAAGCTACATCATGGATATGGAGGAGATAGCGGAGGGGATATCCTTCCCATGCTGCACGAATAATCCGGCCGCAGACATGTTGATTGGGAACAAGCTTGGGCTGGCGGAAAGTATGGGAATAGAGGTCTGCTGTTCGTTGCGCCTTCCGCGTCCCTGCCTTGTACGTGACATAGATTTTTGCATTATTTTTTCCAATGCCTTGGATAATGCTATCCATGCCTGCAAAGGCCAGAAGGATGGCGCGGAAAAATATATCCGCGTGACGGGACATGTGCAAGGGGATTTCATTTTATTGGAAATTGAGAATAGTTTTCAGGGAACGGGAGCGTTTAAAACCGGGACAGGCCTTTCGAATGTAAAAGCGGTGGCCGAGAAATACCATGGCGCGGTGAGCATTAAGGCGCATGGCGCGTCAGTAATCCTTAGCGTGCTTCTTATCGTTCCACGCCAGCCTGTGACAGAATCGGAATGAATTATCTTGATGTTTCCATGATTCTGTGTTATGATATTATCGTCATATGTCGAAAATGGAGGTGGGTAGATGGCAAGGCCAATCCGATGCAGGAGAATCTGTTTTGAGCCGAAATATGATAGCTTTGCCCCATGCGGATTGGAGAGCGGGGAGCAGATTTTGCTGACGGTGGACGAATTTGAGGCAGTCCGTCTGGTTGATTATGAGAAGAGGACTCATGAACAGTGCGCCAGGCAGATGGGGGTTTCCCGTACAACGGTCACGGAGATGTATGAAAGGGCCCGTACAAAAATTGCGGACTGTATCGTCAATGGAAAAACACTGTCTATTTGCGGCGGAAACTATATACTTTGCGACGGTTCTGCCAAAAAGTGCTGCGGCAAGAAATGTGACAGAGCAGAACATGCGGCGAGAACTATTCTGGAAAGAAAGGAAGACAGGAATATGAAGGTTGCGGTTACTTATGAAAATGGAAATGTATTCGCTCATTTTGGGCATACAGAGCAGTTTAAAATTTATGACGTCGTGGATGGCAAGGTTGCAGGCGCGCAGATTGTAAGTACGGAAGGAAGCGGCCATGGAGCATTGGCGGGAATGCTTTCCGCATTGGAAGTTGATACGCTGGTTTGCGGCGGGATTGGCGCGGGTGCGCAGATTGCTTTGGCGGAAGCAGGTATCCGTCTTTACGGAGGGGTTTCCGGCAGCGCAGATGAAGCGGTGGAGGCGTTGATTGCAGGGAATCTTTCCTTTGACCCGCATGTTCGTTGTAACCATCATGGGGAAGGCCATGTTTGTGGGGAGCATAAGCACGGCTGTGCAGGAAGCGGAGGCGGCTGCCAATAATGACGCATGATTCCATGCATAATGGAAGCGGAACACAATCAAAATAAAATCAGCGCTTCATAAATTTTTCAGAAAATATTAGCGCCCATTGCTTGTAAGTACAAGGTGAAATGCGTGTTGATTTGCTTTTGCTTGAAAATGGCTTAAAATCAAGGGGTTTTAGGCTTTTTTCTTATTACTCAATAATTTTAGTTAGTGTCTTTATTTGCATTCTGTTTTAAAAAGTATGTCAAATAATATGTCATAGAATGATGCTAATGGTAGGAGCTTGTCCGACAAGGGAAAATGTGTTATATTGTTGATGTGGGAAAACCATAGAGCCAAAGGCGGCTTTGCCCCTCTTTTTTTCGGAGGGTGATTCAATGGTTACATACTCCGATTTGACTGATGCCAGATAAGGATAAAATATTTGAATAAAAGCATATTGAAAAACATTTCTGCATATGCTATAATGCCATTAGGCAAAAGATATAAAAGTCCAACGTTGACGAAGAAACGAATCCCCCAACCGTGCGGTAACACAGTTGAGGGATTCTTCTTTACTTTTATAGTGGCAAAGCACCCACTAGGCTAGTTGTTGCCTTTGTCGTCACCGTCTAACCATTTGATGATGTAGTGGCAAGTTACACCGCCCAGAACAGCAACTAAAAAAGATATAAAAAATTCCAACGCTGATACCTCCTCCCTGTTGCGGGTATCGGTGGGCAACAAAAAAATTATAACATATTATTCGATGTGCTTCTATCATTATTTTTTAGAAAAGATATAAAGGGATTCTGGCTACCAGAATCCGATGCTCGTTACCTCTGTGGACATCCCGTAAAAGCCATTTTGGTAAAGATGTCTTCTTTCGGCAAGTAAAGTTGAATATATTTTTGAGTTTTATCCTCATCTGGTTTCATGCTTGATTCAGACTGGAATATTCATTGTTGCCCTTGTTGGTTTATGCTATACAATCTTCAAGGGAAAAAGAAACAGCCGCCACTACTCGCAATAGTGCCGGCATACCTCTTATGAGGTAAAAAATCATTTATTCGGGGGGGGGGAGAGCCGCTTCTATGGCTTTCCCTTTTCTTATGTCTGATATATCATATCCGGAGGCAGGAAGCAAGAAGTTTTTGGTTTCCTTAATCTTCTTTATCTGGTTAATGTTCCTCTTTTTGGGTGTAGCGTGGTATTTCAGCGAGTCTTTCTATTCGTTCGAAAGCTATTGCTATTCCTGTTTCATTTAATTGCCTGAATTTTTAACTAATTCAATATCTATTTGTTCCCAATCATGTACCTGTATTGTTAATAGTGCATTTATAAAGTTTCTGGATATAGGGGAATCAGAGTAATCAACATTTTTTAACACTTGATAGAGCGGAGAATCATCAAGAGGACTTTCTGGCAAATCATTTACATTTGCACTCAATGCGGCGGCTATTTTTTGTAGGGTGTTTAGTTTTGGATTGGATTTTCCGTTCTCCCAACGTCCTATTTGTTGTTGAGGTATGCCGCCAAGTTTCGCTCCTAATTCCTTTTGCGTCATATTTTTTTGAATACGTAAATATCTTATTTTTTCGCCAATATCCGTTTTTAATCACCTTGTTGTGAGTTTCTATAAAAACCAAAAAGCACAACAAAAATGATTTGTTTCGTATTGGCACAACATAAAAGTTGTGAAGAAATGGAGGTAATGATATGAAAATGAGGTTAGACACAAAGAAAATCTATCTTGCAATGGCTGGAAAAGGTCTGACGGCTACAGAAATAGCCAAGCAAGGCGGCGTAAGTCAACAGGCGGTATCTAATGCACTGAATGGCAACAGGATAGGAATGGAAGGTGTATTTTATGGCAGAAAAGAGAAAGGATAGTAAAGGGCGAGTTTTGCGGAAAGGTGAGCATGAGCGCACAGACGGGAGATACCATTATTTATATCTGGATGCTTTCGGGAAAAGATGTTATGTGTATGCAAAAGATTTATTGTCATTGCGTGAAATGGAAAAAGAGATAGAATGGGATTTACTGGACGGAATCAGTAATGCAAGCGGCAAAACTACGCTGAATCAGCTTTTTAAGATGCATATGGAATTAAAAAATGATTTGAGGGCGACCACAAATTTTTGCATGAACAGCGGTACATATTCTATCCATATTCCATTCCTTACAATCGCCATCGGTACTTGTCTGCGGTGTGGAGAACTTACCGGTCTTACATGGGGCGATATAGACATGAAAAACCGTACAATTAGCGTGAATCACCAACTGATTTATAAGAATTTTGATGATGGCTGCAAGTTCCATGTCAGCGAACCTAAGACGGATGCTGGGAAAAGAACCATACCCATGACGGAAGCGGTTCACAGGGCATTTGTGGAGCTAAGAAAGCAGAATCTGAAATTAGGTAGACGGAGTGATGCAGAAGTGGATGGATATAGCAATTTTGTATTTGTCAGTGGCAACGGACAGCCATTTGCGATAAATGCGGTCAATAGTTTTTTGCTGAATATGGAAAAGGCGTATAATAAAGTACATCCAGAAAAAGCGATACCGCACCAGTCAGCGCATATTTTAAGGCATAGCGGGTATACCTTGCTTGCATCCGCAGGAATGGATATCAAGGCACTGCAGAACGTCATGGGGCATTCTGACGCAAGTATCACAATGAATGTATATAATCACAGTAGCTTTGAGAGAACCGAAAAGGAAGTACAGAGAATTGATAATGCAATCAATTTTTAATAGCCAGAGAACCGCCGTCAATGATTGGATGGCGGTTCTCTATGTGTAAAAAGCAAAAAAATGTGTAAATGGTATGTAAATCAGATAAAATATATAAGCATGAACAGCCGGAAACCGCATAAAATCAGTACTTCATAAAATTTTCACACAATTTTAGCACTCACCGCTTGACAGTGCTAATAATCGGTGTTATTGTAATGTCGGAGCAAGGAAGGAGGTCTGCTGGCATACAAAAACTAAGGCAGCCAGACAATCCTGACTGAGAACCCACATGCAAGGTAACAATAGTATAGGTAAAAAACAAGCTGGAAGGAGGAACCCTTATGAATATCCAGAAATTTACGCAGAAGTCAGTCGAGGCCATCAACGGCTGCGAGAAACTAGCATACGAATACGGCAATCAGGAGATAGAGCAGGAACATCTGCTGGTATCCCTTCTGCTGCAAGAGGACGGTTTGATTCCCAAGCTGATTGAGAAGATGGAAATCAACAAGGAGCATTTCATAAATAATGCCCAGGAACATCTGGCAAAAAGGGTCAAAGTGTCCGGCGGGCAGATATATATGGGGCAGAACCTCAACAAAGTCCTGGTGAGCGCAGAAGACGAAGCGAAGAAGATGGGCGATGAGTATGTGTCGGTGGAGCATCTGTTCCTGACGCTGATGAAATACCCCAACCAGGCATTGAAAGAGATTTTCAAGGAATATGGCATTACCAGGGAGCGTTTCCTACAGGCGCTTGCGACTGTCAGGGGCAACCAGAGCGTGGTGTCAGATAACCCGGAAGCTACCTATGATACGCTGGCCAAATATGGTTACGATATGGTGGAGCGTGCCAGGGAGCAGAAATTGGATCCGGTGATTGGACGTGACGGTGAAATCCGCAATGTTGTCCGCATCCTTTCGAGGAAGACAAAGAATAACCCAGTGCTGATTGGGGAGCCAGGCGTGGGCAAGACGGCCGTGGTGGAAGGGCTTGCGCAGCGTATTGTGCGCGGAGACGTGCCGCAAGGGCTGAAAGATAAGCGCCTGTTCGCCCTGGACATGGGCGCGCTGGTAGCTGGCGCCAAGTATAGGGGGGAATTCGAAGAACGTCTGAAAGCTGTGCTGGATGAGATTAAAAGCAGCGATGGGCAGATCATACTTTTTATCGATGAGCTGCACACTATTGTGGGCGCGGGCAAGACAGATGGGGCGATGGATGCCGGGCAGCTTCTAAAGCCCATGCTTGCCAGGGGCGAGCTTCACTGCATCGGTGCGACGACGCTGGACGAGTACCGGGAATACATTGAGAAGGACGCAGCCTTGGAGAGGAGGTTCCAGCCGGTCATGGTGGAAGAGCCGACCGTGGAAGACACGGTTTCCATCCTGCGTGGGCTTAAGGACAGATATGAGGTATTCCATGGCGTGAAGATTACAGACAGCGCGCTGGTCTCTGCCGCCGTATTGTCAAACCGCTATATCAGCGACCGTTTCCTGCCGGATAAGGCCATAGATTTGGTGGACGAAGCATGTGCGCTGATTAAGACGGAGCTGGACTCTATGCCTACGGAACTCGATGAGTTGCAGCGGCGGGTGATGCAGATGGAAATTGAGGAAGCCGCTTTGAAGAAAGAGGAAGACCGCCTGAGCAAGGATCGCCTGCAAAATCTGCAGCGGGAGCTGGCAGACATGAAAAATGAGTTCCAGTCAAAAAAGGCGCAGTGGGACAACGAGAAAAATTCCGTAGAGAAAGTGCAGAAGCTCAGGGAGGAGCTGGAGGCCATCAACAGCGAGATTGCCAAGGCACAGCAGAGCTACGATTTGGAGAAAGCCGCGGAACTCCAGTATGGAAGGAAGCCTCAGCTGCAGCAGCAGTTAGAGATAGAAGAAGAGTTGGTCAAAAAGAAAGACTTAAGCCTGGTGCACGAGAATGTCAGCGAGGAGGAGATTGCAAAAATTATCTCACGTTGGACGGGCATCCCGGTAGCGAAGCTGACGGAGAGCGAAAGGAATAAGACGCTGCACCTGGACGAAGAGCTTCATAAGCGGGTTATCGGGCAGGAAGAGGGCGTCACGAAGGTTACGGAAGCCATTATCCGTTCTAAGGCAGGCATCAAAGACCCCGGCAAGCCAATCGGTTCTTTCCTGTTCCTTGGGCCTACCGGCGTGGGCAAGACGGAGCTTGCTAAGGCGTTGGCAGCATGCCTTTTTGATGATGAAAATAACATGGTACGCATTGACATGAGCGAGTACATGGAGAAATACTCGGTATCCCGTCTGATAGGGGCGCCTCCCGGATATGTGGGCTATGAGGAAGGAGGGCAGCTCACGGAGGCTGTGCGCAGAAAGCCTTATTCCGTGGTGCTGTTTGATGAAGTGGAGAAAGCGCATCCAGATGTGTTCAACGTGCTGCTGCAGGTTCTGGATGACGGGCGGATTACTGATTCCCAGGGGCGCACCGTGGATTTCAAGAATACCATCCTGATTATGACTTCAAACCTTGGCTCTTCTTACCTGTTGGAAGGGATTGAAGAGGACGGGGAGATCAAGCCGGAATGCAAGGAAGCGGTCATGGGTGAGCTGCGGGGGAATTTCCGGCCGGAATTCTTGAACCGCCTGGATGAGATTATCATGTTCCGTCCGCTGACGAAAGGAAATATCGGCGGAATCATCGAGCTTTTGCTGGAAGAACTGAACGGACGGCTGGCAGAGAGGGAAATTTCTGTCGAATTAAGCGAAGAGGCGAGGCAGTTCATCGTAGATCATGGTTACGATCCGGTATATGGCGCGCGGCCGCTGAAACGGTATCTGCAGAAGACCGTGGAGACGCTGGCTGCAAAGCTGATTCTTGCCGGCGAAGTGGGAGCCGGAGACGTCGTCTGGATAGACGTGGCACATGGATCGCTGGCGGCGGAATGCAAAAGGTAAGAGTTTCCATGGAAATTTCGACATATCGTACAGCCCTTTGGTCATACATTGCATAGAAGCATCTATGGAGCAGGCAACGGATGAGTGGGAAGAAGAATTGGAGACGGGCTGGCAGGAGCCGTGCAAAACTGCATTTCTGGGAAAAATGCTTGGTGTTTGACCTTTTTTGCGTCTGCCTGGCGGCCGGCGCCGTCATGAGCGGCGTCGGGAAGGCAAAGCTCCTGGATCAGGGCGTGATGCCAGCGGCCCAGGTTCAGGAAGATACGCAGGCAGAGAAAAAGAAGGTCGCACTCACGTTTGATGATGGGCCGCATCCTCAATACACACCGGAAATGCTTGCGATTCTCAAAGAACATGATGTGAAAGCAACATTCTTCCTGTTGGGGGAAGAGGTGGAAAAATATCCGGAGGTTGTAAAAGAGATACAAGAGGAAGGGCATGTAATCGGAAACCATTCTTATAAGCATGAACAGCTGAGCAAGCTGACGATGGAGCAGGCATGTGCGCAGGTCAACAGGACGAATAAATTGATTTTTGACATTACCGGCGTATATCCTTCTTATCTGCGCCCGCCGTTCGGAGACTGGCATGAAAAGTTGGACTGTGAGGTCAACATGGTGGAAGTGCTTTGGGATGTGGATACCCTGGACTGGTCGAGCCAGAATCATGCAGGGATTGTAAATAAGGTATTAAAAAATGTTCAGGAAAATGATATAATACTGATGCACGATGGTTATGAGACTTCTGTCACAGCGGCAGGAGAAATTATAGAGACCTTGGAGAAACAGGGGTATGAGTTCGTGACTGTCGATGAGATATTATTTGACTGACATCTGCCCCGGGAAATGCCGGGGTTTGTACGAAGGAGGCGCCTGCCATGGATTTATTTGATTATATGAGAGAGCAGAACCAGGGAAAGGAATCGCCGCTTGCCAGCCGCCTGCGCCCGACAAAGCTCGAGGAAGTGGCTGGGCAGCAGCATATTATAGGAAAGGATAAACTGCTGTACCGTGCCATCCAGGCAGATAAGCTCAGTTCCATCATCTTTTATGGGCCTCCCGGGACGGGCAAGACCACGCTGGCGAAAGTCATTGCCAACACGACCAGCGCAGAATTTACTCAGATTAACGCAACTTCCGCCGGCAAGAAAGATATGGAACAGGTCGTGCAGCAAGCCAAAGATAACCAGGGCATGTACGGAAAAAAGACAATACTGTTTATCGATGAAATCCATCGGTTCAACAAGGGACAGCAAGATTATTTGCTGCCCTTTGTGGAGGATGGGACAATTATCCTAATTGGAGCGACGACGGAAAATCCTTATTTCGAAGTAAATAACGCGCTGCTGTCACGCTCGGTAGTGTTTGAATTAAAGCCGCTTGCAAAAGAAGATATTAAAAAAATTCTGCTGCGTGCCTTGGCTGATGAGGAAAAAGGGCTTGGAGCCTATCATGCCCAACTGGAGACGGATGCCCTGGAATTCCTGGCCGATGTGGCAAACGGGGATGCCAGGGCGGCTCTGACAGCAGTGGAGCTGGGCGTACTCACGACACCGCGGGGAGCGGATGGAAGAATCCACATCACGCTGGAGGTCGCTTCCGAATGCATCCAGAAGCGGGCAGTGCGCTACGACAAAAGCGGGGATAACCATTATGACACCGTTTCCGCTTTTATCAAGAGCATGCGTGGTTCAGACCCGGATGCAGCCGTATACTACTTAGCGAGGATGCTCTATGCAGGGGAAGACATAAGGTTCATTGCCAGAAGGATTATGATATGTGCGGCGGAGGATGTGGGGAATGCAGATCCCCAGGCTTTGACGGTGGCAGTCAGCGCAGCCCAGGCCGCAGAACGCATCGGTATGCCCGAGGCGCAGATAATATTATCCCAGGCAGTGACCTATGTGGCTTGCGCCCCCAAAAGCAACGCAGCCTGCATGGCGATCGCACATGCCATGCAGGCAGTGAAGGATACGCAGGCATCGCCTGTCCCGGTACATCTTATGGATGCCCATTACCGTGGAGCGGGGAAATTAGGGCATGGCGCCGGATATCTGTATGCCCATGATTACCCGAACCATTATGTGGAGCAGCAATACCTTCCGGACAATCTTGAGGGACAGGTTTTTTATGAGCCTACAGAGAACGGTTATGAAAAACAGCTGAAAGCGCATCTTGCGTTCCTGCGGGGAGTAAGGGACGCGTGAGGGCAGGCTGGAACGGATGGGAGTCCGTGCAGTGCGGACAAATGTAAATTTGTCAAAGAAAATGCTTTACAATCCGCTGTCTTTAGTGCATAATATGGCATGGGACAATGAGTAGCGCTATTTTGGCAGGGCGAATAGCCGTCAGTGGAAAACCCGAGGTTTTCGGGTGTGCGCTGCAAAGAAGAAAGAAAAAACAGAACCTCAGGAGGATAAAACGATGCAGTCATTTCAGGAAATGAGCAAAGAAGAATTGTTGCGGGAGAGAGAAGAGCTTTCCGCAGTATATCAGAAATATGCGGAAAGCGGACTGAAGCTGGATATGTCAAGGGGAAAGCCTTCCATGGAGCAGCTTGATATATCGATGGGCATGATGGATGTCTTAAATGGGAACACTGATTTAAAATGCGACGAGGGTACAGACTGCCGTAATTATGGAGTGCTGGATGGAATCCGGGAGGCGAAAGTGCTTCTGGGCGATATGATTGAATGCCATCCGGATAATATCATTATTTATGGGAATTCAAGCCTGAATGTCATGTACGATACGATATCACGGTCCATGACTCACGGCGTAATGGGAAGCACGCCATGGTGCAAGCTGGATAAAGTAAAATTTTTATGTCCGGTGCCCGGGTATGACAGGCATTTTACGATTACGGAATATTTTGGCATTGAAATGATAAATGTGCCCATGCTCCCAACGGGCCCGGACATGGATATGGTGGAGGATCTTGTGAGTAAGGACGCCGCTATCAAGGGAATCTGGTGCGTGCCGAAATACTCTAATCCCCAGGGGATTACCTACTCAGATGAGACGGTGCGCCGTTTTGCAAGGCTCAAGCCGGCGGCAGAAGATTTCCGCATCTATTGGGATAATGCGTATGGAGTACATCATCTTTACGATATCGACCAAGATAATCTGGTGGAAATCCTTGCGGAGTGTAAACGCGCCGGTAATCCCGATATGGTTTATAAATTCTGCTCCACATCCAAAATCAGTTTTCCAGGTTCCGGCGTCGCAGCAATCGCCACATCCCAAAATAACCTGGTGGATATCAGGAAACAGCTGCAGGTGCAGACGATAGGGCATGATAAGGTCAACCAGTTGCGCCATGTGCGGTTTTTTAAAGACATTTATGGAATGACGGAGCATATGAGGAAACATGCGGATATTTTAAGGCCGAAGTTCGAAATGGTGATAGACACCTTCGAAAAAGAGCTGGCTGGCAGGGACGCCGGAAGCTGGGTTGCGCCGAAAGGGGGGTATTTCATCTCTTTTGAGGCAATGGAGGGATGCGCCAAGGCAATCGTGGCCAAGGCCAAAGAAGCCGGGGTCACCATGACGCCTGCCGGAGCGCCTTTTCCATATGGGAAGGATCCCAAGGACGCGACCATCCGTATTGCACCGACATATCCCACGTTGGAAGAACTCAAAGTAGCCACGGAAATTTTTGTGACATGCGTGAAGTTAGTTACCATAGACAAAGTCCTGGAGCAAAGGACGGATACCCGGTAGTCTGCGAGAGGGTATCATAAGAGTAGGAAAGGAAACGGGCATTATGGACGTTGCAGACAGGTTTAACGAAGGCGTGGACAGCTGGGAGACAGTAATATTCTTGTATAATTCCGCATTGAAGGAAGTGGGGACGAAGCTTGAGATTTTAAATGACGAGTTTCGCCATATACACAATTACAATCCCATTGAGTATATCAAATCAAGAATCAAGACGGCAGAGAGCATTGTCAAGAAGCTTAAGAGGAACCATTATGAAAGCACGATAGAAAATATGGTCAGCCACGTAAATGATATTGCAGGGATTCGGCTTGTGTGTTCCTTTACTTCGGACATTTACCGGCTGGCGGAAATGATTGGCAGGCAGAATGACCTTACGGTGGTATCCGTCAAGGATTATATCAAAAATCCTAAGGACAGCGGCTATAAGAGTTACCATATGCTGGTGACTGTGCCTATTTTCCTGACAGACCGCGTGATTGACACAAAGGTGGAAATCCAGATCCGCACGATTGCCATGGATTTCTGGGCGAGCCTGGAGCATAAGATTTATTACAAATTTGAAGGCGATGCGCCGGAATATATCAGCCGCGACTTACGCGAATGTGCGGGGATTGTTTCCATGCTGGACGCCAAAATGCTTTCCCTGAACGAGGCGATCTTACAAGCAAAGGAAGAACAAGAGGAAGAATAGGAATATGAAAATAAGCATCTTAACAGATAACGTGGTGTATAAGCGGGGACTTCTGGGCGAACACGGATTGTCCCTGCTGGTTGACGCCGGAAGAGAGAAATATCTTTTTGACACAGGGCAGAGCCGTGTGTTCCTGCACAATGCCGACAGGCTGGGCCTTGATTTAAAAGGCATTACAGGGGTGATATTGAGCCATGGGCATTACGATCATTGCGGCGGCATGGAACATTGGCGGGAACTTGGCGACGTGCCTGTCTATGTCCAGGAGAAGGCATTTGAGAAGAAATATGCGGAGAATACACGCACTAAACAGATTCGGTATATCGGCGTGGAAGATAAAGGGGAGTGGCAGGAGAATGCGGATATCAGGAAGCTGTCAGGCGGCGGCACGCAGATTTCGGAGGGCGTGTATCTGCTGTCGGAGATTCCATATACGACATCCTTTGAGCCGCTGGCAGGCAGCTTCTGGAAGGCAAAGGAACTGCATCCTGCGCATGAACTTTTAGCAGATGCGATGGAAGATGAGCAGCTTTTGGTGATTGAGAGCGATGAAGGGCTTTGTGTATTTGCAGGCTGCGCCCATGCAGGGATTATTAACTGCCTGCGTTATGTTCAGACCGTGTTCCACGGCAGGAAGATTCACTGCCTTGTGGCGGGGATGCATCTGAAACATTGCAGCCGGGAACGCCTGCAGGAGACCATCCGTGCGCTGAAAGAGTTGGAGATTGACATTGTGGTGCCGATGCACTGTACCGGACTGCGTGCGATTGCGGCGATACGGGAGGCTCTGGGAAGCGTCTGTATCCTGCCGGAAGCGGGAAAACAAATAGAAATATCCTGATTCATGATAGGATGATTTGGAGGACAAGATGAAGCAGAAAAAAAGTGTGATGTACATATTTTTGCAAGGGGCGGCGGCGCTTGCCGTGATATTGATGCTTGGGCTGTTTCCGTTATATTTCCAAAATAATTTTATTGACATGTCCAATGCAAAGCTTTCATTCTTCCGCGTATGTTCCATCGGGCTTGTGCTGGCGGCGGTTCTGTTCCTTGCCATGGATTTGCTGTCCCAGTATAAGGAGGGGATGCAGGCAAAGAATAAGAAGAGCAGGAATAAGAAGGCGCAGGCCGCGGCACAGGCAAAGCTGCCAAAGAGCGAGGCATTTAAGATGTGGCTCGGCAGCATCTCTGTTACGACCTGGTTTGCGGTAATTTTTGCGGCAGGAGTCCTTATTGCCACCATTTTCTCGGCGAACCCACAAGAATCCTGGCAGGGAGCGGAAGGCAGGAAGCTTGGGGCTGTCGTATGGCTGCTCTGCATTGCCATGTACGGCATTGTTGGCAAATATCTGAATGCCGGGAAATGGACGATGTGGGTGTTTTTAGCAGCCAATATCCTGGTATCCGTGTTTGCAGTCCTGAATTTCTGGAAAATCGATCCCTTGGGGATGTATGAAAACCTTTCATCAGAGCAGCATGGAGGCTTTATCAGCACCATTGGGAATGTGAACGCCTGCTCCAGTTACCTTTGCATGGCGTTGCCGGTGGGGATGGTGATATATACTACGGTAAAGGATTTGTACCTAAGGATTGCAGCGGCCGTTTTCCTGGTACTGGGATTCTGTGCATGTTACTGTACCCATAGCGAAAGCTGGATGCTGGGAGTTGCGGCGTCATTCCTTGTGATGTTGTGGTTCGGGCTGCGCGGGCATGGCCAGATGCTGCGGTTTCTGGAAGTCTGTGAATTTTTCTGGGCCGGAAGCCTGCTGATGAAGGTTATGCTGATTGTAGGAGCTGCCAGCGGCCCGACGAACCTGATGTATATTTACCTCACAGCCTCTAAATTACAGCATGGCGTCATGCTTCATGGATATGTGCTGGCTGCCGAGGGAATACTGATAGCAGCAGCATTGTTTTTTATATTGAACAGGAGCAAGTCTGGGAAAGAACTGCCGTACCATACGATAAGGAAAACGCTATTTACCGTGCTTGCGGTTTTTGCAGGGATTGTCCTTGTTGCGGCCATTGCCGCCAACCTGAATAAAGAAACCTGGGAAGGCGCATTCTCTGTGCTGGAGCGTCTGAGGATGCAAGATGAATCTGGAAGCGGCAGGGGGTATATCTGGCGGATTACCATGGAATCCTGGCTGCAGCTGCCATTATGGGACAAGATTACCGGTTATGGTGTGAATTATTACCATATGTTGATTCAGCAGTACGGTGGAGCGGAAGTATCAGAATTTTTCGGCGGCGCGTTGCTTGTGGACGCCCACAATGAGCTGATGCAGATTATTTCCACAATGGGGCTTCTGGGAACAGTTGGATATTTCGGTCTGTTAATCAGCACTGCAGTCAAATCCGCAAAGGGAGTTTCCCAAAAGCCATTCCGAATTCTTGGCGTGGCGGTAGTGTGCGGTTACATGGCGCAGGGGCTGGTCAATAATCCTACGGTATTCCTTACCCCTTACCTGTTCCTGCTGCTGGGTATTATTAAGAGTATGGAGAAGACGGAAGATGCCGCAGAGTAAACGAATTTTAAACCTTGCTGTGTCGATGGGGGAAGAACTGCTGAAAAACGGCGGTGAAATCTACCGGGTGCAGGAGACGGTCAGCCGCGTCATGGAAGCTTATGGCGTGTGGGACTATCATGTATTTGTGGTGACGAATGGGATTTTTGCCACTATCCATGAACAGGGTGACGATGCCGGGAGCATGGTAAGGGATGTGCCTCTCGGTGATATAAATTTAGAGAAAGTTGCCAAGATTAACCAGCTTTCACGGGAAATATGCCAGGGGCGGTGCAGCCTCGACGAGGCGGACGAGCGGCTTAAGCAGTGTCAGGATGCTGCCAAAGTAAGGGATTCCGTTCTGGTGCTGGCCTGCGGGATTGAGAGCGCTGGGTTCTGCTATTTATTAGGCGGCACTCCTTTTGACAGCGTATTTTCTTTCCTGCTGGGCCTGCTTCTGCAGGCTTTTTTGGTGGCGGGCGCGAATCGGGCAGTTTCCAAGTTCTTGCTTAATATATTGGGAAGCGCCCTGGTTACGGCGGGAAGTCTGATGCTCTATGCCCTGGGGATGGGCGTCCACTCTGACCGTATCATCATCGGCGGGATTATTGTCCTGATGCCGGGAGTTGCGCTGGTTACCGCAATCCGCGATCTGTTTAATGGGGATTATCTGTCTGGGGGCATCAGGCTGATGGATGCATTACTCACGGGAATTTGCATTGCCGTAGGGGTAGGCGCTGCAGTCAAGTTATTCCAGCTGCTGGGAGGGGGTGCGTTGCCGCTATGATTGTCCAGATAGTTGTTGCTGTCATTTCCACGCTGGCATTTGCCGTGCTGTTCCATGTACCCAGGCAGGAGTATCTGTATTGCGCAGTCAACGGGGGCCTGGGCTGGGTCGTGTATAAGCTTTGCCTGGGTTACGGTTTTTCAGTCACAATGTCATCCCTGTGGGCGACACTGACGCTGACCTTGGTGGCAAGAGTTTTATCTGCCCTGCGCAAGATGCCGAGTACAGTATTTCTGCTGGCTGGCATTTTTACGTTGGTGCCTGGTTCCGGGGTCTACTATACGGCGTATTATCTTATCATGAATGAAATACCGAAAAGTTCTGCCAAAGGGATTGAGACGTTTAAGATTGCCTGTGCAATCGTGCTGGGGATTATTTTTGGCCTGGCGTTGCCGCAGGGATGGTTCAACCGGCTGGGCAGGCTGACAGACCGAAAAGAAAGAGCTGGGAAAACTTGATGTTTTCCAGCTCTTTTTAGACTTCTTGGGAAAGGGTGTCCTGCGCTAACCAGTCGGATTATTTCTCGCATTTCCAGAAGTATGCGCTGTAAGGGGGAAGCTCGCTCCCGCCGCCAAAGTCATGGTCTTTGCCGCTGATTAAGTCGGTTGCCATGCCGCATCCGGCATCGAAATGCGCGGTGTAAGGCTCGCTGTCCGCATTGATGGCGACCAGCACCCGTTCATGTTCGCTTTTGCGCTCAAAAATGCATTGCTTGTTCGTAAGTACCACGGAACGGAATTCACCGTAATTCAATGCCTCGGAAGATTTCTTGGCCGCAGTAAGCTGGGAAATCCATTCTGTCAGTTCTGTCCATTCCGGTTTCTCAAAGCTGGGGCGCAGGGAAGGATCCCCATTGGACTTGTCGCCTTTCACGCCCCATTCGCTGCCATAGTAGACGCAGGGGATTCCCGGCATACCGAAACACAGAGCGTAAATCAGCGGGAGATGTTCGGAGACGCCCAGGATGGAGGCAATCCTCGAAACGTCATGGTTGTCCACGAAGCTCAGAAGATGCTTGCCGCGGTATAAGGTCCAGTTTTCCGGCCCGAACTGCCGCAGAAGGGAGTGGATGATTTCGAACATGTTCATGGAGTTGAAACTGGAATGCAGGCCCTTGTAGCATTCGTAGTTGGTTGCAGAGTGCAGCATACTGTCGTTCACCAGCTGCTTGTAGTCGCCGTGCAACATTTCCCCGACCAGGAAGAAGTCTTCCTTAAGGCTGTCGCAATGGCTGCGCAGCCGCCTCACGAAGTCATGGTCTAAGCAGTAAGCGACGTCCAGCCGCAGCCCGTCTATATCCCAATTATCTACCCAGAAGGAGACGCTCTCTAAGAGATACTGGATGACTTCCTCATTGCGGAGGTTCAGCTTTACGAGATCGAAGTTTCCTTCCCATCCTTCGTACCACAGCCCGTCGTTGTAATTGGAATTCCCATGGAAATCAATATGGAACCAATCGCGGTAGCGGGAATTCTCGCGGTTCTGTAAGACGTCCTGGAAAGCAAAAAAGCCCCTGCCTGCATGGTTGAATACACCGTCCAGCACGACGCGGATGCCAGCCTCGTGCAGCGCGACGCAGATTTCCTTAAAGTCATCGTTGTCCCCCAGGCGCACGTCGATTTGACGGTAATCTCTCGCATTGTAGCCGTGGGTGTCGGATTCGAACAGCGGGGAGAAATAGATGGCATTGACGCCCAGTTTCTCCAGATGGGGAATCCATTCTTTTATCTTGAGGATGCGCTTTGCGGGTATCCCGTCATTCTCAAATGGCGCGCCGCAGAACCCTAGGGGGTAAATCTGGTAAAATACACTTTCATAAGCCCACATAAATTAAATCCTTTCTGTGAATATTGAGTAAATTTCTGAATGAATGCAGCAAATATTATCCGTATATCAAGAATTCGGCTGAAAAATATGGCAAAACCATTCAGATAATAGTATTATAATTGTAAATAGGCGATGTGGCAATGTAAAAAAGCAACAAAGCTTGTTTTTTGGCAGAAATCAGCGATTTTCCTGAATGGAAGCGGAGTGGGGACGGATGGGGCAGGGATGAAATGTATTGACATAAAATGGACAGCCAATTATAATGTTGCCAGATATGGTACGAGCCGAAGTGTGCGGGAGGTTGGTTCAGCGTTACCGTAAGAATGGAGAGTGAATATGAGAGAGAAGCAGAAAAGAAACAGGAAGGACAGAGGGATTCCGCTGCTTGTTTCGATTATAACAGTGTTTGGCCTGCTGGCAGTCGTCGTGTTTTCGGTGGCAGGGAAAATATCTTCGGAGATGTCGGCATCGGCAATCCAGAATCTCAGTGAAAGCCTTAACTTATTACAATGCACGATAGAGGCAATCCTGGAAAATGAGGCAGATTTCCAGAAGATGATTGCACAGAGGATTGCGGCGTCAGAGGATCCGAAGCAATATATCTGCGTCTATGACAGGAACGAGAGGATGGTAAAAATCTCCTTAATCCTGGAGGGGCAGGCGGAAGGGGTTTCCAATGACGGCTCGAAATTTACGGAAGAAGAGCTGGACTTTTCCGCAGGTAGGATGGTTGACGGGTTGCCGGTTTCCCAGTCTTACCTGAACTATATGGGGACGTGGGCTTATACCATGAAATGTCCGGTCATGAAAGACGGCAGGGAGCTGGGAACCCTTTATATTGAATATGTATACGATTCCCTTGACCAATCGCTTCCTACAGGCTTCTATAACAACAAAGCCATGCTTTATATCATGGATGCACAGAGTGAGCGGATGGTGCTGAAACCCGAAGGGATGGGGGAACGCAGCGCCGGGCATCTGAACCTGGAGGATTTTTACCATGCGAATGATATTCAGGAACAGGAAATCAGGGATAAGGTTGAGGCCTGCCTGCAAGATGGGAAGAACATCCTGTTTTATCATGATATCCGCGGCAAGCAGTCTCTGATTTATATGTGGTCAGTGAATGGTGGGTCGATTTACCTGATTGGTTACGTCCCGGTTGAGGCAATCCAGCAGGAAGGGAGGACTGTGAACCAGAACATTCTCATCGTCGTCTCTGTGATGCTGATTGCGTTCTTTTTATGCTGCCTGCTCTATTACCTTAACCAGAGGCAGCAGAACAAGATCCGCAAAGAGCGGGAGGCAGAAAGGGAGCAGCATAATAAGCAGCTTGCGGAAGCGCTGCAGGCGGCGCAGCTTGCAAGCAATTCTAAGACCATGTTCCTTTCCAATATGTCCCATGATATCCGTACTCCCATGAACGCAGTGCTTGGATTTACGGCTCTGCTTGGCATGGAAGCAGAAAATCCGGTAAAAGTCCGCGAATACACCAAGAAGATTATGGCGTCCGGGCAGCATCTTCTGAGCCTTATCAATGACGTCTTGGATGTGTCTAAGATTGAGAGCGGCAAGGTCGTGCTTAACTTTAAGAAATTTACCCTCAATGACCTTGTATCTTCTGTGGATGCGATTATCCGCCCCATGGCAGACGGCAGAAAGCAGAATTTCCATGTGGAGGTCAGGGAGATAAAGCATGAATATCTGATGGGTGATGAGACGAGGATTAACCAGATTCTGATTAATCTTCTCTCAAATGCAGTAAAATACACCCAGGAAGGGGGGAATATCTGGTTTCGCATCATCGGGCTTAAGCAGCGTTCGAACCAGTTTGAGCATATCCGCATTGAGGTGGAAGACGATGGATATGGGATGACGCCGGAATATCTGGAGACGATTTTTGACGCGTTCACCAGGGCGGAGAACAGCACGACCAATAAGGTGCAGGGCACCGGGCTTGGCATGGCGATTACCAAAAATATCGTCGAGCTGATGGGGGGCACGATAGATGTTTCCAGCGAAGTTGATAGAGGGAGCATTTTTAAGGTGGAGCTTGAGCTTCGCATCCCGGAAGACAATGCAGATAAGCAATTCTGGCTGGAAAATGGGATCAGGCATATACTTATCGTGAACAGTGAGCAAGAGGAATGTAAGAATATCAGTATGCTCATGAGAGACACAGGCATTTGGTTAGATGCGGCTTCTGACATGGAGGAAGCTATGACGTTGGCAGAGGAAGCTGGCAGGGAGGGTTATCAGCTGGTTCTTCTGGACTGGGACGGAACAGAGGGAGGCGGCATTGCAGCTGCAGAGAGGATCCGGGACGGTTTGGATGTCTCTGTACCGATACTGTTCCTGGCGTCTTATGATGCCGGGGGCATGGAGGCGGCGCTTGAGCTTAAGAATAGCGGAATCCTTACAAAACCGTTTTTTGTGTCAGCTTTGAAAGAAAAAATTCTGGAAATGCAGCAAGTCGGGGAGGAGGACGTTTCGGAACCAGAGGAATGCGTTAGCCTGGAAGGCCTGCATTTCCTTGCAGCGGAGGACAATGAAATTAATGCGGAAATTCTCTCAGAAATTCTGGAAATGGAAGGTGCAAGCTGCGAGATTGCAGAGAATGGGAAACTGGTACTGGAACGGTTTGAACATGCCAAAGAGGGTGAGTTTGACGCTATTTTGATGGATGTGCAGATGCCGGTGATGAACGGCTACGAGGCTACGAGGAAAATCCGGGCATTAACGCGCAGAGATGCGGCAAAGATTCCGATTATAGCTATGACGGCGAACGCTTTTGCGGAAGATGAGAAAGAGGCGCTGGATGCGGGCATGGACGTGCATATGGCTAAACCTATCGATGTAGGGCAGTTAAAGAAAGTTATTAATAAATATGTACAGGGAAAGGGATAAAGAAAGAATGGGAGAGAAGATGCGAAAAGTTGCACAAAGGCTGGCAGCAGCCTGCCTGGCGGGAGGGATGTCGTTAGCGTTGGCAGCCTGCGCCCTGGGAGATCCCAATGACAATGTGATTATCACGGAGGAGCAGGACGAGAAAAAGGTAAACTTGTTCAGCCCTATGGAAAAAATCGATCCGGATGCAGAGAATGTTGCCAGGAGCGCATTTGACCAGACGGTTATCATAGCAGAGGAGAAGCTGGGGGTGAACGTAGCTTATAGGACTTACACAGCGGAAGATTACCAGGATAAAACGTATGATGACGTAACATTGGATCGTGCGCGCAACAATATGGATGATTTGTACCTGTTAAATCCTGATGTCATCCAAATACTTGGCGAAGAGGGCAGGCTTTTGGATTTATCGGATTTTGACTGCGCAAAGAATCTGCGGGAAGTGGTGAAGACAGCAAATACCGTGAACGGGAAACTGGTGGCTATCCCCCAGGAAGTCGTGGCATATGGCCTGTTTGTCAACAAAGACATGTTTGATGAATATGAGCTTGAGTTACCTGAGACGCCGGAGGAATTCCTGGAATGCTGCAAGGTATTCAAAGAAAATGGCATTGAGACCCCTGTTGGCGCGAACCGCTGGTGGCTGGAGACATTTGTATTTGCCCAGGGGTTTGCGGATATGTACAATGGAGGGGATACGGAAGCTGAGGTTGCCAAGCTCAACAGCGGAGAGAGCAGGTACAGCGATTATATGCGTCCGGGCTTTGAATTCCTAAAGGAACTGATTGACAGAGGGTATGTGGATGCAAAGAAAGCTTATGTGAGCGAGGCGATAGAAGGAGAAGGAGACGATTTCCTGTCACAGAAGACGCCAATCGTCATGGCATACTGGGGGGCAGCAAATACAGAAACTGCCTATGGGAAAACGGATTTTCATATGCAGGTCATCGGGTTTCCCAGCAGCCATGGGCAGATGCCGGTAGTGACGATTACGGGATTTGGCATCGGAACCGATGCGGAGCATCTTGGGGACGCCAAAGATACGCTGGAGGTGATACTCTCTGACGAGGCGTTAGAGGTATATGCAGAGACAAATCAAGTAATCTCACCTTCCAAGAATGTTGAGGTTGACTGTGTGCCGGCATTGAAGCCGCTCAATGACAAAATAGAGGATAATGTTTATGTCCTTGCTTCAAACGCAGGATTTAAGGTGGAGCAGTGGGGCAATACCTGCCTGATAGTGCGTAAACTGCTGGAAGGGGCTACCGTGGATGAGTGTATGGCAGAATTTGATAAGCTGCAGGAGGAGTCGCTCCGTAAGTAAGCGCATGGTTCATAATGGGAATCCGGTCATGGCATACGATAGAAACAAGCAATGGTATCTGACGGAAAAGTATAAGGGGACGGCAGTGTGAAAGCTGCCGTCCCCTTATGCTGTGCATTCCTATGGAAAAAGGAAGATTACCGCGCTAACTCATGTCTTTTGACTTCTGGACGCAGGCGCGTTGGGCGGCAATGACTGCGCTGCGCAGCCCCTGCTGTTCCAGCACGGCTACAGCTTCAATCGTAGTCCCGCCGGGAGAGCAGACGGCATCTTTGAGGGCGCCGGGATGCGTCCCGGTCTCCAGAACCATCTTTGCGGAGCCGAGGACTGCCTGGGCGGCGAACTTATAGGCTTGCGTCCGGGGCATCCCGTCGGCGACGGCAGCGTCTGCCATGGCTTCGATGAACATATACACATATGCGGGGGAAGAGCCGGAGACGCCGATTACCGTATCTATCATAGCTTCCGGGACAGTTTCGCATTCTCCGAAACTGTGGAAAATTTCCCCGGCGTCTGCAAGGTCTGCTTCTGTGGCGTTTTGGTTGGCGCAGAGTGCGCTCATTGCTTCGCCTACCAATGCCGGGGTATTCGGCATGGCGCGCACGAGCCTGATTTCCCTTGCGAATGCAGATTCAATCTTTTCTATGGTCTGCCCGGCTGCGATGGATATGATGAGTGCGTCCGGGCGTACATGGTCTTTGATTTCGGTGATGATTTCGGCGAACAGATGGGGCTTCACGGCAAGGAAGAGGATGTCCGCCTGACTTGCTGCGGCAAGGTTGTCCGTGGTAGTTAAGATACCGAAGCGTTCTTTTAAGGATGCGGCTGTTTTTTCTGTCTTTGATGTGGCAATCAGCCGGTCTTTCGTGGCAATCCCGGCCTTTAAGATACCGCCGATGATGGCGCTTGCCATGTTTCCTCCGCCGATAAATGCGATTGTTTTATTCATGTTTCTGAGTCCTCCGTTTTGAGTTGTCCATATGTTCCTGGGCGTCCGGCGTCTTTAAGGTACACGGGCCGGATGCATTTCATTGTCTTATAGGAAAGACCTTGTCACGCTAACGCGTGAAAGTATCTTTCCTATAAAGAGAAAAATAATATGCGCACTTGCACAAGAGGTAAAATATTGCTTCGCAATTGTGTTCGGCGCGCAAAGTGTCCAGGCCCCTCATGAGTGAGGGATTAGGGGAGCTGAAGTGGGCCTGCCCACTTTGTTCTCCTATGCAATCCTGAAACGTTACCCCTATCATAACAGCAGCTTGGGAAATGTGCAAGGCGTCTATCGTTGGGTTTTCCGTCTTTATATCAACTAATGATTGTGCTATCCGGAAAATAGGACTATAATAGTGGAAGGATGTAGACTGGGAGGTACACAAATGAAAAAACAAAAAAAGGACTTTCAAACTAAAAAAAGAATCGCAGATGAGATTCTCCGGCAAATCGGGGGAATCGTCGTGTCGGTATTTCTGCTGGTGGCGGTGGTGGCGGCCTGTATGATAGGATGGCTGAGCATTACGTCTAAAAAGACAGAGCTGACGGAAGAATCCAATGCAGCCACTAACCAGCTGATCGGGTTCCTGGCGCCATATTCAAAATGTACGGAACAGCTTGCGGTTAATCCCGAAGTGAAACATGTCATGACTGAAACGAAAGCCGGAGATGATATCCGTAAGGCGGAAAAAATGGATACGGTCATGGAGAATCTTGAGGGCATGGCAGCTACCGATCCCGAGAATATCATGGCTGTATGGATTGCTGACCTCGATGCCAGTGTGATTTCACAGTCCGATGGCTTTACAAGTGAAGAAGGCTGGGACATCACAAGCCGCGAATGGTACAGATGTATTGAGACGAAACAGACGGTCTTTACGGAACCGTATGTGGATTCTTCTACCGGGAAGATGATTTTGAGCGCAGTATCCCCAGTTTACGATGATGGCGGTGACGTCCTAGGTGCAGCGGGCATTGATATAGCCCTTGACCATATGACGGAAATCATGAGCGGATATAAAATCGGCAGCAAAGGTTACATCCTTTTATTGTCGCAAAGCGGCACGCTCCTTTACCACCCCCAAAGCGATATCATCCAGCGAAATGTCAGAGATATCGACATATCCAAGAATGTCATAGAGGCTGTCGAATCAGGAAAGGATGCGTTTTTGAAATACAAGACAGGGGGCGTTACGAAATTCGGCTACTTGCAGCATTCCGGAGAAGTTGGCTACATCGTACTCAGTTGCCTGCCTATGTCGGAATATTATGCAACAATGGTCTTGATGGTGATGGCGCTGATTGTTATTTTTGCAGTGGGCATCGTGCTGATTACGCTTAGCATCCGTAAGATTTCCGCCAGCATTACGCGGCCGATCCTCGAACTCAACCATACTGCACAGCAGCTGGCTGACGGAGACCTTGATGTGAATCTTAATATCACAAGCGAGAATGAAATCGGAGAACTGGGCGACTCTATCCAAAAAACAGTCAGCAGGCTCAAAGAGTATATTGTATACATAGACGAGACGGCAGAAGTGTTGGCGGAAATTGCAGACGGGAGGCTGGGCATCCATCTGCAGCATGAGTATGTAGGTGAATTCCAGAAGATAAAAACGGCCCTCTTGAATATTTCCGATTCCATGAACGAGGTAATGACCGGAATAAATGAAAGCTCGGAGCATGTCTCCGTAGGGGCTTCGGAACTTGCCTCTGCTTCCCAGGTTCTGGCAGAAGGAGCGCAGACCCAGGCAGCGTCTATCCAGCAGCTAACGGCAACCACGGTCACGGTTGCAGAACAGGTGGAAGACAGCCGCAGGGGGGCAGAAGCTTCTGCTGAAGCAACGAACCAGGCATCCACGCTCATTGAGCAGAACCAGGAAAAAATGAAAATGATGATGGATGCCATGGACAAAATTCACGAAACCTCCCAACAGGTTGTCGGCATCATCCAAACCATCGAGGATATAGCATCACAGACGAACCTTCTTTCTTTAAACGCATCCATTGAAGCGGCCCGGGCAGGCGAGGCAGGGAAAGGCTTTGCGGTAGTCGCCGATGAGATTGGCAAGCTTGCGCTGGAGAGTTCCGAAGCTGCAAATATGACGAAAGAATTGATTGAAATCTCAATGGAAGAGATCCGCAAAGGAAACACGATTGCTTCCGGGGCAATGGATTCCCTGAAAGAATCCGTAACCGCCATTGCGCATGTGAATGAGATGATACAGGAAACAGCCGAAAATGCAGCCATTCAGGCGGAGAACATGAACCAGCTCCGGCAAGGGATTGAAGAGATAGCCCATGGGGTAGAGGATAACTCCGCTGCTTCCCAAGAGACTTCCGCGACGTCGGAAGAATTGGCTTCGCAAGCGGAATTGCTGAACCAGATGGTGCAGAAGTTTGAGCTTAGCTGAAATGTTCCGGCGCCGATGGGAGAGGCTTTCCGATGCAGCGAAAAAGCTCCCCAAAAGCAAATGCAAACCTGATGAATACATCTCGAAATGAAGAGCGCGGGCAGAGGAACCGTGCATAAAACATTATCTTAAGGAGAGAGGCTAAAATGAAGATTCAAAAAAGTTCTAAGCTTTTCCAAGCTTCCATGGTGATTCTGATAAGCGCATTCATGCTGCTAGGGAAAACAGGCCTGACAGCCGATGCGGCCCCGAAGGCTACTGTCAGAAAGATTACTTCTGTCTACTCATTGAAGGGAAGCGGGACGATTAAACTGGCAAAAGGCAAGCAGGCGGCAGCAAAGATGTCGTATGGAAGACTTGTGATTCACCTGCCATTTTAACGCGTTGGGGCAAAATGATTGATTATCCATTGAAGAGTTTATATTATAAATATAAACGTGGCACGTCGGAATGGGTGAAGTATCATATGTGTGCGCAGTCCGTAGAAGATGGGTCTTACTATTCATTTTGCCATGCGAGTGACAGCAATATTGTCGATGTATCCAAGATTAAGCAGATGGATTTATCCACATGGAAATTTTATAAATGTTATAAATAAGCGAAAGGTCTTTGTGCCGTTTGCATATGGAGGGCGTCCTGAGGGGCGTCTTTTCATTTGCTGGAAAAATTGGACATACCAGGTTCCGTGAAAACACGTGATTGACATTACATAATTTAGCATTTATAATGAAAATAGCAATTATAATGACTGGTATGACCAACAGGAGAGAAGGGAATATGAAGGAATTCAAGGTGATTGAAGTCAAGCGCAGTATCTTGGAGGATAACGACGCGGACGCGGCAGCGCTCAGGGAAGAGTTAAAGAGTCAGGGGACATTTCTTTTGAATCTCATGTCATCCCCGGGGGCAGGGAAGACCACCATGTTAAAGAGGCTGATTGCTATGCTGGGGGAAGAGATGAAGATAGGCGTCATGGAGGCAGATATTGATTCTGATGTGGATGCACAGGCAATTACAGCCGCCGGCGCGCGTGCCATCCAGCTGCACACGGGGGGCATGTGCCATCTGGACGCTTCCATGACCAGGCAAGGGCTTTCGGAATTCGGCACAGATGGGCTTGACCTGGTAGTGCTGGAGAACGTGGGCAACTTGGTCTGCCCGGCGGAATTTGATACGGGAGCATGTAAGAACGCGATGATACTTTCCGTGCCGGAGGGAGACGATAAGCCGCTGAAATATCCGCTGATGTTTTCCGTCTGCGACGTAGTGCTTATTAACAAAATGGATGTGCTGCCCTATTTTGATTTTGACATGGAGAAATGCAAAGAATATATCCATAGGAGGAATCCGCAGGCAAAGGTCATTCCTATTTCTGCAAAGGAGGGGGATGGTTTTGCGGAATGGGTGCAGTGGCTGCGCGAGGAAGTCGCGGCCTGGGCAGGCTGATTTAACCGTATAGGAGAAGGAGGATTATAAACCGGAGGTTTATGATAAATATCAAAAGGAAAGAGGGTAATGATTATGATGTTTCAGGTGTATGGGGATGGCGCAGGCTGGCAGCTGTTTGGGTGGCTGCTGGTATTTGTAAGTCTGATTTTGGCGAATGAGGTTGCGCGCCGTTCGAAAATCGGAGGTATTTTCTGTTTCCTGGCGCTGCCGGCGGCATTGACCGTGTACTTTATCGCCATCCAGATTGGGGCGGCAACGGGCGCGCAGTGGGCGTTGGAGAATGACACGTACTTACATATGAACAGCTGGTTCCACTATGCGAAGCTATATGCGGCAACGGCCGGATGTATCGGCTTCATGATGCTCAAATATAAATGGGGCATCGGCAAGACCCATTGGTTTAAAGTATTCCCGTTCGCAATCGTGGCAATCAATATCCTGATTGCGGTAGGCAGCGATTTTGAGTCTGGGATCCGTGGCTTTATGGCCCTGGCAGAGCAGGGAGACCGCTGGTGGCTGTCTTCGGAGAACGTATGGCTGTATGGCGGCTGGTGGAACTGGGTGAACGGAATTGCAGGAATTATCAATATTTTCTGCATGACGGGCTGGTGGGGCATTTACGCTTCTAAGGATAAGAAGGATATGCTTTGGCCAGATATGACATGGTGCTATATCATTGCCTATGATATCTGGAACTTTGCCTATACCTACAATAATCTGCCGACGCATACCTGGTACTGCGGCATGGCGTTGCTTCTGGCCCCCACCTTTGCGGCAATGCTGTGGAACAAAGGCGGCTGGATTCAGAACCGTGCCAATACGCTGGCTTTGTGGTGCATGTTCGCACAGGTATTCCCGCTGTTCCAGGATGAAGGAAAGTTTGCAGTGCTTCCGTCGCTGTATAAGGACGGCGTCATGGACGCTGCTGTGCGGCCTGTGGCGGCAGACCCGACGATGCAGGGTGTGATTTCAGCGCTGGCATTGATTGCCAATGTAGTCTGCATGGCGGCAATCATCAAACGTGCCAGAGAGCAGAAGAAAAACCCTTATACCAATGAAATCTTTACCGACCAGAAAGATTTTAAGGATGCGATGGCAAGGGCAGAATAGGAGAGGAGGATGAGACATGACAGACCCATTATTTCCCAACCCCCGCCCTGAGGAACCGTTTCGGGAGCCGGTTGCGAAGCTGGCAAAGATGATTACAGACAGGGTTCCCATTGTACTGGGACTGGAGAAGATAACTAAAGACTCCCCGGAATACATCGGGTTAAGCGCTATCTGTACCGATGAGATGGCTGAGATAGCCATGAAGATGGGCAAACGTAAACCCCGCACAATGGAGGACATGATACGGCTCACGGGCCGCGACAAAGAGTATCTGGACGATATTCTGCAGAAGATGTCCGTCAATGGTCTGATTGAATATAACTGGGAAAACCCGCAGCATGAAAAACAGTATGTATTGCCGATGTTTGTTCCTGGGAGCGCAGAATTTGCGAATATGAACGCAGACCTTTTGGAAGAGCATTCGGAGATGGGGCGTTTCTTTGAACGCATGAGCCGCCTGCCTCTGGAAAAGGTGACGCCGATGGTTCCGCCGGGAGGCGCAGGAATCGGAATGCATGTCATCCCGGTAGAGAAAGCGATTGAGATGGAGAACCATTCCGTTTCGGTAGAGCATATTTCGCACTGGCTGGACAAATATGATGGCAAATATGCGGCAAGCCCCTGTTCCTGCCGCCGCTCCCGGAAGACGTTTGAAGAGGGCTGCGCCGATGACCCGGAGGGCTGGTGCATTGCTGTGGGCGACATGGCGGATTATGTGGTGGAGACCAACAAGGGCGGACGTTACATCACCAGGGAGGAAGCCTTGGATATCATGAAGGTTGCAGAGGAGAATGGCTTTGTCCATCAGATTACCAATATTGACGGAGAAGATAAGATTTTTGCCATATGCAACTGTAATGTGAACGTCTGCTATGCGCTGCGGACGTCCCAGCTGTTCAACACCCCGAATATGTCGCGGTCAGCTTATGTGGCGCGCGTGAAAACAGAAAACTGCGTGGCTTGCGGCCGCTGCGTGGAATACTGCCCGGCGGGCGCGGTAAAGCTGGGGCAGAAATTGTGCAGGAAAGATGGCAGCGAGGTCGCTTATCCCAAGCAGCCGCTCCCGTCTCAGGTAAAATGGGGTCCCCATATGTGGACAGAAGATTACCGTGATAAGAACAGGATTAATTGCTATGATAGCGGCACCGCTCCCTGCAAGACCGCCTGCCCGGCGCACATTGCCGTGCAGGGATACCTGAAAATGGCGGCGCAGGGCAGATACCGGGACGCACTTGCCCTGATTAAGAAGGAGAATCCGTTCCCGGCAGTCTGCGGCCATGTCTGCAACCGCAGATGCGAGGATGCCTGCACCAGGGGTACAATCGACGAAGCGGTTGCCATCGATGAGGTGAAGCGTTTTATCGCGGAGCAGGATCTGAAGGCTGAGACCAGGTATGTGCCGAAGAAGGTAGTTCCCTCCCTGAAAGGGGAATTTACAGAGAAAGTTGCCATCATCGGCGCAGGCCCGGCAGGGCTTTCCTGTGCGTTTTATCTGGCAGAGAAGGGATACCGTCCAACGGTGTTTGAGAAGAACCAGAGGGCAGGAGGCATGCTGGTATATGGCATTCCTTCTTATAAACTGGAGAAAGACGTCGTGCAGGCGGAGATTGACGTCATCAAAGAGATGGGTGTAGAAATCAAAACCGGTGTTGAGGTAGGCAAAGACGTCACGCTAGACGAACTGCGTGCGCAAGGCTATCAGGCATTTTATATCGCCATTGGCTGCCAAGGCGGAAGGAACGCGGGCATTCCCGGAGAGGAAGCAGCGGGCGTCACGACTGCCGTTGATTTCCTGCGCACGGTTGGTGAGGACGAAGCTTACCGGGTGGATGGCAGGACAGTCGTGATTGGCGGAGGAAACGTGGCAATCGATGTGGCGCGCACCAGCGGGCGGTGCGGTTCCGGCGACGTTTCTATGTATTGCCTTGAGGGCAGGGACGCCATGCCGGCTTCCCGGGAAGAGATTGCCGAGGCAGAGGCAGAAGGCGTAAAGATCTGCTGTGGCTGGGGCCCAAAAGAAATCCTCACGGAAAATGGCAGGGCGAAAGGCGTGGTCTTTCAGAAATGCATATCTGTCACGGATGCGGATGGCAGATTCAGTCCCCTATATGATGAAAATGACACGATTACCGTGGAATGTGAAAACGTGTTCCTAAGCATCGGACAGAGCATTGTCTGGAAGGAACTGCTGAAAGGATCTAGGGTAGAACTTGGCAGAGGGCAGGCCGCGGTGGCGGATTCCCTGACTTATCAGACGGCGGAGCCGGATATCTTTGTGGGCGGTGATGTCTATACGGGGCCCAAATTTGCCATTGACGCTATTGCAGCAGGCAAGGAAGGCGCAGTTTCCATCCATCGTTTCGTGCAGCCGCACAGCAGCATGACGATTGGGCGCAACCGCCGTCAGTTTGCGGAACTTGATAAGAATGACATCAAGGTCGGGGAATATGACAATTCCAGCCGGCAGATTCCTGGCTGGGAGGACGGCATTGACCGTAAGAAATCTTTCCGCGATGCTTCTAGGGCTTTCACGGAAGAACAGGTGAAAAAGGAGACGGCAAGGTGCTTAAGCTGCGGGGCGTCGGTTGTGGATGAGAACCGCTGCATTGGCTGCGGCGTATGCACGACAAAATGTGAATTCGATGCCATTCACCTATACCGGGAGAACCCGGAATGCAGCACGATGAGAAAGTGCGAAGACAAGCTTAAGTATATCCTGCCCTATGGGGCAAAACAGGCGATCAGGATTAAGTTTTCCGGCCGTTCCAAAGACCATGGGGAGAAACGTTGAATCCATCTGCACCTGTGAAGTGAGAATTTGTGTACGGCATCATTCACATTTTACGGAAAATGAGTGATGCCGTATATTGGGCGGAAGGTGGTCGGTAATCATGCACGAGCTTGGAGTCGTGTTCCATGTCATCAAAATTGTAGAGGAAGTTGCCAGGGAAAACCAGCTGGCAGAAGTGGAGTCCGTGACATTAGAGATTGGAGAGGTTTCGGGCGTCATTGAGTCCTATCTGCAGAGCTGCTGGAAATGGGCGGTGCAGAAACAGAGCGCGGCCCTAAAAGGAGCGGAGCTTAAAGTTGAGGTGATTCCTGCTGTTACTTATTGCGAGGGCTGCAGGAAGGTTTATCAGACAACCGAGCATGGAAAAATATGTCCCTACTGTGGGAGCGGGCATACGTATCTGCAGCAGGGGAATGAATTTCAGGTTAAGGAAATCAGCGCATGCTGACTCTTGCAGCTCTTATCATTGTAAGTTTTTCCGAAATTGTCTATGAGTTCTGCCAATATAAGGCATCATATTTTGGGCGGAGAGGTAGTGACAATTCCATTGGTGTATTGTATAATGATGCCATCATACACAAAGGAGAAGATTAGGTTATGAAAAAGAAAAGTCTTGTTTTGGCCGGATTGATTGTGTGCCTGGCGTTTTCCGCCTGCAGTTCCGGCAAGTCAGAGGGAACAAAGGGCGACGACAAAGCTGCGGAAGATACGCAGCAGACGGAAGCGGACGCAGGTAGCGAAGAAGAAGGCCAGGAAGAAGCGGACGCAGCAAACGGGGAGGAAAGCGAAGCGGCAGAAGACACGCAGGATGAATCTGACAAAAAGGATGAGGCCGGAGATGGTGAGGAAGCTGACGGCGGCGAGGAAGCCGATAACGAAGAAGAGGAGCAGAAGGAAGAAACGGTTTATAACATTGGAGAGACTGCAGCTCTGAAAGATTGGGAGATAACAGTGACGGATATGAAGATTGCCGAATCCATAGCAGCAGATTATGGCTCTTTCTCACCAAATGACGAGGGTAATAAATATGTCCAGGTATTCGTGACTGCTACAAATAACGGCAAGCAGGCGGAGGATTTCCTGCCGATTGTTGGTATGGGGGATGACGTTAACGCAAAGGTTGTCTTTGGGGACGGCTATGAATTTGTATCGACAAACTTGCTGGGGTACGGCAACGACATGCATGGTTCCAAGGTCAATCCCTTATCCTCTCAATCAGGGGAAATCGCGTTTGAAGTTCCGGAAGCGGTTCATGCATCCGAAGATGAGCTGCAAATACATTTTCTTGCAGGAAATGATGTCATAAAATTTAAGATTCGCTAAAGCGCTGCCCATCTGCTTTCACAGATGGGCAGTTTTTATCTGTGGAGGAAGCCGAAACGGATTGCAAGAAATCAAGCTGGATGGTATAATGGGAACAAATATGACTTCATAGATGGAAAGAAAGTGATACTTTTGGATAAGCGTGTGACAAGAATTTATTTTACAGTTCTGTTAATCGGGATTGTTTACTCAATATTTGTTTCTGTTTCCTATCAAAGTAACATCTATACCCGGCTGGGAGACAGCAAGGTCATCACATGGAAAGATGAGATGGAGATGACAAGGGAAGGGGACGTATATTGTTATAAGATGACGTTGCCTGAGAATGATACAGAAGATAAAGTCATTGTCTACAATACCGTACATATGTACCTGGAGGTGCAGATTGAGGATAGGACAGTCTATGAATTAAAGCCCTGTGAGGACAGTCTGATTAAAACGACCGGCTTTTGCTGGAACGTAATTTCACTCACCGGGGGAGACTCGGGTAAGGAGATTTCATTCCGTGTGACTCCGGCTTACAATGACAGCAGGCCCAGGGGGAATTTCCTTTATGGCACTTATCAGGAAGTGGAGCATAAAATCCTCAAGGACAGGCTTTTCCGGCTCATCCTGGCAGGAATGATTGCCATAGCGGGCATCGTCCTGTTGTTTTACGGTTCGTTTGTGGTAAGGGAGGGGCAAGTTGCCGAGACAATCATGCAGTTTGCCATATTTGCCACGATGCTTGGGGTTTGGTCTGTCTGTGAGACGCAGATACTGGATTTGTTTTTCCCATGCAGCATGGTGATTGTGTTCGTGTCCCACCTGATGCTGATGATTATGCCGATTCCATTTGTGATGTTCCTGAGCCAGATGTACCGTAATGGGAAGACGAAACTGCTTGACATCTGCTGCGGTTTCAACTGTGCGGTAATCATCGCGCGGATTTTCCTGCAGATAACGGGGCTGTTTGATTTAAAGGAGACATTGTTCCTGACGCATATCTGCCTCCTGCTGTTCGTGATAAGCGTTGTCATGATGAGCGTTCATGAGATTAAGGTGAATGGGCTTACCAGACAGATTAAGGTTAACAGTATCTGCGTGCTGCTAATCCTCGTAAGCACGGTACTGGAGCTGGGGATTTTCCGTTTCAGCAATATGAGTACGCCGTTGGGAAGCATTGGCTTTTTGGTATATATCGTAGTCATGGGCATTGAAAATGTCAGCAAATCTAGAAAGCTGATGGAACAGGCAAGGGAGAGCGAGATTTACCGTAAGCTAGCCTTTACGGATGAACTGACCGGGCTGTATAACCGCACGGCGTTTAAGGAAGATTTGGAGAAACGTGTCATCACGGACGAGGTGACTAAGAATGAGATTATACTGCCGACAGTTATTTTCATGTTTGACCTCAATGATTTAAAGAAATGCAATGACACTTATGGGCATGATTTTGGGGATCAGTATATTAAGATGGCTGCGGATGTCCTGAAAAAGGCGTTTGCGGAGGATGAGAGGTGTTACCGCCTTGGCGGGGATGAATTCTGTGCATGGTCGCCCAATGTCTCTTTGGACAAAATAAATAAAAAGCTGCGTCTGATTGAGCAGCAAGTCAAAGAGCAGAGCCGCAAGGATTTTGTCGTGACGTTCAGCATGGCGGTAGGATATGCGGTCTATAAGGAGACAGAGGATTCGAACCTCTATAGCACGCTGAAAAGAGCGGACGCGATGATGTATGAGAAGAAGCAGGAATATAAAAGACGCCGTTCGGAAGGCCTTGCGTGAGAAAGTACCGGCGGGAGAGAAGTTAATATAGACGAACCGTCATTGACGGCAGATGCCTTCTATGGTATATCGGATTGCTTGCGCCAAAGCAATATACCATGGGAGGCATTTAATCATAATAAATTTTCCGATTCCCATCGATGCTTTCCCGCACGGATTCCTGAATCCAGGATGCTGCTCCCTGGGGGTCGCGGTTTCTGATATAAGTCAGAAGCTTGTAATTATTCTCATATAATGCTTCAATCCCATACAAGAGACAGAAACGTTCCCACAGGGAGGTGATCGCCACTTTGAATGAACAGAAGATAAGTGGGATTAAAGTGTTTCCGGAGAAGATGGCAAATTCATGCTGGAATTCATAAGCTGCCTCCACGGCTTCTTCGACAGAAGGGGCATTTTTAAGCCTTTCAATGATTTCTTCCAGGACTCCGATCTCTTCGTCCGTGATATGGGTTTTACAAAGTTCCGCTGCCAGTGTGTCCAGGGCAATCCGTACTTCCAGGATGGAGCGGATTTCCTCTGCCCGGAGCCTTCCGCCATTGTAGTTCATGATAGCGAGGAGGGTGTCGGCGGTGCCGTTCCTGCGGTAATCCGCCACATATGTACCGCTCCGAGGTTTTACTACCAGAAAGCCTTTCTTTTCCAAATCAGAAATGCCGCCGTTTACGACGGAACGGCTGACTTGCATGGATTCGGCAAGCTGGCGTTCCGGCGGAAGCTTTTCGCCAACGGCAAGCCTCCCGGATAAAATCATGTGTTCCAGTTGTTTTACGAATAGTTCCCGAAGGGAAGGGGAGCTGATTTTCTGAAATTCCATGTGCTGCTCCTTTTGTCTGCTTAAAAAAGTTGCGGTAAAAAGTCTGTATTATCGTTTTTCTATGATTCATTATATAGAGTGTGACGCAATATTTCAAGCTGTCTTCTGGCAGAATCTTCGTGCGGTACCTTTCCCTTGCATTTTGCGCTGCCAGAGTCCATAATAGTATTAAAAATCTGAGATAGGAAGGAAAAAGGACATGGAACAGTTAAGCCTGTTTGACAACCGGGAAAGGACGGCTCCTCTGGCAAGTCGGCTGCGCCCGGATAACCTGGATGATTATGTAGGGCAGAAGCATCTGATTGGCGAGGGGAAGATTCTGCGTCGGCTGATAGAGGACGACCAGATTTCCTCCATGATATTCTGGGGGCCTCCGGGGGTGGGCAAGACCACATTGGCAAGGATTATTGCGGAAAAGACTAAGGCGGAATTTGTCGAGTACAGTGCGGTCAACAGCACAATCAGAGAGATTAAAGAAGTCATGGCAAGGGCCGAGGAAAACCGGAAGATGGGCATCCGAACCTTGCTGTTTGCCGACGAGATTCATCGGTTCAATAAAGCACAGCAGGACGCCTTTCTGCCGTTCGTGGAAAAGGGCAGCATTATCCTTGTGGGGGCTACCACGGAGAACCCTTCATTTGAGATTAATTCCGCGTTGCTGTCTCGCTGCAAAGTGTTTATCCTCAAGGCTTTGAGGGAAGAAGATTTAAGGGAGCTTTTGCGCCATGCATTGAAGAGCAAAAAGGGATTTGGAGACATGAAGGTATCGATAGAGGAAGCCCATCTATCTGCTATAGCCCGTTTTGCCAATGGGGATGCAAGGACGGCGCTGAATACCTTGGAAATGGCGGTATTTAACGGCAGATTAGATGAGCAGGCTGTCCTGTGCGTGGATGAGGAAGTGCTGGCGCAGTGCATGAACAGGCGGTCACTGCTGTATGACAAGGACGGAGAGGAGCATTACAACCTGATTTCCGCGCTGCACAAATCCATGCGCAACAGCGACCCTGATGCCGCCGTGTATTGGGTGTGCCGTATGCTGGACGGGGGTGAAGACCCACTCTATATCGCAAGGCGTCTGGTGCGTTTTGCCAGCGAGGACGTGGGGATGGCAGACCCGTCCGCACTGCAGATGGCAGTGGCGGCGTATCAGGCCTGTCATTTCCTGGGTATGCCCGAATGCGATGTGCATCTTGGGCAGGCAGTCGTTTATTTGTCCATGGCCCCGAAGTCCAATGCGGTTTATATGGCGTGTGAGGCTTGCAAGAAGGACATCAGGGAATCCCCGGCGGAGCCTGTGCCTCTGCAGATCTGCAATGCCCCTACCAGCCTGATGAAAGAGCTGGATTATGGCAAGGGGTATATTTATGCCCATGACACAGAAGAAAAACTGTCTGATATGCAGTGCCTGCCGGATGCGCTGGCAGGCAGGCGGTATTACCAGCCTACGGAGCAGGGGGAGGAAAAGAAGGTCAGGCAGCGGCTGGAGCAGATCCTAGCGTGGAAACGGCGCTGATGGAAAGCTATCTGTCCATGCGGTTAAACCATATTTGCGGCTAAACCATATTTTCTGAAATCAGTTTTCCATGGCTGGAAGCCCACTACGTTTCTGCGCAGGCGATTTTAATGATGTTTTCCAGGACGGCTACTGGGGAGATGCCTATCGGCAAAGGTACATCATAAATTGCAGAAGATATGGATTGCCTTATGGGATGGGGTCATCACAGGACAGATGGAACATGCGTATAAAACAGAGGATGCCAGGCTTTTAAGCATGGTAGAATTTCTCCAGAAGAATTATCAGAAAAAGTTTGTCCTAGACGAGCTGTGCAGCTGCGTTAATTTCAGCAGAAGCGCATGCTGCAGATATTTCAGGAAAATGATGGATATGTCTATCACAGAATATCTGACGGAATACCGTCTGTCCCAGGCTCTTGTCATGTTGGGCAGCACGGATAAGAGCATAACGGAGATTGCGCTTAGTTCAGGGTTTGCCACGGCGAGTTATTTTGGCAGCCGATTTAAAGAAAAGATGCGGATGACGCCGCTGGAATATAGGATGAAGGAAAGGGGGCGGGAGCTTCAGAGAGATGCATGATATGCGCACCCGCGCAAGAGACAATATATCGCTGCGTGACCGTCCTCAGGGATCCCCCAGGCAAGCTTGATAATCAGAGAGTTATTAGAAATGGCATTATCAAGGATTCTGTCATTTTAGGTTATAATGCTTCTGGAAAGACAAATTTAGGTTTGGCTATGATGGATATCATCGTCCATTTGACAAATGAAAAATGGAGCAGAGGTTCTGGTATTTTTTATTTGAATCTATGCAATCATGATGTTGTTGTCTCATTTGCATATACATTTAAGTTCGGTTCATATGTTTTGGAATATGCATATGAAAAAAATCAAGAACATGTAATTCGGGAGACAGTGAAAATTGACGGAAAAAAAGTTATTGTGAATGATAGGGAGATATGTTTTGTGAATTTAAGAGGGGCGGAGAATTTAAACCTGAATAATTGGGATCGGTCCATCTCCCTTGTCAGATATGTATATGTGAACACAATATTGGATAAAGAAGATAAGGACTGCCTCGTTTTTTTGGAATTTATGAATTTTGTGAATCAAATGGTTTGGATAAGCAGCACAGAAGGGCTGAAAAGTTTGGGTGTAGATTTGTCTGGCGGGAATTTATTAGGAACGATATGCAGGATGGAAAACGGAGTTAAGGATTTAGAAGCTTTTTTGCGTGACGCTGGTCTTGAGTTCAGGCTTGTGGCAAGGGATAAAGGAGAAGGGGAAACAATTTATTGCCAAATGGGAGGCAAAGAGGTGTTGTTTTCCCCATTGATGTCAAGTGGTACAAAATCCTTGGTGTTTCTGTTCTTATGGTATATGAGAAGAAAATATCTTTCCTTTATTTTCATAGATGAATTTGATGCTTTTTACCATACTGATTTGTCAATTACTGTGATTGAGAAATTGCTGCGAGAAGAACATATTCAGGTTGTCTTTACTACTCACAATTCCGATGTGATTTCTAATGAATTATTGCGGCCAGACTGCTATTTTATATTGACAGACAATATGATTCAGCCATTCTGTAATTTGACTGACAAAGCCTTGAGAGAGGCGCATAATTTGCAGAAAATGTATAAGGCGGGAGCATTTTATGGAAAGTAAGAAGAAAAAGATAATTTTTATTTATGAAGGGGTGAAAGTTGAGGAAAATTTACTCAATAACCTTACAGAGGTCTTTTTCTCTTCCACAGCAGACATTTCTATTTTGAACTGTCCGGCAGATGGTAATATATATATGTTATGGACAAGGTTGAAAAAGGATGATTTTGAAACAAACGTTATTGATGTGTTAAAAGAAATGTGTTCAATCGCGAGAGCGCGTCTGAAAAATTTGAAAGCGAGTGATTTTTCAGAAATATATCTGTTTTTTAATTATGATGGATATAATGATAATATTCCAAAAGAATATCTGAATATTGACATATTGGGCCAAATGCTTAAAACCTTTAATCTCTCAGGGTTTAATTCCCCGCAGCTTGCTGCGTAAGAAACTTTTTTGC
>CAJUFQ010000002.1:0-89003 GCA_910585625.1 uncultured Lachnospiraceae bacterium
TATCCCCCGATTCCCCCGAGAAGCCCCAAGAGGTATCCATGGTAAAAACTCTCCGTACTATCGTAGTAGCTGATGCTCCCGGAAAGCTGGCCGGATATGAATTCTTCCACTTTGCTGCAGTCCCCGCTCCTCATCCCATCATAAAATGGGGTCGGATCGTATTCTTTCTTCCTCTCCTCGAACCATTCGCGGATTGTGTTTTGGTAAATATAGCATATCTCCTCGTTGGGAATGGTAAGCGTAAGGTAAACCGTATTCCCCGCAAACCTCCGGGAAGCAACTTTCAGGTAACCGGTAAAAAACAGGAAATTCCATAAGTTATCCTGGCTTTTGTAAACCTCCCCATAAGTAATTTCCTCATGAACCGGTTTCTCTACCGCCCCCCCTGCAATCAATTCCTCCAGTTCAGATTTCACGGTATCGTCCGCCCTGTCCACAAGCTCCCTCACAATGTTGTTGGAAGAGGTATTGGACCAGTAGGGTTTGGGGAAAGGCGTATTCTTTGAAGTGATGTCGTCCACATAGTTTATGACACTCCACGGATTATATACTTCCGTCTGGCCAAACAGATAGCCGTCATACCACCGCCGAACCTCTTCTTCCCTGTCTCCAATCCCATAATATTCCAGCATCTCTTTCACTTCGCTGGGGGTAAACCCAAAATATTCCGCAAAACTCTCGTCCAGGACAGAGACTGCTTTCAGGTTATTCAGTCCGGTAAATATGCTTTCCCGGCTGATTCTCAGGCAACCGGTAATAACTGCCAATTCCAGGCATTCGTTTGTCTTCAACGCGGATTCAAACAAAGAACGGATGAAATCTATCATTTCATCATAGAATCCCCGGAAATGGGCATTTTCCAGAGGCACATCATATTCATCAATAAGAATGACGACATCTTTCCCATGATATCGTTTCAGGCATTTTGACAAAAAATGCAATGCAGTGGCATAATCACTCCTCTGAGCCCGTCGTTCCATCAACTCTCTATATTTTTCCCGATTCCCATCTGACATGCCTCCTATTTTCAGCAAATAGGCATGCCTCTCAAACTCCTCCGCAATCGTCTCTCTCAGCTGCTCATACGCCATTTGAAAATTGGGCTGCTTCGCGGACTTTAAAGAAAGAAAGATTACCGGGTACTGACCCATATGGGCCACGTACTCCTCCCCCGCCTGCATGATTTTCGCTCCCGCAAAATAATGGCTGTTGTCCGTAACCGAACCGTCAGCCTCTGTCTCGCACTCAAAAAAAACGCGCAGGGTACTCTGAATTAATGTCTTCCCAAATCTGCGCGGGCGCGTAAAGAGGTTCACCTTCCCGCCTTTATCCAGCAGATCCCTGATTATCAGCGTCTTATCCACATAATAATAAGGTTTATCCATCATATGCTTGTAAAATTCAATTCCAATCGGCAATGGGGGTTTCCGCATTCTGCTCACCTCATCTTTCAACGATTCCCTGCGGACATTCATCATTTGCCACAGCCTCTTTCACAGATTGGATGACAAAATCCTGCTCCTTGTCTGTCATGCCAGCGTGCAGGGGGATGCTGATCATGCTATGATAAATCTGTTCCGCATTCGTGCAGCAAGTATCCCCATATCCATGCGCCCGGTAATACGGATGCCGGTATACCGGGATATAATGTACATTAACGCCGATACCTTTTGCACGCAGCGTCTCAAACATCCGTTTCCGGTCACAGCCTGGCGTCTGAATAATATAAAGATGCCAGCCGCTGTCCGTCTGCGCAAGCTGGTACGGAGAAACAATCCGCGCCTCATCCGCAAATGCCCTGTCATATCGCTTTGCCAGCTGACGCCTGCGCGCCATGAATCTGTCTAATTTCTTCATCTGCGAACAGCCCAATGCGCACTGAATGTCCGTAATCCGATAATTGAACCCAAGTTCCTGCTGCTGGTAAAACCAAGGCCCTTCATTCTCTGTGAGCAGATTCGTATCCCTGGTAATCCCATGGGCGCTAAACAGGGTGAGCTTTCTGTACAGTTCTTCCTGATCCGTGACAACCATCCCTCCTTCGCCAGTCGTGATGGGCTTTACCGGATGGAAGCTGAACGTCGTCATGTCTGAGAGCGTGCCTATTTTCTTTCCCTTATAGCTGGCTCCAAGGGCATGCGCGCCGTCCTCAATGACCACCAGGCGGTATTCCCGTGCAATCTTATGGATTGCATCCATGTCGCAGGGCTGGCCTGCCAGATGAACAGGGATGATGGCTTTTGTCTTGTCCGTGATTTTCCTCCTGATATCTTCGGGGTCTATGTTGTACGTCCTGGGGTCTACGTCGGCAAACACGGGCCTGCCTCCGCAGTACAACACACAATTCGCCGATGCCGCAAACGTAAGAGGCGTGGTGATTACCTCGTCCCCTTCCCTGATGCCTGCCGCAAAACAAGCGGCATGTAATGCCGCCGTGCCGTTAGCCACTGCCACCGCATATTTGGTTCCCACGTAACCAGCCACGGTTCTTTCAAATTCCGCAATCTTAGGGCCCGTGGTGAGGTAATCGGATTTCAATACTTCCACGACCGCCTGAATGTCATCATCTTCTATTATCTGTCTTCCGTATGGTATCATCTCAATCCCTCGCTATTCCAACCGTTCCATCAATGCTTCTGCAATGCGCAGCGCGCCTTTTCCATCTACCAGTTCCTGCATCCGCAGGGATCTTTCCTGCCGCACTTCCCGATTCTGCCCATAGTATTCCAGGAAAGCCGCGATACGCTCTGCCACCGGATCCTTCCGCAGATCCCCCGCATAGGAAATCAGGCCATCCTCATCGAACTTCTCCACATTCCCCAACTGGTTCTCCGCAAAGGCATAGGAAATAGCAGGCGTCCCTATGGCGCAGAGTTCATAAAGTGTCGTACCCCCTGCCGAAACCGCCATGTCTGCCTCCTGCATGAAGCGCGCCACATCCGGGACGTCCTGGTATATGCGGACGTTATCGTCTTTTTTATATTTCTCGCATAACTGTTTGTAGTTTGAATAATAAATACCGCAGATGACACTGATCCGTCGGTATCTTTCCCTATGTATTTTCCCCAAGATGCCATCGAGGATCCCATAAGGATCCGAACCGCCGGAAAGCAGCAGCAAATGCTCTGCACTGGGCTTAATCTCCTTCCTGCCGCAATCGGAAAATGCTTCCCGCAGAGGGATATACTCCATCCCCAGATAGAGTTTCGTATTTTGATATTTCTCTTTATGCCGGAATCTCTCCCAGTAATTGGCATAGCATATGATAGCGTCTGCCGGATAATGGAAGGCGTCTAAGTCATCAATGTAAAATACTTCCGTATATTTTTTCAGTTCCCCCAGATAGAACGGCGTAACTTGGTAGCTGTCGACTAAAATCCTCCCAATCTTGTGTTCCCAAATCAATTTCCGCAGAACGTTAAGCTCCGCTTCCATATCATCCCATGGGGTACGGAGTACGAGGGATTGATACCCCCGTTCCTTAATCAGCCCTAAAGCCTGGTTATCCGCAAGGAGGAATGTCACCTCCTCACCCAAACTGCTGGCAGCGTCCGCTATGGACAGGCAGCGCATCATATGCCCGGTAGCAACCCGGTTATTCATGTCAGCTCTGATATACAACATAATTATTCTCTTTCCATCTATAACTGTAGTTCATAAACCTCATAGGCCTCTGCATACCCGGCGTTAAGAAAAGCTTTCCTGGACGCGATATTATCCGGCTTCACCCTTGCCTTCAGTTTTTCTGCTTCCGGGAAGTCCTCCTTGACCTGGCTGCGCAAAAGCTGCAGCATGTTCTTTCCATGTCCCATGCCCCTCATGCCGGCACAGATACTGTAACTGATCTCTGCTTCTTCACCAGACACTTCCACGCGTGCCTGCCCGACAGGCTCCCCACCAAGCATGTAAATATACTGCCGACGGTTCCCTGACGCCATCAGTCTCTGGAACCAGGCCTCATGTTCCTCATGGGTAATCAGGGATGATGAGAAAGAATTGGCCCGCACGGCAGGCTCATTGGCCCATCCAAAAAGCAGATCCATGTCCTCCTCTGCTGCTGCCCTCAGATAAGCCTCTTCCATCATTCTCCTCCTATCATCTCAAAGCGCAGCGGCGTGCCGCGGCTGATATCCTGCAATGCCTGCTGTCCCAACGCCTGCTGGTAGTACTTAGGTTCCATGCCGTATCCCGGGCGTATGACCCTTATATTTTCTTCGGTGAGCTTCTCGCCTTTCTTAATATCCTGCACGCAGAAAACAGAGCGGCGGAATACAATACTAGCTTTCTCCTGCTCAGCCACGCCATACTTTATGCACCCGACTGCCTTCTGCGCCTGGCGGATGTCCTGCACCATCTGTGAGAATTCCCGAGGGTTCATGGAAAAAGAAGCGTCTGGGTTCTCAATGGAACGGTCGATGCAAAAATGCTTCTCAATGATGCTTGCCCCTAACGCCACCGCCGTGACGGCGCCCACGGAACCCATGGAATGGTCGGAAAGCCCCACCGGGACGCCAAAAACTTCCGCCATATTCTGCATCGTCTTAAGGTTCATGTCATCTGTGACTGCCGGATACGCGCTTGCACATCGAAGCAACGCAAGCTGTCCATTGCCCGCGGCTCTTACCGCCTCCACCGCCGCCTCAATCTCACCGAGCGCCCCCATGCCCGTAGACAGGACGATAGGTTTCCCCTTCGAAGCGACATAGGAAATCAGCGGAAGATCCACCAGTTCAAAGGAAGCGATTTTATAAAACTGGATGCCCATCCCTTCCAAAAAATCCACGGCGGTGCGGTCGAAAGGCGTCGAGAGGAAATCAATCCCAGCCTTTGCCGCCTCCTCTTTCAGTTCCGGCTGCCACTCCCAGGGCGTATAAGCCTTTTCATATAAATGATAGAGGTTCTCCCCATCCCAGGTTCCCTCCGAAATATGGAAATACCGGTTGTCGCAGTCAATCGTCAAAGTGTCCGGCGTATAGGTCTGAATCTTAATGCAGTCCGCCCCTGCTTCCTTGGCTGCGTGGATTATCTCCTTGGCACGCGCAAGGCTCCCGGCATGGTTCGCAGACATCTCCGCAATGACATATACGGGACGCCCTGCGCCAATCTCTCTTTGCCCGACCTTCATTCTGTTCATCTGCATATCCTCCCTCCCTGGCTTTTAGCTGCCTGCCAAACACCTATCTGCCCCGGCATCTCTTCCCTTTTCCTGCAGCAGCCGATATTTCAGCTCAGCCACCGCCCAATCCTCCAAAGTGTCTATGTCCTGCACTTCCAGTTCCTCCATCACCAACGGCACGGTCTTACCAAGAACCATGCTCTTCTCTTCCAGAAAGGGCGGTACACGCAGCAGATAGAACTGCCCGCAGTCATGGTAATATGGTTCAAGATCCTGGGAACGTTTCAGGCGGTTCTCAGGCCATTGATAGCGGATGAAACCATCCTTAGCCACGAAACACCGCTGAGGAGGGAAAGAATAACGCACAACCGGAACCACGCCGTCCGCCCCCAGGCTGCGCAGCTTCTCCATGCTCTCCTTTAACTTCTGCGGCGTGAGAAACGGAGCCGTAGGGTAAATGCAGCAGACAATGTCAAAGCTCCGGCCTATGCTTTCGTATTGATGCAAAACTTCCAACACGACCTCATGGGTCATCGCCATATCCCCGGAATTCTCTTCTGAGCGGAAAAACGGCACTTTTGCGCCCGCCTCTTTTGCAATAAGGGCAATCTTCGCATCGTCCGTAGACACCATAACCTCGTCAAAAATACCGCTCTCGAGAGCCGCTTTCACAGAGTACTCGATAATCGGCCTCCCACAGAACTCTTTGATATTCTTTCGCGGAATACGTTTGCTTCCGCCTCTGGCCGTGATTACCGCAAGGCATTTCTCTTCCATCTCAGCTTCTCCTTGTGTCATTGTCATTTTCCTGCAGATACCGTTCCACCAACGCCAAAAACCTTTCTTTGGCGTCCTTGGGCCAAAAGCTGTTCACATCGCCCCGGTACCTTGTCCCACGCTGGTAATTGGCTACTTCCCGATACAGCTGCTCCTCATCCGCAACCATGATGAGGTCGCCATTGGCCGCTACTTCCTCCAACACGTCATCCGTCCTGGTCTCACTGACATTTTTTGCCTTATTCTTTACGGCTATCACTTTCAGCATCGGCCAGGGCAGCACATCATAGATTGCGGAACTCTGGATGCCGACTACAATATCAGAGATTGCGGCAATATCCCTGATATCCACCTCGCCGCCCACAATCTGCAGATTCCCCAGTTCCTGTGCAATCTGCTGCATTTGTGTATCATCTTTCAGTTCTGTGATATGCGCCTTATAAACGACCAAGCATTGCTCATGCGCAAGCCGCGCCGCCAGATTACACGCATAGGAGAAAATTTCCTGCTCGGTGCTGGAAACGAACGATATGACAACCACCGGGTATTTCCATTCTTCCATCGAAACGCCTTCATACACGCCTGGCTTGCCTATGCCTATCACCCTGTCGTTGCCCTGCTCCCTGCTTTGGGCAGCAATGATATCGCTATATACAGCCAAATGGTCGGCATATGCCAGCTGCTTATGATAGGTATTCTCTCGGTTCGTACCATGGGCAATCTCCAATGTGGGAATCCCCAGTTCCATCGCAACATCCCGCAGATACGTGAGCGCCATATCCTGCCCATGGGAATACATAATCACTTTAGGCTGTATACGCGCTATGGCTTCCCGGTAGAACTGCATGTAGCTTTCCCGCTCTTTCAATATATATGAAGCCTTTAAACAGATGCTTGTCGAAATTTGCGTATCAAACTGCACTCCCAAGAGCTGCTCCAGCGGCGCAAGGAATTTCTCGCAAATAAAATTTACAAGCTCCGTTTTATCCACATCCTGCCGCACGCCGTATATCCTTGGAACCGTGGATTTTGTGATGGGATACAGATTTTTGGTCGGCACTTTTTGCAAGAATTCTTTGTTGACTTTCACATACCACTCCAAATCGATATATTTGTCCTCCGGCAGGCTGGAAATAAAATTCTCCAAAGTCGTATGGGTAAGAAAGCCTTTGTACGGCCTGCGGATAAACAGCGTCACTATCAGGATGTCCCGCCGGGGCAGGCAATCCAGCAAATTCCTTGTTTCCTCCGCTTCTTCCTCCGCGGACAGGAACACTTTATCTGCCGGCCAGGAATGGACAGCTAACTTGCCCACCCCTCGCTGTTTCTTCCAGCTGTTGAGATATTCCAAGATTGCTGACTCCAGATATTTATATAAATAAATCCCATGGTAAGAAATATCTCCAAAGCTGTAAAACAGCTGATGCAGCTTCTCATTCATGTAAACTTCCGTATCAAGCGTCTGGTATGGTTCATCTTTCGTCTCAGTATCCGCAAAGCATACCGCCTTACCGGCAACGGCAAGGCACAAGCCCTCATGTATCACACGGCGCATAAATTCCCGCATAGCGGCCTGCGGGACGGCACAGTCCACATCCAGGCTATCCCGGACGCTGCCCTTTACCAGCATGATATCCGGATCAAGATATGCCGTCCTTACTGTTGCATCCTCCTGCGTCTTCTGAAACTCTGCCGCCTCTGCGTAAGTGTCCCCAGGACAGCATTTCTGTTCCCCGGGAAGGGCATTGCCCACAGGGCCTGCCGCCGCAATGTCCCTGCCACTGTGCAGCGCAGACTGCAACGCGGCGATGCTCCCAGGCGTCAGCAAGCTGTTGGCGCGTAGGAGCAGTAAATCCCTGCCATCGGCAAACTGCTCGTTGACCGTTTTGAGGATACTGCCAAAACCTTCGGGCCTCTCGTCTGAAATAACATAAGAAATATCTGCCTGCCCGGTTAGCCACTCCCGCAGCCCATCATTGGAATAGTTATCCACAACGACGATTTCACTGGCTGTGCCTTTGAGTTCTTGCAGAAGGATCCTGACATTTACCTTGACAGCTTCTATTTCATTATGGGCGGTAATGACCGCCAATATGCCTGGATGGAGGTAACTGCCTACCAATGCCCGGAAACGCTCTGCGGCGTCTTGGGGCCAAAAGCAGTTTTTCGCCTCCCGGTATATACCTCCCCCCGTATAGTTTACAACCTCTTGATATAGCCGGTCTTCATCCTCTGCCATTACGATGTCCCCACGCAACGCCGCTTCCTGCAAGATTCCGTCCGGCTTTGCCTCACTAAGGTTTACCGCTCTGTCCCTGACTGCGATCACTTTGACTCCCGGATACGGCAGGGCGTCAAAAATACCGGAGCTTCTGATCCCTACCACGATATCCGACTTCCCAATCAAATCCCTGATATCTGCCTTGCCGGCCATAAACTTTAAGTTTCCCGTCTCTTGCTCAATCTTGGCAATCTCTTCTTTACCCCATAACTCTGAATTATGGAATTTATATACCACCAGGTACTTGCTTTTATCCAGACGGTTTGCAAGATTCTGCGCATAGCTGAATATTTCATTCTCCAAGCTTGAGATAAAAGATATGATTGTGACGGACAGCTGTTCCCGCTGCCCAACGGGCTGCATGTTTATGCCTGGCTTTCCAATCCCCAGCACCCTGTCATTTCCCAATTCCCTCGATTTGTCAGCAACCACATCGCTGTATGCGACAACATAGTCCGCATAAGCTAAATGCGGATGGTACGCTCCCTCCGTCTTGATGCCATGGCTGATTTCCAATGTAGGGATGCCGGCCTCCAAAGAAGCATCCCGAAGACAAGTGAGGATCATATCCTGCCCATGGGAATAAATAATCACCTTCGGATTTACCCGGGCAATGACGTCTTTATAAAAATCCACATAGCCTCCGCGCATTTTAAGCAGATAAATGGCCTTTAAGCAGCAGCCTCTGAGAATGTCGTCATCAAATCTGATTTCGAGCAGCGTTTCCAGAGGATGGATAAAATTTATCCATAGGAAATCCAGCAGCTCTTTGCGGTCTGCTTCCCCTGTCCCATAAATCCTGGGAATTGCGGACTCCAAAAACGGATATCTGTTTTTGGTAGGGATATCCTTGCCCTTATCTTCCTGCAAATCCTCGACGCACTCCAAATCCAGGTAAAGGCTTTCGTCCAGGCTTGCCATATATGTTTCCATGACCGTGTGGACATGTTTCCCCTGATGCGCCCTGCGGATAGGCAGCGTCACGAAGAGTACGTCTCTCTGCGGCAGGCTGCGGATTGTTTTTTCTGTCTCCCTGGCATCATCCTCCGATGACAAGGCAACCTCATCCGACGCCCAGGTAAGGGTTATCTTGCTCCTCGTTACATTCTGCAGCTGATTGGCCCGGTTAATTCCCACCAAAATGTCTGGTTCCAAATATTTGTATAAGTGAATCCCCCGATATGTGATATCCCCAAAGGCGCGTCTCATCTGGCACAGTTTTTCCTGCCGGTAAAGGCCCGGGGCAAATGCACGGTACGGCTCATCCTTCGCCTCGCCGACCGTAAAGCACACGGCTTGGCTGGCAATGGCAAAACGCTTCCCCTGTCTGAGCATTTTTCCCATATAACCCCGCAGGACAGCTTGCGGGATTGCAAAATCCGTTGCGATTTCCCCTGCCGTCTCCGCCCCAAGCAGCATGGCATTGATATCGATATAGGACGTTTCCGATAATTTTGCCGCTTTCTCCCTCTGCAGACGCCTGCAGTATGCGCCTGCCTCCGCGTAATTGTTCCCGGGAAAGCATTTCTGCCGGCCAGAAAGGGCATTCCCCATAGGGCCGGCCGCAGCAATCTTCTCCCGGCTGTGCAGGACTTCTTCCATAGCTCCGACGCTCCCTGGCGCAAGGAAATAATTCGCACGCAGCAGAAGCAGATCCCTTCCATCTGCAAACTGCTCCACCACGACTTTTAAGATTTCCCCGAATCCTTCAAGCTTGTCATCGCAGATAATGTAGGACGCTTTCTCCTGTGCTGTTAGCCATTCTCGCAGGCCATCGTCGGAATAATTGTCTACGACTACAATCTCACTATCCGTACCCTTTAGCTCCTCTGAGAGGATGCTGACATTGAGCTTCACATATTCTATTTCATTATGGGCGATTATCACCGCCAGAATCCTTTGATTGTTACCGTTCATCTGTCTCTTCCCAGCTTTCCATCTTCCATTCTCACTATCTGATAACCAGTTTTCCTATATGCTGCATGAGGAGGTCCAAATAACGCTTCCTGCATTCCTCATCCCGGGACTCTCTGCCGTGTCTATCTAACACCTGGCACTGATAATCCCCCAGCGCAAACCTTCCGTCGTAAGAAACCGGCCCGCCTGAAGTAAAATAAAAGGTTTCCTCCTTCGCATAAACAGCCGCGGCATAAGGGTCGCTCGGATGTATGCTTTCTGTGATGGCATATTCTCGTTCCCTCGGCCCGCCGAAAAAAACCGGCAACCTACCGTCAATATGCTCTCCCTTCAACGGTATTCCTGCAAAGTGGCACATCATCGGCAGATAGTCGCAGGCCGAGATAAGTTCCGTGCATACCCCGCTGCGCCCGGTCGCTCCCCGGAACATCATGCCCACTTTCGCGCGCCCTTCTGCCAGGAAATGCTCATCTTCCCCAATCAAGTAGCCCTGCCCATGGTCGCCAAACATGGAAATCACCATCTCATCCTCCTGATAGCTTTCCTCAAGGTAGCGGTACAATGCCCCCAGGCAGCGGTCAACATACTTCATCTGTTCTATATAGGCAACACGCTTCTGCCAGCTGTAACGCTGCTTGACGGAAGTCGTGCCCTTCTCCTCCAAGGTGCGGCATTCCAGCGGAATTTTCGCCTGCACCGCTGCGCCCAAGGCATACCCATCCGCGATATGGTGCAAATCGCCGATGCTCATCCATACAAACTGATTCGTCTCCTTCATCAATTCCAGATGGTTTAAGACATCCTCCACTGCCTGCCCTGCTTTCATGCCAGTGTCCTGGTACTGCTGGACGATGCGGTCGACGCCCCTGCCATACCCATATGGGAGGTGAGAACGCCAGTCGCCGTCTATCTTCGCCGTCTGGTAGCCCTGCCCTTTGAAATATTCCGCCAGGACGGTGACGTCTTGCGGCAGCGCGTTCACAATATAGTTATGAAGAACCATATGGTTCACGGAACTTAGCCCGGTGGAATAAGCGGCGATGGATGGCAGTGTCCATTCTCCGGCCGCATAAGCGTTTTCACAACGCACTCCTTTGGAAAAAAACTGCTCCGTAAATGGCATTATGGCTGCAAGCCCTTCTTCCGCAATCACTTGCTGGGATAAGCCGTCCACAAAAATATTCAGCACCAGCTTTTTCTTAGCCGGATCCTGCCTTAAAACAACCGGCCTGCCAAGCAGAAGCGTTTCTTTGGATTCCAGCCGCGTCCCAGACGGCAGGCGGTAATACTCAAAATGCTTCGCTTTCTTATTCTTACAGACATATTCCCCGCCATCCGCCGCGATGAACTTATAAGGCGTATCCGGCTTCTCCTGCAGCACCGGCAGCAGGCATTCCTCCCCGCCTTCCCATACAAACGATTTTGCTTCCGCAGCCTGCAGGCATTCCAGTTTTGTCAGCACCCAATTACGGAACATTGTTTCCGCTTCTGGAAGAATATCGGCAAAACTCACTGCATCATAACAGGCATTATACCAGCTGCTGCCAGATGGGTCTTCATAGAATGTGCCGACGACAGGCGACTTGTATGTCTGGTCTGCGAACCCAAAAGCCACCTTCCGACGCCTGACGAGATACGCAAGCTCCTCCTGGCATCTGTTCGCCAAAACCATGTCGCCTTGCTGGGACAAGAGCTGCTGCCGGGCAGCCAGCAATCCAAGAAGTTCGTCCGCCCATACGCCGACAGCCGGCAATTCCGGGTACTGTTCCCGCAGAAAGTTCAGTCTTGCATCATAGCAGACGGCCTCGCCATACCGCCCGCTGGCCGCGCAAATCAGCCTGGCCTCCCGGTTCGCCATGAAATTATTAGGAATCTCATGCACGGCTTCCAGGGCCGCAGCATAGGCCTGCTCCCGTTTCCCCGACGCAAACATCTCCCAGGAAGGAACCTGCCCTGCCTCTGCCGCAATGAAATCAGCAATCCTCTTGTCATGAAGCCTGCAGATAAGTTCCCAACACCTCTGCGTCTCTCTGCCGACGGCCTCCCCCGGAAGTACGGCATCCGGGAACGCCGCAAAAAACTGCTGCATGATTGCCTCATCCTTGAAGACAATCGCATTCCCAAGGTAATATTCTTTCAAATGAGGTAATTTGAAAAAGGAAGCAAACTTGGCCTCCCCTTTCCCCGGCAAGATATAGATGCCTGCCCGCTGATTTTGCTCCATGTCCGGCAGCATTTCCCGGATATCCCAGATGTCTGCAAATAAAATACTTTCAAGCGTATGCCTTTCGCCCCGCACTGGAGATTGCGCTACAGCAAACAGGCCCCGGAATTCCTGCTCCTCTTTATCAAAGATATAGAAGCGACTTTCACTTACGGGAATGAAGTCCAGCGTACACGCCTCAAAGGGAAGCTGTACGAACTCAGCGCTCCCCTTTCTGTAATTCTCCCGGAATTCCGCTTCATTGGGCAGGATGAAACAATTATAGATATTCTCCAGTATCTGTTCCTTCTGATACCCAAGATGATAAGCCTCTATCAGGTTCCTGACAGCATCTTCATATTGCCCCGCCTCGAAGCACGAAATCCCCTGATTAAAATAAAACTCACCTGTATTCTCCATCGCCCTGGCCTCCTAGTGCAAAGGGAGAAAATTGTCCCTATATTCCTTTTAACGCTTCCTGCAGCTCTTTTGTACCTAGCCATTCTGTATTGTTACCAGAATTGTATTCGAACCCTTCCTGCACTTTTCTGCCGCCTGGCGTGAAATTCTTCTCAAAGTCCCACCACTCAAAATGCGGATAAATAATGTAATGCTTCTCATATTCGTAGGTCATGAGAGAATCATCCTTTGTAACCATCACTTCATGCAGCTTCTCACCCTCGCGGATGCCAAATTCATCAATCCGGCAGCCCGGCAGCATGGCCTGCGCCAAATCCCCGATATGGAAGGATGGAATTTTCGAGATATAAGTCTCCCCGCCTTTGGACTCTTTCAATGCCTTAAATACCAAATCAACGCCCTGCTCCAACGTAATCCAAAAGCGTGTCATGCGCATATCTGTCACACCCAGGGTATCCCCTCCCTCTTTGATAATTTTCCTCCAAATCGGAATGACGGAACCCCGGCTGCCCGCTACATTTCCATACCTTACCACCGAGAAGACACTTTGATAATTGTTACCGATATATGCGTTTGCCGCAATGAACAGCTTATCAGAGACAAGCTTCGTGCCGCCATAAAGGTTGATGGGGTTGACCGCCTTATCCGTGGACAATGCCACAACTTTCTGCACCCCGCAGTCCAGGGCGGCGTCAATGACGTTCTGCGCGCCGTGGATGTTCGTCTTGATGGCCTCCATAGGGTTGTACTCGCAAGTAGGAACTTGTTTCATCGCAGCTGCATGGATGACGTAATCCACACCCTCAAACGCGCGGTACAGCCTGTCCTTGTCCCGCACGTCCCCGATGAAGAAGCGCACCCTGCTCATATCAATCTTATCTGCATATTCCATCTTCATGACGCTCTGTTTATACTCATCCCTGGAATAGATAATCACTTTCTTTGGCTCATACTCCGCAAATATCTTTTCCAGGAATTTCTTGCCGAATGAGCCTGTCCCGCCTGTGACGAGAATTGTCTTTCCATTTAACATGTTCCGCTCTCACTTTCCTGCTTTTATTAAATACTGCACGGTTTCATACATATGGCTGTCCACATTCTCGGAAATTGCCAAAAGCTTATTCAGTAACTTCTCCTGCTTTTCTGTCAGCGGAGTTATCGTATTCTTGATTTCCTGCAGCTCATAGCCCTCATCCTGGAACATACGCCGTATTTCATAAAATGTAAAAAAATGTATATGGCTCCTATCCAGCAGCCCCGTATCCTCGTACTGGAACCGGCCGCTTAAGAGCTGTTCCATCACGGAAATATGCATCAGGTTCGGGATGCTGGCCAGGATATGCCCATGCGCGGCCAGCTTCTCCTGACAGAGCCTCACCACGCCATGAGGATCGTGAAGATGTTCCAGCACATCCGCAAAAATAATATAATCAAACTTGCCTGCAAAGGGAATCTCCCCCTTCTCGATATCTCCGGTCTTAACCTCCGCCAAATGCCCGGCAATGTCAGCCGCAGGGCCATTGATTTCCAGCCCATATGTCTGGCTGTTGGGATAGCGGTTCTTAACTTCCAGCAGCGTCGCGCCCAGGTCGCACCCAACTTCCAGTACCCGGATAGGCGCGTCCTTCTGCTCGGAAATGAAGTCGACAAGATTACGGCTCGGAAGCACATTGAAGTAATTCATGTGCCACTTGTCTTTCAGCGCCTTCCTGTCATCTGTCCTTAAAAATGCCTGAAAATATGAGCTGATGCTCCCTCCCGACAGGCAATAGGCAAACGCTTGCCGGCAGACGATAGGCTGACGCCCGTTCTCCACTAACCGCAGCTTATAATCCAGCAGCACGTTTTTGGGATGACACAGTTTTTCCTCGAACATCCCCAGCTCTTGCCAGGTTTTCCTGGATAAAGCCCATATCCCATGTTCAACATCCAGGCTCCTATAAAATGCCGCATCTTCCTGAAACGGCAAATCTTCCAGCGCACATAGGCTATCCAAGCTTTTAATCGTGATATTCTGCGAATAAAAGCTGCCATTGCAAATGGGAGCGGCTATGCCGCAGTCTTGCCCGCGCAGGATTTTTTCCATGCGCTGCATACTTTTCTTCCCAGGAAAAAATTGGGGTTCTAAGAACACGACCGTCTCTTCGGTGTCAAAATTTGCAAGCGCCGCATTCCATACCTTCCCATACCCCTGAATCCCCTCGTCAAAATAGATAAAGCCGCAGCCGAGTTCCGGCAAGATTTCTGCCGTGCCGTCTTCAGATCCATTATCCACGACAATAACATTCGCAATCTGCGGTATATCCCGAATCCACTCCAAGCATTGAAGCAGGGTTTCCTTCTGATTATATGTGGTAATGGCAACCGTGACTTTCGACTCTCCCATCCAAACTATCCTCCTAAATAAAATTTCAGACTTTATGCTCAGCCTCCCAAATACTGAGCGGCCAGCCCCAGAATGTTCTTCTCAAACACTTCCATGGAAAAATATGACTCATAGATGTCATGGCCGGCTTTCCCGACATCCTCCAAATGCCCATGTCCATCAATGATAAACTTTATTTTCTCCGCCAAGGCGTCTACATCCTCTGGGGGAAAGGTAAAACCGTTGACCCCGTCCTCAATGTAATGCGCGATACCGCATACGTCTGTACACAGACAGAGCTTCCCTGCCATCATCACTTCTGCCGCTACGGTTGGCATAGGATCGATCCGCGAAGGCGCAATCAGGCAGTCGCACCGCCTCATCCAAGCCAAGGTTTCCCGGCGCGGGAGCTGCCCTAACATCGTGACGTTTGCATATTCTGTACACAATCTTCTTACCGAGGTAAACACTGCCTCGTCATACATCTTTTCGTTCCCGCAGAAAAAGAATTCCGCGCGCACCAGGTATTCTTCCGGCAGCCTGCGGATTGCCTCAGCCAGCACATCCTGCGCCTTCACCTTAGAATACGTCCCAGCGGTGAGGAAGCAGGCTTTGCCCTCTGGCATCTCCGGTTCCCCCTGTGCCTGACTCCCCTCATCCTCCAAGGCAGGCATGGCGACGCCAAAATGCAAAATCTCGGTACGCACGCCGTACAGCTCTTCCATTATCCTCTGCACATAATGCCCCACCGAATATACATGGATATTAGGCGGCAAATTGCGGAAATCCGGCAGTACCTTTGTGAAATATTCAAAATACTGCCTGCCCTCATGCAGCCACCACAGCGCCGGCACTTTCATATATTTCAGCAAATGTATGGCCTCAAATGTGACCAGCGTGTTGGCAATCACAAAATCGAATTTTTCCGCATACGAGAGAAACTCATCCACCCGATCCATGAAATGCTCCTGCACCTTGATGGGAATGCCCATATTCTCTATTTCCCCGCGCAGCTCACCGTCCAGCATGGCAATCATTTCCATCTGGTAACCGTGACGCCAATAAACACGTATCATGTCAAGCAGCACAATCGGCGCGCCCGTGCGGGACAGCTGATGCGTAATTACCAGTATTTTTTTATTGTCCGTATTCTGTATTCCCATAGTTTACCCTGCAATTCTTCCTATAAAAACAAATTCTTTTTGAATAGCATCCTATGCCATTCTCCTCCAATCATCCCAGCTGTCCCAGCAAATGCTCTTCAAGCTCAACCACCCGCGCGCGCCAGGTATGAGAAGCCTTCGCCTTGTCATAGCCTCGGTCGGCAATCCGCTGCATCGCCTGCGGGTCATCCAGCAACATCTTGACCTGTGATGGGAGTTTTTCTAATTCTTCCAGCTCGAACATCAGCAGCTCCCTGCCATCTGCCTGGGATGAGCCATCCAGAAACCCACAGAATTCTTCTTTCATATAGCCCGATGTATCCGATACTGCGACCGCACCTTGCAGCATACCATTAAATACCCGGTCATGGGTGCCGTCCTTGAACCAGGTCATGGTACTTAAGACAATCTTAGCATCGCGCATTTTAGCCACTACTTCCTCCGCCGGGATTTTACCCCCATAGCTGACATTCGGCCTGCCAATCCAGGAACAGTTCTCCCATCCCGCTCCATAAATCTGAACGGGTATCCCACGCTCTGCCAACACTTGCACGGCCTTCTCCCGGTAATGGGAAACCACGTAAAGATCCACAAAATGAAACTCTGCAATCATGTCCTTAAGCTCTCGCTCTGTCAGGTTTAGACCCTCTTCCAGAAACGCCTCCTCCAACGCCTGTTCCGTAATCTTAGAAGGGTGTGCAATCATATCTTTGCACACCCGCTCACTTAAGGCCCTGGCGTCAAACGAGGTATATTTCGCAAAATCTGGCGTGATATTCTCTGCAAAACTCCTGGAAAGATTTCCGGCGTACAGCACATCTATGCTCCGGGCAGCAATCGGCAGTCTGGGCCCTGGCAGCTCCTTGCCCGCATGAGGAAGATAGCCAACGATAGGAATCTGTGGATAAAACCGCTGCAGATATCTCATATGATTGCGGTCCGTACAGAGTACAATGGCATTCCGGGGTGCACAATCCAGGGCATCCCGGTAGCAATATGGATGATCCATCAGGATATTGATGCAGGGAATCCCTAATTGTTCCCAAATGTTCTCTCCGGCACGAAGCTCCATATTGAAGCCCAAATTGTTGAACGTAAGCACCGCCTTCACCGGTTTTTCCGCAAATACGGACAGCTCTTTTAACCCTTGCGCCATGTCCCTGACGTCAAATACCATTGCCTCATATCCCAGCCCCTCAAACTCTCGCTTCAATTCATACGTGAATAAATCTAATGTGTCGTAAACGCCTACAAAAAATATCAGTCTCTTCAATCTCAACCTCTTCCTGCCTTCCGCAATTTTCTCCCTTTTATTTTAGTGGAAGCAGGAAAATAAAGCAAGGACTTCCTATTTTTTCTTTACCATTCACAGATATGAACAAAGCAGCCGCAAGCATATCTGCATCATGGAACCTTATCCTCTTTCCAGCCCCTCACAGTCTTCTGTCCTGCCAGCCGACTGATATATATTATACAATGCCTGCACTGCCTGGGCAGGATTGGCGATGACGCCTTCCCCTGCATTCATAAGCATCACCTTTCCCATGACCCAGGAGACATTTCCCTCCAGGATATACGCCGCATCTTCCTGCCGAATCTGCCCTCTGGAAAAATGGGTAAGGCACTCCATCGCCCGGCGGTAATGGGCTATCCACTCATTCAGGCCGGCGGAATGCCGCATGAGTCCCTCAATGCCTCGCTGCTGCTCTTCTTGGGCAATGTAAAGCAGCTGCTCAATGATGGGGATTTCTCCCCGGATATCGGACAGTTCCAGGCGCACGTCAGGGCGCACCTTCAAGTATTCATAAAACATCTGTCTCGCCTGATCGATCTGCTTCATCTTTACAAGCTGCCCCATGGCAAGCTTGAACTCCACAGTCTCCGCTTTTTCCGCCGTAATCCCCACCGCGCCCTCATAAACCTTAAGCTGATTCTTCTCCGCCCAGATTTTCACCATCTGCTCCGAGAGGAATCCGAAAACACGCTGGTTGTACAGATCGTATGATTCCACATCGATACGTTTTTCCACTTCGAAGAGAATAGCAAACAGCCACTCTGCGTAGTCCCCAAACAGCTTGCGGGGCATGACCATCAAATTGCCGTAATAATAAGTGTTTCCCTCCATCGCCGACTGGAAATACGGTGCATAATCGGGATATTTCTCCGCAATCACCTCGCCTACCGTCAGCAAATCCCTGGCATTATGCGCTTCCCCAAAATAATCCAGGTAATTGGTATCTGCTTGTACTTCATTGGAGACGATGATATCGTAATCCTTTAAAATCTCCTCGTATTCCTGCTGCGTCATCAGCTTGCGCTGCCCATTGAGGAAGAAACGGCGGTAATGGCAGACGCCGATGATATCTGCATCCTCCTCGTTCTTCCAAACCCAGTAAACGCCGGTCAGTTCTCCATAATAATTGTTCCATCTCGAAATGGAATCCCCGGTATCGTCCCCCAGATAACCGAGGTCTGCCGCTCCTGCCCTGCCCACATGAAGCGGCACATAAATGGCGTCTTCAGGCTCCTGGAACTTCTTGTGGGTCATCGTGTAAATTTTTACCTTCATATGCTCCTCCAGCTATTTCTATCATCAGATGCGCCGCCTACTTCTCCAATAAGAACCATGTCAGATCGTCCTGCGGGAAATGATTATCCCTATGGTACTGAAACCCATAATCAATAAGCCGCACATCCGGGAACTTATCCATAAATTCTCCGCAAAAATCCCGCTTAAACAACCGCTCAGGGTTCTCCCGGTATTTGACCGTCACAGGCGATGGGTTATAATACTCTACCAGACAGATATACTTGCTGCTGGAATCGTATAATTTCTGGTACACGCACTGCAGCACATCCGGATTGATATGGATCAGCACTCCTTTCGTAAAAACAAAATCAAACTGCCTGTCCGCTTCATAGTCCAGGATGGAAGTTTCAAATACTTCCATGCCTGCCAGAACCGGGTCGCTGCGCAAGATTTCTGCTGCCTTGTGGTTAATCTCCACAGCGGAATACTTGGCGTCCGGGAACAGTGTTTTTAGTGCTTTGATGTTGCGCCCAATATTAGGCCCGAATTCAAGGACTGTGCGGATTGCGGACGTCCGCTTCAGAATCTCTGCGAAAAGCGCAATGTTGCAGATAACGCCCTGCTCTGCCTTATTCCTCTCCGCATACTCATTTCCGAACTCCCCGGCCCAGAATTTTTCTTGCTCTGTCTTATAATTCATCGTAATTCCTTTCCGGCATTTGCCTTAACCTCTATGCCTGCGGGCCGTCTGAAAACCGGCTTCTGACCCATGCGGCTGCGCGTTCATAATCGTTCTTCGTGTCAATCTCCCTGGTCCGCAGTTCCAAAAAAGGAACCGGCAGATAAGGTTCTACCATCTGGAACACATGGCCTGTCCCATCCTGCATCTTGCCGCTTTCCATCTGCGTGACGCCATTCCACTCATAAGCGCCGGACGTTTTGGAAAAAGCCTGCGCCCATTCCCTGCCATCCTCCCAATGGGTCTGCACCATCCAGGGATCGTCTGAGGCAACCGCCCCGCCGCTTACAAACTCGTGGCTGCATGAGAGCGCCTTCTCCATGTCATCCGGATGCACCAGCAAATCGCCGTCCAGCGAAAGCACATAATCCCGGGCGTCTTTTGCCGCCAGGGCAACACTGGCCCCGGTCTTCGTCTCGCGATAACGATGATTGAAGACAAAACGGATGTCATCGCGGTACTTCCCGGCTTCCTCCATCACGTCTTCTGCCTGATATCCCACGACAACCCGGATGTCGTCTTCACTATCTAAAAGTTCCAAATGCCTTAAAAGCAGCGACTTCCCTTCTACTTTAACCAATGCTTTCGTACATCCAAACCCCAGCCGGCTGCCCATACCGGCACAGCTTATGATTACCGTCCTGGAAATCTTCATCTTTCCTGTCTCCTATCCATCTAATCTTAATCCATAAAACATCTATCTCTCCAGGATGTAAAAATACTGCGCCGTGTCTTTGCGGTTATTTAATGCATCCTCCTCGAACAGGAATCCTTCCCGGATAGTCCGGAACCCTCTATCCAGGAACGCCTTCTCAAAAAACTTCCCAAATTCCTGTCGTGTCCGGTAAATAGCGTTATAGTTATCTTCCAGCTCATCGGAATAAAAATCTTTGAGCGTAAGCCTTTCCGTAATCCCGATGGGTTCCCGGATGCAGACGATCGCATGTTCTTGGCAGGCCCGCTCAATCTGCGTTAGGGCAGATGGAAGCTCCCGGTCGTTGAGGTACATCAGTATGCCAATCATCAGTATCCTGTTATAAACTCCCCCTCCGTTTCTTTCAAGAACTTCTTCTATCTCGTCTGCCGCCCCTTCCAGGAACCGAAAATTCTCGCGGGCGTTTCTTCGCCTGGCAATCTCCACTAACTCCCTGCTGAAATCCACGCCGCAGTATTCCCCAATGCCCTCTGGCATAGCGTCTGCCCATCTGCCGATGCCGCACGCCACATCAAGCACTTTGGCGTCTTCCCCCAGCTTCAGCAACGGAATCAGTTTCTCTCTCTCCTTGCGGTTCCTCTCTTGCACCAAATCCTTATTGTTGTCCTGGTACATCGTCACGGAATATGGGTTGTCCTTCGAGTATTTCCCTGCCCGCTTGCCAAAAAAACGTTTCGTCTCCTGATAATCGATATCTGTTATTTCTTCCATAATGCGCATATTTTCTCCTTACTCATGACCATAAATTTGCCGGCATATAGCGGCTTGTCATTTCCCATTTCTTGAATTCTCCGGAGCCTTTTCCTGTCGTAAAATATTCTATCGCGTCAACAATATCTCTGTTTACATGCTCCTTATTGACAAAGAACCCTTCAATATCCTTGATTTTGTCGGCGTTCGCAGGCCCTACCGCAAGCAGCTTCTCCACTTGCTCCCGCAGTTCCACCCGCTTACATTTATATACATTGTCAAAAGGAACGCTTGAAAATCTAACGGGATCGGTATCCGGTATCAGCCAGTCCATGACGGCGATGCTTGGTTTGCCGAACATGAAAGCCTCCACCATGACGCTTGATTCGTCGGAAACTACCAGATCGCACATCAGAAGAGGCACCAAAATAGTCTCGTCCCACTCAAAATAGTGCAGATTGTCATACTTGCCCTCATGCATTTTACGCATATCCTTCACGTTATTGACAATCGCATCCCCCAAGGCCCTTGACCATGGCGCCTGCTTGATCAACAGGTTTACCGGGAGCGTGGCAAGGGCACGCACAAAATCGTCCTCCTTGTCGCCGTATTCCCAGGAGGGCGCATACAAAACGGACGTCTCGTATTTCAGCCCCATCTCTGCCCTCAGTTCCTCGGCCCGCTTCTTAATCTCTTCGGAAAATATCTGCGTGCTTTTCGGATAGCCGAGCATATATGCCCCGCACCTGGGATTGCAATAATATTGGAACGCGCTCCTCTGCCACAGTTCCCTCCATGCCATTCCCGGCACAATCCCGATATCATAGACATTCCAGCGTTCTGCCTCCCAGATATTGGGCCAGCGGTTATGCCCTTGTGCCATGTCATGCAGAAGGACTACGGAAAATTGGGAATTCTGCGGCTTGCCAAAATGCTGGCAATAAACCCCAATCTCTGCCGTTTCATCTAAGTTTTCTGTATAATGAACCTGATATCCCCGCTCTTTCGCTTCCTCCATAACCGACAGTAGATTGTAATATTCTCCTTTGTTCATGGCAAAAAAAGTCATTTCTTTTTTGAGGGATTTATCTTTGGCCTCCCTTTGGCGCAGCAGCTGCAAATGTTCTTCCGCCACTCCCTTCGGAGTCTCCTCAAACGGCTCCCAGCTGTGGATTTTCACAAAAACCCCTATATTATGTTCAAACGACGCTTGCTGCCGTCTGAATTTTTCCAGGTTAAAATCTTCCACCAAAGTGGCGACCAATGCATTTTCCATACGCGCGACTATCTGATCGGACAAAAGTTCAAATAACAGCATTGCTTTCTGCATAGCTGAATCCCCATCTGTCTCATACTGCCTTAAGTTTTCCAGTCTGAGTTTCACCTTCTCCCTGCAAAACATCGTCGTCGTAAGGTTTCCTATCAGGTTATGCCCCCTCTCCAGGCATCCGCGCAGCAACATATTACCATCAAACAGCGTATCCTTAAATGAATTCATATATGCAAAATCCTGATGCGCCACCGTAGTTCCATCTGACTCGATATAAATCCTCCCGCAGCATATCACGGAAGCTGTCGGGAACCGCCCTGCATATCCTGCCATCTCTTTAATTTTATTGCCATCCAACAGCTGCCCAAGTTCCAGAAAACAAACATAATCGCTGTCCGTCTGCATACAATACTCTGCAATGTCTTCATAAAAACCTTTGCCTGTCTTCGCTTCCACAACCTCTAAATGTTCATAACTCTGTCTTTGCAGCATTTCGTCTATGTAACTCGGTTCACAGTCTATGCATATCACTGAAATTTTCTTCATCTTTCCCTGCTCCTATCCGCCTATTTGCTTTATCCCCTTGTCTCTTCGGAAACACTCCTCTTATTATAACAAACTTATACCCATGAATCCATTGGCCTGTTAAAAAACTCCATCATTTGATTGTCCATACACCTGGCAATATCTCCGCCGTTCAGGTATGTTATCCACCACTCCACAGTTTTCTGCACGGCAGTTTCCACGTCCCAGACAGGACGCCAGCCAATGATATTCTTTATCTTGGAACAATCCAGTTTCAGGAAATTAGCTTCATGGGGCCCATCCTCCTGCCGGCTTACCCACTGCAAAGCATTCCCTGCTGCTTTTTCCCATGCCGTGCAAAACATCCCCGCCAACTCCCCGGTCGTCCGGCAGTCCGGCTCATTGGGCCCTACATTATAGCTTCCTGACAACGCCTTATCATAGTACTGGGCCTCTGCCACTGAGAGATATGCGCGCAAAGGTTCCAGCACATGCTGGTATGGCCGCGTGGAATGCGGATTCCGCAGCGCTATCTCCTTTCCCGCCCGGGCTGCCCGCACACAATCCGGGATAATCCTGTCAGCGGCAAAATCCCCGCCGCCAATGACATTGCCCGCCCGGCAGGTACTGACTGCTATCTGCCTGTCCCGGAAAAAAGAATTGACATAGCTGGACGTCACCAGCTCAGAACACGACTTTGAATTGGAATAAGGGTCAAATCCGTTCAGCTCCTCATCCTCACGGTAGCCCCACGCCCACTCACGGTTACGGTATACCTTGTCTGTAGTGACATTGACTACCGACCGCACCGATGGGGTCAGCCTGACGCATTCCATAACGTTTACCGTCCCCATGACGTTCGTCTCATATGTATGGACCGGATCACGGTATGATTCACGCACCAGCGGCTGCGCCGCCATATGTATGACGATCTCCGGCTGTCCCCTGTCAAATACCTCTTTCAGGTGTTCCAAATCCCGGACGTCCCCGATTTCAGAAAATACATGCTCCCCTGCCTGGCAAACCTCGAAAAAATCCGGTTCTGCCGTACCTTTTAAAGCGTAGCCGGTTACTTTAGCCCCGGCCAGTGCAAGCAGGCGGCACATCCAAGAGCCTTTGAACCCGGTATGACCGGTAACTAACACATTCCTATCCCTATAAAACTCAAACACTGACATCAGCCACTCCTCTTTCCTTCCGCCCCCATGATAAACCACAACGCCAATCAGCCTTAACGCCCATAAGTTTCCTCTGCCCAACAAATCATACGCTGAAACCCTTCCTGCACGCTGAACCGCGGGGTAAAGCCCAGGGCTGACAGTTTTTGCAAATCCGGCTGGTTGACCGAAATAGGGCTTGGCAGATAATGCTCCTTTGCGATTCTTCGCTTGAGCGGAATTTTATACTGATCAGAAATCAACGTCATCAATTCCAGCATGGAATATACCCCCTCCCCGTTTCCAATGTTAATACTTTGGCCATCTTCCCCGCGGCATAATACATACATCATTGCCAGCACGGCGTCGGCCACATAGCAGAAGGTACGCACCGCACTGCCATCACTGCGCAGCGCCAGCTCTTTTTCCCTGATGACCCCGGCGGTAATGTCGCCAAATATCCTGCCGTCATCCAAGGTTATCCCTGGGCCATATGTATGGAACAGCCTGGCAATTTTCACCGGAAGCTGGTATTGATGATGGTAAGACACGCACAAAGTTTCCCCCATGCGTTTGCTCTCCGCATAGCAGCTCCGGACTTGCCCGATATCAAGATAGCCGTAATCGCTTTCCGCGGAGGGTATCTTCCCGGGCGTCCCATATACCTCGCCGCTGCTGAGAAACAGCATATTCCCCACCTTATGCTTCCTGGCAAACTCCAGCAGCTGATATGTCCCCATAACATTAGGCTTTATGACTCCCAGCGGATCTTGCTGGTAATATCTGGGGCTTGCATGGCTCGCCGCATGGATGATGCAATCCACCGGGATATCAACGTCCGGTTCGTCACAGACATCCTGCACAAGCAGGAGGAAACGCTCATCACCCAGATATTCCTTGAAAATCTGCTCCGCCGCCTTGCCCCGCCTTACCAACGCCAGCACCTTTATGGGTTTCTCCAGCTCCCGCGCCAGGTACATATAAAAATGTACCAGGTAAGAACCAATCATGCCTCCTGCCCCGGTAATCAGCACTGTCCCGCCAGCTATCTCTGGTATCAGAGAGTCCTTCATGATGATTTCCATATCTGACCGTATTATTTCATTCACAGCAATCCTCCCGCTATCCCAATGCTTCTAATACCGCCCCATGCTTCTCCCCATTCAGAAAGAGAAAATTTGTCTCCGCAGTCTCTTCCGTAATCTGGGGCGTCTCCGATAACTTACCTGCCCGGATACAGTAACAGCGGTAGCCAAGCCCTTCCATAAACCGGATGACGTCGTTGGGCGCATATCCAAATTCTTTCGACCATTTGCGCAGCAGTTCTACGAAAATGACCGGCTTTTTTTGGGAAATCACCTCTTTCCCACCTTTTAAGACCATGAACTCCGCGCCTTCCACATCACACTTGATGAAGTCCAGGGTATCCTCCCCCAGCCCCTCATACAAGGAATCCAAACGGTCTGTCCTGCACAGCACTTCGCAGACGTCCTCCCTGCCGGAGAGGTTCTCCAGGGAAGAATTCCCGCACCCCTGAGGATAACAGAAGAAGGAAAACTCCCCCTTCTTATCCGAGCAGCCGACATTATGGGCCTTGATACAAGCCATGCCGTTATTCTTGATATTTGCCTCAAGCATCTCGTAGGTCGCTTTCACCGGCTCAAAAGAATGGATGGAAAGGCTCTCATGCTTCTTGCCGGCAAAGATGGAAATATAACCGATATTCGCCCCGATGTCAAAGAATGTCTTTGCTTGCAGCACATCAAGGATTTTGTCAATCACCTCAAGTTCCTGCCGCTCATAATCATTGAAATTAAGCATCTCCACAGGTATGATGCGCTCATCGCGTTCTTTGCACAAAAGCTTAATCCCAAGATCCCTGGTCTCCATGAATACTTTGCCGTCTTCGATGACGATCCGCCTAATGTTTGTTTCCGGCAAAAGCTTCGAATATTGGTATAGTCTGTCGTGGCATTGGTACATCCCGGATATATAATCTGCTTTGGCAATTTTCCCTTCCTGATATTGTTCCTTTAACTTAACCATCTGTTCCATTTTCCCTAAACGCACCTTTCTCTTATCCTTGCAATACCCGGAGCAGTTTCTCCATTGTCTTTTCTTTTTCCATACACGTCTTATCCACCACATGGCACAAGCACTGGCTGGAAACATGGTTCTTCCTGACGAACTCAGCTAATTTCCTGCCAGAATCTCCACCATCGGAACCTTCCAGCCCATGCACCATCTGCCGGACTGCCAGGTACTTCTGCTCTGCATCTGCCAGGCACGATGCCCCATAAAAAATCCCGCGGCGGACGCCGGCAGCTTCCTCTGCGTCATAAATTTCCAGCAAATCCGCATATCCCAGATTCTCGCCGTCATCCCGGAAGTTGCTGATAATCCACCGATTGCAGTGATACAGTGCGCTGGCTTCCTGATAACGCCCTGCCGCAATAAAATCTTTTACCCGGCCTTCCACGATGCGATGTACCTGGGCAAGCTGACCGCAGACGATCAGCTCCAGCTCTTCTCTTGGAATATCCGATATGGACTCCCACTCCTTGCCTATCTGCAGATAAACGTCAATGTTCAACAGCCCCTCCGACATTAATTTAATCAGCCAGTCATAGGAACCTAAAATCCATGGCAGAGACGTCCCGCGCCGTATGACCTTGTTTTTGTACTCGTCATATACCGCAGGCAGCGCCTCGTTGACTTTGGGCCACATATCTGCCCAGATATGGAAAATCCGCGGGCCCCAAGAAGACGAACCCAGAGGCGAGACATAAGAATCTATATCGTCAAAGGTAACCAGCCGCACAGCACATTTCTCCTGCTGCCCCAGGCCGTGAAACAGCACGCTAAAGTGATCGAAGCAGTTTTCGCCGTCAAAAAAATAGCGTTCCCTGAATCCCTCCCAGTCCGTATCCTTCAGCAGCTTTCCCACATGAAACAACGTGGCGTCCATCGATGTAGCAAGCCATCCCCATCTTACATATAGTTTTGCCGGACTGTCAAAAAACTTTGGCGTGGAAAACCCCTCTTCCCGCAAAAACGGATGCAGGGCTAAAGTCAGGAAAATTGCGTCGTAATCTTCCCCGGCAAGTTCCGTAACCTTTTTTAATGTACGTTCCCCAAAAAACGCCCTATCCTTCACCGGCCATAGATAGCGGTAATTTTTCTGCAGCCCATGCCCGGAGAAAATCATAAGCATCTTGTCGTCAATGCCAACCGATGGATTGACTCTCACATAGTACAAGTTCTGATACCCCTGCTCCATAAACGTTTCCGTAATTTCACAAGTCTTATTGTCGGTACTTGAATCATATACATAGACGTCTATCTTATATTTCTGGTATAATGGCAGGCATTTCCCCAGCACATCTTCCATCACTTGCGGATGGTTATACGTGGGGATACAATAAGCAATCCCTGCCTCTTCGTAGCCTTGTCCCATTCTGTCACATCTCCAATCCTGCTATTTATGCTAGTGTATTGTACCATTCATAAACTAGTCCTGCCTGTTTTCTGCAATCATATTCCCCCGCACTTCTTCCTCCGGCAGATAGGGAAACATATCCTCGTAATTCCTTGATTTCAACGTGCCGTCCGCAAGCTTTTCTGAAGAAATCCTCGGGACTAATAGCTGCCATTTGGGCGTCATCACCTCACAGATGACCGGGCCTTGCGCCTCCAAAACCTCTTTGATTTTATCTTCCGCCTCCGCGGCAGACTCTATGCGGATTCCTCTGATTCCATAAGCGTCCGCAATCTTCATCGCAGATGGACACCACACGCCGGACTGAGGGCTTTCCCCCACAAAGCGGTCTTCCATGAAGTTGTGTTGGGTATGCCGGATGAGCAGATAGCCGTCGTTATTTAAGATAAACACCTTAAGCGGCAGCTTGTTGTGTTTAATTGTGGCAAATTCCTGCAGATTCATCTGCAGGCTCCCATCCCCGGTTACGACAATCGTATCTTTCCTGCCATTCGCCATGCAGGCGCCAATCCCTGCCACCCAATATCCCATGGAAGACAGCCCGCCGGTCGTGAGGTAGCTCTGGCCTTTCTTCACTTTCCAGGACTGGCATGCCACATGGAAGCAGGAACCCGTGTCCACCAGCACTGCTGCATCCTTCCCTGCCAGCTCAGACAGCTTATCCATAAAATAATAGGAATTGACCGGATTCTCTTCCCTGTATTGAGGCTGGACAACCGGATATCTCTTCTTCCATTCCCTGCATGTTAACGCCCACGCCCCATAATCCGGAAGCGGATGCTGCGGCAATAATTCCTGCATCTTAACAAAGAATTCCTTGCAGTCCAGCCGCGCCTTGTAATCAATCTTCACCCCAGGCTTATCCAGTTCCTTCTGGTCGATGTCCACCACAAAGATATAGGCGTTCTTCCCGAACTGCTTGGGGTTGTGCCCCACAAGAGAAGAAGCCAGCCTGCAGCCCACGGAGATAATCAGGTCTGCATTCTGGATGGCAAAATTGGCAGAACGCTCGCCATAGTTGCCCGGCCTGCCCACATACAAATCATGGCCGGATTCTATGAGGTCAATGCCCAGACGGGCAGTTATGACGGGAATGCCTGCCTCATTCACGTAATGGTAAAATTCTTCCCTGGCCCCGGCAAGACTCACGCCCTGGCCCACGAGGAACACCGGCCGCCTGGCTTTCTCCAGCAATTTGTAAGCCTGCTTTGCTGCCTGCTTGGCGGTCACGCGTCCCTCCGCTTCTTGCACCGGGATATATTTCTCCATATACTTTACATCCACTTGCATATTCTGGATATCCAAAGGCACGTCCACCCATACCGGCCCCGGCCTGCCAGACGTGGCTTCCTGGTATGCTTTCTCCAGATAATATTCCGTCTTCTGGGGATCGTCTATGGTAATGAAATATTTGACGACATTTTCTACCAGAGGCCTGATGTTGATACCTTGTACGCCGTGCTGACGAATTTTTGTCTCCTCCTGGTACTGCACGAAGGACAAGGCCGCCTGCCCGGAAATCACAATCATCGGTGAGGAGTCCGTATATCCACCCACGACCCCATTCATGGCGTTCACGCTTCCCGGGCCGGCCGTCACGATTGCGAGCGCCGGTTTGTTCTTAATCCGCCCATAGGCGTCTGCGGACATGGCCGCGCTCTGCTCATGGTGCGTACAGATGATGCTGTAATTCCCATTCTTGCCCACGGCGTCATTCAGCCACATGGCCTGCCCGCCTGTCACCATAAAAGCCGTATCAATTCCTTTTTTTGCATAGTAGTCGAATATAAATTCCGAAACGTTCATTCCACTGCCTCCTCGTATTATAGCAAAGATTCAATCTGGTAACTGATTACCCGGTCACTGCCATCTCCTGCCGGCCGGCTTAATTTCTCGGCGACCTCCACAATCATGTCTTCCTGTCCGCCCACGGCCTTCCTGCGCCCAAGTTCCCGGAGGATGTCCCTGGGATCCACGCCGAATTCTTCCGCTGCTCTCAGCACATGGATTTTAAATGCAGAGAATACCCCTGCCTGCCCGCTGACGATGCTTATGGGATCCTGCCCCATATCTTTTTCCATCATTTCCGGCATCACCTGGCCGCTGGCGTCCAGCATACGATAGAAGTCAACCCCCGTCTTTATGCCGGATTTTTCTAACAACGCCACCAAATCCTCAAGCTGGCAGTTGCCTGCCCCCGCCCCGAATCCCCGCAGCGTGCCGTCAATAACAGACGCCCCCTCCTGGATGGCCGTGTATGCATTAGAGACTGCGATCCCCATGTTATTATGTGGATGGAAGCCGACATGGATATCCAAACCGTCATACAACATGGCGATTACACGCCTGACCATCTCCGGGGTGAACGCCCCTGCCGAATCCATGAGGATGACCCCCAGCGCGCCATAGGACTGCATTTTCCGGCATTCCTCCAGCAGCCGCTCCGGGGAAGCCATATGGCTCATCATCAGCACGCCGTAAGTCTCCTTCCCCAGTCTCCTCAGATATTCAATATGCTGCCTGGTCGTATCCGCTTCCGTGCAGTGGCATCCAATCTCAAATAACTCCACGCCTGCTGCAATCGCCGGCGCAAGGTTGTCCTTGATAGTCCCAAACCCCGGAATCATGTACGCACCCAGCCGCGTCCTCTCCAGGTTCTCCCGCGCCGTGCGCAGCATTTCTGCCTCATCCAGCAGCGAAAGCCCCACTTGCAGGGATGACGCGCCGAGGCCGTTCCCATGCCCGACAATAATCGTATGGACGCCGCAGCCATCCATGGCCAGGCAGTAATCTTCTATGGATTCCCTGGATATCCGGTGCCTCACAGCATGGTTCCCATCCCTCAGCGTGGAATCAAATAACATTAGTTTGCTCATAACGCTCCACCCAATATCCTTTTCTTGGCATAGTTTTCCGCAATCTCGATTGCCGCACATGTGATAATATCCAGATTGCCGGCATATCTGGGAAGGTAATCCCCCAGCCCGGTCACTTGCAGCGTGGTCGTCACCCTGCCATTCTCATAAGTCGGCTCCAGCACGATGCTATATCCAGGCACATACTTTTTAATCCTGGCCTCCATCTCACGGACGCTCTTTCGTATAGCTTCCATGTCTGGATTGTCAATCAGGGCATACACCGTATTGTGCATGGTTATCGGCGGATCCGCGGGGTTCAATATGATAATCGCCTTCGTGCTGCCGATGCCGGTAAACTCTGTGAGGGCATCCCTGGTTGCCTGGGTAAATTCATCAATATTGTTCCGCGTCCCCGCCCCGGCAGAACGCGAGGCTATGGTTGCCACAATCTCAATATATTTTGTCTCTGGATGAACCTTGCTGATGGCATAGGCGATAGGCGTCGTCGCCTGCCCGCCGCAAGTTATGAGGTTGACATTGTCCTCCCCAAGGCATTCTTCCATATTGAGGACCGGGATGCACATCTTGCCCACCTGGGCAGGCGTTAGGTCTATAGCAAACTTCCCTAACGATTTCAGTATGGGAGCGTTCACCCGATGCACGGCTGCCGAAGTAGCGTCAAAGACAATTTCACAGCAGCCAGGATTTTCCTCGATTGCCTGTATCGACTGCAAAGAGGTCGGCACGCCCAGCTCCCGCGCAAGCTGAATGCCTGCGGAATCCGGGTTCCTGCCCATGAACATGCCGCATTCCAGCGCCTCTGAGCGATTCAATTTTAACAGGATGTCCGTCCCGATATTGCCTGTCCCGATAATCCCTACTTTTACTTTTCGCCTCTCCATGCCAGCCCCCTACGTCTCACCGACCGCTTGTGTTATGATTCTTGCCATGTAATCAATCATCCCGTCTGTCATGCCCGGGTACACGCCCACCCAAAAAGTATCGCGCATGATACGATCCGTATTCTCAAGGCTCCCGGCAATACGGTAGCCTTTTCCCTGCTCCCGCATCTGGTCAAAACACGGATGCTTCGTCAGGTTTCCCGCAAAAAGCATACGTGTCTGCACTCCATGCCCTTCAAGATAAGAAATCACCTTGCCGCGCCTTACGCCCTCCCGGCAAGTAAGGGGGAAGCCAAACCAGCTCGGCCTGGAATGCTCACAGGCTTCCGGCAGGATGAGCCTGTCTTCACATCCCGCAAGCCCTGCGCGCAAACGTTCATAGTTATGGATCCGTTTCTCCACAAATCGCGGGAATTTCTCAAGCTGCGCGCACCCGATAGCCGCCTGCATGTCGGTTGCTTTCAGATTATAGCCAAAATGGGAATACACGTACTTGTGGTCGTAGCCTGGCGGGAGCTGTCCATATTGCCCGTCAAAACGGTGGCCGCAGAGGTTATCCTGCCCGGACGCGCAAACGCAGTCGCGCCCCCAGTCGCGGAACGAACGGATACATTTGTGCAGCAGCGGATTATCGGTATAAACTGCCCCGCCCTCCCCGGTCGTCATATGATGCGGCGGGTAAAAAGAAGACGTGCCGATATCCCCCACCGTCCCGGTAAACCGCTCCTGCCCATCGAGTTCATATTTAGAGCCAAGTGCATCGCAGTTATCCTCAACCAGCCACAAGCCATGTTTGTCGCAGAAGTCCTTGACCTTTGCCAGGTGAAACGGGTTGCCCAGCGTATGGGCAATCATTACCAGCTTAGTCTTCGGCGACAAGGCATCCTGAAGCCTGGAAACGTCAATATTGTACTGGGGAATCGTCACGTCCACAAATACCGGAACCACGCCATATTGGACTGCCGGAGCCACGGTAGTAGGAAAGCCTGCTGCAACCGTAATCATCTCATCCCCCGGCCTTACCTGGCGTTCCTTCAGCAACGGTGAGGTCAGCGCCATGAACGCCAACAGATTGGCGGAAGAGCCGGAATTGACCAGAGAACAGTACTCCGCGCCCAGATAGCCTGCAAACTCCTTCTCAAACCGGGCCGTGAACCGTCCTGCCGTCAGCCAGAACTCCAATGCGCAGTCCACCAGGCTGCACATTTCCTCATGCCCATAGACCCGGGAAGCATAGGGTATCCTGTCCCCTTCCCGGTACTCAGCCTGGTTATGGTACTTGTCACAGTATTCTGCGACCATGCCCAATATTTCCTGCCTTGCCTGTCCTTCTGTCATATTCTCAAACATCGCTGCCTCACCCCTTCCATGTCTTCCACGGCGCCTGCCCTTGATTCCACAATTCATTGAGCATGTCCATCTCACGCTTCGTGTCCATACATGCCCAGAAGCCGTCAAACATATAAGCCATTAATTGCCTGTTCTTCACAAGCTCCTCTAACGGCTCTCTCTCAAACACCGTGCCGTCATCTTTCAAGTATTCAAAAATCTGCGGCTCCAACACCATAAAGCCGGCGTTGATTTTCCCTCCGTCATCCTGGGCCTTTTCCCGGAAGGAGATAATCTCCTTGTCCTTTGAGATATCCAAAATACCAAACCGCTGCCCCACATCTGCCGCCGTGATGGTCGCCGTCTTCCCATGGCTCTTGTGGAATTCCACAAGCTCACGGATATTGACATTGCTCACGCCATCGCCGTATGTCATCAGGAACGTCTCGTCACCAATGTATTTTTGGACTCTCCTCACCCTTCCTCCCGTCATGGTATTGAGGCCGGTGTCTACAATCGTGACCTTCCATGGCTCCGACACATTATTATGGACAGTCATCTTATTGTCCGCTGTGAAATCAAAAGTCACGTCACTATTATACAAGTAATAATCTGCGAACCACTCTTTGACCATATGCTGTTTATATCCACAGCATATGATAAATTCATGATACCCAAAATGGGAATACCCCTTCATGATATGCCAAAGAATCGGTTTGTCCCCGATTTCCAGCATCGGCTTCGGTTTTAAATGGCTCTCCTCACTGATTCTTGTCCCCAGCCCCCCTGCCAGTATAACTACTTTCATCTTATTGTACCTCCGTCCGCACTGCCCGATGGCCAAATAGCTGCAAATTGGTCATATGGTCAGCTTTGCGCCATGATATCAGTTGCCAGCTGCTTTGCCCTATTCTGCCAGGTCTGCGAATCCTTTGCGTATTCATAGCCTCGGCGGGCAATATTTTTCAGTTCCCCCGGCTTCTTCTGGTATTGCATAACCTTATGCGGAAGCTCCTCCAGATGATCCAGCGAATAGAGCAATGCCTCGCTTCCGTCCGACAAAGTGCGCGCCACAAACTCACTTCCATCCGTCAGGCACACACAGCCATTGAGCATGGCAGAATACACCCGGTCATGAACGCCGGACTTAAACCACGGCATGACATTCAATACCATCTTAGCGTCTGCAGTCAGGGGAATCGTCTCGTCAAACGGAATCCGCTCATGCAGGATAAGGTTCTCCTGCTTACAGTCCAAAAACTGCCAGCCTTCCCCATAAATATGCACTTTGACCCCCGCATTGGCCAGGGTGCGTATTACCATGGCACGGGCGCGGCTCCTTAACATGCCGTCCATATCCTGGAAGAGGCGCACCGTATCCCGCAAATCCTCCTCCGGCAGAACCAGCCCCCGTTTCTTAAGGCAGCGTTCCAGCCCTTGCTCCAGGGTCAGGTAATTCTGCGTACAAAGCAGCTCATAACATTCCAGCCATATCTGCTTTAACCCCTCGCCAAGCCCCTGGAGATGATACTCCACCTTGTTGTCAATCAGATACGCCCCGGTAAAGAGGATATCCATGGAGCGTTCCTCAAAGGGAATCTCTTCCCCGCCCCAGCGGATGCCGGCCAGCGGCAAGAAAAAACTGCGCGCCTTTCCCGGGTAAAAACGTTCGATAAACTTCTGATGATACTCATCCACGCACAAGAAGGCCAGCCGCCGTATAGGGAAAATGATTGCCGCATGGTAATACATGGGATGATCTACGATATAATCATAGCAATCCGCATCCAGCTCATTCCAGATGCTTGCCCCATCCTCTGTCAGGAGGTTCAGCCCGGCATGGTTGAAAAATAACGCCGCTGTGTCTCCATGCCCGGCAAATGCGTAAATTTTCTCTCTTACGGCCGCTTGGTCGTCCATATCTGCCAGCAAGACCGAAAAGCCGATTTCCCGGAAGCCCTCTGCCATCAGACGGGCAAAAGACCGAAGGGAATCTGTCGCCGATTCAAAAATAATAATTTTTTTCATAAGAAACCTCTGCATTCTTATTTCTGTTCCAAAAACCTCATGAAATGCGCCTTGTTCTCCACCGCCAGGATGGTCGGGCGGCCCAAATCCTTCCGCGCCCCGATGGCGCATTTTGCTTCGATAAACGACAAGGCCTGCCGCTTTCTTGCAGCGGCTAACGCTTCTGCCAGCCCATCTCTGTCCGAAACGCACACCGCGTCTGCATATCCGCATGATTTCGCCACAGCCGTCAAATCCGCCACGGAAGCAGCCGTGGGCATCCCGCCCACTGTCTCGTGCGCCTCATTATTGATGACCACATGGATGAGATTATCCGGCCTGCTCCTGCCGATGACAGCCATTGCCCCCAAATGCATGAGAGCGGCGCCGTCCCCATCGATACACCACACGGTCTGCCCTGGCTTCTGTAACGCAATCCCCAGGGCAATCGAGCTGCTGTGCCCCATGGAGCCAACCGTCAGGAAATCCCGCTGATGCCCCTGCCCATTCGCCTCACGGATTTCAAACAGCTCACGGCTCGCCTTCCCTGTCGTGGAGACGACGATATCCTCCTCTGCCGCTTCTGCAATCTGCGCAATAATCTCTTCCCGCTTCATGCCGTATGCATTGCTGTAAGTAACCTTTTCGTCATAGGACAACGCCCCTTCGCGGATGACAAAAGCGATACATTCCCCTGCATCCAAGTATTTCCTGAGTTTGCCGTACGACTGTTTCAGCTCTCCGAGAGCAGTGTCCGCGCCAATCACACAAGTATGTATGCCAATCGCTTCTAACAGCGGAACTGTAATTTCCCCCTGGAAGATATGCTGGGGTTCGTCATGCACGCCCGGCTCACCGCGCCAGCCAACCACAAAAATGCAGGGAATCTCATACACTTTTTTGTTCAGCAACGAAGCTGCCGGGTTAACAATATTGCCAATGCCGCTGTTTTGCATATACACAAGCGGTACTTTCCCGGTGGCAAGATGATACCCGGCTGCCAACGCAGCCGCGTTTCCCTCATTGGCCGCAATCACATGCCTGCCTGAAATGCCGTACGTCTGCATCAGGTAATCGCACAAGGCTTTCAGCTGGGAATCAGGAACCCCGGTATAGAACTCCGCCCCCAATGTTTCCACAAATTCTCTCACATCCATATCGTTTCCTTCACTCCTTCGGTTACGACCACATGCACACCGGCATATAACGGCTGGACATCTTCCATTTCAAAAAGCCGTCATTCCCTGTTCCCAGGGCAAAATACTCTATGGCGTCCAGGATATCCCTGTTCACATGCTCCTTATTTACAAAAATATTTTCTGATTTCCTGAGAATCTCTTCCTTATCGGATGCTTCTCCTATAAGTTTCTCAACAGCCTCCCGCAGTCCGGCCTTTTTACACTTATACGCTTCCTCATAGGGAATGCTTGCGCATCGTTTCGGAAGGGTATCTGGTATCAGCCAGTCTTCTACTGCAAGGGCCGGCTTGCCGAACATCATACCCTCCACCATGACGCTGGATTCGTCAGACACAACCAAGTCGCACATTTTCAGGGCAACCATGATGCTCTCTTCCGGCTCAATGTAATACAAGTTGTCATATTTCCCCTCATGCAGCTCCCGCATTTCTCTTATGTTCGCAACAACATCTTCAAACCCTTTTTTCTTTGCCTCCTTTGCAAACACTTCCGGCCAGGACGCCTGCTTCACGATTAGGTTTACCGGCAAAGAAGACAGGGCGCGCACGAAATCTTCCTCTTTGCCATCGTTCTCCCAAGACGGGGCATACAGCACAGAGACTTCATGTTTCAGTCCTAACGTTTCCTTCCGCTCCTTTACCAGGCGTTCCAATTCCGCTGAATATACCTCATTGCTCTTAGGATAGCCAAACATATAGCAGCCATACCGGGGATATGCATAATAATGGAACGCGCACCGCTCCCATCGGTTCTTCCAATTCTCCCCCGGCACAATCCCTATATCATAATCGCTCCAATGTTCCGCCTCCCAGATATTCGGCCATCGGTTATGCCCCTGCGCCATGTCATGCAGCAAAACTACGGAAAACCTGGAATTTTGAGGCATTCCCTGATGCTGGCAGTATACGCCTATCTCTGCTTTCATGCCAAGGTCGTCGGTACAACGCACTTGATACCCGCGCGCCTCTGCTTCCTTCATGATTGGCAAGAGGTTATAATATTCCCCTTTGTCTGTCGCAAAAAAGGTAATATCTTTCCTGACTGCCCCTCCTTTTAATCCTCGCTTTATCTTTGCATCCTTTTCCCGCAATAAATCCTCATGTTCGCTGGCCATCCCATATGGGGCGTTCCGTGGACCCCAGCCATAAAGCTCGGCGAAAACCCCAAGCTGCCTTACAAACGCATCCTGCTGCCGCTTAAGCTCCTGCAGGTTAAATTCCTGCACAAAGGTACAGACCAAGGTCTGTTCCAGCAGTCCCATCACCTGATCTGAGAGGATTTCAAACAGCAGAAGGGCCTTCTGTATAGCCGGGTCATCTGCCGCATACTGCCTCAGGTTCTCAATGGAAATCAATACCTGTTCCCTGCGAAACATCATAGTTGTCAGGTTCCCCAGCAGATTGCGCCCATCGCTTAAACACCGGTACAGCACCCGGCTGCCCTCGAAAATCATATCTTTAAAAACATTGCGGTACTTCCTGTCCGGGTATGCGACTACCGTGCCGTCATATTCTCCGTAATTCCTGTTACAGAAAAAGACGTCTGCCGACGTTAGTTTTTCCGCATATTCCACCATGTTTTTTATCTTATCCGGCCCCAGCCACTGTCCAGGCTCCAAAAAGGTGATATAGTCGCTGTCAGTACTCTCACAATAGTCCGTGATATCCTGGTAGAACTCGCTCCCGGTCACTGCCTCAACAACTTCCAAATTCGAATACGTCTGGTTGCCCAGCCGGTCGTCAATATACTCTGAACCGCAATCTATGCAAATCACTGAAACTTTCTTCATGGCTCTCTCCTAATTGTTACAAGTAAAAAATCACATCAGCTACGTTTCCACATGAAGCAGTTAAATACGAAATCATTATTCCAATAGCCCTTGACTTTTGATTGACGGAACTTGATATCCATCCCATGCTTTACTGCAAAGTCCAAAAAAAAAGTTCTGTCATAGAATAATTTGGGAAGGTCTTGATACCTCTCTTCATAATCCTCCGAGGTTTTCTTCCTATAAGCTGCAAACGCTTCTTTTCTGCTAATGTCGTGGATATCTATAATTCCTATGGAATTATTCGCTTTCTCATACATAATCTCCAGCACCCTCGAAGCATAGCCATAATCTTTAAAATAAGAAAATACACTGTTAGATAACACCATATCATATTTTACTTCTGAGGAGAGATTCACCGCTTCATCATATATTAATTCTCTGGGGTTTTGCAAAATTTTGGCAGATATCTCGATTCCCGCCTTGGAATAATCAATCCCGCCTACGGAAAGGCCATCCCTCTGAAACAGATACAAGCTGGCTCCCGATCCACACCCTACTTCAAAGATGCTCTCAGGTTTTTTGCCCTCAGCTGCCGCTGAAAACTCCAGTTCCCTTTTTATCTCAACGTATTGTTCATAAAACGCGTCATACCCTACTCCCCCGGACAATTCTTTGACCGAATCAAAACCGTTCATTATCTTCAACGCTAGGTAAACGTTTTTGTAGTCTCCGCTGCTGAGGATATCCTTATCGATATCCCTTCTCTCCCAGACTTCCCTCCATTTATTTGCCATAATGCTTCTCTTCCGTCCTTTATCATTAATTCTCTTCTCCCTCTGCCGCCCGCAACGCGTACAGTTCTTCTACCGTGTCAATTTCCACGATCTGCCGCTCCGTCACCGGAAAAACCTTAAGCTTCAGCTCCTGAAGGCTGCGGTCTGCCACCTCGTCCCAATACAATTCCCCACTCGCCTCTTCATCATAAACCTCTATCACTTTTTTTACAAGGAACCTGGCGTCCTCTTTCTTAAAATAGGAAATGCCCACCATGTTATAAACATCAGTTCCACCTTTGCCAATCCTGGAAATATAGCCATCCTGCTGCTCAAACACCCAATCCGCAGAATACCCATGAACCATTTTTCCAAAATAACCGGAACCATCCAGGTGTTTACAGAAAACCGCCGGGTCTGAGACAAAAAGATCCGCCTCACAGATAAAGCAATCTGCACTGCCCAGGATTCCCCGCGCCGCATAGATTGAGGAGATGTTGTTCTTCTCCTGGTATTCTTTATTCTCAATCAGGCAAATCCCCGCATATTTGTCACACAGATAGGTGAACTTCTCTTTCAGATATCCCACTACGATATAGATTTCAGATATGCCGCGCCCATGCAACCCCCGGATGACTGTCTCAACCAACGTCCTGCCGCCGACTTCTGCCAAAGGCTTAGGCACGGTCTCCGTCAGCGGGCGCATCCTGCTCCCAAGGCCCGCTGCCATTATCACAGCTATTTCTTTACCCATACGATTCACTTCCCAACGATTCTTCATATTGAACTGGTATCTGAATGCCCAGCGTGACAAGAGCCTCCTTCAGGACAAGGAAGAACTCCTCGATATCTTCGGGAGTAATCGCCCCTAGGGCGCATAAACGAAATGTGTTCTGATCTGCCACTTTGCCAGGATATATCGTAAAGCCACGCGCATAACAGTAGTCGTGTACCTTATCAAAATCCCAGTTCACATCCTGCGGATATTTTACGGCAACCACCAGCCCAGCCTGCCACTCCCGTTTAATCATGTCCCGGAAGCCTAATTTTTCCAGCCCCGCATGGATAGCCTCAAAGACGGCTGTGTGCCTTGCCCATTTTTTTTGTTCCCCCTCCGCAAAATACTCCTCGATTGCCATTCGCGTTGCATAGACCGTCTGCACAGGGGGCGTAAAATGCATCTCGCCCGTTTTCTCAAAAAAATCATACTGCAGGAATAAATTGCAGTAGTACGAACGTTTGGGATAAGACGCAGACTTCACTATCTCCTCCGTCTTCCCCACGACCCAGGAAAGCCCTGTCATTGACATCAGCCCTTTCTGCGCGGACGCCATACAGAAATCAATATTGTCTGCCTCAATATCAATCGGGCGCATGGCAAACGTCGATGTCGTGTCTACCACAGATATGGCTCCGTTGCGATGTGCCAGGGTTCCAATTTCACGTACCGGGTTGAGGATTCCTGTCCCGGTCTCATTGTGGGTCGTATACACCACGGCGATATCTGGATCGTCCTTTAGAACCTTCTCAACCTCTTCAAGCTGCGGCAGCTCGTCCACCGGAAACTGCAGATTGATGTGAGGCAGCCCATAATACTCGCAGATTTCCACAGCCCGTCCGCTGTACGCGCCGTTGTTCACGACCAATATCTTCTTATCCTGCGGAAGCAGGGAATTGATACAGACGTCAAGATTCACTGTCCCGGAACCACAGAACAGCACGGCCGTGTATTTATCAGGATTCCCATGGACAATGCGTACCAAATCATTGCGCATCTGCTTCATCATAGACGCAAATTCTTTTTCCCGCGGGCAGATATCCGGCACGACCTGTGCCATCTTCACCGTATCTGTCGTCGTCGCCGGCCCCGGGTTCAACAATATATTTCGTTTCACGTTCTCCTCCTTACAATTCATCGTCGATTAAGGTAATGATGTCATGGAAAGGCATCAGCCTTCCATCTGCTTCCAACGCCCTGCCGTTTTTCAGAATTTCTGCCGCCGTATCCTGCATGGCTGGGAACGCGCTGCGGGTCAGCTGGTTGGCATAAATCACGATATTGACCCCATGCTTGGCCCATTCCTCCTCATAGACGCTGTTAAAAGTCGTCGGCACCACCACAAGGGGCGTCGCCTTATCCTCGCTGCGGAAAGTATCGCAGAACTCAAAAATTTCTGCCGGATCTTTTTTCCTGGAATGAATCATGATGCCGTCTGCGCCTGCTGACACATAAGCCCTTGCACGGGCCAGCGCATCCTCCATACCTTTTTCCAGGATTAAGCTCTCTATCCTTGCAATTATCATGAATTCTTCCGTTCGCTGCGCTCTCTTGCCCGCCGTAATCTTCGCGCAGAACTCTTCAATGGACGCCTGCGTCTGCGCCACCTCCGTGCCAAACAGAGAATTCTTCTTAAGCCCCGTCTTATCTTCGATAATGACCGCTGAGATGCCGATGCGTTCCATCGTCCGCACGTTATAAACAAAATGCTCTACCAGGCCGCCGGTATCTCCATCCAGGATAATTGGCTTGGTAGTCACCTCCATGACGTCGTCCACCGTCCTGAGCCTTGAAGACATATCTACCAATTCGATATCCGGCTTGCCTTTGACGGTAGAATCGCAAAGGCTTGACACCCACATGGCGTCATACTGCTTGAGCCCTCCCCGCTTGCTGGGGATGATCGTCTTCTCTGCAATCAGCCCTGTGAGCCCGCTATGTACTTCTAACGTCTTAACAAGGGGGCTGATCTGCAAAAGCTTGCGCAGCCTCCCGCGGCGGAACTCCGGCATAGCCAGCTTTTCCCTCATGCGGCTGTCCGTTTTCCTGACTTCCTCCGACCAGGTGTAAGGAACCTCAATCAGCTCTCCGGCCTCGGCGCGCGCAATATTATCAAGCACGTTCCGGCGAAGCTCTTGCAGCGGGCCTTCTTTCCAGTTGTCTCCATGGATAATATAATCGGGATGCAGCGCATCAAACACTTTATCATAGAAAATCTCGTCCTGCACGATGACACGGGATACCTCAGGAAGCTCCTCTAACAGCTTCCTGCGCTCCGCAAAAGAAATCGTAGGGAATCGGTCGAATTGAATCATCGCCGCATCCGTCAGCGCCCCCACGACGACCTCGCCATATTTCTGCGCCTCATGCAGGAGATTTCGGTGCCCTTCATGAATAATATCTGTACAAAAACACGTATATACTACTGACATTTTTCCTGAACCTCCTTTTCGTCCTTACGCCGGCCCAATTTCATACTCCCTCACTTCTATGTCATTTCTGTGGCAGTAGGCAATATCTTCCGGATTTGCCTCCCCAAAATCATACAGCGCCCGGTTCACCTTAAGCTCGCCATCTTCGGCGTCGTACAGAACAATGCGGCTGTATGTGTCTATCTCCGGAATGCACAATTTCCCATCTACCCAGGAAAAGAAATAGGGAATCCCCTTCATGCCCAGGTCATCGTACAAATCTTCACACTGTCCTGCACTGAAATCATTCAGAGAAGCCAATCGCAGGAGGGCTGGCCGTTTATTCAAATTTTTATCTAGGATATCCCAGTCCCTGATATCGCACAGTTCCCGGGCATATAGTACCCTGTCATGCCAGCAGTCCACAAGGAAATACACGCCCTCCCGGTTTTTTTCAAGGCATCTGGCTTATTTCTCTCCCATTTATGATAAAATTCAGTATCTTGCTGATGAGAGCGTACTTGGCTGCTGCTTCCTGATAGGAGGACACATTGTCCATAATTGTCCTGCCCCTCGCCTCTTTTTCAAATCTCCAGATATTCAGCATGTCATTCAGGACAGCATCGTGTCTTTGCCCATCCTGCATGTGCAGGTATAGGCCATTGATATCCCCATTTGCCAGATACCTGGCAATTACGCCATTCTCATTAATTTCTTTATGTTCTCCAGACATGCCTGTTTGTTCCCTCCACGGTATATCTTTCCTTCTTCTACGTGGGCCATATCCACGACTGTATCCAAAAACATGCCTTCCAGCATCCTATAATTGTTCCATGCTGAAACCAGGTTATATTTTATGCCCACCTCGTTGAGTGAGATAATCTTATCCACCCACTGATAGGAGAAATAAAACTCCTTCACCGCCCGGTAAAAAATGAAATTAGCCGGAACAGATTCCAATACCCATTCCTGGTCGAACCATACTAAGTCGCCGTCCGCATTAAAGGCATTGCGCAGAATCATGTCAAGATAGCCTACCCGCAGGATAGGGCCATACTTCTCAGGAGAGCTGTCCTTGTCAATATCCATCGTGCAGATAATGTTCTCTTCCGCAGCAATATGTTCGGAAGACGCCAGGATTTCCTGATATACCCTGTCTAAGATCCGGTAAAATTCAAATTTGTTTTTCCGTCTGCATGCATCCAGCAGCCGCTCCTCCGCCAATTCCCACTTAACATATTCAGAGACAAGCCTGCCATCCAAAAGCTGTGCGGGCAGAACCTTTCTGCCTCTTTTTTCCAGGACGCTCCCATTTTTACTAATCTGCGCTACATGGGCTGCGCCCTCCTCGTACAGCGGAAACTTCTCCACCGTACCGTCCTTCGTGAATACCGTGGCAATGCGGTATTTCAAGAGCCTTTCAGAGCTTAAGGAACACCGGGTAACTTTCCCAAGATCCTCGCTGTCGGAACATTCCACCAAGAAGGAATTCGCGAAAAACTCAAACGCGCCGTTCGCAATGACATCCTTGTAAATTGCCATTTCATCTGCCACCAGGGTAATCTTGTCCGGGATATAATATGGCAGCAAATTATGCATATTTTCATTATCCGGAAGGCTGTCCTGGGAATACACGATGGTCGGCAGCTTATAATCCGGCATCGGGTAGTAAAAGAAGGTATTCGCAAAACCACTGTCTTTTACCAGCTCCTCCAGCTCTTTCCTGGCAAAAGTCCTCACTTTCCTATCTGAAAGCGTATATTGGTTCATGCCCTCAAAGGGCACCCCGGTATGGTCTTCTCTGGCTCCGCACCAGTATTTCAGCCCATATTTGTTCTCAATGGCAATCAGAAGCTTGCCATCCGGCTTAAGAAGCTTCTTAATCTCCATCAGGAAATCCAGGTAAGGGTTGTCCGTGTCAGTGAACGTCCCCTGGTATTCCAGGACCCCAATCAGCGTGATATAGTCGAACTTCTTGTCAAACTTAATGTCATTGAGATTGCCCACAATGATTTCCAGGTTTTCTTTTTCCCTGCACCGAAGCAAAGCCGCCGCTGCCCTCCGCTTGGAAAGTTCCACTGCCGTCACGTCATGGCATTTGTCGCAGAGGACGCTGGTAATCGCGCCCAGCCCGCATCCGATTTCCAGTACGCTGCCCTCCTTGTCAAACGGATACCAGTTGAGGATATTCTTCCTCAGATGCGTGAGGTGATAGTAAGTAGGCCAGCTCATCTTGTTCAGGATAGCATCCGTATATTTCTCCGGCTCGTTCTCTGCAATTATGTTAATAATCGTATCTTCCACCGGCCCGTCGGAATACAAATCCTCGTCCTTGTACCATTCCAAGTTAAATTTAGGCTTCGGGTTAAGCTTCTCTATCAGCTCATTGTACATGATTGTCCCTCCTATATGTCTCAACAAATTTATCTCTTTCTCCATAATAATTACTCAGGTTAAGTATTCCGTCATCATGGATGCACCAAGGCTTTTCCATATGCGGAACCACCACCTGGTATCCCTGTTTTCGGAACTCCATGCTCTGGGAAACATCATAAAAATCCCATTTCTGAAAAACATCCTCTCGCCAGGGGATATCATACTGGGTGGCCATGAGGAATCCGTCAATGGCCTCTACGGGCTGATATCTGCCCTCTACCTCGCCGCATATGGCTTCCTGGGCAAGTATGATGGGATTGGCGTACAGCTTGCCAATCCGTTCTCCATGCCACATAATGGCTGTCTCCCCCAGCCTGGGAGCCCCCACCATGCCAATCATGCCGATTTTAGGGTCGGCAAATATCCCTAATATATCCTTGATGAATCCTGCATGCACGATGAAAACATCCTGATGCATATACACTTTATATTTTGCATCTGAGGAACTCATAGCCTCGTTGTAACCAGAAGTTATGGATTCCGCTTCCCGTATGGTGATAACGTCCCTGCCAAATCCCTCCGGCAGCTCTATACGTTCAATATATGACATGCATTCTTCCTCATACAACTCATCATTGACGCACATGATGAATGCTATTTTTCTGTCATCCATATCTCAAATCCCCCACTTCCTGCGGTATCCAGCCAGAATCGCCGTCGGCTCTTTGATCCTGCCGATACAATTTGCCGCACTTTCTGCCTGTCCTGTAATGATGCAGATATCCGCCATCTCACAATATACGACTTCTTCCCCTGGGCAGAGCTGATCCAGATAATTGAGCATGGCAAAGGCTTGCGCGAACCTCCGTTTTTCTTTGAGCAGCATCGCCATTTTAAGCGCTGCGTCCCCTTTCTCGAAAGAGGAGGTGTATATGAGGTGCATCAAAAAATAAGAGGATACCGGATTTTTCTCCAAAAAATCCAGAAATAAGTCATTCTCATCAAAAAATTCCAGCTTCCACATCACGAATTTGGCCTGCAGGAAACGCCGCCTCGCCTCCTTCATGGTATGGATGCCGGCCAGAATATTCTCCTCACAGTGATTCTTCCGTTCATCACGGTAGATGCATAGGACAACGTTCATAATCGCCGCCTCTGAGTCCAGGTTACAGACCTTGCGGAATTTATCTGTCTCTTGGTAGCTCAGCAGTTCCTCATACGCCTTCTTCTCGAGAAAACAGTCTATTTCTTCCCGATAATTGGCATATTCCTGCCGAAGCCTTGCATTCTCTTTTTCCCGCCGCCTTTCTTTCGTTACCTTCTCCTCTGCACAGGCTCTCTCTATCCCATCCGTACCCATCTGCTTCCTCCCTATCGAACAAGAAATTGCTCACGTTGCCTTGGTTTTTCCGCAATCTATGATATAATATGGAAAACTGATACGTTCCTTTCAGACTATCAGTTCCTATAAAGATATATTATACACTATTTCCTGGAGGTAAGCTATGCATTTTTTATTTATCCGCGTAAAAAATTCCAGCTATGATATTCCCTGGACATTACTGGAAATGGGGAAACAGGTAGACATCTACCCCCATGCCGAATTCGATCCGCTGGTCCCCATTCCTGAGCAGTTTGAGATACTGGAACAGTTCCTGTCCGGGCATGAGTTCAACTGCCTGATTTCTTATCTTTTTGTGCCGGAAATATCCGATATCTGCCAGCAGATGGGGCTTACTTATATTGGCTGGGTTTATGATTCCCCGCTGATGTCCCTGTTCCACCCGGCAGTGAAAAATCCCTGCAACTATCTGTTCGTTTTTGACCGCGCAGAATATGAACATATGCTGCCTTACGGCATTCCCCATCTGTACTATCTTCCGCTGGGAGTGAACCTCTCGCGTACCGGCGCGCTCAATATCAGCCCGGAAGACGAGGAACAGTTTACCTGTGATATATCTTTTATTGGCAACCTCTATGAGCAGAATTCTTATAACAGTTTTATTTCCCAGTTCCCGGAATCTATTGCCGCGGAACTCAAACTATACCTTTTAAAAAACCTCTGCAGATGGCACGACGTCAGGCCCTGGCCCAGGGTGTCTGAGAAAGCGGCGGCGTTTATGTCTGAAACCTTCGGCGCCAATTTCTGGAACCGCCAGCATATGGATCTTGACTTATACCTGGGGCTTTTGTTCCTTTCTCGGAAGCTTGCGGAAATGGAGCGGATTACGGTACTGAATGCCCTTTCAGAACATCATACCGTCGATTTGTATACCCGCAGCAGCCGCCGTAATCTTCCAAAAGTGCAAGTACATGAGGGGGTTGATTATTATACGGAGATGAACAAGATTTTCTACTTAAGCCGCATCAACCTTAATATCACGCTTCCCTCCATTGAAACCGGCTTGCCTCAGCGAATCCTCGACATCATGGGCTCCGGGGGCTTCGTATTGACCAATTACCAACAGGAAATTGAAGATTACTTTGAGATTGGTAAGGAGATTGAAGTCTTTCACGACTTGGACGAGCTGCTGGAAAAAACCTCCTATTACCTTTCTCATGAGAAGGAACGGCTACGGATTGCAATGGGCGGATATCAGAAAGTCCGCGAGCGCTTTTCCTATATGCATCAGCTGCAGCAAATACTAAAAACCGTTGAGGAGGACAAACCATGAGACTGCTTTTTTACCGCTATGGCAGCATCTGTGAGCCGGATGTCATTGATGGATTTCAGGAACTAGGGCATACTGTGGCGGAAATCACTACGGAAATAACCAACAAATCTCTCTCTCCGCAGGAATCCATCCAGATTGTCAGCAACACCCTGCTGGAACATCCGGCAGATTTTGTGTTCAGCATTAACTTTTTCCCATTCTTAAGCGAAGTATGCAACATCTTCAAGATTCCCTACCTCTGCTGGAGCGTGGACTCGCCGGTCATGGAACTGTTTGCAACTTCCATCACGCATCCGTGCAACCGTATTTTCCTGTTTGACCGGGCACAGTATGGAGAAATCGAACCTCTGAACCCGGGCCATGTGTTCCATCTGCCCCTGGCAGTCAACATCAAGCAGAAGCAAGGCAGTATCTGCGCCGCTTCTGCCCACGCGCGCAGAAAATTTTCTTCTGATATTTCATTTGTGGGTTCACTCTATACAGAAAAATGCCCGTATGACAGGCTGGACAATCCCCCGGACTACCTGCTGGGCTACCTGAATGGGCTGATGGAGGCGCAGCTTCGGATTTACGGCGGGTTTCTCGTAGAGGATCTGCTGACGGATGAGATGGTAGAAGAATTCAAGGCACATTTGCCGGGATTCTTCACCTATCCCTTCGATTCTTACCTGACAGATAAAAAAACCACGGCACAGCTCTATATCGGCAGCAAGATTTCTGCCATGGAACGGCTGCGGGTAATGGAGCTACTGTCAGCACGGTTTGCGGTAGACCTTTATACGGCAAGCGATACTTCCAGCCTGCCTCATGTCCGCAACTGCGGCCTGGCAAAGACGCTGGAAGAAATGCCCATCATTTTCCACAACAGCAAAATCAACCTAAACATTACTTCCAAGCCCATCCGCAGCGGCCTGCCATTGCGCATTTTTGATATTTTAGGGTGCGGCGGTTTCCTACTTACGAACTTCCAGCCAGAACTGCCGGAATTTTTCACGCCGGATGAAGATCTTGTATATTATGAGAATTTGGAAGACCTCGCCGCCAAGGCAGAATATTATCTGCATCATGAGTCCCGGCGGAAGGAAATTGCAGAACACGGCTTTGAAACAGTAAAGACATATCATACCTATCCCATCCGCTTGGAGCAGATGCTGGGTATGGCTTTCCGACAGGATGTTGATTGACTTATTCAGAAAGATAACTTTTCAGGAGGATTTTTATGGACATTTTATTTATTGACTGGGAATGTTTTGGCAAAGTGGACGCCGTCTTCACCTTCGAGCAGCTAGGCTACAAGCTGACCATGTTTTCCCACAAAGACTACCAGCAGCGCATCAGCCCGGAATTTGACAAAGACTTTGACGATGCTGTCCGGCACAAGAAGTTCAAGTTCTGCTTTTCTTTTAACTTCTATCCGGTGGTTGCGGAAGGATGTAAACGGCACGACATCCCATATCTTGCACTGGTATACGACAGCCCTTATGTGCCGTTGTACTCCTACACTATCATCTATCCCACAAACCATGTGTTCCTATTTGACAAGCAGGAATACCTGAAACTGCAGGGCATGGGCATCCGCACTGTGCATTATACGCCTCTTCCTGTCAATGCCACGATTATCGACTTCCTTGCGAAAAAGCAGTTTGACCGTGGGAAATGTACCTGTGACGTTTCTTTTGTAGGCGCCTTATACAATGAAGCCCACAATTTCTACGAGAGGCTTGCCAACGTCAATGCATATACCAAAGGCTATCTGGACGCCGTCATCGAAGCGCAGCTTAAGATTTATGGCTATAACTTCCTGGAAGAAGTGCTGACCGGAGACGTCCTACAGGAAATGCTCCGAGTCTCACCTTATGCCAGTGACAGATACGGCGTAGAAACACCGGAATATATCTATGCCAATTATTACCTGGGACGTAAAGTCACTTCCCTGGAACGCATCCGGCTATTGACTGCAATCGGCGAGCGGTTCCCCAATAAGCTCAAGCTCTTCACGCTGAACAAAAAAGCACGGATTCCCCATGTCCGCAACATGGGCGCGACAGATTACTATGCAGAGATGCCTTATGTCTTCGCCAACAGCAAGATTAACCTAAACATTACGTTAAAGAGCATACAATCCGGCATCCCTCTGCGTGCCATGGACATTATGGGCGCAGGAGGCTTCCTGCTGACGAACTTCCAGGCAGACTTCCTGGACTACTTCATCCCGGATGAAGATTTTGTCTATTACAATGACGCAGACGATTTACTGGATAAGATAGAATACTACCTCTCCCATGAGAAGGAGCGGAAAGAAATTGCCCGGAACGGCCATCAGAAAGTGAAGGAAAACCATAGTTTTGAAAAGCGCTTCCGTCACATGCTGACCGTCACCGGATTACAAGAACAATAGGAAAGGCCTTGTCACACTTTCGCGTGACAAGGCCTTTCCTATAAGGTTAAAAACGAGGCCGGGAAACCCGACCTCGTTCTCATGATAGTCACTACTATGATTAGCCAAGTAAGGACAAAACGCCCTGGTTAGACTGATTAGCCTGTGCAAGCATAGACTGGCCAGCCTGTGCAAGAATGTTGTTCTTGCTGTACTCAACCATCTCTTCTGCCATATCAACGTCACGGATACGAGACTCAGCAGCAGATGTGTTCTCGGAAATGTTATCCAAGTTAGAGATTGTATGCTCTAATCTGTTCTGAAGAGCGCCGAGGTAAGATCTCTGATCAGATACTAACTTGATAGCGCTCTGGATTGCATTCATAGCGGAACCAGCAGCTGCATAAGAGCTAACTTCCAGTCCTGTAACACCCAATGTACCAGCGTCCATGTTGCTGATGTGGATGGAAATCTTCTGTCCAGATAAGGAACCTACCTGAAGGTTCTTGCCTGTGAATGTTCCGTCTAACAGGTTCATGGTGTTGAACTGTGTTGTAGACTGAATTCTTGTGATTTCAGACTGTAACTGCTGAATTTCCTTGTTGATAGCGTCGCGGTCAACAGAGGTGTTGCTGTCGTTAGCTGCCTGTGTAGCCAGCTCGTTCATTCTCTGAAGGATGGAGTGAGCTTCGTTCAAAGCACCTTCAGCAACCTGGATTAAGGAAACACCGTCCTGAGCGTTAGAAGAAGCTTTGTTCAAGCCTTTAATCTGCTGTCTCATTTTCTCAGAAATAGATAATCCAGCAGCGTCATCGCCTGCGCGGTTGATTCTGTAACCAGAAGATAATTTCTCAGTTGACTTTGCCTGATTGCCAGTTGTGATGCCTAACATTCTGTTAGCGTTCATAGCTGTAAGATTGTGTTGTACTACCATAATATATTCCTCCTTGAATGTACTGCAGCTTCCATGCTGCATTTGATTTGGGATTGTGACCTTCTCTTCTGGCCGTACGCTCCTTCCGAGTCAATCACTGAAGTTTTAAGTAATTACTTTCTTTACTTGTAACATATATCGGAGACTTTCTTTGATACTTTACACCTGATTTTCATTTTTTTTAAATTTTTTCTAATTTTTTTTATCCATAAATTGCGAGTCTATGACATTGAGATTCGCCATGCTCTTATAATACTGGCTTGCCACCCTATTGCTGGCCCGCGCCTTGCGGATGCCCTTCTTCACAGACGAAAACTTCTTGACGGCAAGGTCTCTGTTCCTCTGTTCCTGCGCCTGCACAGTTGCACTCTTATCCGTAATATCCGTAATCAGCTTCTGCATCCGGCGTATCTCTTCTTTATAAGATTCCTTATCCTCCTGCAGCACTGACTTTACCCTGTTATAAATCTGCTGAAACCCCTCGTCCAGCTCATTCAGCTGATCTACGAGGCTGCTCTTCTCCTGCATGTTTTCTTCCAGCCTGTCTGGATCCGAACTCTCATCCATGAACAAAATCTTCTGCTCCTTGTTCTTGGCCATAATCTTATCCAGTATCTCATTTTTCTTCTCCAGGCTTTGAACCAATACCGCTATATACTCTTTGTCCTGCATACTTTCCTCCTCTCGTTGGGCAAGCCCTGCTTTCTGTCATTCTTATGCTCCCCTGCGCATAAAAAGGACTACTGCAATGCAGCATTGCAATAGCCCCATCTATCCGGCATTCCTATTCCTTGGCCTTCTGCATGACCTCTTTCCAGGTATCACGCATCGTGCGCAGATGCTTAAGCACCTCTTCCAAAACCTCTTTATCTTTCTTGATATTGGCTTCTACCAGCCTGTCATAGACATATACATAGACATTCTCAAAATCTTCTGCTACCGCATATTTGTGGTTCAGGGTTGCCCGGAACTCCTCTATAATCCTCTCAACTTTTACGATATTATCATGCGCCTTCTGAATCTCTCCCTGCTCGATGGCAGAAATCGCAATATTGCAGAACTTGATGGCGCCTTCATATAACATCAAAGTCAGTTCCCCGGGAGATGCTGTCATAATCTTATTTCTGTTGTAAGCTGCGTAACCCTGGTTTGCATTCATCTTTATTTCCTCCTTGAAATAAATAATGTTAGATATTGTACAAATGCCCGGGCATGCCCGGGCATTTGCTCTCTTCGCTTATCAGGAACCTAACAAGCCGCTTAATGCGCTGGTACTCTGCTGCAAGGTGGCAAGCGCCTTCTCCATTGCAGTAAACTTCTTATAGTAATATTCCTCCATGCTCGTGACTTTCTCTTCCCATTTCTTGATAGTCTTCGTGTATTGGTCATAGTCACTCTGCATCTTCTTGTCATTATAGATGCTGTACCTGCTGTTTACAGCGCTGCTCTTCATCTTCTTATCCAGCTTCGTGTAGAGATCGTCGGACAGCTTCTGGAAGAATTCCTGCACGAGATCCGGATTCTCCTGGATAGCCGCAAGCAATTTGTCTGACTTGCCGGCAGAAATCTCATCGTCTTTGTCACCGTCAATATGGTAGACGGATCCTTCATTATCCGCTGCATCGAGGTAACCCTGTGTCTTAATGCCAAAGCTTGCAAGGCTGTATTTCTTGCCATCGCTCAGCGTAAAGCCCTGGGCCATGGAACTCGTCATCATATTCATGACAGTGGAAAGGGTGTCGTCCCTCCTGAGGATAGATCCTTTAATCTTCTCCTCCCACTTCTCTATCTCTTTGTCTGACATGGCCTCTTTCTCTTCATCCGTCAGAGGCTCATAGCCTTTGGCAGAATCTGCATTGTAGAGTTCATCCATCTCTTTGATTAGAGCGTTATACTCCTTAAGGAAGTCCTTGATGGTATCATAAATGCCCTGGGCGTCCGCCTGGGTGCTTACTGTAAGCGTCTCGCCAGGCGCCGTCTTCTGCAACGCCGTAACCGTAAGCCCATTGATAGTAATGCTGTTGCTGGCAGATTGGTATTCCACGCCGTTCAGCTCAATAACGGCGTCTGTGCCGTTCACGCGTACGGCCCCGGCGCTAAAGTTGCCCGTGTCATTCTTCACACTCTGGATATACTCAAACTGTGCCAACAGCTTATCCGCCCGATCTGCATTGTCCTGTGCCCGAAATGCCGCATATTGGGCATCTGTCATGGCTTTCCGCTCATCTTCCGTCAGGGTAGCTGCCGGAGCTGAGGAGGCCAGGAGTGCATTATCCTTAATATATGCCTGCTTCTGGGCAATCTCATCCGCATTGTCCTGCATCTCCTTGGACAAATCTTCCATGTCCTTCGTATTACCATCTACCCAATTCTGCAAGGCAGTAGTGCTATCGGCTGCATTGTACGCCGTATGGATTTCACTCACCACCTGGGCGTTCTCACTGTCTTTTTCATAAGCTTCGACAGCTTTTGCATTCGTACTGAGCTTAGAAAACTCTTTGTCGCTCAGCCCTAAATCCTGCTGATACTGTTTCAAATCAGCTTTTTCCGCATCGGTAAGATCCTTATTATCCTTCCTAAGCAGGCTCTCCAGCTTGCCCTGATCAGTACTGGACAATACACTGGTTCCATCGGTTTTCTTCGCCTCAATAGCGCCCTTCATCGACATGAATGCGGTCGCATATTTGCGGTCTGCCTGGAGGCCGGTCATCTGAGTCTTCAAATCGGCATTGTCTTTCTGCAGCTCTTTGATGCTGCCAGCGCCATCACCATTATACTGGTCAATTGTATTCAGAATATTCTCGAAATTTGCTTTTGTTGCGGCAGAATCTATATTCGTAGGATCGAATGCCGGATTTTCTATCTTCTTCCCATTGGAATCCACGGTATATTTCGTATTCCCATTAATGTCTACCGCATAGCTATCCCATGCTTTATACGCTTCTTTGTTAGCCTCAGAATCCACATACAGACCCAAGCCTTTTAATGCTTTCAGCCCATTCGCGTCTGTTGCCGTCAGCGCGAAATCATTCTCTATCCCGCTATCCTTAGCGGTTACATAAAAACGTCCATACTTAGCGTCAAAGCTTGCTGAGACACCGGCGTCCTTCATCTTATTGACCAGCTCGGAAATCTTCATTTCGGAACTGACCTCAATATTCTTGGTGCCGTTCTTCGTCTTTATTGCAATCGTACCCTTATCGCCATCAGCAAGTCCCAGTTTGCCTAAAGTCGTGTCGGCAGTCGCATCAATCTGCGCACCGGTAAGATAGCCGGTTGCCGCAACTTCAGTGATTTTCAGCGTCTGTGTACCGGTCAGCGCATTGTTGCTTGCGCTAACGCTTGCCTTCGTGCTGTCAGAGATTGAAGTAGTTTTCTTATTATAGTAAGAACTCAGCTTCATATTGCCCAGTCTCTTGTAGAGGTTGTTGACCTTCTTATTCAAATCTTTCCAAGCGTCCATCTTCCATTCCAGCTTGGTCTGTGCCTTCACATGCTTATCTTTCTTCTTGCTATAAGCGGAAACCAACTCCTGAACAATAGAATCGGTGTCCAACCCGGAAACAAGGCCTGATACTCTAATTGCCATAATACTTCCTCCTATCCTTTCTCATCCACTAACAACCCTGCCAGTTCCCAAACCTTGGCAATCATGTCAAGGGTCTTCTCCGGCGGATATTCCTTCAATACTTCCTTTGTCTTCTTATCCACAATCTTAATTGTCATGCGGTTCGTGGAATCATGGACTCCAAATACCGCTTCTGACTCAACGGACCTCTTGTTCAGCTCTTCCACAACGCGTTTCAGTTTATCTGCCGACACAGCCTCTGCGCTTTCCTTATTCTCAGAAAAAATCGGCTCCGGCGCGATGGCAGCCTCTTTTACCAAAGGCTTCTCTGCCGCTTTCGGGCTGCTGCCGCTCTTATATGCCTCAACCTCAGCGCCTTTCTTCTCCCGCTTTGGCTCCGGCTTTTTCACCGGAACTGCGTCCGACGCCGTTTTCTCTGCCACTTTGAGAACTTTCACCGTTGCAGGGGCTTCCGGACGCACTGCTGTCTCGACTGTCTGTACTGCCGGTTTCTTGCTACTTCCCTGATACGCCTTAATCCCAGCAGATTTTAATGCTTCCATTGCCATTGCAATCACCTCCATGTGATATTTAAGACAGATGGGCTGGCAGATTCCAAATGTCCTATATGCTCTGATACCCTTTATCTTATAATGATTATCGGTCTTTTTTTACAAATATTTACGCCCTATAGGATATTTTTCAGTATATTTACATCCTCTAGGTTCACTGCAGCCTCGTTCTCTTTCTGAATCTGCAGATAAACCTCCTTGCGGTATACCGGCACTTCCTTGGGGGCTTTAATTCCAACCTTGACCTGCTCCCCCCGGATATCCAGGATACTAATTTCGATATCATTATTAACAATAATGGATTCTCCTTTTTTTCTGGTCAGCGCCAGCATCCTATTCACCCGCCTTTTCTTTTTTTGCCTGCAGAATCTCATAAATGGGATACTTAACCGGGAAATTATCCTCCACAATCAGCTGCTCTGCCTTGCGCTCTGTGACGTTGATGATAATCGGGGCTTTCAGATTCACGCTAAGCTTCTTGATGTCCGTGGGAACGGTAACCGTAACCAGTACATAAAGGTTATCTTCGCTCAGGGTCCCAAGGCCCTTTAGGAGGTCATGCTCCACCTGTGGATCGTAATCCTGCTTCACAATCAGGGGATCCATGACCGGAAGCGCAAACCCCGGCTCCTCGATGGACTGCAGCCAGGAAATGTTCTTGCGCTTGCCATCGTCTCCCTCATCATAAATCAACGTAAACCTCTGGCAGTGCGGGAATCCTATAATCCCTTTCTCAAAGAAGATAATCTTCTCATCCTCTATCTCTATCTCTCCAAATAATCTTGTGTTTAATTGCATGTTCTCGCTCCTTGCTGGTCGGAATAACCGTTTCTACTGTTACAGATAATTCAGCAATGTCTGTCCGTTAGCCTTTGCAGATGCCTGCAGGGACGCCTGGTAGGCGTTATATGCTGCCGTATACTCAATAATGATATCCGATAGCTCCATATCTTCGTTCCTGGACTTGAGCTGCTCAAACGTTGTCTGCTGGTCGGACATCCTGTTCTCCGTCAGGTCGAGCCTGTCTTCACGGCTTCCAAGATCCGTCCTGGCAAGGGTTACGGTATCCTTATACTTCTGGAACTTGCCGACGCCTCTGGAATAAAGCTTCTGCATATAGTCGTCTGCATATGCCGCTTCCTTCTCTGCCGCTTCCTTCCACTGCTGCAGGCCCTGCTGCGCTAATGGGTCTGAATACTGCTCTTCTTTCAGCATCTCGTCTATCTTCTTAATCTTATCATGAGCCGCAATCGCAGCCTGCACCGCATTGGTCAGCTCATCAATGTCCCTTCCGATGGAGGAATCCAGCACGTCGCTTGCCTGGGTGTTTACCGTGAGGCTCTGGTTAAACGCAACTGTGAATTTAATCTCCTGGTTCTCCTTGGTGTACTCGATATGATTCGCCGGATTATCGTCTGTGATATCCTTACAGTCAAAGTAATGTTCCGGACGCAGTTCCCCCTCGTTGAACCCTTTCTTCGTGTAGGTCATGCTCAGTTCTATCTTCTCACTTGCCATATAATTAGCAACTTTGTCTCCCAGAACCAGCTCTCCGGTCTCTTTGAAATAGATTACCTGGTTGTCACGGACCGCGTAGTCCATGGCTGCCCAGTCGTCATAGGACAAATCCGTGGTGACAGCCGGATAAGGGCCTCCGATTTCCATGTCTCCTAATGGCAGCCATTCTCCCGCGTCTTTATCATAATATTTCAGATTCTCCGCATCCAGCGTCTCGGTTGCCTCATAAGACAGGCGGATACGCTTGTTGGAAAACTCCTTGGGCATATCCTCCAAATCCACTCCGCCCTGCACCTCGGCGAGTGTGTCCGGCACAATCACCTCATCGCTGAAATAACGCTTCTCCTCAATGTCTTCATAAGAGAGTTTCTCTGTAATCTCATATTTGGTATCCTTCTCACTCTCCGCAAATGTCAGCTGCTTGTTGGTCTTGAATCCGGTAAATACATATCTGCCAGCGCAGTCAGCATTCCCCTCATGGTACACCTGTTCCCTCAATGACTGGAGGTTCTTTAAGATGGCTGCCCGGTCTTCTTCTTTCAACGTATCGTTTGAACCGTTGACACACTGCTTATAGACGTCCCCAAGGATGGTCTGCATATTCGTTAGGGCGCCCTCCGTAACCTCTATCCAGGACTTGGCGTCCGGGATATTGCGCTCATAATACTGGTTCAGCTCGTTGAGGTTGCTTCTCAGGCGTAAAGCGCGGATAGCGATTACCGGATCCTCAGACGGCCGGGAAATCTTCTTCTGCGTCGTCATCTGGTTATTCAGCTTATCAACGTTCACCTTATTGCCGTTCATATTTGACATGCTGTTTCTGCTTATCATGCTGTTAGTAACTCTCATTTACAAACCTCCTTATACACCGGTTTCCAGTATCAGTCTGTCATACATTTCCGCCAGGGTCTGAACCATCTTAGAGGCTAAATTGTATGCGTTCTGGAATTTGGTCATATCAAGCGCTTCCTCATCCTCGTCTACCGCCGAGATGGACATCCGCTTTTGAATGATAGTCTCAGAAATATTGCTGTAATTCTTATAGAATGTCTCTGCCTTCTGTGTGTCGACGGAGTTATCCGTAATCAGGCATTTCAGGAATTCATCCGCGCCGCCTCCGCGGAACATCTTTACATCCTTCTTCAGCTTCATCATCTCTTCCACCAATGCCTGATTTGCCACGCCATTTGCGTAATCCTCAGCAGAGATGGTCGCCATCTTATTGGGATCCTTCATGATTGATGTCGACACCTTGATATTGGCAGCCGTCAATTTATAATAATCGTTTTTGAATGTACTCATGCTGCCGCCGGCATCGTAATCTGCGAAATCATATTCACCGCCGTCAGCCGCATTGCCTGCCACGAAAAACGCTCCTACCGGATTGCCATCTAAATCCACGCCTGACTTCTGAATATTGTTAAGCTGCTTGGCAAATTCACGCAGGAAATTGTTTGCCTGCGACTGATAATACGGAATGCCCATAGCGTCAATACTTTCTCCGATTTGCGCTTTGCGGTTATTCAGGTCCTGCCTCTGATCGACGGAAAGCGTCTGTTTCAGGTAAAACTCATACGTCTGTGTCTCTGCATCATAGGTAAATCCGGAATAACGGTAATCCTTGTTATTGAGTGTGATGACCCCGTCGTCAGCCATGTTAATGCTGTTAATATCCGTAATGCTTGGGTTCTTAATCCTGACGATATCGCCATTATCCCCTGCCCTTACAGACTCAATCGTACCGCTGAATCCTTCGTCGTTATTGCCATCACGCGTGTCAAACAGGGCTTTCAGCCGTCCGGTACAGCCTTTGCCGGTCACATTGAACGGCACTTTCGTGCCTTCCCAGCAAAGGTCATAGAGGCCGTCTGCATCGCTCTGGTTAATCTTTTTCTCCCGCGCCACATAAGTCAGGGTATTATAATCAAAGCTATCCACCAGGGTCTGCCCGTTAATCTTCACCATAAAGTTAGTCGCCCCGGTATACAAGTTCGGATGCTGCGGATCCACCACGGGCGTCTCCTTGACGTCCACGGCAACCAAGTCGGACAGCTCATCAATGAGCAAGGCCCTCTGGTCACGGAGTTCGTTGGCATTCACGCCTTGTAATTCGATGACATTAATCTGCTTATTCAATAATGCGATTTTCTGGCCGATGCCGTTAATCTGGTCTACCTGGGTACAGATTTCCTGGTTGCAGTCCTCCTGAATCTGGCGCAGCCCAATGTTCAGGCTATAGAAGAAATCTGCAAAGTTCTGGGACTTGCTGATGAAGGCCTGCCTGGCGTCGGTATCCTCCGGCGTCTTCTTGACATCATCCAGCGCGTCAAACATTTCATTAAGAATTGTGGTAAAACCTTCAACCGTGCCATTTTCCCCATCATCCAGGAGATAACTCTCAACCTGTTGCGCATAATAAAGCTTGGCTTCAAACATTCCCAGCCGGGCGCTGTTCTCCCAGTATTTCACATCATAGTAAAAGTCTCTTGTCTGTATAATCTCCGTCGTGGTGACACCGCTCCCGGCCATGCCGTAGCGGTCGTTGACCCGCAATGCCTCTGCCGCATAGCGGACTGCCTGCTGCCTTGTGTATCCCTTCGTATTTACATTTGAAATATTATTTGCTGTCGTATTCACGGCTGCCTGAAATGCATTCAGCGCAGAACCCGCAATCGTCAGCCCAAAAAATGTCGATGCCATAAACTACCTCCTGATATATTCCCAAGCCTTACAGCCGGGTCACGATATGCTCCAGCATTTCAGAGATTACATTGATAAATCTGCTGGCTGCGTTGTATGCGTTCTGATATTTAATCATATTCTGCAATTCCTCGTCAGAGGAAACGCCGATTACTTGCTGCCTGCTGTTCTCTATACTCTCCACCTCAGCGGTAAGCCCTTCTGACAGCCCTTCATATACGGAGCCTACAGTGGCAACGTCCTGTATCATCCTCCGATAGTACTCCTTGAACGTACAAGGATCGGTATTGCTGGGGTTGATTGTCTGCTTCTTCTGGTTCCAGATCTCCACCAGCTGCTTTGCCATTGCCCAGCCCGGCTCGCCGTCCTTCATCAGATGGGGAAGGCAGCCCTCCAGCTGCAGCAGATCTTCATTTATCACAATTCCATTGGCGGTATACATCTTCGCCGGGTCTGAAAGGTCTTCCTCGTTATATACATAATACACCGTGCCGTCCTGTGCGGTCACTTTATTGTAACGGTCGCAGCCCCTCCTGGTGAAAAGCTCATGCCCGGGTTTCTGTCCATCTGTCCCCACGCATCCGTTCGCTTCATCCCACACTTTAACATTGGTATACCGGGTGCCGTCCATAGCCGTAAAGCTTGCCGTTGTCAGCGGGCTGAAAATATCATTGATGGAGGTCACGACTTCATGGATAAGCTGGTCTAACTCCGCCTGCGCGTTCATGACCACTGACATCCCGGTGGTGTCCTCATACTTCTGACTGTCAAGTCCCGTAATGTCACGGTAATCTGCCGGATGGTCTCCTCTGGATACGATAAGCCCCTTGAGTTCTCCGATGTCGGTGTTCAGCTCCGCGGAGATATCCCCGCTCTTATAGTCGAACATATAGGTGTATTTCCCTCTGCCTACATCTGAAAGCTGTGGCCAGTACGGCGTCACAAACCCGGTTGTCTGGTCTGTATACCCGGCTACTTTGTAGACATGGATTTCATCTACAAACTCTACATTCTCAAGCTTAACTCTTACCGTGCCATCCGCCCGCTCCTTGAAATCTACTTTCGCAAGGCCCGATAATTCGTCCAGCAAATTGTCTCGCTCATCACGCAGCGTCATGGCCGTCTCCACGCCGCCGGACTCAATCCGTAAGATTTCGACATTCAGGTCACGGATCCTGGTACCGATTTCGTTAATCCTGTCTATATGATTGTTAATCTTATAGTTCAGGTTCTTCTGGTAATCTTTCAGCTCATTCTCTATCTTCTGCGCCCTGTCCAGGAACAGCGTCGCTTTCTGGATGACCAGCGTCTGGTAAATTCCCTGATCCGGCCCTTTGGAAAGTTCCTCAAAAGATTCCCAGAACTGCTGGAGCGCATCCTGGAACTGTTCTCCCTCTAATTCCTGGAACTGCGTCTGTACTTCCCTTGCGGTCTCTGCACATGCCTCATAGAAGCACTGCCTGCCGTTCTCTGTGCGGTAATACTGGTCTAAAAAAGCATTCCTGGTATGTATGACGTCTGCAATGTCCACACCCAGTCCTGCCTGCTGGTAGCTGATAGCCGCCTTTCTGTCGAATGTAACGTACTGCCGATCCTCAAACAGTACCTGCTGCCTCACGTAGCCTTTGGTATCCACGTTGGCAAGATTGTTTGCCGTAGTATTTAATGCATTCTGACTGTTCTGTAAACCGGACGCCCCGATATACAGACTTCCCATTCCATTTGCCATATCCCTCTCCTTTACTGCTTGGTGTCAAAACCACTGTTTCCTAATAAATCGCCGGTATTATTCGCCCGGCTGTCATAATTCGCTGTAGTCGGTGCCTGCCGCATGCTGCGAAACAACGTCAAGTCAAATTCTACCATCTCCATCGCATGCTGCAAAAGCGCTTCGTTCTGCCCATTGATGTCGGCCATCTTCTGCAGCGTGTCCCGCAGCGTATCCCGCAGTTCTTTTAGCTTTCTCTGCTCCTGCGGCTGTTTATTTAAAAATGCTATCATATTAGTAACCGTCAGTTCCTCTGGCGCTTTACTAAGTACGATAGACATATCACCAATAACCTCTGTTCTTTTATTTTCCAAATTTTTCAGGCGGCTGGCAACCACCTGCTCCTCATCTGTAATAGCCTCAAGAGCAGGAATATCACCGTCTATGATAATCTGCCGCTTCTTCTGGGACAGTTCTGTCAGACGCTGATATTCCCCATTCTCCGCTTCCAATACGCTCATAAAATCTTCCATTAAGCTTGCCACGCAAAAACCTCATTTCTAGCAGTACGCTTCGTATTTTTCCAGTAGTTTCGCTGCAAAATCTCCGTTATCCACCTTATAATTTCCGGATGCCATGCGGTTCCTGACCTGGATTACCCTGTCTTCCCTGATATCGGGAGCCTCTGCCACTGCCTGTTTCGCCACCTGGTAATCGCGTCCTTTCCGGGAAATCTGGACTTCATCCCGCTTCTTCACGCTGTCGGCGCCTTTGGCCATGGCTGTCCTGCTGCTGTTATAAACCTGCGTGACCTGGTTATATGCTTCAATACGCATTCGGATCTCTCCTTCCTATCTGTAGTCTTTATTCTTACTTTATTCTGTGCTTTATCTAATTTATTTATCGGTTGTTTCATTGGAAACTTTAGGAGTTTGTGCAAAGTTCATAAAGGGCTGTGCCAACGCACAGCCCTTTCAATGTTCTTTCTATTATGCTCTCATGCTCTTTTTCTTTCTGGTAATTGCCAAACAGGCTCCTGCAAGGAAAACCCCTGCGCAGAGTACATATCTCGCGTCAAAAGCAATGCCCGTCTTCGGCGTCCCGCTCTGCACCTGTGCAGTCCCGATGTTCCTGGAAGCAGACGTCCCCGAAGATCTGGCAACTGTCGTGCCGCTGCCACCGGTAGTTACGTTGGTCCCATTGCCGCCGCTGCTGCCATTTTGGCCGTTTCCTCCGGTTCCATCCTCTGGGCCTTCACCTCCCGGACCATCACCTCCAGGGCCTTCACCTCCAGGGCCTTCACCTCCAGGGCCTTCATCTATCGGCGGCTTAGAACCGCCACCCTTCGCTTCAAAAATATACCCATTCTGCTCTGCGAACCGTTCTGCTTCAGAGCCGCTGTAACCGTAAATCACGTCCGGGTTCCAAGAAGACTGCGTACCGATGGATTTTACACTCTTAGGGATGCTCACTGTCCCAATGCCGCTTCCTGAAAAAGCATCCGCCTCAATCGTAGTTACTGAATTGGGAATTTCCAAGCTATACACATACGGGCAGTTCGCAAACGCGGAAGAACCGATAGTCTTCATTCCATCTGGAAGCTTTAAGCTAGATTTTCCCATCGGGCAATACAGAAGCTGTGACAAATCGCTGTTATAGACCGCACCGTCAAATGTGCTGTAACTTCCGTTCCCACTCGCCACATTAACCTCCATCAGGTTGCTGCAGCCGTCAAAAGCGCTGAAATCTATAGAAGAAGTCGCAGCCGGAATCACAATGCCGGTCAGCCCGGAACAATTCCCGAACGCCTGGGAGCCGATGCTTCCCACAGATCCCGGAATGTTAATCTCCCCTAAACCGCTGCAGCCATACAATGTAAGCTCCGGAATGCTCCCCATACCGCCAGACAGGCTTACGGAGCCAAGGCCGCTGCAGCCTGACAACACGCCGCTGCCCATGGAAGACACAGAGTCAGGAATTACAATCGAAGATAATCCCACACAATTATTAAAAGCGCTGCTGCCAATTTCTGTCACGCTGGAAGGAATTGTCACAGAACCAAGGCTTCCACATCCGGCAAATGCACGCGCTCCAATGGAGGATACCCCATCTGGGATGGCCACGGAACCAAGGCTTCCGCACCCATCAAACGTCTCTTCCGGGATGGAGCCTATACCGCCCGGAAGCTCTGCATAACCCAGTGCGCTGCAGCCGTAAAACACGCCGCTGCCAAGGCTTACGCTTCCGCCAAACACTACGCCCGTCAGCCCGGTGCAGCCGGAAAAGCTATAGGATCCTACGCTGGTGATATTTGCCGGAATCACTACGCTTGAGATACTGCCATTGCCCGCAAACGCATAATCGGCAACAGCCGTTGCCGTTTCCGGAAGGGTAATGTCACCGCCCCCTCCATTGTAACCCGTGATTGTCGTTCCATCCATTGCAAATTCACTGACAGCCTCCCCTGTCACCACTTGCTCAGCCGCCGTCTCCATCGCAGGACACAAGGTAAGGCTTAGCGCGGCAATCAGCAATGCATTGAGACATTTGCTAATCTGTTTTTTCATCTTCTCGTCCTCCTTACATTTCCTTCCTATTACTGTTTACACTTTTTTGCCACTAAAAACAATCTTCCATCTTCTGTGTAATTATTGCAGGTAGAAAGTGTCAATAGTTTATCTCCATACGAGAGGTCTATCTTCTCGTCCATTATGTTCAACGCCTTGATATTTTCCACATATTGCTTAAAAGTTTTCTTACTTCCCGCATTGATGAAATTATAATATTTAAGTTCGCCGTCGCCAGCTTCAGCTACCTTAGACAAGCACACCGCTATAATCTCATATTCTGCTTTTTCATAAATCGTATTGAATATAACTTTCTTATGTTCTCTCCAGAATGACGGCTCCAGGTATCGTTTCAGCTCCCCGAACATCATGCCGGATTTCATGTTGTGCCCATAAATAATCATGTTGTCATCAGGTTCCTCCAAATCGTTCCTGGAATCCAGGAACAGGGAACCGTTTATGTCTTCTTTCCCATTAAAATCATGGTTCAGATAAAAATCACTGCTCTGTGATACTGCCTGCATTACCGGATAATCAATGCCGGCCCCCTCTATGGTAAGCCAACCGGCAAGGTCTGAGTTCTTTTCATGCAGCGCCTGATACTCTGGCAGAATCTGTGGCCCGACTTCTTGTATGGGTTCCGCAGCATATATCTCATTGTCCACGGTCTCTGTCTCGGCCACCACAGCTTCCTCACCCTCTGCATCATCTTCCCCAATGGTATCGAGCAGCTTTGCGGAGAGCCAGTCGGAAGCAGCAGAAATCTCCTGCTCGCTTTTCAGTTTCTCTAATTCCCGCGTCTTCTGGCGGTCGCTGTACTCGCTTCCCAAAAATACCAGAAAGCAGATTACTGCGCCAGCCATGCAAAGCACCCCTACCACTTGCCGGGGCGATACCTGACGCAGCCTGCCCAGCAATTTACTCGCGAAGGAATCCCGGGAGATGGCACGGTAATCTTCCATCATCATGTCTGAGAGGTACAGCAGATAGTCGTCTCCTATCACGCTCTGGAACACAATCTTCCCCTCCCTGACCAAGCTGTAAAGCCTCTGTGCCACGCCCGGTTCATTGATATCCATTTTTTTGGAAATGTATTTTATTTTCTCTAAATCGTCGAGGGCTTCCCTATACTTCTGCTCAGAATCAAACTCGAACTTTCCAATACAGTATACTTTATCCATATCGATATCAATTTCCTTTCCGCCCGCCGCTACTTTTTCGCAGCGATGGATCTTACTGGCGAGTAATCGCTGTAATAAATCTTTGAGCCAATCTTTTTGCCCACACGGATTTTGTAATGATATGTCTTTCCTTTGGTTGCTTTCTTATCCGTGTATGAACTCTTGTTGGTTGTGGCAATCTTCTTGTATTTGCCTTTGGGGCTGGTGCTTCGGTATACCTGGTAATTCTTCGCCCCTTTGACTTTCTTCCACTTCAAGGCTACCTGTTTCGACTTGCTGGAAGTAATGCTCGTAATCTTGGTCGCCTTTGGTGCGGTGACACCTTTAATTTTCACAAAATCACTGTAGTAATATTTGCCCTGGTTTACAACTGCCCTTACTCGGTAGGTTTCGCTTTTACCGGCTTTCAGCTTGGAAACGGTTGCCTGCACAATGCTGTTTTTCCTGATATGGGCTACCCGCTTATTCTTCGAATTGTAAATCTCATAGCCGCTTACCAATTTGTTCTGCTTCCAGGTGAACGTGATGCTGGTATTTGTATATTTTGCCACCTTAACGCCTTTTACCTTAGGCACCACAATCTTATAACTTATCGTCTTTGTTCCCGTGAAGTTGCCTTTTCCTTTGATGATTATACGCGCTTTGCCCGGAATCTTGTTATCCACATGGGATACGCTGAAATCCGTCCCTTTCTTCAAGGTAACTCCGTCACTCTTGATTGTAACATTGGGCTTTTTCTTCTTACCATCGTAAGTCTGATTTCCAACCTTCGATGCCGTCGCCCTTCCAATATTCTGGGGAGTAATCTTAAAGTTCGCATTCGCCGTACCGCTGTACTTGCCGATACCGGTTACGGTTACGGTTGCTGTTCCTACATTGGTATTGCTGCTGTAACTGATCTGGTAATCTGTTCCTTTTGAAAGAATCTTACCATGATCCTCCACAAGCACGGACGGCGTAATTGCTTTGCCGGTATACGTGTAAGCAGACGCCAGGCCTTTCACATGGGTCTCACCGGAGAAATCCCTTGCAATTTCAAAAGTAACTTTTTTCTCCCCGGTATACCAACCCAGTCCGGTAATCGTAATTGTCGCTGTTCCCTGCACGATATTATCTGTATAGGATAAGGTATAATCCTCACCTTCTGTCAGCTTCTTGCCGGCAAAAGTCACATCCGGTTTCGGTGTCACTTCGCTTCCTGTATAAGGCTGTGCCGGAATCTTGGACACGTCTGCCAGATTCATAGGCCCGAGAATCCTGAACTGTGCTTCAATCGTCCCACTGTAATTTCCAATACCAGTGATGGTCACTCCCGCAGTCCCTACGGTTACATTATCATGATAGGACAAGGTATAGTCCACGTTCTTCTCCAGGAGTCCGCCTTCTGCTTCCCGGCCGTCCATCGGAGTAACCTCTCCGCCTGCCTGACCGTTGAACTTAAGCTCTACATCCGGCGTAAGCCCAATGCCCGTGTAAGTCTGGTCTTCGATGGCAGACAGCCGGAAGCCCGGGTTGACGCCTTCCTCTGTTCCAATGATTTGGGGGGCAATCTTAAAGTCCGCCCTCGCCTCACCGCCAAAGTTGCCGATACCTTTCACAATGACGGTTGCCGTTCCGGCATTTATATTGTTCTGATATTCTACACTATAATCACTCTCTGTAAGAGTTATCTGCTGGCCTTCCCCTAATTCCAGGGAAACGCTGACCTTCGGCTCAATCGGCTTTCCAGTATAAGTCTGCTCCGGAATCTCTGCAATGCGGAAACTGTCCGTGTAATCCGGCGCTATAATCTGGAACGGCACTTCGCGTGACCCGCTATAATTGCCGATGCCATGAATTGTTACATATGCGGTTCCTGCATTGATATTATCCCGATAGGCCCCCATCTCAAAATCTGTGCCTTCCACTAAGGGCGTTCCATCCTTTGCTATCACCGTAACAGTCGTAGTTGCCTCTGTTCCCATATAAAGGGCGCTGGCCGCCGTAATGTCAAAGTCATCATTGCTCTCATCCAGCGGTTCCGGCTCAATCGTGAAAGTCTTCCTCAATGTCCCGCCATAAGATCCTTTACCTGTGACGATGATGACTGGTGCGTTTTCAATAAACTGGTTTGCAACGTTGATGTTATTCTCATAGGTGATGTCATAATCATCCTTACTGAGGACAATCCGCTCCGTACCGTTCATATAAGAGACTTCCACTTCCGGCTTCTTTTCTGCCCGGCTGAAGTAAATGGGGCCATCCCCTAAAATTTCAATCTGCATACCGTCAATCGGCCGCTGCACAATGTTGAAGTAGAATGATTTCTGCCCTTTGTAGTTGCCGCCGTCAACTGCTTCAATAATAATCTCTGCCTTGCGGTCTTCCGTAGAGATAGCCGTGTTGTTCACATAACCTTTCACCACGTAATCCCTCTCAGGCTGCATCAGCTGTCCATGATTGTAAACTTTCACCGTCGGCGTAATCGCCTGCCCGGTATATATAAATGCATTCTCATAGTCCCCTATCGTACCGGCGCCGTCTATCTCAACCGTAATATCGCCCTCGTCCTTGGACAAGTCCTTGGGGATAATGTTATAAAACCGCTTAACTGTCCCGCGGTAACAGCCGATTCCCTGAACCACTATCGTAGGCCGTTGGTCTTCCGGCAGATTCTCACCTGCCACATTACAGTTGTTTTGGCTGTTCCCTTTGTCAACAGGAGGATCTGTTGATTTAATAATCTGGAAATCCTTCCCTTCTTCCAGGATATAGGGTTCCGGAGCGCCGCTGGACACATCCTTAAACATCATCTTCGGGAATACGTCCACAATGCCATAGGGTACGTCATGGTCATATTCAAGCGTCATGTAGCGCAGCGGCGGATTCGGATCGTCCACGACTTCAATGCTTGCCATGATCTTGAATTTTCTCGTATAGCTGCCTTCGTAGTTACTATACTCTATATGCTTAATAATAATTTCCGCTTCGCCGATTCCGACATTTTTCTCATACGTTACGCTATAATCTTTACCTTCCCGCAACGAAGTATTCTGCCCGTCCTTGCTCCAGGTCACATCCATGTCGCTCTGATTCGGGTCGTCAGGATGCGGGAACCTGATTGCTTCGCCGGTAAAATCCACTTCCGGCACTTGCGTATTGTCGTATTCCTCCCCTTTCACACGAAGCAACGTCCTTATCGTTTCCTCCGTAATCTGCCTGGGGTTAATCTTGAACTCCATGCGGAATCCATTCTTGTAATTGCCGGTATAATTGCCGTCAGCATCCTGTACCGCTGTAACAATGAGCGTAGGCATCAGGCGGTCGCCGCGCGTTCCGTCCTCCTTGGTTGCAAATGTATATACATCAAGGTTATTCTCTGCCGTAAACGTATAATCCCCGTCTTCACCAACTGTCAGCTGCGTCTCATCGCACATAACCTGGAACTCCGGCACAATCGGCAAACCAGTATACTCATATCCAGCCTCGTCAATCCCCGCCACATTCAGCAACGGGTCTTTCGACTCTTCCGTGCCGACAGTATTTGCAAGGTCTCTCTGGCGAATCTCAAACTCTGCCGACCTTGGGTCGCTGCCGCTCTGCGCATAGTTGCCTTTCACGCCGCTTCCGTCTTCTTCCATTACCGGAAGGATTGTCGCTTTCGCTTTCGCGCCGCTCTTAATGGTAGCATCGGTATTGTTCTCGTATTTTACAGTGTAATCTTCTCCTGCCACAAGGGTCTCTGTCACCCCATTATCGTAGGTGTAAGTAACGGTCGGTACCGGTGTGTTTTTACCCGGTGTGTAATCACAATCGTCTATCGTTACCTGCGTCCGATCGGAAGAAAGGTCTCCACGAATCCGGAATGTCCTGGTGAGCGTCCCGCCAAAGTTTCCTTTGCCATTGATGGTAATCGTCGCCGTACCGATTTTCTTATTATCCTTATATACCACATCGTATTCATCAGCGGTAAGCTCTCTCGCTGTCATTTCCGTGCCATCTAATTTCACCGGCGTATACATCACTTTAAGGTCAGACATAACGACTGCGCCGTCTGCCATTTCTGCATTGGTGTCATTCCCAGCTATCACGCTGTCTAAGATAACGTCAGCCACTCCCTGAATATCCACATGTCCTTCCGCATATTCTGCGTCCAGTGCATATGGCACAATCTTAAATTCTTTCTTGCGCTTTTCTATATAGTTGGCATTGTCACCCACAATCGTCAGGAACGCCGAGCCAACCTTATTGTTGTCGCCATACTCAACCGTATAATTTGTGTCCTTAATCAGTTCATTGCCATTATGGACAATCTGAGGCAGCGGCTGGATAGAATACCCTACTTCAATGAACGGATACTCTTCTTGTATATTGCCAACTACATATTCCTTCTCTTCCAGGTCATCTTTGCTCAAATCAAACGGACGAATCTTAAATGTAGCCTGTGCCTCTCCAAAATAGTTGCCTATACCAGTGACAATCGCCATCACGGCTTCTCCGGCATCCGTATTGTTCGTAAATTCATCACAGGAAACCGTGAAATCTTTGCCATCGACCAACTCTTTCCCGGCAAAAGTCACTTTCGCATCCTTCGGTATAATCGGGTTACTGGTATAAACCTGTTCCGGAATTTCTATATTAACAAACTGATTATCGGCAAAATTTCCCTTAATGGTGAAATCCAGCGTCTTGCTTCCGGTAAAATTCCCCATTGCCTTGATTGTCACCTGCGCCGTGCCAATCTCTTTATTCTTGCTGAATTCCAGCGTGTAATCCCGGTCTTTTTCCAGATGCACCTCCTGCATCCCTACATCCGCATTTGTATAGTCCACCGTCAGCACAGGCGTTATCTCACTGCCCGTATAGGAATATTTACGGTCATCTGCCGTACCGGCCATAAAGTCATATGGCGGATAGGGAGTCGTATCCTTCACGCTCAGTGTCCCGGAGTTGATGTTCCTCGCTGCAATCGTAAAAGTCTTTGAAACAGTATCTTTATAATTCCCCATTCCCGTAAGGGTCACGCTGCCTGTTCCTATGTTAATATTCTCACCATACGCCAGGCTGTAATCTGTATTCTCTGTCAGCGTATTGCCATTATGGGTGATTGTCACCTCCGGCTTAAGCGTCTCCCCGGTATATTGCATGGAAGTCGTAAGGTTAATGCGTACCGCAGAATCATTCAGACTACGCTGGGTGATTGTGAAGCTCCTCTCAAACTCACCTTCATAGTTGCCGGTTCCAGTGACTTTAAGCTTTGCAGACCCAACATCCGTATTATTCTCATAACTTACGGTATAATCCCTGTTCTTCGTAAGGTTGCTGCCGTTGTATCGGACAATCAAATTAATCTCTATAGGTTTGCCCGTATAGACGTATTCGGCCGGTGATGCGATGCCGCCTATCGTCGCATTGCTCTCTGTCAGTTTAATCGGTTCAATCTCAAATGACTGCCACTCTGTCTCTCCAGTGAAGTTTCCCTTACCCGTAGCCTTCACGCCCGCCTTACTGTCCTCGGTAGTCGCATTGGTGTTATTCTGATAACTGAATGGGGTCACGTAATCGGCCGCTGTCAATTTCTTTGTCCCACCGCTCTCCGACTCATAAATAATCTCCAGTCCCGGCGTCTTCGGCCTTCCGTTATATATCTTATCTGTGTAATTGACTATTTGGCAATGTATCCCGGAATCATTTAATTTTCTCGGCTCTACTTTATAAGTTGCGACTACCGGATCGCCAACCAGCTGCCCTTTGCCCGTAGGCGTAACCCGAATCTTATGCTCACCGGCAGATGTGCCGGCGTCTACAGCGGCAACCGTAAAGTCTTTATCCGCGCCTTCTTGATATGTGATGTCTCCGTTACTTACTACCAGGTTTTTCTTTACTTCATCAAACCAATCTTTATCGCTTCCATTAGCGTTTACATCATATGTATAAGTCGCGCCGTCGGTCTTAATCATATGGCCTTCAAGCTTCGTCGCTACAATTTTAAAATTTTCGCTTCTGGTCTGCGTGTATTTTCCAATACCGGTAATGTAAACAGTTGCCGTTCCTAACGTCGTGTTCTGTTCATATCTGGTAATATTGTAATCCGTTCCTTCCACCAACGGAGTGTTAGGATAGTCCGGATCCACCAGAACAAGATCCCCTTCCTCGAGTTCTACCGCAAGTCCTCCCTTATAAGATTTATCCGGGATATCCCTCGCAAGCTTAATCCTCTGTCCTTCCTCATACCTCGTCTTAGAAATACTCTTTACAATCGGAAACGTCTTATGTTCACTTACCAGTCCGCCAAACCGGCTGCCCTGTCCCTCAATCCAGGTCTCTGCCTGCCCGGCATAACGGTTGCTGGCATAACGCACCACGTACTCGTCTGATTTTAGCGGCGTACCATCATAAGCGACATCCTGAACCGGAGGTTCAATCGCATCCCCGCCCTCATAGGGCCATCCTCTTGAGAGGTCATCCACAAAATCAAACGTCAGCTTGGAAGCATCCAGCATGGAAATATCAAAACTGATTTCTTTCATGCCAGAATAATTATTCACTCCAAGTATCGTCACGGTCGCCGTTCCCGGGCCAACGTTATTCGTAAATGAATATGCAAAATCCAAGTCAGCCGTCGTGCTTGTCGTCTGACGGCCCGTCAGTTTGCGTCCGTTATCCGTCACCGAAATAATCGGCGTAACCACCATATCCGGTTGGGAAATCTCTCGTGCCAATTCATCAGCAGACGGGAATACGATGCCGGAAGAAGTGATAGGCCTCCTTGTAATCGTAAAGTCAACATCCTGGGTATCCGTCTGGTCTTTCGTATTAGTAACCGTGACCGTAGCGGTTCCCGCATTGGTATTGTTACTGTACTTTAGCGTATAGTCCGTCCCTTGTGACAAAACACTGCCACTAAAGTCAGTGACCGTCACCGCCGGCTCCTGCGGGCTTCCATTATACTCAGCTGCTGCAACCTCTACGTTCGCATTCTGTATCGTCGTCTCTGCAGCACGCACCGTAAGCCCGGACAGATCTACCATCCCGGCTATCATACAGACACTGAGTGCCAAAGCCATTATTCTCTTGGTCAGATCCCTGTACATAGTTTTTCCCTCCTGCTCTTGTCTTTCATCCGTAAGCTATAAAGTTATTATTAATGTTCTTTCGGCATTTTGCATTAAAATAATTATAGCTTAATTTGTATTTCCTAAAAATAACACATATGCTGTGCTTTTTCCGATTAAAGTATAGCACAAATTGTGCGGCAATACAATTATTTCTTACGGAGTTTCTAGAATATTGTTTCTGTCGCGGCAGCATTCTGCCTCAAGTTCGCGATAATATTATGTAAATCACTTATTGAAAACAATGGGACTGTCGCACGAATATATTTACTCGTTCAGAAGGCTTATGCAAATTGCCAGTTTAAAATTTTTATCCACCTTTTGACACCCGAATTTATTATATAGAAGAAAAAGCCCCGCCTTACCTTCTATGGTAAACGCAGGACTTATCCTTATTATCCCCTATAATCCATGACAGAAGAAGCCTCTTCTGGAAGAAACTGTTCTAAAAGCTCATACTGCCCATCCAATCCCGAATCGCCAACAGGAGCTGCCACGCCGGAAGTTCGAGCCGGCCCATTCTGCACCTCCCCGGCTGCACATTCCTCAACCCCTTCTTCTTTGAGATACCCCTTCTTGCGCCCATCTTCCACCGCAGCTTTGACAGCCTCTCCCAACAGCGCGCCGAATTGCGGGTTCTTCTTGCTCACCTGGGCCACCATCTGGTATGCCTGATGGAGGACATTCTGCTGCTCTTTCTTAGTGGAAGCCTGCTCCAATGAATGCTTTATCCGCTCGCCCTCTTTCCTGGCAAGTTCTGCCAGCTGCGCCAGCTTGGGGTCAAACTTCATAAGAAATGCTTTCTCTTCCGGCGTGACAGATTCCCCTCTGGCAATTTTCCTGGCAATCTTTTCCGCCTTCTTGGCATCCCTGCTGCCGTCATCTACTTCTTCCGGTTCCATAATCTGCTGCAAAAACGATTTCTTCTCCCTGTCCGTTTCCACGCCGGTCAGATTACGGATTACCTGTCCCACATCCACCGTGACATTGCCGACCGCAGCTTTCGCTTCCATAACTGAACTCATATCCATCCCTCCCGGTTATATTCTGTATTTACCAATTATATCGGCAGGGAATGGCCATTTATTTCCTGATTCTGCTGCCAAATCTGCAGATTTCCGTTATTCCTGCCCATTTTCCGCCTCCGCGCTGCCCTGCCCGGCTGCTTTGCCTGCCCAGACGAACATTGCAATTCCCAGCAGTAAGATTAAAATAGAAATCATCTGCGAGGTAGACAGGAAACCAATCGCCCCCCGGTAGTCATTGCGCAGCATTTCAATCCCAAACCGCCCGATGCTATAAAGGATACAGTAACCGGCCGCCACCTTTCCTTTCGCAGGCTTACGCTTGGCATATGCCATCAAAAAGAAAGCGATTGCAAAATCCCCAATGCTGGAATAAATCTGCGTGGGAATCAGTCTGACGCCATTGGGGGCGTATTCTGACTGCCAGTATTGGATACTGAGCGCAGAATCCGTCTCCCGCCCATAACAGCAGCCAGCGAAAAAACATCCGATCCTCCCGCACCCCTGCGCAAATGCCACTGCCGGAAGCACCAGGTCAAGATAACTGATAAAATCCGCTTTCTTAAATCTGCAATATATAAAACTTGCCAGCACGCCGCCGATGATGCCGCCATAAACCACCCAACCATTCTGGAAATCCCACAGGATGGACGGATTCTTCAAAATATCAGGTATGCTGACGGTATAGTAAAGAAGCTTGCTGCCAAGAGAGCCGCCAAGAACCGCGCACCAGAAAATCCCATACAAAACGTCTGTATCAAGCCCTTTCCTACGCGCCCTGAATTCGCTGATGATAAATGCGCTCAAATAGCCAAGCGCCGTCATGATTCCATAAATGTGAAGCGTCAGGGGCCCGAGCTGTATTGTATTAACCATATTAAATTCCCCACCTTTCATAATAGTCTGTCTACGATTATACGAAATTTCCGCGCCGATTGCAAGTTACATGTAGATGCCCTGAATAAATTATGTTACAATATGACCTGAATCAGCAACAGCCAAAAGCGTGCCCGCCGGCATCCTCTTGGCTGGGAAGAGAGGAATTATAATCATGTGGATTGCAGACAACTGGAAAGATTATGAAGTCATCGACTGCTCACAAGGCGAAAAACTGGAACGCTGGGCAGATTATATATTGATACGGCCGGATCCGCAAGTTATTTGGGACACCCCGAAGGCGCAGCCAGGCTGGAACAAAAAACACGGACATTACCACCGCAGCAAGAAGGGCGGCGGCGAATGGGAATTCTGGAACCTCCCCCAACAGTGGGACATCCAATACAAGAACCTCACCTTCCACCTAAAGCCGTTCAGCTTCAAGCATACCGGCCTGTTTCCGGAACAAGCCGTGAACTGGGACTGGTTCAGCAGCAAGATACGTCAGGCCGGCCGCCCCATTAAGGTCTTAAACCTCTTTGCCTACACCGGCGGCGCCACGCTTGCAGCGGCAGCGGCAGGCGCAAGCGTCACCCATGTGGACGCCTCAAAGGGGATGGTAACTTGGGCAAAGGAAAATGCGATTGCTTCAGGACTCAGCGACGCGCCCATCCGCTGGATTGTTGATGACTGCGTTAAATTTACGGAGCGGGAAATCCGCCGGGGCAATTATTATGACGCTATTATCATGGATCCGCCGTCTTACGGCCGGGGGCCCAAAGGGGAAATCTGGAAAATTGAAGACGCTGTTTTCCCATTAATAAACCTATGCGCACAGCTGCTCTCCAAGAAACCGCTGTTCTTCCTGGTCAATTCCTATACGACCGGCCTGCAGCCTGCCGTGCTTGCCTATATGCTCGGCACAACGCTGCGCAAGTTCCACGGACACACCGAAGCCCGGGAAATCGGTCTGCCTGTTTCCTCCAGCGGATTAATCCTGCCTTGCGGCGCAAGCGGCAGATGGGAAGCAGCCTCCTGAAAAAGAGGCGGATAGCTTGCAAATTGCTGCAAACTATCCGCCCCTTAGGCATCTCTGTTTTCCAATATCACTGCCCTTCTTCTCTCGCTTCCGGGTCTTTGTACGAAAATGCATTGGAAATCTTGGCATTTTCCGCTGTCAGCTCCACCTCTTCCCTGTAAAAAGCAATCACGGGCGTACCTACTTCAATATTCTCATATATCTTCTGCGCTACCTCAAGGGGCGCGTTGATACAGCCATGGGATCCGCCGGACTTATAGATATCCCCGCCAAATCTTCCGCCTCGCCAAGAGGCGTCGTGAATGCCTACGTTATAAGCAAACGGCATGAAATATGTTACATCCGACTCATAGTCCTCGCCTTTCAGAACTGCCGGGCTGTCCTTGTAGACAATTTTGAATACGCCGTCCGGCGACCCGTTATTCCTGTTGATATTTCCGGTAACCACGTCGCTTTCCACAACCAATTCACCGTCTTCATAATACCACATATGCTGCTTCGTGTAGTCAATCTCGACATATGTATTGCCTATGTCATCTTTCCCCTCTACATAAGCACGCTGGGAATAAACAGGCTCTCGGTTAACCGGCTTGCCAGCCTTTAAATCCGCTTTCAGCTGCTCAGCTTCCCCTGGCTTGTCCACAATCCACCCATAATCCCCGCCGCCGATTTCAACATCATCGCCCGAGGATGTGTGGAACTTGCGTACATCCGCATACGTATTGTATTTGCTGGCAAGCATCTGCACATAGTCTGTAATCTTGTCTTCTTTCAGGGAAACCTTAAACCCTTCAACTGTAAGGAAATCACGAATCTGCTCCTTGTCCAGCGTCTCCTCATAATCTTTAATCTGATAATTTATCACGGCATTCTCATACTTCTCAATCCGTTCCATCGTCTTCACAATCTCATCGCTCTCAGACGTGTATTCCGGGCTGACATAGTCCTCATCCGTAAGCTGGACGGAAGTCTCTCCCGCAGACACCGCCTGCTTGACCTTCGCCAGTACGTTTTCAAACTCCATGCGGTTACCCAATATCTCAGGTTCCACATAATAGCCGTCGTCGCCCAGCTCAATGCGCGCGCTTTCCGGATCCGTAATATTTTCTTCCTGAAAGCAGTCCATATCTTTAACCGCCTTGGAAATTAATTCTTCCTTATACTCCATGGTAATGGGTACCTGGCTCTCGCGGGGACTGAAAATCGCGCCTAACCACTGTACTGGCTCCTGACTATCCAGCAGTTTCTCAACTGAGCCGTCCGGCACATAAGAGCATTCAATATCCCCGCCGTAAACATGGTGCTTTTCGCCATCCCTGTCATACACGGTCAGAAGGTAATCTTCCACGCCTTCTCCTACCTTTTCCTCGGCTTCCGCAAGGCTCATGCCGCCGACCCGCCAGCCGTTTATCTTAGCACGGAAGAAAAAATGGCTGCTGAAATAGAATGAAATCGCAAAATACACTCCAACCAGCAAACTGACCGTCATCAGGACGCTCACGCCCACTATCACAATTTTCTGCTTTCCCCTGCGTCTACGTTTTGCCATGCACATCCCTCAATTCTTATTTTTCATTTTCTATGGGTGAGACATATAGCATGAACTCAACCAGTTCCCCCTGCTTTCCAAACTTCTTGGGAAACACCTCCGCCACTACCGGCTGCATCTGCCCATTGATTTTCCGCTGGTAAGAACAGGTCACCTCTGTCCCGCCGCTGCTAAACTCTTCCTGCAGATGCTCCAGGGACAGCAGCTTGGAGATACTCTCCCGATCGCTCTCTTCAACCATCTCCCGCACTACAAGCTGAAGCATCTTCTCATATCTGCTGGAATGGAAATCATCCCTGAGGAATTCCGCCAGCTTTTTCTCTTCCTGAGGCCCTTTCAAAACCCTGCAGCTATCTGGTTCCAGAGATACCCTCATAATCTTAAAGTAGCCCGGAACCTCACTATTTTCCTGAAATTTCATGTTTCTTATACTTCCCTTTACCTAATAATATCACTAGTTGTCTGCAAGATAATTTATCTTTTGCAAATTATTTCTTATGGTTTTATTAATTCCCTGCGGTATGCAGCTATCTGCAAACGCCATGAGCGGAACTCTCATAACTGCAAAAGGCAGACCCTGCCCTGCCTAAGGCTCTTTGGCACATCTATGATTCTCTGGTTTCGTGAACCGCGAAACTGCAGGGAGATATCCTTCTGCGCCTCACAGAATTCCCCGTCCACCAGGACGTCCAGCAGCGACAGCATCTCATCTGTCGCCTCGCACCTCGCCCTGCTACATTCCCACAGCTCTTCATCCAGCAAGTACCCCGTGTAACACCAGATGCTCTTGTGAGGATACCGTTCCCTGGCTTTCCTGAGGAATGGCAGCAGCGCGCGCTGGTTCTGCGGTTCAAACGGCTCTCCTCCAAGCACTGTCAGCCCGGCGACAAAGTCAGGCTCCAGCAGTGCAAGCAGACGCTCTTCCACAGCTTTTGTAAACTCCTGCCCATAGCGAAAATCCCAAGTCTCCGCATTGAAACAGCCCTTGCAGTGATGGGTACAGCCTGAAACAAACAGCGATACACGCACACCTGGCCCATTCGCAACATCTGTCCTCTTGATTTCCCCATAATTCATTACAGATGCATCACCCTTTCCTGAATTTCCTGGGTTCTTCCCTGATTCCAGAACTGCGTCCCGATATATCCGCAAGTCCTTCGGGCCACGTTCATCTTATCCTCATCCCGGTTCTGGCAGTTCGGACACTCCCATACCAGCTTGCCGTCCTTATCGGACACGATTTTAATCTCACCTTCGTAACCGCACACCTGGCAATAATCGCTCTTCGTATTCAGCTCCCCATACATAATGTTTTCGTAAATGTGCTGCATCACGGTCAGCACAGCCTCAATATTGCCCTGCATGTTGGGCACTTCCACATAGCTTACCGCACCGCCCGGCGAAAGCTTCTGGAACTGCGCTTCAAAGGAAAGCTTGCTGAACGCGTCGATTTCCTCCGTCACATGGATATGGTAGCTGTTGGTGATATAATTCTTATCTGTAACGCCTGTTATCACGCCAAATTTATGCTGCAAACATTTTGCAAATTTATACGTCGTAGACTCAAGAGGAGTGCCATACAAGCTGAAATCAATGTCTGTCTCCTCTCTCCAACGCCGGCACGCCGCGTTCATATGCTCCATCACTTTGAGGGCAAACGGCGTTGCCAATGGATCGGTATGGGATTTTCCCGTCATGTACCGGGTACACTCACAAAGCCCTGCATACCCCAGGGAAATCGTGGAATATCCATGGTAAAGCAGCTCGTCGATGACTTCGCCTTTGCCAAGCCGTGCAAGCGCGCCATATTGCCATAATATTGGCGCAACATCAGAAGGCGTCCCTTTCAGGCGTTCATGCCGGAGCATCAGAGCTTCCCTGCATAATTCCAGGCGTTCGTCAAAAATCCGCCAGAACCTGTCCCTGTCTCCCCCGGAAGAACAAGCGATGTCCACCAGGTTCAGCGTCACGACCCCTTGATTAAACCTTCCATAAAACTTGGGCTGATTCTCCCGGTCATGGTACACGGTCAGGAAGGAACGGCATCCCATGCACGGATAGCAGTAGCCCTGCTTATTTTCCTTCATGACTTTCTCAGAAATATAATCCGGCACCATGCGCTTTGCCGTGCATTTTGCCGCGAGTTTGGTCAGGCTCCAATAGCGGCTGCCCTCGCGGATGTTATCTTCCTCCAGAACGTAAATCAACTTGGGGAACGCCGGTGTAATGTACACGCCTTTCTCATTCTTCACGCCCTGCATACGCTGCAGCAGCATTTCTTTGATTACTAACGCCAAATCATCCCGCAGACGGCCTTCCTCCACTTCGTTAAGGTACATGAACACGGTCACGAAAGGAGCCTGTCCATTGGTCGTCATCAGCGTGATGACCTGATATTGAATCATCTGGACGCCGCGGCGTATTTCTTCTTTGACACGCATTTCCGCCACTTCATTGACCTTATCCTCAACGAGAGGAAGCCCTGCAGCCATAAATTCCCGGCGCACGATTTTGCGCAGTTTCTGCCGGCTCACTTCGACAAAGGGAGCCAGGTGCGACAGCGTTATGCTCTGGCCGCCATACTGGGAGCTGGCTATCTGCGCGATGGCCTGGGTTGCTACATTACATGCCGTGGAGAAGCTTTTAGGACGTTCAATCATAGTCTCGCTGATTACCGTCCCATTCTGCAACATGTCCTCCAGGTTCACGAGACAGCAGTTGTGCATATGCTGCGCAAAGTAATCTGAATCATGGAAGTGAATCTTACCCTCCTCATGGGCGCGGACTATATGTTCCGGCAGCAGGAAACGCCTGGTAATATCCTTGCTGACTTCCCCTGCCATATAATCCCTCTGCACGCTGTTCACAATCGGATTCTTGTTGGAATTCTCCTGCTTAATCTCCTCATTGTCGCATTCAATCAGGCTCAAGATCTGCTGGTCTGTTGAATTCGACTTACGCACCAATGCGCGCTTATAACGGTAAGTAATATATTTCCTCGCCACTTCAAATGCCTTGCAGGCCATAATCTCGTTTTCTACCATATCTTGTATCTCTTCCACGTTGTAGATACGTTCCATGGATGCGCAGATGCCTGCAATATGCTGTGCGATTTCCTCAATCTGTGCTTCTGACAGCCGGTCGCTCTCAGCCACCTCCTGGTTCGCCTTTGCGACTGCATCGACAATCTTACTCCTGTCAAATCCAGCTTCTTTCCCGCTTCTCTTGATAATCTTCATTTAGTTCTCCTCCAGAATAACTAAATATAGTGTATAATTTTTTACCAGCCACTATATGTGCCTATCCAATATATCATTATCCTCTTTAAAATGCAAGTTGAAAAATCTAATTATCTGTTAAATTATTTCCAATTCATAAATGACCCCTTGAATCTATGCCTAAAAAAGATTATCATATAGATGTAATTCGATTTTTTTCAACAATTAGGAGGCATTTGCGATGAAAACCAAGAAATTGATACCCTTTTTCCTCAGCTGCCTGCTGGTGCTGGAAACACCTCTGGTTTCACAGGCAGCTGAACTTCCGTCCAATCCCGGAACCGAAACAGCGATTTTATCCGGAACCGAAACAGCGATTTTATCCGGAACCGAAACAGCGATTTTATCCGGAACCGAAACAGCGATTTTATCTGAAACCGGAATACAGGACGGGGCGTCTGAGCTGCCGGATGACAGCGCCATGCCTGACATTGATTTCAGCATCACCTTAAGCCAGGAAACAGCAAATCTCGATGCTGGGGATACGTTGCAGCTGACGGCATCTGCTCTGGGCTATGACAGCAGTACGGCGGACGCACCGTTGCAGATTACCTGGTCCTCCGACCATCCGGAAATTGCTTCTGTATCAGATGAAGGTCTTGTGAACGCCTTACAAGGCGGGACTGCCAGCCTCACAGCCACTGCCGCGTTCAGCATGGCAGGCGTCAGCTATACGGCCTCCGCTTCTTGTATAGTGACCGTCTCCAATACAATTACTTTAAATAAGAAGAAACTCGTTTTATATTCTTGTGAGACAGCCGACCTCACGGCAACCGCTAACCCGAAAGGTAAGATTTCCTGGAATACCTCTGATAAATCTGTCGTATCTGTCGAAAAAGGCAAGGTCAAGCCCAAAAAGGCTGGCTCCGCCACTATCACCGCAACAGCAAATGGCGTCTCTGCATCTTGTGAGGTAACAGTCAAACAGCCAAAGCTGGAACTTCCTGGAAGCAAGACTGTCTACATAAAGAATCCGATTTCCTTAAAGGCATCTGCCACCCCAAAGGGCGTCATCTCCTGGCACTCTTCAAACTTAAAGGTTGCTGAAGTCAGCCCGAAAGGGAAGGTTACTCCGCATAAAACCGGCACGGTAAAGATTTCAGCCTCCTGTAACGGGATTAAAAAAACTTGTACCGTGACCGTGAAAAACCCATCGGTAAAGTTAAAATCAAAGAACGTCATTATTTTTGCAGAGAATGATTTCTCCCTGAACGCGTCTGCACACCCTGCCGAAGGGCTTACTTACCAATCTTCCAAACCGAGGATTGCCAAAGTAGCCGAGGATGGAACCATTACCGGCGTCAGGCCAGGGACGGCCACTATAACGGCTTCTGTTCCCGGCGCGAAAGCTTCCTGTGAAGTGACGGTATTGAAAAACGACTATAAGCTGAGCCGCTCGTCCCAGACATTGATGAAGGGCAGCAGCATCACGGTTTATCTGTCAAATACTTCCATTTCCGACCATGTTTCCTTCACCTTGTCTGACCCGTCCATTGCGGATCTTAAGCCTTCCGGCGATACCTGCAAGATTACCGGACGCAAAGCAGGCAAGACCACATTGCATGCTTCTTACAGCATATATAAAGACGGCCAGCGTGTCACATGTGAACGCTCCTGCACCATCAAGGTCATCAATTCTGGCATCGTGCAGCAGCAGGCTGCCGTTGCGGTAGGCGCCGACAAAACATTATCCTTAAAGCGCGTCGACAAATCCGGGGTCAAGATTACCGGCACCACCTGGAAATCCTCAAACCCTAAGATTGCACATGTGGATCGCAAATCCGGCAAAGTGCGGGGCCGGAAATATGGCCCCGCCAAGATAACTGCAACCGTCAGCTATTCCGATGGCACTGCCAAAGAATACATAACAAACCTAAAAGTCTCACAGCCAAAGACAACATACAAGCGCACCGTTGTCCCCCTGGGGCATTCCAGGAAAATTGCCATGAGCGGGCTTACCTCTTACAGCAGCACGACCTGGAAGCTGAATAAAAAATCGCTTGTGACAATCGACCCAGACGGAACTGTGACAGCTGGCAAAAAAGCTGGGGAAACCGCACTGACAATCAATGTGGACGGCAGAAGCATCAAACACACCATCGTCGTCACCAACCCCAGCCTGAAATCAGACTATGCGCTCCTGGCTCCTGGTAAGACAGAAAGCATTAAGCTGTCCGGCGTATCCGCCCAGAGCAAGATTTCCTATCATTCCTGGAAGAAATCTATTGCCACGGTAAGCGACACAGGCGTTGTCACTGCTAAAAAATGCGGGATAACCAATATCACTGTCAGGGTCGACGGCAACAGCTTTGTCTTCCAGGTAGAAGTAGTACCTCAACGTGCGATTGACGCGCGCGGCAATGGATATAACATTATGTACAGCTCTTCCTACAGCCAGGCAAGACGTATGAGCGTAGGCTATTATGACTGCAGCTCCCTGGTATTCCGCGCTTACGGCTGTGACACCGGGCTTTTGGGCGGCATCCCCACCTGGGCGCCGACTGCAGCTTCCATGGCTTCCCACCTGGAACGAACGGGAAAGGTAATTTCCTACCACGGGCTGTCCGCCTCCCAGCTGCGTATCGGAGATTTGATTTTCTACAGCGCGCCTTATAACAATGGACGGTATAAGAACATCTACCATGTTTCCATGTACTATGGCGGCGGTTACCGACTGGAAAAACCGTTGCGCTACTATTATCCGGAAGGCAATATTGTAATGATTGCAAGGCCCATAAAATAATATGGTTACCTAAGAACAAAGCGGCCAAGTCCCCCATTCTTGGGGGACTTGGCTATTTTGCTGCGCCGTGCGCTGATTTGTCCTAAGGGGTACCAGGCTTGCCTGGGGGATTCCTTAGGACGGTCACGTAGCGATATATTACTTCTTGCGCGAATGCGCATAATTGTTTTACACGCCAAGTTCATTTCTGCCAGCATTATCATCTTTCACGCCAGCATTACCTTTGTCGTTCTTGCCGCCGTTGTTCCCGGCGTTGTCCTTGTCATCTTTATTGCCGTTGTTCCCGGCGTTGTCCTTGTCATCTTTATTGCCGTTATTCCCGGCATTGTCCTTGTCATCCTTATTGCCGTTGTTCCCGGCATTGTCCTTGTCGTCCTTATTGCCGTTGTTCCCGGCATTGTCCTTGTCGTCCTTGTCGTCCTTATTGCCGTTGTTCCCGGCATTGTCCTTGTCGTCCTTGTTGCCGTTGTTTCCATTGTTTCCGTTATTTCCGTTGTTTCCGTTATTTCCGTTGTTTCCGTTATTGCCGTTGTTTCCATTGTTTCCGTTATTTCCATTATTATCTTCATTACCACCATTGCTGGGGTCATCCTGCCCGGAATTATTCCCATCCTGGGGTGGATTCTCCGGCTGTGGCGGTTGTGGGATTTCCGGCTGCGGTTCAGGTTGGGCTGGTGCGGTCGGAGCCTGCGTTGGCTGCACGCTCTTGCCATTGCCTGAACTCTGCTCATTTCCCTGTGAGGGCGTATCTCTCTCCGGCTTCTTCTTGTCCTCCGGCTCTTTATCTTTTGACTGTTTATCTTTTCCCTTGCCAGCCTTTGACTCAGAATCTGATTTCGGCTTCTTATCATCCCTGTCTTTTACTTTCTTTGATTGCTTCTCTTTATCCTGAGCATCTTTTACATCCTGCGCACCCTTCTTCTTGGAAGGACTCTGCCATTGCTTTTCAGATACTGGCGAAAGCTCTAGCTTCGCTGCACCATGCTTCTGGCAATATTCTATCAGTTCCATCACTGTCATCTGGCTCAATTCCGCTGCATCTGCTCCATATTTTTCAGCAAGCTCTGCTTCCAGCTGCTCCCTTCCTTTTTCTTCAGAGCCGCGTTCCGCACTTTGGAAAGCTGTAGTGACGCCGGAAATTCCCATTTTTCCTAAAGACTCATCAATTCCGGTTCCCATTGTGCTTTCCAGCTCCTCATACATAGCCTGGTCCGATGCACAGATTGTCACCAATATCCCTCCGCCCTCCTGCAGATAAGACCCCTTGACGGATCCTTCCACCAGAGCATCCAGTGTCTCCAAGAGCGGTGTCTTCTTCTTCCAGTCCAAACTACCTATGACGTCTTTGCCATCCTGGTTCAGGCCCTCCAGCTTCTTTACCTGGTAAGACTTATTCATCACCATCCGTATGCTTGGATTGATGTCCAACATGACGTAAATATCATCCTGCCCTCTGCCCAGAAGGCCGAATAGGCACATGAACACCAGAGCAACCCCTGCACAAGCAGACAATGCATATTTTGAAAAATTCCCCCAAAATATATTTCCTTTATGAGAAGCTGCCTGACGTTCCTCAAATCCCGCCTGGCTGACAGCAAGACTCCCTTTTATGCTGCCATAAGCAGATTTCCCTTCTTCATATGGTGTTGTATCTTCCGGCATAAGCTCGTTCTTTTCTGCAGCTCTCAGCACCGCCTCATATACATCTGGCGCCGCTTCCAAGAACCCGCTCTGCATTTTAACTCTTAAATCATTTTTATTCATGTCGTCCGCCTCTCAGCAAATTCCTTTTGCAATCTTCGGATTCCCCTGTTGTAGCGGGTCATGACCGTCCCTAAGGGCATACCCATTATTTCAGCAATCTCCCTGTGCTTAAGACCACTTACATCATGCATGATAATAATATTTCTGTCTTCCAGAGAAAGGATTTCAAACATTTTCTCCAGCACCATCCGGTTCTCAACATTTGTCATATCATCAAACCCCAGCTGATACTCCACATCTTCATAATTCACACCTTGTGCGTGTTCTTTTCTGCATTTCATAAGAAATAGGTTTTTTGCGATTGTCATCATCCATGCCATGGGATTTCCCTGCTCACGGTATAAGTGGCAGTTTCTGAGAATTTGGATAAATGTATCCTGCAATAAATCCTGTGCATCTTCTGCATTCAGGGTATATGAAAGTAAGAATGCATAGAGAGGACTGTATGATAACTCATACAGCTCTCTAAACGCATCCTGATCGCTCTGACAAATTCGCTCAAATAGTTTCTTATCAATGTAAACTTTTCGTTTGGCAGCGACCTGTTGCATCGGGTACCCCTTTCACGTCATATCTATCTTGTAATAACCTACCGCTGGCTATTTACTTCACGGTAACGGTCTTGGTGATGGAACCAAAGTTCTTCTCATTTTTCGTCTTCACGCCGTTAATGGTGATGGTGTATGTGTTGCCTTTCTTCATCCCGGCAATCTGTACTTTGATGTTGCCTTTTGCTTTCTTGACAATTTTTGCGTCGCAGGCATTGCCATTGCTGTCAGCCACGCTGACAGTTGCATCCTTGTAGTAAGCAGCGGACTGCATTTTCAGCACAACGAATTTCTTGCTTTCTACCGTTGCCTTGCCGACTTTGCTCTGGGTCTTCATCCCTTTTGCCGTGAAGGCCTTCTTCACTACGACAGCTTCCGTGGAGTCTTTCCCGAGGATGCCTTCGATTTCTACGGTATACTTCTGCCCTTGTACCAGGCCGCTCACGGAAACAGTCAGCAGGCTCTTGTTCTTCTTTGAAATCTTGGATGCGATTTCTTTCCCTTCCTCGTCGAAGATGACTGCCCTAAGGCCATCGGTGTATGTCACTTTCTGCTTGAAGGAGATGTTCAACTTGCCTGCAGACGTGCATGTCACCTTCCCGACTTCCTGGGCCTTCGGCTTAACCTTCTTGTCTGTTTCCGGCTTCTTGTCAGGCTTAGCTGCTGTGTAGGCCGTCACCTCGGTAAGCCCGCCCTCCTGGGCGAATGCCATTGCCGGTGTTGTTGCCACCATGCTCATTGCCAATGCTGCTGCTGCGATCCCTTTTAAATTCCTCTTCTTCATACTAAAAGTACCTCCTTGTTTTGTATTGATACACAGTAAATGAATCAGGAGGCACTTTTATTTCATTAATTTGAAATTTTTTACTTTTTTTATTTCAAGGAATCTGTTGACTTAGCTGCTTCGAATTCCGCCATGATTTCTTTGCTTGGCGCTTTGCCTGCCAGGCTTATAAGCACAATGACTGCAGTCCCCACAAGAAATGCCGGGAGCAGTTCATAAATCGCAAATGCGCCGCCCATAGGCGCAACCAGATATTTCCAGATAAATACCATGGCGCCGCCTGCAATCATGCCCAGAACCGCCCCTGGCAGCGTCGTGCGCTTCCAAAACAGGGAACAGATAATCACCGGGCCGAAAGCCGCGCCAAACCCTGCCCAGGCAAATGAAACGATGCCAAATACGGAACTGTTTGGATTTCTCGCAATGAACACGCCGAGGACTGCAATCACAACAACTGTCACCCTGGCAATCACCATACTTGTCTTTTGGGACAGGTTCATATGTAGCGTATCCTGCAGGATATTCTGAGACACACTGGAAGAGGCAGCCAAAAGCTGTGAATCTGCCGTCGACATCGTACTTGCCAGAATCCCTGCCAAAATCAGGCCTGCCATCAATGCCGGGAATATGCCATAGCTTGACAGTAAGTCTGCAATGCGGACGATGACTGTCTCAGTATCAGAGCCTGTGAGGGCAGCAATCACTCCGCCTTTGCTCAATGCATTTCCCACAATACCAATAAAGACGGCCATAGCCATGGCAATCACAACCCAGACAGACGCCACGCGGCGGGACAGCTTGAGCTTATTTTCATCTTCAATGGCCATGAAGCGCAGCAGGATATGAGGCATTCCAAAATAGCCGAAGCCCCAGGCACAGGTGGAGATAATCTTCAGAAGCCCATAAGGCGCCGCCTGACCGTTTTCAGCCACATAGGTGCTGGTTGCCGACAGATAGCCCGGCATCGCTTTGGCATTTTCCATGACTGCTCCGATTCCCCCAGCGGAAATCGTGGCAAACACCATGACAAAAATAATTGCAACCGTCATGATGATACTCTGTATGAAGTCCGTCGTGGATGCCGCAAGGAAGCCGCCTGCCGCTGTATAGCCGACAATCACGATGGCGGAAATAACCATTGCCGTCATATAGTCTGCGCCAAACAGCGACCCAAAAAGTTTCCCGCAGGCTGCAAAGCCGGACGCCGTATATGGTACAAAAAATATAATGATGATAAGCGCTGCAATAACCGTAAGGATATTTGACTTATCGTGGAAGCGGTTAGAGAAGAACTGCGGCAGCGTAAACGAATTCGTAATCTGCGTATAACGGCGCAGACGCCTTGCAGTAAACAGCCAGTTTAAATAGGTACCGGCTGCCAGGCCCACAATCGTCCATCCCACATCTGCCAGCCCGGACAGATAGGCCAGGCCCGGAAGCCCCATCAGCAGATACCCCGACATATCGGACGCCTCCGCGCTCATGGCAGTTACCAGCGGCCCCAGCTTGCGTCCCCCAAGGTAAAAGTCGGAAGCGGACTCATTCTTCCTGGCGAAATAAAAGCCAACAGCTAACATGCCTATGAGGTAAACCACGATTGTAATCAAGATACAAATGGATGCTGTACTCATAAATCATTTTCTCCTTCCATAAAGTAGGTCACAGGAAAAAAATACATTTCAGATATTCTTTCCTGTGACCTAACATGTAATTGCTTATTTCTTTTCCGATTCTTATACTAATTCAAGAAGAACCTCTAAAGCGCCATCACCTTTCCGCTGCCCAATCTTGACAATCCTGGTGTACCCACCGTTACGGCCTACATATTTTGGAGCGATTTCGTCAAAAATCTTGGCTGCCATATCAACTTTCTTGGTGTTTCTCTTCCTTCCTGCCTTTTCAGCCGGAACAGATGTTACCGGATATAATACCTTGTACATCTGACGTCTGGCATGCAGGCGGGACGGAAGGTCTTTCTTAATGGTCTTCTCCACTTCGTCATACACGGTAACTCTCTTGCCGTCTACAACTTCTTTTACTCTCTTGCCATTCTCGTCTTTGCGGGCAACCTTTGCGGTAACGGTTACTTCCTCAAAGTTATCCTTTTCCCTAACTCCCATGGCAATCAAGCCTTCTGCCACTTTACGGACTTCCTTTGCTTTCGCCTCTGTAGTCACAATCTTGCCATTGTAAAGCAATGCTGTTACCTGGTTCCTAATCAGGGCCTTTCTCTGATCGGAAGTCCTGCCTAATTTTCTATATTTTCCCATTTCTGAATCCTCCATTTGTGGAGTATCCGGCAACGCCTTTTTGGTCTTATTTACCGAATACTGTTACTTGTCTGCTGCCACTCATTGGGGCAATATCCCTTTTTGGGGATATACAAGGCTCCGCCTTTTGGTCTTATAAGCCTTGCTCCTACGAAGAGCCTCACTCTTCTCCGGGGTTTAACTGCAATCCTAATTCTTTTAATTTTGCCAATACTTCCTCTAATGACTTGCGTCCAAGATTACGGACTTTCATCATGTCTTCCGGCGTCCGATTGGTCAGTTCTTCCACAGTGTTGATTCCTGCACGTTTGAGGCAGTTGTAGGAACGGACAGACAGTTCAAGTTCATCAATGTTCATTTCGAGGACTTTCTCTTTTGCATTGTCCTCTTTCTCAATCATGACTTCTGCTGTCTTTGCATTCTCGGACAAATCTATAAACAGGTTCAGATGTTCACTGAGGACTTTCGCTGCCAGGCTGACTGCCTCGTCCGGCTCCAAAGTACCGTTCGTATATACATCCAGCGTAAGCTTGTCATAGTCTGTAATCTGGCCCACACGTGTATTCTCAATCGAAAGGTTCACACGCTCAATGGGGGTATAAATGCAATCGACTGCAATGACGCCGATGGGAACATCTTCACCTTTGTTCTTATCAGCACTTACATAGCCTCTGCCCTTTGTAATCGTCAGTTCCATATATAGCCGGGAATCTGCGCCGCCGTTCAGATGGGCGATTACCAAGTCCGGATTCATAATCTCGATATCCGGATCGACTTGGATATCCGCAGCTGTTACTACGCCTTCGCCTTCAAATTCAATATAAGCAACTTTAGACTCGTTTGTTGGGCTGGTATTTTTCAATGCCAGGTTCTTAATGTTCATGATGATTTCAGTCACATCTTCCTTGATTCCCGGAATGGAGCTGAATTCGTGCAGAACACCTTCGATTTTAACCTGGCTGACTGCCGCACCTGGCAAAGAAGAGAGCATGATTCTCCTCAGCGAATTCCCAAGTGTAGTGCCATAGCCTCTTTCAAGTGGTTCAACGACAAATCGGCCGTATTTTTTGTCTTCTGAAATCTGTGCAATTTCAATATTAGGTTTTTCAAAATCGAACACTACAAAGTCCCTCCTTTTCGGATACCGTTGCTTGTCATTTATTACTTAGAATACAACTCGACGATAAGCATTTCATCAACCGGAACATCAATAGCTTCTCTGTTCGGTAATTCTTTCACAGTACCTTTCAGGTTTTCCTGGTCGACATCCAGCCACTCCGGTACCAATCTTCCGCCTGTAACCTCAAGGATATCTTTGTATCTCTGGGAACCTTTGCACTTCTCTTTGATTTCAACAGTGTCTCCTGCTTTCACAAGATAGGAAGGAACTTTTACCTGCTTGCCGTTTACCAGCACATGCTTATGGCCGACAATCTGCCTTGCTTCTTTCCTGGTTCTTGCAAAGCCTAAACGGTAAACTACGTTATCAAGCCTGCTCTCCAGCATAATCATCAGGTTTTCACCTGTCATGCCTTTCATCCTGTCAGCTTTCAGATAGTAGTTGTGGAAAGGTTTCTCCAACACACCGTAGATGAATTTTGCTTTCTGTTTCTCTCTCAGCTGCAGTCCATATTCAGACACTTTCCTGTTCGCTCTTTTTAATTGCCTGTTGGACTTTTTATCTATTCCCAGATATACCGGATCTAAACCAAGAGACCTGCATCTCTTAAGAACTGGAACTCTATTTACTGCCATCTTAACTTATACCTCCTAATTAGACTCTTCTGCGTTTTGGTGGGCGGCATCCGTTGTGAGGTACCGGAGTAACGTCTTTGATGCTGGTTACTTCGAGTCCGCATGCCTGAAGCGCACGGATTGCTGCTTCACGCCCTGAACCGGGTCCTTTTACCATAACGTCTACTGTTTTCAAACCATGGATAAGAGCTGCCTTTGTCGCAGTCTCTGCTGCCATCTGTGCAGCATACGGAGTAGATTTCCTTGAACCTCTAAAACCAAGACCGCCTGCACTTGCCCATGATAAAGCATTTCCTTCAGCATCTGTAATCGTTACGATTGTATTGTTAAAAGATGACTGAATGTGCGCCTGTCCGCGTTCAACGTTTTTCTTTACGCGCTTTTTTGTCACTTTTTTTGCAGTGTTTTTCGCCATTTCTAAACTAACCTACTTTCTTCTAATTATTAAAATTTACTGTTTCATATCACTTTTATGGTAGTTCTGTTCGCTAAGCTTACCAAGGCAGTTACGCTCGGCTATCACGCTGCCTTCGCCTGCCTGCAGGCTCGACACCGCTAAGTCTCGGTAACAAAGTTCGCACTAACCTCAAGCTGCTCTTATCAGCTTGCTTTCGCTAAGCTTACCAAGGTAGTTACGCTCGGCTATCACGCCGCCTTCGCCTGCCTGCAGGCTCGACACCGCTAAGTCTCGGTAACAAAGTTCGCAC
>CAJUFQ010000002.1:89103-102775 GCA_910585625.1 uncultured Lachnospiraceae bacterium
TAACCTCAAGCTGCGCTTATCAGCTTGCTTTCGCTAAGTGCTCTACTTTTTCTTATTAGCGACAGTCCTCTTAGGACCTTTCCTGGTTCTTGCATTGGTCTTCGTCTTCTGTCCGCGGACCGGAAGGCCTTTCCTATGACGGATACCGCGGTAACATCCGATTTCCTGCAGTCTCTTGATATTCAGAGCAATTTCCCTTCTCAAATCGCCTTCCACGGTCTGTGTCTGGTCAATCACTTCGCTGATTCTCTTTACTTCTTCGTCAGTCAAATCCCTGACACGGGTATCCGGGTTCACTTTTGCCTCGGCAAGGATACGGTTGGAACTTGTTCTTCCGATACCGTAAATATAAGTCAACCCTATCTCAACACGTTTTTCTCTTGGTAAATCTACACCTGCAATACGAGCCATGTGTGTTTTGCACCTCCATAAAATTTTGTTTTCCTAATCGGGAATGCCCCGGCATATCTGCCATGCCGCCGGCATTAGGCCTGGAATATATTTCCATCCAAATCTCGTATATCTTCCGGCATAGTCCGCAACAAGACCTGCCCGGCATCAGATAACCATATGCAGCTACGGTTGCTCGTCCTGAAATGTGTGCATACTGTCACTCTGGCCCTCTGCACTGTCGTATCCCTGTCCCTCGGTATAAAAACAGAAACCCAGCCGTACACGCTGGTTATTATGAATAGCAAGAACAGCCCTTTCAGGCGTCTTGCTACAGCCGCACATAAATAAAAACAAACTCTCACAAACAAACGAAATTCACACTTCGCATCAATGCCCGTGTTCATTAAGCGGTTACGGTTAACCTTGCCTCTGTTTGTGTTTCGGATTCTCACAGATTACCCGGATGCTTCCTTTTCTTTTGATAATCTTGCATTTTTCGCAAATAGGCTTTACTGATGATCTTACCTTCACAGCACTTCCTCCTTTCTGCACTGTCCCAAAGGACATACTAAACTGATTTTTACGCAATTTTGCGCGCAAAAATACTATGCTCCAAAAGCGTTCAGCTAATAGTATAGCACCCAAGCCTAGAAAAATCAAGGCTTTTTTTGATTTTCGGGAGGCGTATGAAAAGGATCAGAAATAATCTTCTGCCCGTTTCCGTTTTCCCCCATGCTTCTTATTATAACAGCGGACAACAGCGCGTATCCCTTTGTGGCTCATATAAGGCAGCATCTTGGAAATATAGCTCCAGTTCCCGGTAGACTGCATGATAATCAATGCATGCCCATCAATGTCTTTACGTGTAAGTGAACGAGAGGGTTTCATCTTCCTTGCCGCATTTATTTTCTTTTTGGTAAACTTAATTTTCTTCCCGGTCGTCATGTCTCTGACGCCCGCCCACTCAGATTTCTTAGATGCAGGCAGCAATTTTTTTACGCCTTTGGGGGACATATAAGGAACAAAAAAGGCTACCCACTCCCAAACCCATGTCTTATTGGTCAGCGCTAATGCCATTTTGTCTGCTTGCGCAGGGGTGATTTTTTTGCTGTCAGCAGATATCTGGACATTGCCTTTCGCAGACACTCGCATCGGTGTGTCGGCAAAACAGTTTCCCGGAAAAAAGCTGGTAGCAGTTATTGAAATAATTAAGATGATTAAAAGACTTTTCTTCAAGTGTTTGGAACCCATGATTGATATCCCTTCCTTTCTTTTCATTAAATAGGCAACTGTTTCCTGTTATAAAAAAACAAACATTTACTTAGATAATATCGTCATTTTCCACATAAAAACAACCACCGCAAAGGATACATTAGGAAGTATTCTCTCCGGTGGCCTGCATATACACATCTGTGGCTGTTTGCCGCTGTTATTTGTCTCTCCAGATAATCCTGCCCTTAGTCAGGTCATAGGGTGACATCTCGATTGTCACCTTATCGCCTGGCAGGATTCGTATGAAGTTCATCCGCAGCTTTCCGCTGATATGCGCAAGGATCTGATGGCCATTCTCCAGCTCAACCTGGAACATGGCGTTCGGCAGCTTCTCTACTACTTTACCTTCTACTTCAATTACATCTGCTTTTGACATTCTATTTCCTCCTGATTTCAGTATGCTTTTGATATAGCTTAATCGCTCTTTTTATTTCTTCATTCCGAAAATCCTGCTGCGTAAAGACTTCTGTAATCTCTTTCGGAAGATTCTTGATGATTTGCATATGTTTGACATTCTTTTTTTTCGGCTTTTCTATGGGCTTTGCTTTCCCATCTGCCAGATAAGCCAGATTGGCTTCTTCCTTTATAATTACATAAACACTGTCTTTGTCGTGTCCTGATCTGGAAACTGCTAACTTAATATCCATCTGTCTGCCTCCGTTTTCACAAGGTAGCTCTGTTCGCTAAATGTCCCGCGTGTCACAGAACGCCCCGCAATAAGCTCAGCCTGCGCCGTTTACTTGGCTTCAATCAGTGCTTTCCGTCAGGCTCAGGATTTCCGGCTCGCCGGATGTGATCAAAATTGTATTTTCGTAATGAGCGGACAGGGATCCGTCCTGTGTCACCACAGTCCAGTTGTCATCCTGCCATTCCACATCAAAACGCCCTGCATTGATCATGGGTTCAATCGCCAATGTCATGCCCGCCCGCAGCCGCACACCTCTGCTCTTCTGCGCAAAATTAGGAATCTGTGGGTCTTCATGAAGACGGGTGCCGACTCCATGCCCTACCAGGTCACGTACCACTCCATATCCAAAGCTTTCCGCATATGCGCTGATTGCATTGGAAATCTGATGCAGATGGTTTCCTTCCTTCGCATACTTAATGCCTTCAAAAAAACTCTGGCGGGTTCTTTCTATTAATAATGCAGCTTCCTCGGATATCTCACCAATGCCGTGCGTCCGCGCGGCGTCTGAATGGTATCCTTTGTAAATGACACCAATATCGAGGCTCACGATGTCCCCCTCCCGGATATGCCGCTTCTTCGTGGGTATACCATGGACAACTTCGTCATTCACCGATACGCAGACAGATGCGGGGTATCCGTTATAATTCTTAAAAGAGGGGATGCAGCCATAACTGCGGATAATATCATCGCCCAGATGGTCTATATCCAGCGTGGACATTCCTTCTTTCAGCTCCTTGCCCAGATTTTCATGGACTTTTGCCAGGATTTTCCCTGCTGCCCTCATCAATTCGATTTCTCTGGCCGATTTAATGGATACTGACATCTTCTACGCCCCCAATATTTCCACAATGGCGCCAAATACCTCTTCCATTGGCTGCGTTCCGTCTACACTCTTCAAAATGCCCTGCTTCTGGTAATAGTCAATCAACGGCTGGGTCTGCGCGTGGTATACATCCAGACGCTTCTTGACTGTCTCCGGCTGGTCGTCATCCCGCAGGACTACCGGGCTGCCGCAACGGTCGCATATGCCCTCCGTCTTGGTAGGAATGGAAACGATGTGGTAGGTCGCCCCGCAATTTAAGCATGCGCGCCTGCCTGACATACGGTTGACGATATTCTCATCTGGAACATCCACGTCAATGGCATAATCCATGTTCTGTCCGATTTTCGTAAGCGCTGCGTCCAATGCTTCTGCCTGCGGAATAGTCCTTGGAAATCCGTCCAGCACAAAGCCATTCTTGCAGTCTTCCTGTGCGATGCGGTCCATAACCAAATCACAGGTCAGTTCATCCGGCACCAAAAGGCCCTGATCCATATACTCTTTTGCTTTCTTTCCTAATTCCGTTCCTGCTTTTAGATTCGCGCGGAAAATATCTCCTGTCGAAATATGGGGAATGGAATATTTGTCTGCAATCTGCTTTGCCTGCGTTCCTTTTCCTGCCCCGGGCGCCCCCAACATAATAATTTTCATGAGCTATTCCTCCTCTAAATAACTTTAGTGTACCATAGGAGATACCCTGCGGCATCTCCCAGGCACACATACTCAGTTCCTAATCATTTAAAAATCCTTTATAAAAGCGTACCAGCATCTGAGATTCAATCTGCTTGAGCGTTTCGATGATAACACCCACGATAATGATGATGGACGTCCCGCCGAAGGATACGTTTGCGCTGAATACCCCATTAAAGAAGATTGGGATAACGGCTACAATCGTAAGCCCGACTGCCCCGATGAATACAATGTAATTCAAAATCTTGGTCAGATAATCGCTGGTAGGCTTGCCAGGCCTGATACCTGGAATAAAGCCGCCCTGACGCTTCATATTGTTCGCGATCTCCAGCGGGTTGAAAGTGATGGAGGTATAGAAGTATGCAAATGCAATTACCAAAACAATGTATACCACCAGACCTATGCTGTAAACAGGCTGTTCCGGATCGCACCAGTAAGACTGGGAAAGCCCATGGAGAATCTTGCTTCCGATGCCGTTCCCATTGCCTTTTCCCATGATGGTTGCGATAACCACCGGGAACTGCATGATTGACTGGGCAAAGATGATTGGGATAACGCCTGCCGTGTTGACTTTCAGCGGGATATGGCTGGACTGGCCGCCTACCTGCTTGCGTCCCTGAATCTTCTTGCTGTACTGTACCGGAATCTTGCGCATACCATCCTGCAGGATAATGACAAAGACTACCGTCACCAGGATAACAGCAAGGATGATAAGGGTCGCGATAATTGCGTTACCTACGTTCGGCGCATTCTTAATGAACTGATTGTAAAGGGTCATCAGGTCTTCCGGAATTCTGGAAATGATATTAATCGTCAATACGATGGAGATTCCATTGCCGACTCCCTTCTCTGTAATCCTTTCACCAATCCACATCAGAACTGCGGAACCTGCTGTCAGGCTCGTAACCATCATGACTACATGCAATGCGTCAAATTTGTCCATATAACCGCTGCGCCCAAATCCGATTGCCATAGCAATGGACTGAATAAGGGCAAGGGCAACCGTCACATAACGGGTAATCTCAGCAATCTTCTTCCTTCCGTCCTCGCCGTCTTTCTGCATCTCCTCCAATTTAGGGATAGCGATAGTCAGAAGCTGCATGATGATGGAAGATGTGATATACGGCGTGATGTTCAGCGCAAAAACTGACATCTGCTCAAAGGAGCCACCGGTGATGGCGTTGAAGAAATTCAGCCCATCTGCCCCCTGGCTCGCAAACCACTCTGCAATCACCTCGCCCTTGACACCAGGAAGAGGCAGCTGTGAGCCTATCCTGATGACAATCAGCATGATAAATGTATAGAAAATACGGTTCCTGATATCTTTGATTTTAAACGCTTTCTGAAGTGTCTCCAGCATTCTTAGATCACCTCTGCTTTTCCGCCCAAAGCCTCAATCTTTTCCTTTGCACTTGCGCTGAAGGCATTTACCTGTACTGTAAGTTTCTTGGTCAGATCGCCATTACCGAGAACCTTAACGCCGTCTCCTGTCTTCCTGATAATCCTGCGCTCCAGCAGATCAGCAACTGTCACTACAGCATCATTGTCAAATACTTCCAGTCTTTCTACATTGAATGCAATGATTTCTTTGGAATTCCTATTGGTAAAGCCGCGCTTAGGAATCCTTCGGTATAATGGCATCTGGCCACCTTCAAATCCCGGCCTTGGAGCCCCGGAACGAGCCTTCTGGCCCTTATGGCCCTTGCCTGCAGTCTTACCATTTCCTGAACCATGCCCGCGTCCCCTTCTGAAATTATTGCTGTGTTTGGAACCCTCGGCCGGTCTTAAATTAGATAAGTCCATTGTGACACCTCCTAACTTTTTTCTTAGATTTCTTCAACTTTCACTAAATGTCTCACGTGCCGGATCATTCCCCTTACTGCGTCATTGTCCGGCATTTCCACAGAATGATTTAACTTCCTTAAGCCAAGCGCTTCTACAGTCTTACGGTTCTTAGGAACTGCACCGATTGTAGATTTCACAAGTGTTATTTTTAATTTATCTGCCATCTCTTCTCCTCCTTAACCGAGTATCTCTTCCACAGATTTCCCGCGGAGTTTTGCTACTTCTTCCGGAGATTTCAGCTGACTCAACGCGCTGATTGTCGCAAGGACTACATTCTGCTTATTGTTGGATCCCAAAGACTTGGTACGGATGTTCTTAATCCCAGCCAGCTCGCACACGCTACGCGCCGGGCCTCCTGCGATTACACCGGTACCTTCTGGAGCCCTTTTCAGCAGAACAGATGCTCCGGTATGCTTTCCAGAAATATCATGCGTAATACTGTTGTTATCATCTAATTTCACAGTAATCAGCTTCTTGGCTGCATCTTCTTTTCCTTTGCGGATTGCCTCGGGAATTTCAGCTGCCTTACCCAAACCTGCACCTACATGACCATTGCCGTCGCCGACAACAACCAAAGCTGTGAAGCGCATGTTACGTCCGCCCTTGACAACTTTTGTTACACGCTTAATCGATACCACTTTTTCTGTTAATTCTAATTGACTAGCATCAACGATTGTACGTTTCATGTATTTGTCTCCTCCTATTAAAAGTCTAAACCAGCTTCTCTGGCTGCGTCAGCCAAAGCTTGGATTTTTCCCTGATAGATATAACCGCCTCTGTCGAAGACAACAGTGGTAATGCCTTTGTCTAACGCTCTCTTGGCAATCACTGCCCCCAGATGTGCTGCTGCTTCTACGTTATTGGTTTTCTCAAGCTCTGCTTTTACATCCTTCTGAAGTGTAGACGCGGAAACAAGCGTATGCTGGGCTGTGTCGTCAATAATCTGCGCATAGATATGATTATTGCTTCGGAACACAGCTAAACGTGGCCTTTCAGCAGTACCGGAGAAACGATTGCGCACTCTTCTGTGTTTTTTCAAACGAACTTCGGATCTTGATTTTTTATTAACCATTTTTTGTTCCTCCTATATTATTTCTTACCAGTCTTACCAACTTTACGCCTAATGACTTCATCAACATATTTGATACCCTTCCCTTTGTAAGGCTCAGGTCTTCTCTTATCTCTGATTTCCGCTGCGTACTGGCCAACTTTTTCTTTGTCGATGCCGGAAACGGTAATCTTATTGCCGTCTACCTTGGACTCCAGCCCTTCCGGATCCGTCATGATGACCGGATGGGAATATCCTAAGTTCAGGGTCAGGTCCTTGCCGGATTTTGACGCCCTATAGCCGACACCGTTCACTTCCAGTTCCTTCGTGTAACCTTCCGTTACGCCGACAACCATGTTGTTAATCAGCGTCCTTGTCAGGCCATGCAAGGATTTCATTTTCTTTAAATCATTCGGCCTTGAAACCGTAATCTCAGAGCCTTCTGACTTGATTTCCATTTCTGTGGGGAGCGTTCTCTCTAATGTCCCCTTTGGACCTTTTACAGTCACATGATTATTTTCTGCAATATCGACAGTAACGCCTGCCGGCACCGCGATTGGCATTCTTCCGATTCGTGACATGCCCGTACCTCCTACCATACATAGGCGAGAACTTCACCGCCTACTGCTAATTTTCTTGCTTCTTTATCAGTTACAACGCCCTGGTTCGTGGAGAGGATTGCAATTCCCAGCCCGCCCAGGACTCTCGGAATCTCATTCTTGCCAGCATAAACGCGCAGCCCCGGCTTAGAAATCCTCTTAAGTCCAGTAATGATTTTCTCATTCTTGTCCTTGCCATATTTCAAAGTAATGCGAATTGTATTGAAACTCTCACCTTCCACGATGTCATATTTTACGATATATCCTTCATTTGCAAGGATGTCGGCGATTGCAACTTTCATCTTGGAAGCTGGAACATCTACTGTATCATGTTTGGCAGTGTTTGCATTACGGATTCTTGTAAGCATATCTGCGATTGGATCACTCATTGTCATGATGTGTAATTCCTCCTAACTTTTTCTTGTATAAGGAAGTTCTGTTCGCTAAGCTCGGCCTTCGCCTACGGCTCGCCCTTGCTAATCTCTCAGAACGACCTCGCACTAACCTCAAGCTACGCTTGGCAGCTTGCTTTCGCTAAGTGCTTCCGGTCACCAACTTGCCTTTTTAACACCTGGTATCTGTCCTTTATATGCCAACTCACGGAAGCAAATCCTGCAGATTCCATATTTCCTTAAGTATGCATGGGGACGCCCACAAATCCTGCAGCGGCTGTATTCTCTGGTAGAGAATTTCTGTTTGCGCTGCTGTTTTACTTTCATTGATGTTTTTGCCATTAAAATTCCCTCCTATTATTTCATAAATGGCATATTGAACTGCGCCAACAACTCACGTGCTTCTTCGTCTGTCTTAGCTGTGGTTACGAAAATAACATCCATGCCACGGATTTTGTCAATCTTATCGTATTCGATTTCTGGGAAAATCAGCTGTTCCTTGATTCCGAGCGCATAATTTCCTCTTCCGTCAAACGCGTTAGGGTTCACGCCCCTGAAGTCACGCACACGCGGCAGTGCAAGATTAATCAGGCGGTCAACAAACTCATACATCTTGTCGCCCCTTAAGGTAACCTTGCATCCGATGGGCATTCCTTCCCTGATTTTGAAGTTAGCTATGGATTTCTTAGCCTTGGTAATTACGGCTTTCTGTCCTGCAATCGTCTCCATATCGCTGACTGCGGCATCCAAAAGCTTCGCATTTTCCTTTGCCTCGCCAACACCCATGTTGATGACAACTTTCTCAAGCTTCGGTACCTGCATAACATTTTTATATTCAAACTTTTTCATCAGAGCGTCAACGATTTCGTTCTGATAAATCTCTTTCAATCTGCTACTCAACTGAATGGACCTCCTCTCCTGAATTAATCAATGATGTCGCCAGTGGATTTGGCAAAACGTACTTTCTTGTCTCCGTCCATCTTGAAGCCTATCCTGGTAGGTTTCCCCTTGTGGACATACATTACGTTAGAAATATGGATGGGTCCTTCCTGATGCACAATGCCGCCCTGCTGGTTCATCATGTTGGGCTTCGTGTGCTTTGTGATCATGTTGACGCCTTCTACCAAAATAGTATTTTTCTTCCTGTTTATGGAAATAACTTTCCCTTCTTTGTCTTTGTCTTTCCCGGTGATGACTCTGACAGTATCGCCTCTTTTAATCTTTAATGTTGCCATCTTCCAACCTCCTATAATACTTCCGGAGCTAAGGAAACAATCTTCATAAACTGTTTTTCACGAAGCTCTCTAGCAACTGGCCCAAAGATACGGGTTCCTCTCGGAGTTTTGTCCTCTTTGATGATAACAGCCGCATTTTCGTCAAATTTGATATAAGAACCGTCTTTACGACGCGCACCTTTCTTAGTACGGACCACTACAGCCTTGACGATATCGCCTTTTTTAACAACGCCGCCTGGTGTTGCATCTTTAACCGTAGCAGTAATGATATCCCCGATATTCGCATATCTCCTGACAGAACCGCCCATAACACGGATGCAAAGCAATTCTTTTGCTCCTGTATTATCAGCTACTTTCAGTCTACTTTCCTGTTGAATCATGCTGGCAGCCTCCTTTACTTCGCTCTCTCAACGATTTCTACAAGCCTCCACCTTTTGTCTTTTGACAGCGGCCTTGTCTCCATTACTCTGACGGTATCGCCAATGTTGCAGTCATTGTTCTCGTCATGAGCTTTTAATTTATAAGTTTTCTTAACGATTTTGTTGTAAAGGGGATGTCTTACATTGTCTCTCACTGCAACAACAATGGTCTTATCCATCTTGTCACTTACAACAACACCGGTACGTGTTTTTCTAAGATTTCTTTCTTCCACGATATAGAATCTCCTTTCAATAAAAGTTGGACGGAAGCATACGTTGTCTTATGCCTCTTTCGCCTTTTCAGTGATAATCGTTTGAATTCTAGCGATATTCTTGCGAACTTCCTTGATTCTTCCGGTATTATCTAACTGATTTGTTGCATTCTGAAATCTCAAGTTGAACAATTCCTTCTTCGCAGCCACCAGCTGTTCCTGTAATGACGCTATATTCTCTTCTCTTAACTCTTTTAAATAATTACTAGTTTTCATTTGATTCACCGCCTTCTAAGTCTGCACGTGAAACTACTTTACATTTACAAGGTAATTTATGTGTAGCAAGACGTAATGCCTCACGAGCTATTTCTTCTGGTACACCGGAAATCTCGAACATTACGCGACCTGGCTTCACTACAGCCACCCAATACTCCAATGTTCCTTTTCCGGAACCCATACGAGTTTCCGCTGGTTTCGCAGTTACCGGTTTGTCCGGGAAAATTTTAATCCAGACTTTACCTCCACGCTTGATGTAACGTGTCATTGCAATACGGGCTGCCTCAATCTGGTTAGACTTAATCCAGCAAGGCTCCATAGCCACGATGCCATATTCACCATTTGAAATTTTATTACCTCTCAACGCCTTTCCTGCCATGGAACCACGGAACTGTTTACGGCGTTTTACTCTTTTTGGCATTAACATTATTTATCGCTCCCTTCCTTAGATTCCTTTGTTGGAAGGATTTCGCCCTTGTAAATCCACACCTTTACGCCAACTTTTCCGTAAGTGGTATCTGCTTCGGCGAATCCATAATCGATATCTGCTCTTAATGTCTGAAGCGGGATGGTCCCCTCGCTGTAGAACTCTGTACGTGCCATATCGGCACCGCCCAGACGTCCGGAAACGGAACTCTTGATTCCCAATGCGCCGGCTTTCATGCTCCTGCCCATACAGGACTTCATTGCCCGGCGGAAAGACACACGGTTCTCCAGCTGCAGCGCGATATTCTCAGCTACTAACTGGGCGTCTTTATCCGGCCTCTTAACCTCTTTGATATCCACAACCAGTTTCTTATCTGTATATTTCTGAAGTTCAGCTTTTACTTTCTCAATTTCAGAACCGCCCTTGCCAATTACGACGCCAGGCTTTGCGGTGTAGAGGATAACCTTCACGCGGTCAGAAGCCCTCTCAATCTCAATCTTAGAAACGCCGGATGCGTATAATTTCTTCTTCAAAAATGTTCTGATGTTGTAATCTTCAACCAAAAAGTCTGCAAAATCTGATTCTGCGTACCATTTAGAGTCCCAATCTTTGATAATGCCGACTCTTAAGCCATGAGGATTCACTTTCTGTCCCATGTTTGCCCTCCTATCTCTCATCAAGCACGATTGTTATGTGGCTCATTCTCTTCTCAATCCGGTAAGCCCTTCCCTGTGCCCTTGGTCTCACTCTTTTCATTGTCGGTCCTTTATTCGCATAACACTCTGCGATATAAAGGTTTTCTGCATCCAATCCATTGTTGTTCTCCGCATTGGCAATCGCAGATTTCAGTAACTTTTCTATGATGCTTGATGCATACCTGGGACTGTAAGCCAAAATCGCCAAAGCGGTCCTGACGTCTTTTCCACGAATCGCATCCAGTACAAAACATGCTTTCTGAACAGATACCCGGGCATAAGATAACTTAGCTGAAGGCCTGGTATCTTTCTGTGCATTTCTTTCTCTCTTAATTTGACTTCTATGTCCTTTCGCCATGGATGGTGGAACCTCCTTTCAATAATTAACGAACCTTTGATTTCTTCTCGTCTTTCCCATGTCCGCGGTAAGTTCTTGTCGCAACGAACTCGCCAAGCTTATGTCCGACCATATCCTCCGTAACATATACCGGCACATGCTTCCTTCCGTCATGGACTGCAAAAGTATGCCCTACAAACTGCGGGAAAATTGTGGAACGGCGGGACCATGTCTTGATCACGCTCTTTTCACCCGCTGCGTTCATAGCATCTACTTTTTTTAATAAACTCTCATCAGCAAATGGTCCTTTTTTCAGTGAACGACCCATAATTTACCTCCTTGATTATCCCCGCGCGCCGGACAAAAAGTACGGCTGCGGGCCTCCTTATTATTTTAACGCCTTACCGTCTCTTCTTCTTACGATAAGCCTGTTAGATGCTTTGTTCTTCTTCCTGGTCTTTAATCCCAGTGCAGGCTTGCCCCAAGGTGTGCATGGACCCGGGCGTCCGATTCCGGTCTTGCCCTCTCCACCACCATGCGGATGGTCGTTGGGGTTCATGACAGAACCACGGACGGTCGGGCGGATGCCCATGTGGCGCTTACGCCCTGCTTTACCGATTTTAATAAGGTTATGGTCTGCATTGCCCACCACGCCGATAGTTGCACGGCAGCCAATGGGAACCATTCTCATCTCGCCGGAGGGAAGCCTTAAGGTAGCATATTTCCCTTCTTTTGCCATCAGCTGTGCGCTGTTGCCTGCAGAACGGGCAAGCTGACCGCCTTTGCCAGGGGTGAGCTCGATATTGTGTACCTGGGTACCAACCGGGATGTTCTCAAGGGGAAGACAGTTGCCAACCCTGATTTCAGCTTCCGGCCCTTCCATGACCTTCATGCCGTCTGTCAGGCCCTGCGGAGCGATAATATATTTCTTCTCGCCGTCTGCATAGCAGATCAGGGCAATGTTCGCCGTCCTGTTCGGATCGTACTCAATGCCGATGACAGTTGCCGGGATTCCGTCTTTCTTGTTTCTCTTGAAATCAATAATCCTATATTTTCTTCTGGAACCGCCTCCACGGTGCCTTACTGTAATTTTACCCTGGTTATTGCGACCGGATTTTTTCTGCATGGAGACTAACAGAGATTTCTCTGGCGTCTTCTTCGTAATCTCAGAAAAATCAGAACCAGTCATATTTCTTCTTGAAGGTGTATATGGGTTATATGTCTTGATTCCCATTTTGGTTCTCCTTTCATCACATTAATGGAATAATGCCTTATTCATTCAGTGCCTATAATCCAGCAAAAATCTCTATTTCCTTGCTGTCTTCCGTCAGCTTAACAATTGCCTTCTTGGTCTTAGCCGTCATCCCGACTACCATGCCTCTCCTCTTCTTCTTACCTTTGATGTTCATGGTGTTCACTCTCTCAACCTTAGTACCCTCGAACATTTTCTCAACGGCTTCTTTTATCATAGTCTTGTTTGCTTCGGGATGTACCAGAAAAGTGTATTCCTTGTTGCTCATCATATTCATGCTCTTTTCTGTGACAACCGGCTTGAGGATCACGTCATAATATTGTATATTTGCCATTATGCATACACCTCCTCGATGGTCGCTACGGCATCCTTGGTTACTACTACGGTGTCGTACTTCATAATATCATATACGTTGATGGTGTTCGTCAGCGCGGTCTTGATGCCCGGAAGGTTCCTTGCAGACATCACAACATTCCGATCGTTGTCATTCAAAATCACCAACGCCTTATTTACTTTCAGGCTTTCCATTACTTCCTTGAATTTCTTCGTCTTGATTTCATCAAGCTTCAGCTCATCCAAAACAATCAGCTTGCTATCATTCACTTTGGAAGTGAGCGCAGACTTCAAGGCCACCCGCTTTTCTTTCTTATTCATTTTGAAGGAATAATCCCTTGGCGTGGGAGCAAACACAACTCCGCCGCCTTTCCACTGCGGCGCCCGGATAGAACCCTGCCTTGCATGGCCGGTTCCTTTCTGCCTCCAAGGCTTCCTTCCGCCGCCGCGCACCTCAGAACGTGTCTTCGCCTTCTGTGTACCCTGGCGCTTATTTGCAAGATACTGTACGACCGCCATGTGTACCAGATGCTCGTTAATTTTCGCACCGAACACTGCATCGTTCAGCTCAAGGCTTCCAACTTCTTCGCCTTTCATATTATAAATAGCTACATTAGCCATCTCTAAAATCCTCCTTTCATCTTCCCTGCCAGCTTTTTGGCATAAAGGTATGCCCATCGGGCGTTCATCTTCCCTGCCAGCTTTTTGGCATAAAGGTATGCCCATCGGGCGTTCATCT
>CAJUFQ010000002.1:102875-192134 GCA_910585625.1 uncultured Lachnospiraceae bacterium
TCCCTGCCAGCTTTTTGGCATAAAGGTATGCCCATCGGGCGTTCCCCAGACGCTACTGTGCTGCTTTTACAGTCTCTTTGATGGTTACTAAAGACTTCTTCGGTCCCGGTACAGAGCCTTTAATCAAAAGCAGATTGTTCTCTGCGTCTACCCTGACAACTTCCAGGTTCTGGACGGTTACCCTCACGCAGCCCATATGTCCCGGCATCCCTTTGCCCTTGAACACTTTGCTGGGGCTGGAACATGCGCCATTGGAACCCTGATGGCGGTGAAACTTAGAACCATGCGTCATCGGCCCTCTGTGCTGTCCATGCCTCTTGATAGCGCCCTGGAAACCTTTACCTTTGGAAATTGCAGTGGCGTCAATCTTGTCGCCTTCCGCAAAAATGTCTGCTTTAATCTCGTCTGCTAATTTATAATCAGCAGCGTTCTCAAACTTAAATTCTCTCACATACCGCTTGCTGGACACGCCGGCTTTCTCAAAATGCCCTTTCTCAGCCTTTGTGGTACCATGCCTATACCGGATTTCCTTCTTGCCGTTGGCATCCCTGTTGATAATCTTGTCCTTCTTGTCGACAAATCCGACCTGAACCGCACTGTACCCGTCATTTTCCTCAGTCTTTATCTGAGTCACATAACAGGGACCAGCCTGCAGTACAGTAACCGGCACTAATACGCCGTCTGTGTTGAAGATTTGAGTCATTCCGACTTTTGTAGCTAAAATCGCTTTCTTCATTTCTTTTCCTCCTGTTTTCTCTACAGCGGAACGCTTCATACCCATATCCATGGGGCAGCGGAACCGTTCATCCTAGAACAGATTTGCATCTGCCAGGATTGTTACCTTACATTATTTCTTGTTTTTCATCTTGATATCAATATACACGCCGGCAGGCATTTCCAGCCTAGACAGCGCGTCGACCGTCTTCTGAGTCGGAGCGATGATATCAATCAGCCTCTTATGAGTCCTCTGCTCAAACTGTTCCCTGGAATCCTTATATTTGTGGACAGCCCTCAGAATGGTAACTACTTCCCTCTTCGTGGGAAGCGGCACCGGCCCGCTCACCTGTGATCCGGTTTTCTTTACAGTTTCGATGATTTTCTTTGCAGATGCATCCACCAGCTGATGGTCATATGCCTTCAGTGTGATTCTCATTACTTGACTTGCCATAAAAAAAGTCGCCTCCTTTTCGCACTTTCATTCAGTACGACAAGCGGTGACTGTACACTTCTCCGTGTGTGTCATATGTGTTACACACGGCGTCTCTGCCTTTTGCAGACTGTTCGTTGTGATACAGTGACTTGTCGCCAGTTTCCTAACTTGACATTCGCTCCACGGAAAACCCGCCGTATTTGCGGCAGCAACCTCACGCTTCATCGCTATCATGCCACAGCAGATATTAGTATAAAGCATTGCGGGATAAATTGCAAGTACTTTTTTGCATTTTCTATCCCACCTTTTGACTCTCGGATCATGATAGGAAGGCCAATGCTTCTACACGTTAATGCAACATAGGATTTCCTAAAAAACATAGGCGCAAACCGTAAAACCCGTCTGCGCCAAATGCTTCTCATTCCTTTATCTTGTCAATATCCGTAAGATTCACGCCCGCCACATTCAATATAGCTTTCAGAGAAAGATATTCATCTTTTAATTTGGCGTATGTTTCAGCAGCATTCTCTTTTTTCGCCAATATCATATATTCTTGTATTTTCTTAAAATCTTCAATAGCCGCTTTCACAATTTCAAGTCCATTTGGCATACAGACCACCTCCCGCTTACCAAAACTAATAAAACCGTGTACGCTTCTCCCAAAAATATCCGCCTTTATTGTAACACAAATATAATGACACGTCCATCATTACAAAATCAGCGCCGTTCAGCGCCATGCCCAGCAGCCCAGAACCGGGGGAAATCCATCTTGACAGGCTCCTACTCCCGTCCTTCGGGCAGAGGCTTGATAATCTTATTGTAAATGTTCACCAGGCAGATCGCAGATACCAATAACGACATTGTCTCTGCAATGGGGAATGACCACCAGACCGCGTCCAGACCGCCAACCCTCGCAAGAATATATGCTGCCGGAATCAGCACCACCAGCTGTCTCATGATAGAGACAATCATGCTGTAGACCGCTTTGCCCAAAGCCTGGAAAATAGTCCCGGCGATGATGCAGAACCATGCTATCAGGAAATGGATGCCGATGACCCTCAGAGCCTGGCAGCCAATCTCCAGCATCTCTTCCGACGCATCGAACATCTTAAGCAAGACTTGCGGGACAAGCTCGAACCCGGCAAACCCAAACAACAACAGCCCGAAGGCAATTCCCATGCTGATTTTTATGGTCTTGACCATGCGTTTTCTCTGCTGCGCGCCATAACTGTAAGCAATAATCGGTGTGATTCCATTGTTCAGTCCAAAAACCGGCATAAAAAAGAAACTCTGAAGTTTAAAGTACACGCCGAAGACCGCTGCCGCCGTGGAAGAGAAATCAATCAGTATCTTATTCATGCAGTAAGTCATTACAGAACCAATAGACTGCATTATTATAGAAGGAACGCCCACCATATAAATACTTCCAATCAAGCCGCCATCCAAGCGGAACCCTTTCAGAGATAAGTCTACCTCATGGTTGAACTTCATATTACATACAAAAGCAACAACTGCCGCCACGCACTGGCCGATAACAGTGGCAACCGCGGCGCCTGCAACTCCCATTTTCGGCAGGCCCAGCAACCCAAAGATAAGGATTGGGTCCAAGATAATGTTGGCAATCGCGCCTGAAAGCTGTGATACCATACTGAACACCGTCTTTCCGGTCGAGGTAAGGAGACGCTCAAAGAAGAACTGGCCGAATATCCCCAGAGAAAAAATCATCACAATGCTCAGATACTGCACGCCCATATCAAAAATCTGCGGTGAGCTGCCTTTCAGCTGGCTGGCATAAAACGGCCTTACAACAACAAACCCCAATACCAGAAACAAAAAATAGCTCATGATATAGAGAAACCCGCCGTTCAGAGCTGTAGCATTTGCTTTCTTAAAATTCTTTTCCCCCAATGATTTAGAGAGGATTGCATTGATACCGACCCCAGTTCCGGCTCCTACCGCAATGACCAGTGTCTGCAGGGGAAATGCAAGGGATACCGCCGTCAGGGCATCCTCCGAAAGCCTTGCCACGAAAATGCTGTCCACAATATTGTAGAGCGCCTGCACAAGCATGGATACCATCATAGGCAATGACATATTCCAAACCAGCTTGCCCACAGGCATTACGCCCATTTTGTTTTCTTCCGCTTGTACTGTATTTTTCCTGTCCATTTTATCCCTCCTTTGCATAAAGCCTTTCAAAGCAACGTTTCTATTATAGCCTTTATATCGCCAAGAAGTCAACATGTTATTTTTGAGCTTCCCATTTATTTGACCATTTTCCGTTTATCATTGTAAAGCGCCAAAAAGCAGGCTGTGCTTATGGTTTTAAAACCATAAGCACAGCCTGCCAAACATTTCAGGTATTTATTTTACTTTGACGGTAAGTGTCTTTGCACCCTTGCCGCTGGTAACTTTAATCTTGATTGAACCTTTTTTCTTACCCTTGATGGTAAGCTTGCCGTTCTTGAATGTTACAGTAGCAACTCTTTTCTGCTTTGCCGTAAGCTTGCTGACAGCCATGCCAGACTTCGCAGGCTTCACACTCACATTCAACGTAACGCTCTTATTTCTCTTAATGTCTACCGTCTTCTTCGTGAAATTCTTCTTGCCTTTCTTCAAGGTGATTGTAGGATTCTTGACGGTTACTTTTACCTTCTTGGTAATGCCGTTGGCTTTGGCTGTTACAGTTGCCGTACCAGCCTTAAGGGCGGTAATGTTACCCTTCTGATCCACTTTGGCAATCTTCTTCTTATCACAATCCCATTTCACAGCCTTGGACGAGCCTTCCACTTTCGCTGTAACCTTAATGGACTTGGATGCTTTTCCTGTATAGAGGGTAACTTTTGACTTATTCAAAGACAGGCTGGCAGCTGCCGTAATCTTGAAAGTCTTATTCACAACGCCCTCATAGTTCTCGCCTTTGAAGGTGATTGTAGCAGTAGCCGTGCCGACTTTCGTGTTATTGGCGTAAGATACTGTGTAATTCTCAGCAGCAATTTCATTGCCCTTGCTGTCCTTAACCGTAACTTCCGGCTTAATTTCTTTGCCTGTGTATTTATAACTGCTCTTTGCCAGCGTGATATTGCTTGCCATAGGAATTACTTCCGTCGTCTTATCCTGGCATACCTTACATTCAGAAGCTATCACGCCGTCTGCCTTGTCGGTAGCTTTCTTGATATCTTTCACGTAATCATGCCCCTTGGCATCTATTGTCACCTCAGTCTTGCTCACGGGCTTCTTACCGTCTTCTGCAGTCGTATCGGATACGAAATAGCCGTTACATGATGTACAACGGTAATGTGCGAGATTGCCCTGTTCGGTACAAGTAGCGGCTTTTTCTGCCACAAGGTCTCCATATGTATGGCCGGTTGCCGGAATCTCAAGTGTTGCGATAAACCCGCACATGCTGCATTTCACTCTATTCCAGCCTGCTTCTGTACAAGAAGGCTGCTGTGTCTCAAGAATCTCTGTACCATACTCATGCGCTCCGGGATGTACCGGCTGGATGGTGATATTATCCATATAACCTACAAACCCTTCAAGATCCGGCAAAACGCCTTTGCCCAGGCGCAGCTGTCCCTTGCTCATGTTCTTCATCAACGCTTCCATATGGTTATACGGATCTTTGTAAGTCACGGCCGGAACATCGTTTACAGCAATAGTCAATCCCTCTTTAGTATAAATGTAGGACATTTTGTGCCATTTCCCGCAATTTTCCTGGATATTAAAGTAATCAAAGGCAGAATTCACATTATTGCCTTCCACCCAGCCTCCGTCGCCCGGGAAAAACGGCGTCCATGGCTGTCCCAAACCATCTGACGGGCGGGTTCCGCCTCCTTCTTCCGCTGTCTTATCGATGCTTTCATAAGCTGCGATAAAGCCGATGGTTCCCGTCACGTTGTATTTCATAAACTGCCCAAACGCAAACAGATAATTCCAGTCTCCCTGCGTTTCCGGCCGGATATCAAAGGAAAACGTAACGCCATTGGAATAATCATAAGACGCAAGCGCTCCTTCCGTAGACGTGAGGTAATCGATGCCTGTATCCTTGGTCCCTTCATTCGTCTTGCCGACGTCAAACTTAATCACTTTGCCATGTTCCTTGTCTGCGTCTGTTGCTTCGGGGATTGACGATGCGTCCACGACCTCAACGCCCTCGCTCATGTTCGGGTTCCCTTCGCTGGTGATCGGCTTCCCGTTCTCATCCGTCACCACGACCTGGCTGGACTCGTTCTTAAAATGAATGCCGTTCTCTACATAATAGGCATCATCCCCGGAAACCATAGTCTGCCCATCCTCAAAATCAAAGGTCAGCTTCTTATAAGCATCCATGTTCGTTACGATTGGCGTACCGCCTGCCGCCCCATCATTCGCCGCCGAATCCCCTGCGGCTGCTGAGACTGGCGCGCCATTCCCAACTGCCAACGTTGCGGCAAGCACAAGCGCAAGCGCTTGTTTCCATACATTGTTCTTCCTCATTCAAAAAATCCTCCTTTATAAATAATAATATTTAGGATTATAACAGATTATCCCGAAAAGGTATATGTGAATTATCGCTAATAATAGTTCTGAAAAAGTATTAATTACAGTCATTTTGTATATATATTTTTTTTTGCATTTGAATCGCGAATCTTTAAAACTAAAATACTTCACATTTTTTAGTAAAATATCGAAACTTTTTTCTCAACTTTAACTAAATTCCGGATTTATAGGCTGGTTTCTAAAATACATGACGACAGAAGTTCCACGATATGCGGGATTTCACCGACAGCCAGCCCGGAATAATTGATGACGAACGTATGGGCAGGGGCGTCCTCAGAAAGACCGGCATAATACTGCGCCATGGCCGAAAGGCGGATTCCTGCCCGGCCTGCGTTCTGCAGCAGCTCCTGGTCAGACAGGCTGGTCTCTATGCAAAGCAGGAAATGCAGCCCTGCGTCTTCCTCTGAAATCCTGCAGCAGGAAGCAAGCGGGCTTCTACGGATACATTCCATCAGCTCGTCGCGGATACGGCGGTAATGGGTGCGCATACGATTGATATGTTTCTCGAAATAGCCGTCTTCAATAAAACGCGCCAGCGTATATTGCTCGAAATTGGACACCGTACAAGAATAGAAAAACAGCCGCTCCTCAAATTCCTGCAGCAGATGCCTGGGCAGAACCATGTAACTGATGCGGATGGTAGGGGCGAGGCTTTTCGTGAAAGTGTTCATATAAATGACCCGTTCCGTCCTATCAATGCTCTGCAATGTGGGAATAGGTTTGCCCGCAAGGCGGAACTCAGAATCATAATCATCCTCTATGATGTAACGCCCCTCTTCCCTGTTTGCCCAGCCAAGAAGCTCATACCGTTTGCCGATTGGCGTGACGATGCCCGTCGGGAAATGGTGGGAGGGCGATATATGCGCCACGTCAGCCCCCGCTTCCTCCAACTCTCCTATGTCCATGCCCGCCTTACCCACAGCCACAAACCGAAACGCAACGTCGTTGCTCTCATAAATTTGGGCGATTTTATGGTAGCCCGGGTTTTCCACAGCATAAACCTTGTCCCTTCCCAGGAGCTGGATAAGCAGGCCGTACAGATACTCCGTCCCCGCCCCGACAATTATCTGCTCCGCAGAAACATCCATGCCTCGGAACGCTTTCAGATGGCTGACAATCGCACGCCGAAGCTTGCGTATACCGCCCCAGGGTGACATCTCAAGCAGCTCCTGATGGCTGTTCAGGAGCGTCTCCCGCAAAAGCTTTGACCAGACCGAGAACGGAAATTCCTCAGGGTCCACACAATTAGTGGCAAAATCTGCAACGTATTCCCTGCGCGGGACGTCCTGCCGCGTACAGCTTTGGCTTACCGCATCAACAGGTAGAATATGGCCAGAAACCTCGCTGACATAAAAGCCTTTTTTGGGAACAGAACAGACATACCCTTCCGCCCGCAGCTGCGCATAAGCATTTTCGACTGTTATATTGCTCACCCCAAGGTTTTTCGCAAAGCTGCGTTTCGACGGAAGCTTTGTCCCGGCAGGAAGAATCCCCGAAAGAATATCGCTTTTTACACATTGGTACAGATGATGATATAGGCTCTCTGACCCTATATCCGCAAAAGAATAAGTCAGCATATTTTCCAATGCCCTCCAATCTGACTATTATAATTATTGTTCTATTGGCTATTTCAATATGGCCAGAAATAGTATAATCTATGAAAAGCCCGTTTGTAAAGCATAAATCTTACAGACGCCTCAGGCAAGCAAGGCTCAAATGACACCCGAACAACAAACAAGCAGAATGGAGGAAACATGAATAGACAATATGAACTTAACAAAGAACTGGCCCAGATGCTGAAAGGCGGCGTCATTATGGACGTCACGACCCCAGAACAGGCAAAAATTGCTGAATCTGCCGGGGCATGCGCCGTCATGGCCCTGGAACGTATTCCCGCGGATATCCGCACAGCTGGCGGCGTGTCCCGCATGAGCGACCCCAAAATGATCCGCGGCATCCAACAAGCCGTTTCCATCCCCGTCATGGCCAAATGCCGTATCGGGCATTTTGTAGAAGCGCAGCTGCTAGAGGCGATTGAGATTGATTATATCGACGAGAGCGAAGTGCTTTCACCCGCAGACGATATCTTCCATATAGATAAGACGAAGTTCCGCGTACCTTTCGTCTGCGGCGCAAGAAATCTCGGCGAAGCGCTCCGCCGGATAAGCGAAGGCGCGTCCATGATCCGCACAAAAGGGGAAGCGGGAACCGGAGATATCGCGCAGGCAGTGCATCATATGCGTATGATGAACCGCACGATTGCCAAGGTCTCTTCGATGCGGGAAGACGAGCTGTTTGACGAGGCAAAACGCCTCTGCGTGCCGCACGCCCTGATCCAATACGTCCATGAGAACAGACGGCTCCCTGTCGTGAACTTTGCGGCCGGCGGCGTGGCAACCCCAGCTGACGCAGCGCTGATGATGCAGTTGGGCGCAGAAGGCGTGTTTATCGGATCCGGCATTTTTAAGTCCGAAAATCCTGAAAAACGTGCCGAGGCTATCGTAAAGACAGTGACCAACTATACAGATGCGGCGATGATCGCTAAATTATCCGAAGACCTCGGCGAGGCGATGGTGGGAATAAATGCAGATGAAATCGAGCTTCTGATGGCTGAACGCGGAAAATAGCATTATTTTTTTAAGTCGTTTTAGGAGGAACACAAGGTGAAAATAGCAGTCTTAGCAGTACAAGGAGCTTTTGAGGAACACGAAAAAGTTTTATGGCAGCTGGGCGCGGAAACCATGCAGCTGCGCAAAGCAGCCGATTTGGAGGCTGATTTTGACGGACTCATACTGCCGGGCGGAGAAAGCACCGTGCAGGGGAAGCTCCTGCGGGAGCTTTCGATGCTTGCGCCCATCCGTGACAGAATCGGAAACGGGCTTCCCGTTTTTGCCACCTGCGCAGGCTTAATCCTTTTGGCGGAGCATATTTCAGGCGATGACGCCACGCACATCGGCACGCTGCCGGTCACCGTCCGCCGCAATGCTTATGGCAGGCAGCTAGGGAGTTTCCACTATGCAGAAGGATCCATCAAGGGCGTCGGCAACTTTCCCATGGAATTCATACGCGCTCCATATATAGAACGCACGGCAAAATGCGTAGATACCCTCGCCGCCGTGGAAGGACATATCGTAGGCGTCCGCTATAAAAAGCAACTTGCCGTCGCTTTCCATCCAGAACTTGCAGGCGACACTCGGATGCACCAGTATTTCCTTGACATGATATAATAAATTAATTCTATACATAACATCAGGGAAGTAAGGTATTTTCCTCTGCTTCCCTGATAAGTTATGACGCTTTATTTCCTGAAATACCTGCGGTTTAGCTTATTATGGTAAGCAATCATCACAAAGATACCGCCAATGCATTCTACCGTCCCCAATGCCACAGCGGCCAAAGCCAGCTCTTCTCCCAGGAATACGGCCAAGACAAAGCAAAGGAAAAAACCGATGCCATACACAATCCACATTATGCCATGTTTCCGGTTATAAGCCTTCACATCCGTAATCCGATCCTTTTCCGGCGGTTTCTTGCCGCTCCAGAACCCTACCGGTTCCTTGCTCCTACACTGGAAAATTCCTATAATGACCATAGGTAACGCGCCAATCAGCACAATTACCATACAAATTATCTTTTCTGCCATCACCTTATCACCTCATTCTGCAAAACCCGGACAAAACAAGCTGTAGTTTACCTCACATATAATCCTGCAAGCCGCATTTCTTTATCATATGTAAGGCGGTACGTTACTGTTATATTTTCATAAATAACTGTGATTTCTCCCACAACAAAATGCATATTTCCCTGGATAACTTCCGACATATACACAGTCCCGAATTTCTGCCGCTCTCCCCAATCCGCCGACATCTGTGCTTTTAATTTCTCCATCTCCCCCTTATCAAGGAACGCCTGCATTTGCGGGATAGCACTTCCCTGCAGGGACTCATATGCTTCCTCATCTATCAGCTTCACTGTCTCCTTCATCGCCGCTTCCATCTGCGCTTCGCTGAAATATGCACTCTGTGAGACATCCCGAGATTTCGGGAGCATCCAGTAAATAAGCATCCCAAACAGAACCACCGCCGCCAAAATCGGCAGTACAATCTTAAGCGCCTTGTTCCTCTTAAACTTTCTTTGCTCTTCCAGTGAGATATTTTCATTAAACTCAGATGCAATTTCTTGTATATTTCCCATTTTTTCAATAATTTCCTCTATCGTCTCCCCTTGTTCCAGCCGCGCGCCTATCTCTGCCAGCAACTGTTTTTTAATCTCCTTTTTCTTTGCCCTGCCGCACTTTATCTTCCTTGCGGCTGCATTTACATAATGGTTTGCGTTCATTGGCTAATCCTCCATTATCCTTGAAATCCCGGCAGAAATCCGCACCCAGACAGCCTCAATTTCATGTAATGCCTGACGCCCTGCGTCAGTAATCACATAATATTTCCTTGCTACCTGTTTTCCTTCGGCCGCGCTCCATCTGCTTTCCACCAGGCCGTCATCCTCCAAACGGTAGAGAATCGGATATAGCGTTCCATCCTTTAGCATAAAAATTTCCCCGCTCTTCTCCTTCATCTCCTGAATAATCTGGTAACCATATTTGGCTTCTGAGGCCAGCAGCTTTAAGACAATCATGTCAAGTACGCCTTTTTTCATCTGCCTTTCATATTTCTCGTTCATATGCACCTCTATACTTTGTATTACAAAGTATATTATATTAGTCATATATTCTTTTGTCAATACCAACTATATCATACATATACGTGCATATACGTGGCAAAAGCCGTTGCCGACGACGCGGCTTACGATAGAAATATTCATCATAAATGCCGCTATAATTAAATTATAGCGGCATTTATATTCTATTATCTTAGATATTTAGGCAAGAGATACTGCTGCAATCGTATTGTCAAATGATTAAAACAATGCTGATACTGCTCTCTGATCCAATTCCCCAAACGTAAGCATTTCCCAGGGTTGCAGCCCTTTTTCTATCTTTTTTCCGTCAGTCCGTGGCCTAGACCCGCGCGTTTATTCATCTTTTTTCCGCTTTACTTATTTTACTAGAGCATATTTATGTATTTCTAGCAAAACTGAAAAAACGGCCGGAAGAAGTTCGTGAAAAACCATCAATCCTTTATCTGCCAGCCAGCCATCGGTAAAAATATAGTAAGACATTTTATTCTATACCAGAATATCTCTTGTAACTTCGCAGAGTTTTCCGTTTATTAATTCATAATATAATCCATCTTTTTATTTCCCAGGCTGTATATTTATGCGATATTCAGCCTTTTTCAGCCAAATTCTGCATACCAGATAGGCCAAAACGTTTTTTTATACTTTTAACCCTATCTCTTCCATATGTTTATAGGAATATATTGAAAAATTTCGCTCCGCAAGGTATAATATGATTTGAATTCCTTGGGCGTATATACATTCGTTTTCAAGAAAAGATAAGTCAAGTTTTAATAAGCACAAAATCTGGAGGTGTTCCCTATGATTTCAACAAAAGCACGTTATGCTCTCAGAGTTATGATAGATCTTGCGCAGAACCAGGAAGATAACTATATCCCCCTCAAAGAAATTGCCCAGAGACAGGAGATTTCTGAAAAATATCTGGAAATCATCTTAAAAATACTCGTTTCCGGCAAAATGGTAGTGGGACTCCGGGGCAAAGGAGGCGGATATATGCTGACACGCCCCCCGGAAGAATACATTATCGGAGAAATCATTGAACTTACAGACGGGCCGCTCTCCCCAGTCGCCTGCCTGGCCCCAGACGCAGCGGAATGCTCCCGGAAAGATTACTGCGTCACATTGCCGCTTTGGCAGAAATACGAATCCCTTGTCCATAATTTCTTCTATTCCATTACTCTCGAGGACTTGGTTAACGGAAATTTGTAGGAAATTAATGGAAAATTATATTTTTTAGTACGGTGGGGCTGGAATATCTGTTACCTATTCCGTCTAAAAAAGAAGCAAGGCGGGGCTGTTTCGCCCCTGCCTTGCTTCTTTTATTCTCTGAACCAGTTTTTCTTGAAGAATCTATCTCTATTTCTTGGTGGTGACTGTTTTTTCCTTAGACCAGCCTGAGCAAATCATCTTATTCTTTCCGCTAACCTTTACTTTCTTGTAGGTACGGACACGCACATAATATTTGGTCTTTGCTTTGAGCTTTGTGATATTCTTTTTTGTCGTGCCCGATTTGGAAACTGTGACAATTTTTGCTGCTTTGCCCTTAAAATTCTTGTTGGCGCTATACTGAATCTGATAGCCGGAAGCCTGCACGGCCTGTTTCTTCCAGGTTACCTGGAATCCTTTCTTCCCTGCCTTCACCTTGGAAACAGCCGTTCCCTTTGGCAGGATATGGAAGCTTTTCTTGACTGTCCCGGAATAATTTCCTTTAAATTTGACGGTCACAGTTGCCACCCCGGCATTTTTGTTGTTCTTATAAGATACCGTATAATTTGCAGCTGCAATGGATTTCCCTTTGGAATCCTTGACCGTAACGGCTGGCTTCTGTGCTTTCTTATTATAGGTAAGTTTTTCAGCTTTTAAGGATACCGTCTTGATGCGGTTTACCGTAATGTTCGTCTCTGTGCCGCATACTTTACATTTACTTGCAATGCTTCCATCCTTCTTGGTGGTTGCCTTCATCACGGAAGTTTCGTTGTCGTGTCCGGGCGCTTTCACGCTTCCCTCTTCTGTCTTCGTGCCGCCGCAGACTGTGCAAGTGAAAGTGATAACTTCATCTTGCGTACATGTTGCTTCTGTAGTAACGCCTTCGCCCCACGCATGTTCCAGGAAGTCCCCATATTCCGCACCGCAGAACTCACATTCTGCCAAGGTGCTACAAGTCGCTTCGCCGCCCCAGTGGCCTTCATTCTGTATTTTGGCCCTGCAGACTTTACAAGTATAGGAATGCGTGCCATATTCATTGTCGACAATATCAGAGGGGGTATGTTTTGATTTTGGAACCACCAACTCTTTCATTGTCGTCTCCTCTTTTCCCTGCTCGTCTTTAAATACAATCTGGCAGGTGGTACATTTCCAGTGCGCGTTCAGTCCGGTCGCCTTACAAGTGGCTGCTTTTGCTTGAATTGCAGCCAAGGTATGTCCCTGCTTCTCTCCTTTATATGTTTCCGTTCCTTTTGCCTCGCATACTTCGCAAGCATAGTAATAAACTACTCCTTCCATGCAGTTTCCGGCGTTTGCCAGATACGCATCCGTCTTTATCTGTTTGGTAAACTTATGTGGAACAAGCTCGCCATATTTCGTCCCACACACACTGCATTCTGCCTGCTGCGAGCATGTCGCTTTTCCTCCCGTATGGGCTGCAAGCTCGCCATACTTTGTCCCGCACACACTACACTCTGCTTTTGCTACGCAAGTCGCTTTTCCTCCTATATGGCCCGTCAGTTCCCCATACTCAGCGCCGCATACGCTACATTCCGCCTTTTTTATGCAAGTCGCCGTTCCTCCCGTATGGGCTTCCGCATCCACTTTTGTCCCGCACACCGTACAAGATCCGGAATGCGTGCCGTCTTTATTATCAACAACATCGGTAAAATCATGCGACGCCGGGATGGTTACTTCTTCCAGAGTCGTCTCTGTTTTTCCCTCTGCATCTTTAAAGAGACGCCCACAGCCAGAACATTTCCAATACGCCAGATTTCCCGGCTCTGTACAAGTTTTTGCCTTGGCATCTACCGCCTCAAAGCTGTGGGTGTGGGACGTAATCACAATGTACGCAACATTGACGCATTTATTTTCGTCTCCTGTTCCCCGTACATCCAGAATCAGTTTGTCGCCGCCTTCCGGTATATCCAGGCTGCCTTTGACCTCAGCCCCTTCAGCGGGAACAGCAAAACCTTCTTGTGTCAGCACCTTGTCTTGTTCTGCTTTTTCCAGCCTTGCCGTCACAATCGGAGAATTTGAACAATTCCAAGGATTCGCACAACCTACTGTCACTTCATAAGTTCCTTCCTCCAGTTCAAACGCATAATCCACAAAACGCTCCTCTATCCCCTTTTCAAAGAAATTCTTGGAATAGCGGTTTGTCTTCGTCTTCGGATAATCCTGCTTTTCGGTAAGCCCTTGCTCAAACGCCCAAGTATTTGCTGTGTAAATGCCTCCGTTAGCCGGCGGGACTGGGTTTACCACATTATTCCCCTCATATTCCTCACTCTGATCCACAACACCCCACTGGTAGCCGGAAGCATCATCATCCTGATATGCCTGGTCGGTCACGCTGTTGTGGGTTCCTAACTGCTCGCCTTCATTCACTGTGCTTACCACGAAATCCCCGCAGTCAACAAAATATACAACCGCCAGATCCTCCCTGCCTTCTGTCAGCGGCGCAGGATTCTTGGGCGCCGGGACTGTCACTGTAAATTCTTTAGTATCGGTCGCCGTTTCCTCTTCTAACTGGCAGGAAATCGTAGCCGTAAGCGTTACAACCGCGTCATTTTCTCCTCTTGCCGGCCTTGTTACTTTTCCGTCATTCGAAATGAACTCTGTCTTATCGCTTTCCCATGTAATCGTACTGCCCTTGGCTCCTTGCGTCGGCAGCGTTAAATCCGTCTTCGTAAAATCGGTAAGCGTCAGCGCCTCTTTGTCCAGCCTGACGTTATTTTCTGCTTCCGTCATTCCTGCTTTTACAGACTTGATCTTGATGTAAGCAACATTGACACAGTCATTTTGGGTTCCGGAGCCGCGAACGCATACCATAAGCTTATCATTGCCTTCCGCCACTTCTACGGTCCCCGTCACCGTCTCAGTAGCGCCCTTCGCTACTTCCAGTTTCTCTGCCAGGACTGTTTCCCGGGCGCTCCCCTCCTGGGCGGTGTTCTCCTGCTTTACCATAATTTGGGGTTCATTGGACACCCCCCATGGATTGACACAGCAAACCGTAATATCATACGTCCCTGCTCCCAGTTCAAATGCGTAATCCACAAAACGCTCTTCTATCCCATTTCCAGACTGATCTTTTGCATATCGGTTTGAGTTCTCTTTCGCTGTGTCTGCGCCTGCCGTATTGCTTTCATATGGCCAGGTATTGTCGGTAAATACGCCTCCGCATGGATGGGTTTTGGGGTTATCGGAAGTGTCTGCAATCCCCCAATGGTAACCGGTGATATCATCATCCTGATAAGCCTGGTCTGTCACCCCATTACGGATGCCGAACTGATCTCCTTCGCTCACAGTATCCGTCACATAATCCCCACAGTCCACAAAGTACATAACTGACGTATCCGCCCTGCCGTCCGTCACCTCTGCCGGCGTCTTCCTGGAAATCACCAAAACATCAAATTCCTTTGTATCCTGTGCATCTCCACATTTGATTGTCGCCGTCAGTTTCACTATCACATTATTCTGTCCTTCCGGCCTTGTAACCTTTCCGTCATTAGCAATCAGATCTGTGTTATCGCTGCTCCAGGTAATCGTGCTTCCGTTCTCTCCTTTGTCCGGCAGCGCCAAATTGCTGTCTTTCGCCTTTGCAGGGATTGCCAGAGATTCTTTATCCTTCCGGACTTTGACATCGTCGTCGGCAGATTCAATTAAGATGTAAGCGACGTTTACACATTTCGCATCCCCCCCGCTGCCTCGGATGTACAAGGATAAGTTATCGCTCTCTTCTGTCACGCTTACCTCTCCGGATGCTTTGACATTCTGCCACTGAGCGCAACTTAAATTCTGCCCTAACACGGTTTCTGTCCGTTCATTGCCCGCCTGGCCCTCAGCGCCGCCATCTCCGGCGCTTTTCGTCACTTCTGCCGAAACTGTCGGGTTATCCATGTTGTTCCATGGATTTACGCATACGACCGTAACCGCATATTTGCCTCTCTCCAATTCAAAATCATACTGCAGATAACGGTCTGTCCCCTGATCCTTCGTATAACGGTTTGATTGCAGCTTATCTACATCGACATTTGCTGCATTAAACTCAAAAGGCCAGGTATTATCGGTAAATACACCTCCACAAGCAGCCGTTCTTACATTATCCATCGTATCCACAATCCCCCACTGGTAACCAGTTACGGAATCCTCGCCAAATGCCTGGTCCGTCACGCTGTTGTGGGTTCCCAGCTGATCCCCTTCACTTACGGTTGAGGTCACATAATCCCCGCAATCTACAAAATACACAATGGAGGGATTCTCACGTTCTGCCGGCTGCTTTGCGCCGGCCGCCTCCACCTCCCTAAATGCTCCGGCTGGCAGCGCAGTCACGCACATTGCCACCGTCAAAAGGCTGGCCGCCATGCGCTTGCATATCCTGGTTATCCTTTGCTTCATCATCTTTACTCCTTTCCCTTACTTTTTTATGGTATTATTGTAATACTTTTTCAAAAAAAATAATATAGGAAAGTAATTAATTTGGAATTTTCACTAATCAATTTTAGGAAATTTGTGGCATATTTTGTGCAAAAACGATACAACATGGATTTCAGATGCTGTGCCTCCCTCATCCCAGCGCATTCAGCTCAATACCAGAAATGTTTTCGCGCCCACGTATGGTTTTGCTGGGCCCTTTCGGAATCGGCTATTTAAAATCCTTGCGGAAATCCAAAGGCGCCATCCCATTTGTTACTGCTCGATAAGGATGTAATTTGAAAACATTGAAATTACACTATTTATCGGGTGTGGCAAGGGCAAAAAGCAAAAGATGAATACCGAGAAGAACTGTAAAAGGTTTTTCTCGGTATTTTTCTGTTTATAGCGGTACATTCGACTATTAAGCCGCCTTTGAGTACAATTATGGTAGAAAATCAAAGGAGGTTGAGATATGCGAGATAAGAAGTATTACATAGCGCTTGATGATTTTGAACGGCGGGTAATTGTGAACTGCTTGAATGAAATGAGAAACAACCTTATTGCCAACAGTAGGTACACCGATGCGGTGGACGAGGTTCTACTGAAAATCATTAATGCGAAGCAAAAGAAATTCAAGGTAATCTACAAGGAGGCGTGATTATGGAAAAGATTATTTATGATGAAAAGAACGGGCTTTGGTACGAACTGCAAGGCGACTATTACATTCCCTGCTTAAAGTTGCTGGAAGAAGAACAACAGCCTATCGATGTATGGGGACAGCGGCATTTACGATATATCAAGAAAAATCGGAAGGTTCTATATTTCTATCTGCTGACAAGCGGAAAGCTGAACAGATACCTTGCTGACCTCGACAAGCAGGCAAAAGAAATGTTTTCTTGGCTCGTAAAACAGATGGCAAAGAGCGAGGACGTTACCGAACAGCTTAAAGCGGATAGTCAAATGGAATGGGTTGGTCGTATGAGTAACATCCGCAGCAGAGCCACAGAAATCGTAAATCACGATATAATTTACAACTAATCGAAACACGGCGGAAGGGAGAACAATTCTCTTTGCCGCCGTGTTTTTATCTATACTGCAAATAATCAATAAACCGTTTTACCGCAAGTGAGGCGGTTTTCTTATCTCTCAACGCAAGTCCAATATTACGGTATGCCGGAACATCAAGCTCTTTTGCAATGATTTTATAAGGCACTCTTTTTAATATCAGTTCGGGAAGTATCGCAATACCAAGTCCGCTTTCCACCATAGACATTACTGCGTAGTCATCCCAAGTAGTAAATTTCACATTAGGGGTTAAATTGTTGCGTTCAAAAATTTCGGAGATTTCTGCTTTCGCACCCTTTTCAAGAAGCATAAAAGGCTCATCGCAAAGAGCAGTCACCGGAAATTTATCGCAATCTTTTAGAGGATGGTTTTCGGGGATGATAGCCATCAGCTTATCTTTCTCTAAAAAGATGGTTTCAAAATCGGGGTGTGTCGGCAATCGCAAAAAACCGCAATCCACTCTGCCTGTGTGTATCCATTCTTCAATCTCGGTATAGTCACCGAGAAGAAGTTCATAATCAATGTTAGGATAATCCTTTTGAAACTCTTTTATGATATTCGGCAGCCAATGGGTTGCCACGCTTGAAAATGTACCAATACGGATCAGCCCCGATTGCAAGCCGTTCAGTTCATCCACCTGCATTTTCAGTTTGTCAAAATCGGCGCAAAGATTTTGTGCGTAGGGCAACAGCTTCATACCGTCACTCGTAGGTTTTACACCATACTTGCTTCGGTCAAGAAGCGTTACGCCCCATTCTTTTTCAAGATCGGCTATCATTCTGCTGATACCCGATTGCGTGTAGTTTAATATCTCCGCCGCCTTTGTAAAACTGCCGTATTCCACCGTTTTTACAAACGAGAGATATTTTTGCAAATTCATATCCATAAAGAACACCTATTCTAAAATGTGATTTTAAACATTACAAACATTCGCTTTTGTTATGTTTGATATTATGATATACTATTTTCAGTTCAATTACAAGAGGTATCGTATGAATAACAAGGCGTTTTTCAAATACATATTCGCTTTGCTGATGTTTGGTTCAAACGGCATTGTAGCAAGTTTTATCGATTTAAGCAGTCAGAACATTGTACTGCTCCGCACACTTATAGGTAGCATCCTGCTGATTGTATTATTATTTATCAGCGGTGGCAAGCTGACTTTTTACAAGCACAAAGGGCAATTTCTATTCCTTGCGGTTTCGGGTATCGCAATGGGAACAAGTTGGATGTTCCTATACGAAGCTTACGCTCGGATCGGAGTTAGCGTTTCGTCGCTGCTCTATTACTGTGGTCCGGTGATCGTAATGGCCTTATCTCCATTACTATTTAAGGAAAAACTGACCGCAAATAAAGTCCTCGGCTTTCTTACGGTGGTAATAGGCGTTGTTCTTATAAATGGAAACGCCTTTGACGGAAAAGGTGATCTGTTTGGTATTACCTGTGGTTTACTCTCTGCTGTTATGTATGCTTTTATGGTTATCTGTAACAAAAAAGCAAAAGATATCATAGGACTTGAAAATTCCACCTTGCAGCTTACCATAGCATTTTTGACTGTTGCAATATTTGTGGGGTTAAAGCAAGGCTACACAATGCAGATTGCACCAACGAGTATAGTGCCGATTCTTATACTTGGTCTGCTGAATACGGGTGTCGGCTACTATTTTTATTTTTCCTCTATAGGCAAATTAAGGGTGCAAACGGTGGCTATCTGCGGATATTTGGAGCCGTTGTCGGCTGTGATTTTTTCGGTCATCTTCCTAAAGGAAACGATGTTACCGCTACAGATTATAGGTGCAGTTCTCATCATTGGCGGAGCTATGTGCGGTGAATTAGTCAAGCAAAAAGTTCCCGAAGTATGAGTCTTTTGCGTCTTTCTTAAAACCTATTGCATTTTTGTGTGAATGGGTGTATGATAAATGCGACAATTAAACAAACGGGAGCTTGTATGACAGGCTGAGAGGAAGGTATGACCTTCGACCGAGAACCTGATTTGGATAATGCCAACGTAGGGATGCCTGATACAAGGATATTAGGAAGAACAAAGTACATTAAGGAAGTTACCAAATCGGTAGCTTCCTTTTTTGTTGTTTTTGGAGGTGTTTTTATGGTAAAGATCAACGGCGAGGAACTGAATATTGCAGGAAAGACGGTTGCGGAATATCTTGCAACTACGAACTATGATTCTAAACGGATTGCAATAGAGTGTAACGGAGATATTGTTCCCAAAGCACAATATGGCGAAACTGTTTTGAAAGACGGCGACAGCATAGAGGTCGTCAGCTTTGTGGGAGGTGGTTAATCTGATTCCAATAAAAGAAGAATGGAATAAAGCCTTAGCAGAACGACACGGTGAAGATGTGCAAAAGAAATTTTCGTCAGCAACAGTAGCAATCTGCGGACTTGGCGGACTCGGTTCAAATATTGCTATATCCCTTGCCCGTGCCGGCATTGGAAAACTGATCCTTGTAGATTTTGACTGTGTGGATATTACCAATCTCCACCGCCAACAGTACAAAGCGAATCAGATTGGGATGAACAAGACCGATGCACTTTCTGAAAATCTTAAAGAGATTGCACCGTATATTGAGCTTGAAACACATACCGAAAGAATTGCGGAAGAAAACGCTTCCCATCTGCTGCAAGATGCAGATATTATCTGCGAAGCCTTTGATAATGCCGAAGCTAAGGCAATGCTAACTAACCTTGTGCTTGAAACAATGCCGGACAAGTTTCTTGTAGCGGCATCAGGTATGGCGGGGATTGGCAGCGCTAATTCCATTCAAACGAGAAAGATTACAAAAAGATTTTATCTGTGCGGAGATAGGACAAGCGATGTATCAGAGGAAGGAAGTCTTGTTTCTTCCCGTGTGATGCTTTGCGCAGCACACCAAGCCCATACCGTACTCAGAATTCTTACAGAACGATTTGAAACTTAATGAAAGAAGGAAAAATAAATGAACAACGATAAACTGATTATTGGCGGACACGAATTTAACTCCCGTTTTATTCTTGGCTCCGGTAAATACTCTATGAAGCTCATAGAAGCGGCGGTAAAGTATGCGGGTGCTGAAATCATCACGCTTGCGGTTCGCCGTGCAAACACTAAAGAACAAGAAAGTATTCTTGATTATATCCCCAAAGGTATCACCCTGCTTCCCAACACAAGCGGAGCGAGAAATGCGGAGGAAGCTGTCCGTATCGCAAGACTTGCTCGTGAACTTGGATGCGGTAATTTCGTAAAAATTGAGATTATGCGTGATTCCAAGTACCTGCTTCCCGACAATCAGGAAACCATAAAGGCAACCGAAATTCTTGCCAAAGAGGGATTTGTGGTTATGCCGTATATGTATCCTGATCTCAATGTCGCTCGTGATCTTGTGAATGCGGGTGCCGCTTCCGTTATGCCTTTGGCTTCTCCCATCGGTTCCAACAAAGGTCTTGCCACAAAAGAGTTTATTCAGATTCTGATTGACGAAATTGACCTTCCTATTATCGTAGATGCTGGTATCGGCAGACCTTCACAGGCTTGCGAAGCAATGGAGATGGGTGCCGCCGCTATTATGGCAAATACCGCCCTTGCAACAGCAGGAGATCTGACCATGATGGCTTCTGCCTTCAAGAACGCCCTTGAAGCCGGGCGCAAAGCATATCTTGCCGGTCTTGGCAGAGTGCTCGCCCGTGGTGCCTCTGCTTCCGATCCGCTGACCGGGTTCCTTCGGAATTAAGAGGTGGGCCTATGGAAAATCAATTTTTTGTGGATTCGGAGCATTTGTCACCCGAAGCACTTGCAAAAAAACATCGCCTTGAAACTGATCCTTCATCTCGTAAAAATCATATGGAATATATGCCGGGTATGGAAGTGATCGAATCGGATGTGTGCGCAAATGTGATGGCGCAGATGAATGCTTACGATTATTCAAAATACACCACGGCTGACGTTAAGGCGGCTTTGGAGCACGATACCTGCACGATTGAGGATTTTAAGGCACTCTTATCTCCTGCGGCAGAGCCGTTCCTTGAGCAGATGGCGCAGAGAGCAAGACTTGAAACAAGCAAACACTTCGGAAATACCGTTTATTTGTTCACTCCGCTTTACATAGCCAATTACTGTGAGAATTACTGTGTGTATTGTGGGTTCAACTGTTACAACCATATTAAGCGGATGAAGCTTTCTATGGAGCAAATTGAAAAAGAGATGAAGGTCATTGCCGACAGTGGTATGGAGGAGATTTTGATTCTGACCGGTGAGAGCAGAAGTCAGAGCAATGTGGAATACATCGGCGAAGCCTGCAAGCTTGCAAGAAAGTATTTCCGTATGGTGGGGCTTGAAATTTATCCCGTCAATACAGATGAGTACAAGTACCTTCACGAATGCGGTGCAGACTATGTAACCGTATTCCAAGAGACCTATGACACCGACAAATACGAACAGCTTCACCTGCTCGGTCATAAGCGTGTGTGGCCCTACCGCTTTGATGCACAAGAGCGTGCGCTTCGCGGCGGTATGCGTGGTGTTGCTTTTTCAGCACTCCTTGGCTTATCGGACTTCCGCAAGGATGCTTTGGCAAGTGCACTGCACGTGTACTACTTGCAAAGAAAGTATCCTCACGCCGAAATGTCCCTGTCTTGTCCAAGACTCAGACCTATTATCAATAATGACAAGATCAATCCCTTGGATGTTCACGAGCGTCAGCTTTGTCAGGTACTTTGCGCTTACCGCATTTTCCTGCCCTTCGTTGGGATCACGGTATCCTCCCGTGAGAGTGCCGAGTTCAGAAATGGAATCGTTAAGATTGCAGCAACAAAGATTTCCGCAGGTGTTTCCACTGGCATCGGAGATCACGAAAGTAAATATACAGGAAAAGAAACGGGTGAAATACAGGGCGACGAGCAGTTTGAGATTGACGATAACCGCAGCCTTGACAAGATGTATAAAGACATTGCAGAGGAAGGCTTGCAGCCGGTTCTGAATGACTATTTGTATGTGTGAGGGAAAGAGAATGAAAAAGTTTAATCCAAGTTTATATTTTATAACCGACAGCACGGGCTGGACCGAGGAGGAATTTCTCTATCGTGCGGAACAGGCTCTGCAAGGCGGCGCAACCCTTCTTCAGCTTCGTGAGAAGAATAAGAGTACCAGAGAGTATATCCGGCTTGCCGAGAAGGTACATACTATCGCAAAGCGGTATAACGTGCCGCTTATCATTGACGACCGTGTGGATGTTGCCCTTGCCATTGATGCAGAAGGTGTCCATGTGGGAGCCGAAGATATGCCCATTGCAACCGCAAGAAAACTGATGGGCGATGACAAGATCGTAGGCGCAACGGCAAAGACAGTTCCTTGGGCAAAAGAAGCCTATGAACAGGGAGCGGATTATCTTGGCGTGGGAGCGATATACCCCACCACGACCAAAGTAAAGACGGTTCTGACTTCTACAGATACTCTATGTGATATATGCAATGCCGTTCCGATTCCTGCAAATGCCATCGGCGGTCTGAATAAAGATAATATTGACATTCTTGCAGGTATTCCCATTGCGGGCATCTGCGTAGTGTCCGCAATTATGAAAGCAGATGACCCTAAGACAGCAGCAGAGGAATTAAAGGCAAGAGCGCAGGAGCTCGGCTTATGCTAAAGGGAGCTATTTTCGATTTTGACGGGACGCTTTTCGATTCCATGTTTATTTGGGATACCATCGGAGAGACTTATCTCCGCTCCATCGGATATGAGCCGAAGGAAAACCTGAATGAAGTCTTTAAAACCCTCAGCTTGTATCAGGCGGCGCACTATTACCAAAGCGAATACGGCGTTACATTATCGGCTGATGAGATAATGACCGGCGTTAACAATATGGTTGAAAGGTATTACAGAGAAGAAGTTATACCTAAACCGGGCGTTATCGGTTTTTTGGAACGCTTGCGGCAAAACGGTGTAAAAATGTGCATCGCTACCGCAACCGACGATTATCTTGTAAGGGCGACGCTGGAACGCTGTCAGATGGATCGCTATTTTTCGGAAATATTCACCTGTAACTCTGTCGGCAGCGGAAAAGACAAGCCGTATATCTATAGGGAGGCGCTTGCACATCTCGGTGCGGAAAAAGCGAAAGCAATTGTGCTTGAGGACGCCGTCTATGCGTTGAAAACCGCAAAAAATGATGGCTTTGTTACCGCAGCGGTATATGACCGCTATGAGAAAAATCAGGTAGAAGTCAAAGCACTCTCAGATTTTTATATTACCGATTATTCGGCAGCAGAAAATTTTTGGAAGTTCGCCTCGGCAATATAAGCCGACGGCTTCAAGCGGCAGATTGGGGGCACCACCTTATGCCGCTATACAAAACGATGCTGAAAAATGAAAGGAGTATTTTTATGAAAATGAAAACAGCATTGACCATTGCAGGAAGCGACTGCAGTGGAGGCGCCGGTATTCAAGCAGATTTGAAAACAATGACGATGAATGGTGTTTTTGCTATGAGTGCAATCACGGCGCTGACAGCACAAAACACGACCGGCGTAAGAGCGATTCAGGAGTCAACACCGGATTTCCTGAGTGAGCAATTAGATGCGGTGTTCAAGGACATTTATCCTGATGCCGTAAAAATCGGTATGGTAGCTTCTTCGGAGCTGATTTGCGTGATTGCAGACAGGCTCAGTTACCATAAGGCAAAAAACGTGGTAGTAGATCCCGTTATGGTAGCAACAAGCGGTTCTTCTTTAATGAAGACCGATGCGGTGCAAACATTAGTAGAGAAACTGCTGCCGATTGCAACCCTCGTTACGCCGAACATCCCCGAAGCACAGGTGCTTTCGGGAAAGGCTATCGAAAACAAAGAAGATATGCTTTCTGCGGCAAAATCCATCGGTGATATGTACGGCTGCGCCGTTCTTCTCAAAGGCGGACACAACATCAACGATGCCAACGACCTTCTGTATGCAAACGGTGAAATGATATGGTTTGAGGGCAAGCGTATCAATAATCCAAACACCCACGGTACAGGCTGTACGCTTTCCTCCGCCATTGCTTCCAACCTTGCAAAGGGCTTTGATCTTGCTATGTCTGTAAAGAGAGCAAAGGACTATATTTCCGATGCGCTTTCGGCACAGCTTGATTTAGGGCAAGGCTCAGGACCGATGATGCACAATTTCGATCTGCAAGGGAAATATGCAAAGGAGGCGGAGTGAAATGGAAGAAAAACGCACATCCGCTTTTGAAAACGGACTGATTTGGTTCGGAGCTGCTGTTTCCATTGCGGAAATCCTAACCGGCACCTACTTTGCACCGCTCGGTTTTACCAAAGGCTTACTTGCCATTTTGCTTGGTCATATCATTGGATGCGCAATGCTGTTCTTTGCGGGACTGATCGGCGGTAAGGTTCGCAAGAGCGCTATGGAAACCGTAAAGATGAGCTTTGGTAGTAAAGGTGCTTTGTTGTTTTCTGTGTTAAACATCATCCAGCTTGTCGGTTGGACAGCTATTATGATCTATGACGGCGCACTTGCGGTAAACGGTATTTTTGATATCGGCAACTGGGTTTGGTGCATTATTATTGGTGCATTGATTATTCTTTGGATTATGATTGGCATTAAGAACCTTGGTAAAGTAAATACAGTTGCTATGGCGGCGCTGTTTATTCTTACAATCGTTCTTAGTTTCGTTATTTTCGGCAAAGGTACAATGCAGAATATCGGCGGTGAAGGAATGACTTTCGGTGCTGCCGTAGAGTTATCCGTTGCGATGCCGCTGTCTTGGTTGCCTCTTATCAGCGACTATACAAGAGAAGCAAAGAAGCCTGTCAAGGCAACTGCTGTCAGTGCAATTACATACGGAGTCGTAAGCTTATGGATGTATGTGATCGGTATGGGGGCGGCTATCTTTACCGGGGAGTCGGACATAGCTCAGATTATGGTAAAGGCAGGTCTTGGTATTGCCGGTCTTTTGATTATCGTATTTTCTACGGTTACCACCACCTTCCTCGACGCTTATTCTGCCGGTGTTTCAAGTGAATCGCTGTCATCAAAGATCAGCGGGAAATGGTTTGCAGTTGCCGTAACAGTCATCGGCGCAGCGGGCGCAATTTTCCTGCCGCTTACCGATATTACCAACTTTCTGTACTTTATCGGCTCGGTATTTGCACCGATGATTGCTATACAAATTGCGGATTTCTTTATTTTGAAACAGAACAAGGAAACAAGTGCATTTAGCATTCAGAATTTGATTATTTGGCTTATCGGCTTTGTTATCTACAGATTGCTGACGCGTGTTGATATTGTTATTGGTAATACCTTGCCTGATATGCTTGTTACCATTGCGATTTGCGTAGCTGTCAGCAAAATCAAAAGTAAAATCATAAAATGAGTTGATAAAATGAAACGATGTGTAATTGTCGGCGGTGCTGACATAAACAATTATGAATATATCAAAAGCCGTTTGCACAACGATGATTTCGTCGTGTTCTGCGATAGCGGTCTTAAACATTTAGAATCTTTGCAAGTAAAGCCCGGACTTATCGTGGGAGATTTTGACTCCCATGATAACCTGCGCCTTGACGTGGAAACGATTGTGTTGCCTTGCAAAAAAGACGATACCGATACTGTATTTGCTGTCAAGGAAGCTGTTAAAAGAGGATTTGACGATTTTCTTTTAATCGGTGTTGTGGGTGCAAGACTTGACCACACACTTGGTAATGTGTATATACTTTTATATCTTGATTCCCTTGGTAAGAAAGGCTATATCATAGATGATTATTCTGAAATGGAAATCGTCTCAAAAGAACCTGCATATATTGATGATTCCTACGCCTACTTTTCGCTTCTGAACATATCCGGAACAGCAAAAGAGATTACGCTTGAGAATGCAAAATATCCAATAGTAATGAGTGTGTCCTTGATTATAGCAAGGTGCGCCGCTTCGGTGAAGATACCTTCACTATGAAGATTGGCGGCACGACCTACGAGGTATCCACTCATTTTAATCCCAACGGCAGGCAGTGCGTTATGGAACAGTTTAAGCAACTTATTCTGTCAGAACATTTGATCTGACAACTCACACAATCGAAAAAGACAATCGGATGTGGTAAAGTATAATTGCTTTGCCGTACCCGGTTGTCGGAAAGGAGAAAACAGATATGACAACCGCAAACAATATTAAGGTGCAAAACGATATAAATTTTGATGAAGAACTCATTACTGCGCTTTACTGCCGCTTATCCGTAGAAGATATTAAGGACGAGAACGGAAAAAAGAAAAGTAAGGAGGACGAGTCAAACAGCATTAGCAATCAAAAGCAGATTTTACTTGACTACTGTGCCAAGCACGGCTACAAGAACACGATGTTTTTCGTGGATGACGGAATTTCCGGCACGAGCTTTGACCGCAGCGATTTCAACCGTATGCAAAAGATGGTTGAAGAAGGCAAGATTTGCAGAATCATCGTAAAAGACCTGTCCCGTTTTGGTCGTGAACAGGTGGAAGCGGGCAGACTTACTCAAATCGTATATCCGTCGCTGGGTGTTACTTTTATTTCTATCCAAGAGAATGTAAACAGTACCACCGGCGAGGGTATGGAAATGCTTCCGTTTTATAATATATTCAACGAATGGTACGCAGCGCAGACCTCCAAAAAGATCCGTGCCGTATGGCAATCCAAAGCAGACCACGGGGAACGCATTTCTGCCACTGTACCGTTTGGATATATGAAATCGCCCGACAATTCAAAGCAATGGATTATTGATGAGCCTGCGGCGGAAATCGTAAGAAAAATCTTTGACCTGTGTTTAGCAGGTAAAGGTCCGTCGCAAATCGCACGGCAGCTTGAGGCGGAAAAGGTACTTGTTCCTTCTGCCTACTATGAATCTGTTGACAGAAAAACAAGGAATACGCCGCCTGCAAATCCGTATGCGTGGTGTTCAAGTGCCGTTGTTGGCATTTTGGAAAACCGTCAATATACGGGGTGTGCAGTAAATTTCAAAAGCACTACCGTCAGCTATAAGGTTCACAAGATAATTCACAATGCCGTTGAGGACTATCAGATCATTCCGAATATGCAGGAGCCGATCATCAGTGAAGATGTTTGGTTAAGGGTGCAGGAACTACGAAAAAATCGCCGCCGTCCTACGGCAACGGGAAGAACAAGTCTTTTTTCGGGATTGGTATTCTGCCCCGACTGTGGTGCGAAACTGCATTTTGCGGCGGCTAAGAGTATTACCCGCAATCAAGAGCATTTCCGATGTTCAAATTACAAGTCCGGCAGGGGTACTTGTACCATCCACTATATCCGTGATGTTGTGCTTGAAAAAATCGTGCTTGAAGCAATTAGTGATTTAGCCGATTTTGTCAAATGCCACGAACCGGTATTTCTGTATATGCTCGCAAAGAAAAATAATGCGATGCGTCAGCAGGAATTTAAGCGATTGGAACGGTTTGTAGAAAATGGTACTCGTCGCATTGCTGAATTAGACAAGCTGTTTGAAAATGCTTTTGAAAGAAATGTACTTGGCAAATTAGAAGATGACCGTTATGAACGTATGGTACTCAGTTATGAAAAAGAGCAAAAGGAACTGATTGCAGAAGTTGCAGAAAGTCAACGGATTTTAGAGAAAGCTGAACAGCAGGTAGTTGACCTACGACTTTTGCTCCGTACTTTACGGGAAATGACCGATGTTAAGGAACTGACACCAACGCTTGTCAATTCACTAATAGAGCGTATTGAAGTTCACAACAACGATAAATCCAGCGGTCATTGCTATGTGAAGGTGGATATTTATTTTACCGCCGCAGGTATGATAGATATTCCAACCGAAGAAGAAACCCTCGCTATGATGGCGGAAATACGGGAAAACCCGCAGGAGTTCCGCTTTGTGGCATAAAGAGAAAACGGTGCCACCCCTATTTCGGGGTTACACCGTATCCTACATAAATTACTTCCTTACGAAGCCGTGCCATTTGGAATGACGCCCCTGTCTGCTACTCCTGAACACAGGCATTATTTTGTAATTTTAACTTTTACGCTAGCTTTCTTGTTCGTGCCGTCTGTCGAGGTTGCCGTGATAGTCACGGTCTTTCCCTTTCCGGCTTTCTTCGTTGCTACCACGCCTTTAGCGTTCACGGTCGCCCACTTCGTATTTGAGGACTTCCAGGACAATTTCTTATTAGCCTTCTTGCCGTTTGTCTTAATGTCCGGCTTAAGCGTAATTTTCTTGCCGTTCTTCACCGCCTTGCTCTTTATCTTGAATGAGACCTTAGTTACGGCATTCTTCATAATCTTAATCTTGATGGCCGCTTTCTTCTTGCTTCCGTCCTTGGCGATCGCCGTGATAGTCACAGTCTTCCCTGCGCCGGCTTTCTTCATAGATACCACGCCGTTTTTGACAGTCGCCCACTTTGTATTCGAAGATTTCCAGGACACAGTCTTATCCGTAGCGTTACTGGGCTTGACCGTCGGCTTCACGGTAACTTTCTTGCCAATGGCAATGCTCTTGGAAGCTGCGGAAAGCGTAAGCCCCGTTACTTTCACAATCTTCTTCAAGGCTTTCTTCTTCGCATTGAGCGTCTTTAATGCATTGTCCACTTCTTCCTGGGTCGCGTCTGCATTTACCGAAACTTTCTTGGCTGCATCCAGCGCATCCTTAAATGGCTTCCACGTTTTGGTCGTGTATGCCGATGCTTTGAGCTTTCCAAACTCTGCGATTGCTTTATCCAGCGCATCCTTATCGACATTTTTCACGAGCGCGGCAACTGCTTCATTCAGTTCCGTAATTGTCGCATCAATCTCGTCTTTGGTCACGTTATTGTTTGCTTCTGCCAGGCGTTTGGAGAGTTTTTCCATGGCCGCCAAAGCGTTCTGATACCGATTCCAACTCTCCTGCGTGTAGGTTTCCGGCTTCAAGTCTGCGGATGCCTGAACCGCCTCTTCATATGCTGTCGTAAATTCCTGTTTCTTTTCTTCATCTGGTTTCTGGCTGGCAATAGGCTCAAGCGCGGCCCTTGCATCTTCCAAGGCTTTAGCCGCAGCCTCTGCCTCATCCTTTGTGGCGTTTGCTCTGCCAAGCACTGCTTCAAATACTTCCAGGGCTTCCTGGTACACACTCCAGGTGCGTTGTGTGTAATTGCCGCTTGAAAGCTTTTCTGCTTTTGCTTCTGCAAGCTTCTCTTCCAGCCCTTCTTTCACTGCCCCTTCCAGCTTATGGTCAGCTTTTATCTCCAGGGCTTCGGCTGCCTTTGTCAGGGCAGCGGCTGCAGACGCATAATCTTCCAGCCTTTTGGCCAATTCCTCTTTCGCTGTCTGCAGAGCTTTTTCCAGCGCTGCCCAGGACGCTTCCGTGTATGCATCCTTATATGTCCCTAAAGTCTCTGCATCTGCTATAGCATTTTCCAGCGGCTTCTTGTTCCCACATGCTTTGAGGGCGGACGCTGCTGTCTGAGGCAGGGCATTGGTTACTTCACTGACTGCCGCTGCCGTCGCGTCAGATGTCCCCAGTACCTTTTTCGCTGCAGCTAGCTTTTCCTGCAGGCCATCCCAGCTTGCCTGGCTGTAGTCATTCTCTTTGTCTTTCAGACCTTTCAGCTCTTCTTCAAGAGTTTTCACTTTCTCGCGCAGCCCGGCTATATTTACCAGATTCCCTTCTTCTGCTGCCAATTTGTTCTTTGCATCGGCTACAGCCTGTTCGCTATCAGGATTGTCAATCTGTGCCTGTGCCTCCGCAATCGCTGCCTGCAGGGCTGCCCAGCTTGCCGCTGTGTAATTGCTCTCATTGAGGTTTTTGCCTTTCAGGGCATTCAGGGCGTTTTCTAAGTCTGTGGTAGGAATGTTGTTCCTATAATATACCTTACACTTAAATACAATTTCTTCTGTCCTCTGCTGCGCACCATCCCCGATGGTAATCGTAGCCGTCAGATCAACCTTTTTTTCAGCTTCTTTCTGATCAGGGATTGCGGCCAACCCGGTATCTGCATTGAGTATCGCGTTATCTGTAGATTTCCAGGCAACTTTCGCTTCTCCATAACTGGTCTTTGGCAAATTAAATACTTTGTTCGTTGTGTTCTCGTTCGTCACGTTCAAGGTAAACTGTCCGTTATCCTCTGCCCGCGCCCCAATCTCTTTGATGAGGTCGGCTTTGGCATATTCCATGTCGATATTGCCAAGATAGCCATAGGCATCCTCTATCTGCTTCTGCGCAAGGGCCGCGTTGTAAATACGGAAATCACGTATGCTGCCTTTGAAATCGGCATCTCCATTGTGTCCATACGCACAGTTCCCAATATAGAAGTAACGGTTTGCCCCTTCGTTATGATTCCAGGCAGCAGTCATTGTAATGTCCGTGTCCACCGTATCATTCACTTTCTGCTTGTCGATATAGAGCGTCATCTTCTGCCCATTTATGACAACAGCGATGTGATGCCATTCATTCCTAGAGACCTTAATATTTCCAAACCCTTTATGCGCGTCTTGCGCCCAGCCATTGGCTGTCATAAATGCATTCAGCGTACTCTTTATATAGAAGTGCTTGGAACGCCCTCCATTGTCTTTCTTGTCTGAGTCATTCTCCCCGATAAGAGAACCCATGCCGAAAAGATTCCTGTCTTCGGCAATATTTGTCCAGAAGGAGAAGGTCATCTGATCGGTCACATTCAGCTTATCCAGCGACTCTTTGGGAAGCTGGATGATATTCTTGCGCGCTGTCCCTCCATTGAACGCCGCTCCATTCTCCCGGTTAAAAACGATGCTATCTGCCGGTGCGCCATCTACCCCATGGCCTGATGCATCTTTGGCCTTATTGTCATCAAGCGGATACCATGCAGCCAAGGTCTTGTTAAGTTCCGCAAAGCTCTTTAATTCCAGCCCATTCATAGCGGCCTCAAGCTGCGCCACCATCTCGTCTACCTGGTCTGCATCCGCAGCGTCAGTTCCTTCTGTCGCTTTGACAGCCTCTGCCGCCGTAATCTTTGCCCCTAATGCTTCCAGGGATGCCTGCGTATAGATGTTTTCCGCTGCCCCTGACTCATACTTCGCTTTTGCCTGTTCAAATACTTCATCAAACACGACGAAAGATACTGTGTCGCTCTCTTTTACCGTGATGTCTGAAAATACCTTTGTCAGCATATAAGAGCCATACTGGATTTTTGCCGTCAAGTTGACGATTGCGTCATTCCTGCCTTTGGAGGGCCGGATGACCGTGCCGTCTGTCCTGATTGCCGGATTATCCGACTGCCAAGTAATTTTTAACCCCTGGATGGTCTTGCCATCGCTGGTCTCCATCGTGGTCGGGAGATTCAGGTTCTCTGTCACGGCACTCTTGTCAAATGCCGCCCCTGACTGCAAGGTAAGGGCAAGACGCTCATGGATGTCTGTCACAGGAGTCTTACAAAGCTTTTCGTTAGCAATCTCCTGGATTTCCTGTTCTGTCAGCAATCCGTTGTATACTTCAAACTCATCAAAGGTAGCCTTATAATCGTCATCCGCCCAGGAAGAGCGTCCCAGATAGTTGTTCTGCGCCACGAGCTGCGAAGGTTTGCAGATTCCCTCGACTGTCCCTGCCAACACGCCGTCCAGATACAGTTTTGCCATGTTTTCGGCACCGTTTGTGACAATGGCGATATGGGTCCACTGATTGGTCGGGGTAATGATGTTGTTATCTTTCTCATCCTTTGCCGTCAGGTGTGCCACGGTCGCCCCGCCTATCCTATATTCCATGTCAAGCAGTTTGTCTTTGTTAATCAGGCCCAGATGGCCCTGCGGGCTAGCCTTGCCAACCTGTGTCCCATGAAGGATCATCGCAAAAGTATCAGCATTACTTTCCCGATTAATGAACATGGAAATGGTTATGTCGTCCTGCGTCACCTTGCTTCCTCTGTCAGCCCCATCAATCTGCAGCAAATCGTCCGGCAGCTTGACATAAGAGCTTCCGTTCTTCCCGCCTGTCAGCTTTACGCCATTGCCTTTGCCGTCCACACCGGCTATGTCCGTAGTCACCGCATTTACAAGCTCTGCATCCGCGTGGCTCCCAGTACTGTCTTCTGCCGGGTTTTCACCGTCAAACTTGTAGCTTGCCAAAAGATAATGGTTTTTCACCTCGACGGTTGCCTTTGCTTCTGCGCCTGTGATAAATGTACCTGTGATTTCCAGAGGCTTGCCATCCTCCGTCTCTTTTGTAAAATCACAGCCTTCCAAATTCCATTCCACTTCTGTGGCAATCGGCTCATCCACGTTTTGGTAAGTTGCCCCTACCGTGTTCGGCAGGATAGGCTGCTTGCCAGTCACCGTCTTTACCTGAACTGTTTCCGCCTGCGCTACAAAAGCTGCTTGCTTATAAACTGCTATATAACTCATGCTGCCTGACGCCGGCATCGTTGCTTCGTTCGTCGCCGGCGAATCGACCGTTCCATCTCCGTTCGCATCCCAGCCGGATTTGTCTGAGTCAAACAAATAGGTCATGCCGTCTTTGCTCTTGGGCGTGAAGACAGACGTGTCAATGGCCTTGACTGTGCCTGGCAACTCCTTAGATATTATCGGCGCTACTAATTCTGAGGTGCCGTCTGGCATACGGTACTCAATCTTGGCCGTGCTGTATCCGGACTGCCAGCTGATTCTGTGGTTCGTGATTTCAAAGCCGGCTCTTGCCGCGCCAACTTTATCAATAATACCTGTCGAAACCTTTCGGAACGTCATCGGTTCTTCCGGGTTTGTAATTTCCTCGGTATGCCCATCCGGGTCTGTGACCCATACGCGGTAGGCGCCATTGCCAGTTACTGCGCCTTCGCTTACTGAAACGCCTGTGGTGTCTATCTGGGTACGTACACGGTAAACCTTCGTCCCATCGTGGGCCATCGTCCTGTCTGCTTCAGCGGGATAGTCTTTGCTCCCACTATTGCTGGCACTCCCGCCCTTTCCATTTCCACCGTTGACAAAGAACTTTCCTCCGGTAAAACGAGTAGAGGTAGACGACATCCAGAATGGATCTGCCTCCGTAACTCCCTGGTCAAAATACGCAACCACAGAGTCAGCGCCAAGCGTTCCCTTTGTCACAAGATCGTACTCCGTTTCAATAATTCCCGTATATCCCCTTTTCAGCTTTGTTGCCTGCTTGGCATCATTTGCAACCGTGCCTTCCACCGTCTCATCACATTCAAATACATGGACCGTCGCCTTCACTTTGGCATTTTCACCTTCAAGCCCTTCCGCTGTTCCTGTCACATTATGCTCGCCGGCCGTCCACGCCATATCGGACGTATCTTCCCATGTCACGTTTACCGGAAGCGTATACCCTTCGATATTAGTATTGGCTGCTACCTGCTTCGGCAGGATTGGTGTGTTGCCCTCAATCACATATATCGGGGAAAGAGGCGCAACAGCGTTCAGTTCCGGCTTTTTATAGACAAGGGTTACCACATTGTCCGCCGCGTTTTCCTTCACTTCCGCTATCGAGAGCGTGCTTGCGGATTCATCGCATACATAGAGACCGGATTCCGTTTCAATCCGCTTTTCTTCCTCCGGGACTTCATAGGTGTATGCGTATCCTGCTTTAACCATTTCAATGGTCTTTGCTTCTTTCAGCTCATTATTTTCTTCATCCTGATATTTGACGGTTACGGAACTCTTTTTAGAAGTCGCGACCGCAAGGGTCGGCACATTGGCTGGAACGTCCTGCCCCGCTTCCCTGGCCCCATCTACATAGAAACCTCCCGCTACGGTCTGCAAGCGTAATACCATATGCTGCTTCCCCGCCTCGACGGCTGCTTTCAGCGCCTTTGTCACATCAAAAGTCTTATCTCCCACGCTTTCACTGGAAATCCGCTCCCTGCTCCACATCGTGGCGTCGTAAGAATAATCGTTGTTCAATGCCGGAAACTTTGGCCCTAACTTATCTTCGGCAGATACATTATCAGGATTTGAATCGTTGACGGCTACCCAGCTTTCATCGTTCGCTGTCTGGAAAATAGCTGCCTTAAACCATTTCCCTCCGCCGCTGATATTTCCATTCACATTTCTGACATGAATGGTCAGTATCGCCTCGTCCACTTCTTCGCTGGATGTAAACTGAGAGACGTCAAACTGGATGGCTCCCACGCGCGCCGATCCCAGATTGCTCCCGCTCTCATTCGACGTGTCATCCATTACGAACGCCGCTCCGTTGCTGTCGCCGTTCCTGTTCTCAGTTCCCGTAAGGCTTGTCGCAATCGTCAGCCCTTCGTCTGCATATTTCTGGCCGCCAGACCCTTCAAACCTTTCGGCCTGCAGGGTAACCGGCTGCCCGCCTTCCGCCGCCTGTACCGGCAGATTCCCCAAATTCACTCCTGTTATCACCATTGCAGTCGCCAGGAGCAGTGATAAAAGCCTTTTTCCTTTCTCCATATTCTTTCTCTCCTTTTTTCTCCTCTTTCCATTTCCCTTATGCTGCTCTTGTTTCCCTTCTTGTCAAAAACCCCCTCCTTTCCTCTAAAAGCATCCCGCAGATACCTAAACCGTGCCTATTTTCGGTTAGGTTATCCATGAACCTTCAAGCCTCTTAGATTTTGCTATATTACATTTTACTTTATTTCAGTACTTTTTTCAATGATTTTTAGTAAATATTTACCGTTTTTGCTATTACGATTGAACCAACATAAACTTATCCTGACATAAAGAACAAAGCGGTCAAGTCCGCTTCAACTCCCTAAATCCCTCATTCTTGAGGGACTTGTCTGCTTTGCTGCGCCGAACGCAGTCGCTTTAGCGATATATTACTTCTTGCGCGAGTGTGCATATCGTTTTTTGTCTTATAGGAAAGACACTTTCACGCGTTAGCGTGACAAGGTCTTTCCTATAAGAGAACAACGTGGGCAAGCCCGCCCCAGCCTCCTTCTCATATAAGAAAAAAGCCAGGGCAAGGCAAAACCAATCCCTGCTCCGGCTTTTACTGCAATATATTCATCTGGAAAAAAATTTTTTAGGCCCAAAAGTTTAGTAAAAACTATTTGCTTTTAAATTCTACCTCCCTGTTCTGGCATTTGTCGGAAATCTTTTCAATGACCGCCCCATAAACCTCCATGCGGCTGCCGCCATCCATCAACTTTTCCATTTTGTCTTTGAATTCCACTAAGGCGTCGACTGCCTGATGGTCTGCCTCGTCCTCCAGATACCCCAATATTATCCTGCATATCTGCGCCAGCACATTGTCCGCGGGCGTCATATCCAACACAAGCTCTCTGTCCGGATTGCGCTCCAGTTCCAGATACACAGCAATCAAGCATACCTTCATGGCCGCCGCAGTCTCGCCTATCTCTTGCAAAGAGTCCGCAAAATCCTTCATTTTCCATAACCAATCCCATATGCCCACATCCGTCTCCTTGTCCAGGAAATAATCTACGGTATGGCCATACAGATTCCTGATTTCCTCATACGCCTCTAAAAATGCATGGCTGTTTATATAGGCACGGATAAGTTCCTGATTCAAGTACCAGAAACTGCCGTCTGTTTCACTGAATGGATATTGGTTCAAGATAGGTTCGAGTATCCGTATGGCTTTTTGCAGGCATAGGATTTCCTGTCCATAATCAGATATCAGCTGATATTGATTGGCGGCGTCCTGCCAGATTTCGACCGCACGCTCATCGGTACACAAGCCATCCAGAAATTGGATTTTCTTCTCAGCCAGAAGCATATAATTGCATTTTTTCCGCACTTCTGCCGTCTGTTCGAAATCATAGGCGGCATCCTGGGACATGGCCTCGGCCATGACGCTATAGATAAGGCTTTGGATATATTCCTCGTCCAGGCCATATTCCTCATAATATTCCTCCGCCGCCGCGCACTGCCGCAAAGCCTCTGCGCCTCCTTCCGCAAAAGGCTCCGACTTCAGCTCGGCTAATTTGGCCAAGAAAATCACGTGCCATGGATGGAAGTCCGCCAGAGGCCCATATTTCCTGATGGTTTCCTGGATCACCCTTTCCTTTACCGCGTTTTCCGTCCACCCTTCAAAACGTTCCAGTATCCGGTATATCTCCTCGTATGGCGCGTCTTCTTTTCTTATATAGGATAAAACAAATTCCTCCAAATCCCTGTCTATCTGGCAGTTCCCAAGCATCTTAAAATATTGCAGGCATTCCTGCCAGCATTCTTCCTTTTTTTGCATATCCTCTTCCAGGAGATACAAATAATGGCTGGCCTCCAGAAGTTTTGCAATCGCGTACTCGTTATCCTCTTCTGCCAAATCTTCCTTCTCAAAAGAAATCAGCTCCTGGGCATATCTCTTTGCTTTCGCATATTCCTTCTGCAAAATCAGTATCTGTATCAGTTCAAGGCAAATGTAGCTGGAATATCTGACATGCCCCTCCGCCTCCTTTGCTTCTTCCTTATCCGCGTCCAAAACCCGCTCCAGAGATTGCGCTGCTTTTTCGTAATCATTCAACCCCTTATATATTTGGGCAATGCCGCGCATCGCTGTCTCCAAAGGTTCTGTTCCATCCTGGTATGCTTTCTCATAACATTCAATCGCTTTTGCGTACTGTCCCTTTTTTTCATATTCGCCTGCCAGGTCGATGTAAGACACGTCGTCCATGTCGATATATGTCATCTGAGGATCCCGCAGGGCGTCGATTTTCTCCTGATACCAACGCGCCTTTTCCATATCAGAAAAATACTGCTGCCGATACAATGCCGTAGAAACCATTTTATCAGAATAAAATTCCTGCATCTTTTTATAAAATGCTTCTTTTTCTTCTGCTGAGTAAGCGGCAGCGGGCATTTTCTCCGTAGCTATGTCAAACAGCTCGATAATCTTCCGGTAAATCTCATCCAGCTCCGGGATGGGCTTTTCCGAATAGCCAAGCAGCAGCTGCTCCGCCAAGCTCTCATCCACTTCTGTCCCAGCGCCGACAAATTCCCTCACAAGATACTCTGGCGCATCTGCAGACTTTTCGCAATATTCCTGTGCTTCGCCAAGCAATTTGGATATTTGCTTATATTGCTGTACGCAATAATCATCCAAATCCAGCTCCGATTCAATCATAGACTCAAACAAATCGTCATCATTAAGCAATAGCCAAATTTTTTTACGGCAGATCCTCTGCAGGAGGTCAGACGCCTCTCGGTCATTGCTGCTAAGGCAGATCTGCCTGGCCTTTTCCAAGCTTTCTTCCTTCCCATCGCGTAAGCACAGCCTGGCATAAGGGATCGTGCTGCCCGAGAAAAGCCTCTGCATGAACACCTGGAACACTTGCCGGCGCATATTCCTTTCCGTATAATTGTCTGTTTCGGCAGACATATACCTGTCCATCCCTTCCACAATGTGGGTACATCTGGACGCGTCCGGCTTGAGGTCGCTATAGATTACGTCTTGTATCACCTGATGCAGCGATATCTTCCCCGTCTGCGCATCATACTCTATCCAGCCGCGCCTGATGAGCGCCTCAAGCCTGCTTCCCACATCCTGCACGGCACATAGCTCTTCAAATTTGGATTTTCTCATGCGTATTCCCGCAAACAGGCAAAGGCTGCCGATAATCTCATTTTCATAAGTATCGAACCCGGATATGTCAAACAGGATCCGTAAATGGTTCTGCACGCTTTCCGAGCGCAGACTGCGGTCTTTCCTCTGCCTGACATTGATTTCCTCCGTGTTTGCGATGCCCTCTTTTTCCAGGAAGTCCTTATATAGGCCTGTAGGCGAGCCTTGGGTGTTCCTTAGGTATTTCGCTATGAGTTCCACGGTCATTGTATGATGGTCGACAAGCGATATCAATTGTTCTACGGCTTCCTGCTCCGCTTTCGGATAATCCAAATCGTTATATGCCCGGAACAGCTGCAGGATCTCCTCCATATCGTCAATCCTGCCGACGTCAATCTGCGGATAATTAAAATCCCTGAAATCCTCCCTCGTAGTAACGATGAATTTACAAGGACAGGCAAACAGCATTTCCAAGTTCTCATCGGCGTCTACGTCAAAATTGTCAATCACCAACAAATCCCTGGGCGTCAGCAAATTTTTCAGCAAGGCAATCTTTCTGCTGAAATAAGCGTCATCGCTTTCCCCCTCCTCCCTGGCGGCTCCATTCACCAAAATCTCGTCGCAGACGAGTTTTTTGATGGAGGACGTAAATACGGAAAACACGACCGTGTCATACGTTTCCCTGTTCTGCTTCACATACCGTTTGGCAATTTCCGTCTTGCCAATCCCCCCAATCCCGGACAGGAATGCCAGCTGCTTATCCTGCAGCAAGCCTTCTATATCTTCCAGCTCACGCTGCCGTCCGACAAAGCAGGCAGAATTATATTGGAACGAATCAATGAGATAGACGCCTTCTAAGTCTGCCAGCTCCATAAGTTCTCCCAATGCCTCGATTACAGCCTCCATATCGCCCCATCTGGAAACAGCTGCAAGCGACAGCGTCTTCTTAAAGAAAACCTTTAATTTCCTATATAATTTGGGCCGGTATCTGTCGCTTGCATATTTCATCGCTTCAAAATGGTATGTGCTGGAAAGCCTGCAGTCTTCTGCCTCCACCTTCCTTCCGAATAATTTAAAGAATACCAGCGCGCCAACGGAGAATATATCTGTATGCCTCCCCATCTTGCCCGTCCGCCCCTGCATCTGCTCCGGCGCGGAGAAACCTTCGGAAAACGAAAGGCGGAAACCGTCTTGTGCAAGTTCTTCCATCGCCGTCACGGAGTCAAAGTCAAACAAAAGGACGTGTTCTTCGGTCTCTGGTATGATGAATACATTTTCAGGCTTAATGTCCAGATGGAGGAAGCCGTTTTGGTGGTACTTATTTATCAGTTCTGCCAGGCTCTTCACATGCCCGAGCAATTCTTTCAGGGAACCGTCTTCGTATACCCTGTAATCTACGCCCTCATCCATAGCCATCTCTATATAAATCGTCTGGTTAAGCCGGGATATGTCCGCTGCGTTAATGGTAGAATTTGTCAGGCCCAAGGTATTCTTAATCTGAGCGTTTCTTCTATACGCAGACAAAAACTTCTGCTTTGCCTCTTCAAACCTTCCCTCATCTCCCCCTTTGGCTATTACAGACCCGTCTTCTCCCCTATATAAGTTCAGGTAGCCCGGATAACATTCTTTTATGCGGACATTATGCCGCACGCCAACCCCGTCTTCATACGCCGCGTCATAGACAATGCCGCTTGCCCCCCTTCCAACCTCCTTTCCAATCTTTACAGTTTTATGGTCTGCGAAACATAGCGTGGTCCCTTCTTTTAGGGCAATCCTTCCATCTCTCATGAACATATCCTCCAAATCTATCGCTCGTTTTTTCCTACTTGCCGTGGCCAACCCGGTCTAAAAGCTCAAACTTTTTGCCCGTCACGAAGCGGTCGACCTCCGCTAAGTACCCTGAGACCCTGCGCAGCCTTCGGATGTCGGCGCTCCCACAGCAGGGACAGCAGCCTCCCATCCTGCCGATATGCCCGCAGCTGTTGCAGTTATCAAGCGGGAAATTCAGCCCTATATAATTGCAGTCATTGACATACGCATATTCCACAATCTCCTGCACCGCTTCCACGTTTCCCTCAGGCATCTCGTCCAGTTCGACATATGTAATCGACCCTCCATTGCAAAGGTGATGGAACCTTCCCTCAAACTGTATCTTCTCGATAAAGTCAGCCGCTACATTGACCGGGACATGGAAAGAATTGGAGTAATAGCCTTTTTCCGCCGCCTCCATGCCTTTTCCCTCATGTAATGCATCGTATGACGCAAAGTTGCCGGATACCCCCTCTGCCGCCGACGCCAGCAGCGAAAAGTTCAGCCCGCACGCTTTCGTATAGAAATCCGTCTTCTCCCGCATTACAAGGATGATATGGAAAGCCTCGTCCAGGTACTCCTCCATATCGGAAACCTTGCTCCACCTTCTTCCAAATATGACCGACAAGGCATCCCAAAGCCCGATGAATCCGATTGCCAGCGTCCCATTGCGGAATGCCAGCTTGGCGTCGCCATGCTCTGAATCTTTGTACAGACGGCGTCTGTATACTTCTGAAAAGTCTGCTTGCTCCATTAAGGTCTGAAAACGGAAAACCAGGGATTCCTTTGCCTCGTCCATGACTTCTTTGAGCCTTAAGATAAACCCTTCGGCGTCTCCTGCAAAACCATATGCTATCTGCACAAGGTTCAGCGTCACGCACGCGATATTGCCTCGCTGCAGCCCGCTTTTTTCTCCATAAAGGTTATCGACGACCCTGGTACGGCAGCCCATTATGCCAATCTTAGCCGGGTCCGCCCCCCGGTTGCTAAGCGAATCGCAATTATAGTAAGTCGGCACCATCCGCCTTGCGGTTGACTTCAACGCTTCTCGATAAATGTCATGGTTCGCCGTCCCTTCCCTCACGTTCGAGCCTTGACGCAGCTTGAACACAAGATTCGGGAAGATAAACGGGTTTCCCTGTCCATCCCCCATGCCATAGGCATAAAGAAGCGCCAGAGATACCGCCCTTCCCTTCCGGCTCTCGTCAAGCCCGAAATTAAACGTGACATACGCCTTCTCGCACCCCTTCCTGCTGTACACATTCAGATCCAGAAATAACTCGCGGAACTCTTCCGCCAGCTCTTGGGCCGATTCTTCGCCCACATACGCAGACATATCCGCGTCAAAATTAAGGAATCCGATTCCGCCTGACTGCATATTTGTCAGGGCTACAATCTCCCGGCTAAGCTTCCTGACCGCCGCTCTGAATGTATAAGCCCCAGCTCCCAGCAAATCTGACACATTAACCCCGATACAATTGTAAGTGGTCGTAAAAAATTCTAAATCATGCATATGGTAAAGCCTCTGCTGATGAGCCTTCTTATACGCTTCCGGAACCACCTCGCTGAGTATCCTGCCTTTCTCAAACTCCTCGCCGGCTTTAACGATAACGCCTGAGGCGTTCATGCTTGAATTTGCTAAATCCCTTGTTTTTACCATAACTTATCCTCCTAAAGCAAAGTGAGAAAAATTAATTATTATTTACAGTTTTATTGTACAAAAGCCGTTGTACTATTTTGTAAAAATAATTTTCTGCGATACGGTTTTCATACCCCCATATGCAAATCTAATTCTTCCCATTGCCCTGAAAATCTCCTGAACATACGCTGATTGCCAGAACCAACGTATCGTATGTTTTCCGAACCTAATTCTGATAGAAAACTCCCGCACTTCAAATAATCGACGAGCGCGAACACCTCTCTTGGCATCCTGCTGACGCCCCACCCGGTATAAATGCATAAATCGAATCCCTCATCCCTAAGAAATGCCAGAAGCTCGCACAATGACTCCCACTGCTCCATAGGCTCGCCGCCCGAAATAGTCAGACGTTTATTGTGGCACGCCTGCATTATGTAGCCTGCGATTTCACATATGTCCCAAAGTTCTCCCCCGCCTTTTTTCTGGGCCGATTTATTATGACAGCCCGGGCAATGCATGCTGCATCCTTGCAAAAACAGGACGCTTCTCATACCCGGCCCGTCTGCGCAGCTTGATTGCTTCCACCCGGCAACTTCCAAAGCCTTGCTTTTATCCATAATATCTACCTCCGCTGTTAAAGTTGTTTCTCCACCCATACAAATATGTGCTATTTGTTGCTTAAAGCAGGCGGATGATAATGCCACTTTACCATAGGCGGCGTCTGGATTTGTAAAAGCGCTTGCGCCGCTGTAATTTTGATTTCCTCTGTCTTTTTTCCAGCTCTTATTGTATAATATCACTACTTTACAACTTTATAAATGATGCCCCTGTTTCTGAATTAGCTGTTTTAAGGCATTTGATTTTATGCTGGTTTCGACCTTTTCTGCGAAAATGGCATAAAATACCTGCTGGCGAATTTGTTCGCTTAGAGCAAACCGAAACTCCTGCACGCTTTCTGTCTGATATTTAAAAAACGCCTCGTTCTTATATGGCAGCAGCTTCATTGCACAGTATGAAATGTTAATCAGATTGACCGGCATTTCAATCCCTTTGCGGCTGCGGACCATGTAACTGCACAGTGACCAGAAAGTTTTCTGTTCGTAATAACTAACTTCTACCGGCCATCGAAATGCATACAGCATCAGGGGGATAAACTGCATCCGGCCGCTCCCTGTCTGGTTCAGCGGGGATTTCTCCTGCCATGCGCAGGATATCTGAAGCTGTTCCGGGAAGACTGTGCTGAAAAACAGGCGCCTGCTGCCATTTTTCTTGTCCGCAGATGTCACATATGCCAGGACTGTCCTTCTGCCAAAGATGTTAGTAAGGACATGGCGTGCAGCCATATAGTAATCACCGATTTTTTCATCAGACAGAGTAAAATCATCATGGACAGGAAGCCTTTTTCCATGCGATGCTGGCCGTCCCCTTTTCCCCGTCCGCTGCGGCGGCAGGTCATAAATGACAGAATCAGACCTGGCATTTCCTATAATGTCAAGGTTTTCGCATTCGTCTATGATGGAAACAAGGTTTTCCTTTACATACCAGCTGTCACAGAGAATGATAACATTTTTCCTGCCGCTGAATCCCGGCATCACCTGACGGATCATGGACGCGGCAAGTTCCAGCTTTGACTCCTTTTTCTGCCACATGCGGAATCCAAGCGGAACGGATAGAATCTGCCGATTCCATAGCCAGAATGGATAACACAAGTAAAAGCAGGGCTTCAATAGTCGGTGCGGAAAAAGTTTTAAAATAAATATAAAAATAACGGTACAGTCTACCAATTAGATTATTTTCGTTGTATAATAAGTCTGACGTACAAGGTCACTCTCTTTCTTGTAGATTTGTTCGCAAACTTATTATACACCAGAAAGTACCTTGTACGTTATTTTATTCTTCAAAAAGTTGTAAAGTGGTGATATAATATTTTGTGAATATTCAAAAGTCCATGGAGTTTGAACAGGAGGTCTCCCATGTCTGAGAAATACACAAAATTTGCGGAAAACAGCACCCGTACCTTCGCCTCGGTGAATGAATCGGAGGATGCAGTCGCTTACCTGAACGCCCCCGGCCATTTCCGTCCATTCAGCCAGGGGCTTACAGAACTGATGGCCCGGGCAGGCTACTGCGGCCCGAAGGAGGACAATATGGAAAAAGCAGGCTGCCTTTTTGGAAAGTTACAGCAGATAGGCAGCAGGACGACAGAAGCCACCGTCCTTTCCTGGTTTACAGGAGAACATCGCCCTAAAATTGAGGCTTCCAGCCGAGCCAAAATGTATGAAATATGTTTTTCCCTTAATCTGTCCATCGAAGATACCGAGTGGTTTTTCCATCATGTATACTTTGACCGCTGCTTTAACTGCCACACCATAGAAGAAAGCGTATTTTTCTACTGTTTCCTGCATAAGCTGACATACCAAGACGCGCAGTCTTTAATCCGCGAGATCAACCGGCGGGAGGGCAACCCTCCCAGCACGCCCGACAATATGGGCAATTATACCCGGTTTATCTCCGATAAGATTTCATCCTTCACCGAAACGGAAGATTTCATCCAATTCATGGCCGACAACAAGGTATCCTTCGGCAGCTGGAACAAAAGCGCGTTTTCTGAAATCTCCCGACAGCTGGCAGAACTGACCGGGTCTGGCAAATGCACGCCTTCTGATATTGATAAACTGAAACGCAACTTGAAGAAAAGAAGCGTCCCCTCATCCGACGGCGCGCGCCTCGGCGATATCGATGCCTCAATATTTGATAATTACGGGCTTCTGCTGCGGGAAATCTGCTATGATGCGCATACCACAAAAAACACCACGGGGAGCGTATCCAGCTATATCCTTGAGACCATCGACAACAAAAGCGTCTTTCTGAATACTTTCGTCCTGGAAAGATTGCTGACTACTTATTCCGGCATACAGAAAAAAACGGAACTTCCTTATGTTGTAAAAGTGAACTTCCCCAGCAAGAAAAGCTTATCCGATGTGCTGGGGACAAAAGATGGGCAGCGGAAAATTGAAACTTCAAAATCCTATGACATGATCCGCAAAATCCTGGTCTTGCTGCATTTTTATACGTTTTGGCTCCCGGTCAAATTGGGAGATATCGGCGATGACGAATGCGATTCTGAAAAGCTGCCTGACATTTACATAGAAGAAGCGGAGAACTGCCTTTTCCGCTGCGGGTATGAACCTTTATATGCAGGCAATCCTTATGACTGGATGTTCCTCTGCGCCGCACACACGGAAGAACCCGTCGAATTCCTGCGCAGCTGCATATTTGAAATCACAGATAGATGAAACTGGATAAGCAGAAAACTGAAACAATAATGAAACCAGATAAGGACAGAAATAAGTTTCTTTCGGAAGGTAAAGGTATAAATTAAGAAAATTAACTCCCCGAGAAGCCACTTTATGACAGTGTCCACAGTGATAGCGAGCATCGGATTGCGTTAGCCACAATCCTCAGAACAAATCATTGAGATAAAAGTACAAAATATCGAATAGTATGATATAATTTATATGTTGCTCACCGACACCCGCAACAGGGAGGAGGTGTTTGCATGGAAGTTGTGATTTCTTTTTTAGTTGCTGTTTTGGCTGGTGTAGCCTGCCACTACATCATCAAATGGTTAGACAGTGACGATAAGAGCAACAACTAACCTAGTGGGTACTTTGCCACTATAAAAGAAAAGAAGAATCCCCAAACTGTGCTGCAACACGGTTTGGGGATTCACTTTTTGTCCGCATGGACTTGTGATTTCTTTTTGCCTAACGGCATTATAGCATATGCAAAAACTTTTGGCAATATGCTTTTAGCAATCCTCAATTTATCCTTATCTGGCATCAATCAATATCCAGATTGTGACAGCAAAAGATTTCTGTGAAAAATATTTACCTGATCAATTCAGATAGGAATCAGGTTTTCCCCTTATCTTGTATCACCCATGACGCGGAATCCTAAACACTGGCCGCGAGTCCCGTTCTTTTATACAGATTTAGAGCCAGACGGCATCGACGCAACGTCCAGCTTGTCTCCCTGCAGATAATGGCTGAATACTTTCTCTGCATTGATCATTTTCACCCGGATGTCAAAAACATCCGGCAAAAGCTCGGCAAAAAATCCCAGCCTGGCATAACCGACGTCTTTGTCCTCCCCCTCTGTCGGCATGATATAGAAGTTTTTTACATGGCTGACATCGATGGAGTTATGCTCTAAGAGCGGACGGTACGCCAAATAGTACATATATTGCTTCACGACGTCCTCCACGCCAGGCTGCCTTTCAATCCTTTTTTCTCCGCCCTCGGTGATATGCCACCGCGGTACATAGTATTTCGCATCCATGATATAAAATGTCCCGTCCCGCTCGCTGAACTTAAGGTAATCTGGCAGGAACGTCTTATCTGGAAGGTAAATCCCTTCCTCAGAGGAACCTGATGGATTGCTTAAATGCCATTCCGGCTTCTCGATGGCCTTACTGAGAATATGCGCCCCTTCTATGTTGGCACAGCTGCCATTGGGCAGACTGATTGCGTAATCCAGACGACCGAAATAATTTGCTTGTATATCCGCAAACGTTTTATCCCTCTGGCTGCCATAAACCTCATTAATTACATCCTCCCAGACATTATGGAACGCCCTTGTCCCAAAGAAGCTGACGCCTTCCTCTCCCGCTTGCATATACTTCCGGCAACGACCGGCTTTTTTCGCAATGTACAAATCCATGCCACGTAAAACAGACAGCTTTCTGTCGTCAAACTGCACCCTGATCTCTCTGTCAATCATTTCCCGGATATAATCCGAACTCCCAAAATCATCAATCTCTTCATCGGACAATGCAATAACCGGAAGGGAGAACAGCTCCGAAAGCCCTATTTCTTCTAATTCCTGGAAGGCCAACGTTAAGATTAACCTATGCAGCCTCACAAAATAATTCCCCTGATTATCCTTCCGCCGCGTTGTAAAAGTATCAACATAGACAGGGCGTCCCTGCACAAAGATGGGGTCGAGCATTTCGACAGTCTTCCCCCAAGCGATTTCATTTTCCCCGTTACATTCTGTTATCCTTTCGTCCTCATAATACAGCCTGTTTTGGGAATAATCGTCTACCAGGAAGAGTATGACGGAAAGCATGTTAATCTCCTCCCCGCGTTCCGCCGCTTCCAATAATTTTGGCACATCTAACTGATACATTTTTCCTTGATGCTTTCGTATGACATGCATGACTTGCTTCATTTTGCTATCCAGTTCACCCGTATCCTCAATATATTTGGGATAAACATTCACCACACGGTCGTCGTGGAATACCATGCCGACAAACCGGAACAAGTATTGCGTTCCCTGTTTTTCGACGCCGACGTAATCTTCATAATCTATGCCATCCTCTGCAATCAGGGACGCGTCATCCTCAGACGCTTCCCTGCTCCCTTTCTTCCTCCGTGTCTTTAAAAGCCTTTTTCGCTTGAGCATCCCCAAGAACCTTTGGAAAGCCATCCGGTCTCTTTCACTGTCAGCACAGTACCCAAGAGCTTCCAGCAGCTCTTCCCTGTCATAGAGCAGCCCTTCTCTGGCAAATACTTTACGCATTGCATTATTCTCCCGCATCGCTGCCTGTCCTATATTGGTTATATACTTCCTCAAATTCCTGCGTTCCGATTTTCGCAAATATGCTCAGTCCATTTATCTCAAACTCCCTGCACAGGACAGAAAAGCGGTTCGTATTTGCTTTACCCTCAAAAACGTACGGCCGTTTCGTCTTGGCGGCGTCCTCAAACAGGTACATCAGCACCTTGCTCTCGACAATTTTGCAGAAATTGTCAGACAGTTCATCACTTGATCCTTCTTTCAGATAATTCTTTGCATTCAGGAAGAACGGCCCCAGCAATTTATCCTCATGCACCTTAACAGCATCCGATGACAGCAACTCGTTAATTGCTTTCCTCATGGCATTCCACTCTATCTCTTTTCCTCCAGGGGTTCTAAATATTCCCGGGACATTCGTGTTTCCCATATCGTCTGCCTCTTCCGCGTCGACGCCGATATATTCAAAGTTCCATCTGCGCTTAAAGGCTGTGTCCAGCGGGCAGACCCCCTGGTCTGCGCTGTTCATCGTCGCCCAGATGAACATATTGTCTGGTATCCTCAGTTTTTCACACTCGCATTCCAGCTCCATGCGCAAATATTGCCTCATATCCTCGGATGTCTGTATTGCATATTCACTGTAATTATTTTTCCTGTCGAGCAGCTGGAATAAATCGCCGAACACAGCGGCCGCGTTTGCCCGATTAATTTCCTCGATAATCAGCAAGAACGGCTTAGGCGAGCCGCTCCTGCTATTTTTCAAGGCTTTTACCAGCACACGCATAAACGGCCCTGGGACATATCTGTACACAATGGTTTCCTTGCCAGATTCATCTTTTGCCATTACCGGCTTGTACGTCCCGGCAAACGCGCCGTAAGAATAATCGGGATGGAATGTCACCCTTTCATAATCAGATACATCAGCTCCCAGAAGCATATCCCTGTCTTTCTCCAGCCGATTGCTTTTGCCCGTGCCTGGAGCGCCAAAAACGATTCTGTTTCTTGGAAAGTCAGCCTGCAGCCCCGTCTCATATGTGATTTCCCGGAAGTTCCCTGCAGATGTATGCCTCAGCTCCCTCTCCGATTTTGCAAGCATGGCTTCTAAGAGTCCGTTAAAGTCATCCTCCGTGATTTCCAAAAACAAGCTCTTGCCCTTGTTGGCAGAAACAAGCTCTTTCACAGTATCAGGCGCTTCACTTTCCGAGATACCTTTCATTGTCTCAAGCTGCTTTTGCAAATCGCATTCTTGATTGCTTCTCTTATCCCGAATGGTAAACACATAACAATATCTGTTTACCGGGCTGTCGACATATCCGATGACGGCGTCTCCATTGGACGCGCCTTGAAACACATTATGATTGTCTTTATATGTAAACGAAAACCTGGCGTCCACGCCGCTGCCGATGACAGAAAAGGTCTTGATAATTTCATCTAACATTAAGATATAAAACTTCAATATTAATCCCCCCATTCAAACATAAATTCCATATAGGTAACCATTCGTGCCAAATGCATACCGCTGCATTCTATTTCAATATAATCCAGATAGGAAAAATCATCTAGGATGCTCTCTCCGTCAATGACCAAGTCATAAAAATCTGTAGCCACTGCAGACGTCCTCTTCTTTTTCTCCTGTTTCTTAAAAATGACGGACAGCTGTTTAGGCTGTCCTTGATATACCACGTCCAGGCAATAACCATGCGCTGTCTGGTATTGACTTAACGGCCCGGCTTTCAATATTTCTACAAACGTTTTGCCTTTTTGGAACACAAGGACGTCCCTATGCTTAAAATCCATGAAGTAAACCGGCGTGCCGCCCCCTGCGTCATGCCTCTCAAACACAATCTCATCCCCGGCCTCTGCTTGGACATTCCTGAAATACTCTCCAAGCCCGGATATCCTCTCCTGGTTGTTCTGCCTTGTCTGGATATACTTGATATTTGACTTCGGCGGGGAGTATGCTTTGCCTGAAACCTTGTCTTTTATCAACAGCGGGACATTGTTTGGAAACATTGTCGATAAATCCACCTCGTTCGGTATCGCCACATAAGTATCGTTTGCCCCTGTATTCCCTAACTCAGTGGCATTTAACCGTTTCACAAAACACCTAATCTTCATCCGGCTCCCCCTCCAATACAGCTCTAAGCGTCTCGGCAATCCCTCTGGCCATAACGGCCGGGACTGCGTTTCCAATCTGGATATACGTTTTCAGGTAAGGACCGAGAAACAGATAGTCATCTGGGAAAGACTGCACGCGCGCTGCCTCCCTGGGCGTAAGCGCCCGGTCTTCCATGGGATGGATGTGCGAATGGCAGTCGGAACGCAGATGGGCGGTAATTGTCCTGCACGGCCGGTCTGCATACAGCCTGAAATACTTATCCTTAAACTTGTCATTCCTATGCGCATAAGGCATGATATCTGCAATCTTCGCATCCGTGGCGTCATCCCCTGGATGCATCCTGCAGTAAATTTCCTGGTTCAGCTCGCTGCAGTACCTTGCCTTGTGGTTAAAAACCAGCGGGATTTCTCTGGCAGAATTGATGAGCCTCAAGTACGCGTTCTCCTGTCCCGTGTATGGGTTCGCGTCTATTTTCCTGCCTCCTTCTTCCGTGTCCACCTCGCCGACTCCCATTTTATGAGGAGCGTTCAGGCTCCGAAGCCCTTCCAGCGCAGAGGAAAGGTTATACCGGGGTCTTCCATTGTTATTCGCCTGGATAAGCTGAAAGATTTTTTCTGGCGTAACATGACGATTCATCGCGACATCGTTCCTGACTGCTATGTACACAAGCCTCTCCCGGCTCTGCGCAACAGAAAAATCTGCGGACAGCAGCAACGCATACCCGACAGAATACCGATATTGCACTCCCTCTTTTTCTATGCGTATACGTTCATAGTCCTCTGCAACCTGGCCGGCTACCTTAAGCATGCCCTTGACATTTTCCATCACGACTATCTTCGGGGCCAGCTTCTCCACGGCTATCAGGAAATATTTATACAGTTCATTCCTCGGGTCGTCAATTACCCGGTGATGCTTATTGGCATAACTAAACCCCTGGCAGGGAGGCCCGCCTACCACAATATCTGCCTCTTCCGTAATATAATCCCCAATCTCCCCTGCCAATTCCCTGATATCCCCGCATACTATCCTGCCCGCAGCTATTTCTGGATGGTTATACCGATAAGTCTCAATGCAAAGCCTGTCAGCATCATTGGCAAATACCGTTTTAAACCCTGCCTGCTTAAACCCCAAGCTAAGCCCCCCTGCGCCACAAAACAAATCCACGAGCGTAAATGCCTGCCGCCGTCTTTCCTCCTGCTGCATTTCCCGCCGTCTTTGGTTATTCAAATTAAGTAAATATGGCGAGACTGCATCTGCGTGATCGGCTTCAGTTGACAGCGCGGCGACAAAATCGCCATACGCCGTTTTTGAAAGAATCTTCCGTAAAATGGCAACCTCGCTGTCTTCTCTGATTACGCCTATTTCCTTCATCTTGCCAATACATTTCTCTTCACAGGCAACACTTTGCAAAATTAGCTTTTTTCTGCACACGGCGGCAACAACTCTTACATATACGCCTATTTTCTCCCGGAAAATTGCTTTATCGGCATGGCTCTTCAGTTCCGTCACATTCTGAAATATCATCTTGCTTCCCTTTTTCCTCCTGTTCCAGCACCGTTTTAATCCCCTTGGCAATAGCCTCTGCTAAAAGCGGAGGTACAGCGTTCCCAATCTGCTTAAACTGTTCTGTCCGCGATCCTTCGAATATAAAATCATCGGGAAATGACTGTAAGCGAGCTGCTTCCCGGACCGTAATCGTACGCCCCTGGGCAGGATCCGGATGGATGAACTGGTTGCCGTCTTTGTACAAATGCGCAATAATCGTCCTTGCCGGCATATCCCACCATTGTACCTTATAGCTGTTATAAAAGACTCTCTTTTTCTCATGCCCCAAATCCGGCCTGAACTGCAGCATCTGTAAGAAGTTCCAATGGTTTTCGGCCATTTCCTGATATCTCTCCACGTCCTTACTGTTATGCTTCCTCGCCACGTGATCCCTCAAGACTTCATCCGTAGGTTTCCTGACTCTCCTGACATAGCCGTTGCATGTCTCATATCCGTTCGGATAAGGACACTGTTCTGTCCCCTGTCCCTGCGCAAGCTTCGGCAAATCTTCTATCGCCTCTCTGACTGTCACATATTTTGATTTTCCCGACCTTGCAGCTTCCGTATCCTCAGGAAGATAATGTGTTTTTATGATTGCCTGGTACACATCCGCTGGACTGGCGTTCACATCCTTCCTCACGCCTAATAAGATTACCCTTTTCCTCTCCTGTGGGACGCCATAATTCGTAGCGTTCAGGACAATCCTGTCAGCATCGCCCAGGACTTTATAATTCCTCCTTAATCTTCTGAGGATAGTCTTAAAAATGCTCTTCCCATTGATTTCTGTTTCTAAAAGCCCTGTCACGTTCTCAAACACAAATATCTTAGGCTTAAAGCTGTTTAAGACCTTGATATAATTCTCGAACAGGTAATTGCGCGGGTCGTTTCGCATATTATCATCATCTTTTGCTTTCCCCAGCGGGGAAAAACTCTGGCATGGCGGCCCGCCTATGACCAAATCGACCTCATTATCACCGACCGCCTCTTTCATCGTCCTAACAATATCAGAAGAAGTAATGTCCCTTTCCAGCACTGTGTCAGCGGCATTTGCATAACCATAATGACGCATTCGGGTCTTTAATGTCTCACAAGCATAATGATCTATCTCCACATGTGCCAATGCTTGATAGCCCTGCCTATAAAATCCTTCACTGAGACCGCCGCACCCGGCAAACAAATCTATGAACTTCAAGGGTTTATCCATGTCGAAACACCTCAGTACTACTAAATTCTATCTGTCTCGTTGTACCAAATCAAGGGCTGAACGGCATCTTATGCCGTCCAGCCCTTTTATTCTATGACCTACCATCAAGAAATAGTTTCCATTGCCTCTGCCACTGCTTCCTCGCAGCTTCGCATGGCCTGGATTGTCTTATCAAAGAGGTCGTCTAACTCCCAGCCAAGCCTTTCTGCGCCTTGGGAAATAATCTCCCTGGAACATCCTGCCGCAAACCGCTTGTCCTTAAATTTCTTTTTCAGACTCTTGACCTCCAAATCTATGGTGCTTTTTGAAGGACGCATCAGAGCGCAGGACCAAATCAGGCCCGTCAGCTCGTCACAGGCGAACAGCACGTTCTCCATCTCAAGCTTTGGCTCTTCCTCGCTGCAGATGCCATAGCCATGGGAGCAGACGGCATAAATCATGTCCTCGCTCACGCCAGCCTCCCGCAGAAGCTCTGGCGCTTTCTTGCAATGCTCCTCTGGATAAAGCTCAAAATCAATGTCATGCAAAAGCCCGGTAAGGCCCCAGAATTCTTCTTCATCCGCATACCCCAGCTCCTTGGCAAACCAACGCATTACGCCTTCGACAGTCAGGGCATGTTGGATGTGGAATGGTTCTTTGTTATATTTCTTAAGCAGCTCCAGGGCCTGTTCCCGGGAAATGCTGCTCTTCTTAGCTGCGCCCCCTTGTTCTTTCTTCCCTGGCTTTGCGTTATCGGAAGGTTTCTTGTCCAGGCTTTTCATCGTAGGGAATAATAATACATCACGGATTGCCGGTGAATCCGTCATCATCATTACCATGCGGTCAATGCCATAGCCAATCCCACCTGTCGGCGGCATACCGATGCTTAAGGCGTTCAGGAAATCCTCATCCGTATGGTTCGCCTCATCATCCCCGGCGGCAAACAGCTCTTCCTGCTCCCTGAAACGCTCGCGCTGGTCAATCGGATCGTTCAGCTCAGAATAGGCATTCGCCATCTCCCAGCCGTTTAGGAAGAATTCAAAACGTTCCACATACTCAGGGTTGTCCGGCTTTTTCTTCGTCAGCGGTGAAATCTCTATCGGATGATCCATCACAAACGTAGGCTGGATTAAGTGATCCTCCACGTACTCCTCAAAGAACAGGTTGAGGATATCTCCCTTCTTATGCCTGTCCTCATATTCTAAATGATGCTCATCTGCAAGCTTCTTTGCCTCTTCGGTTGTCTTAATTTCGTCAAAATCCACATTGGCATACTTCTTAACGGCGTCGACCATGGTAATCCGCTCAAATGGCTTGGAGAGATCCATCTGATGTTCGCCGTAGGTGATGATTTCCGATCCTGTCACCTCTTTCGCCACATAGCGGTACAAGTTCTCGGTCAGATCCATCATGCCATGGTAATCCGTGTATGCCTGATACAACTCCATCAGGGTGAATTCCGGGTTATGCCGGGTGTCCAGTCCCTCGTTACGGAACACGCGCCCAATCTCATAGACACGCTCAAGCCCGCCTACAATCAGCCTCTTTAAGTAAAGCTCCAGCGAGATACGCAGCTTTAAGTCTTCATTCAGCGCATTAAAATGCGTCTCAAACGGCCTGGCCGCCGCACCCCCGGCATTACTCACCAGCATAGGCGTCTCCACTTCCATGAAGCCCTGCCCATCCAGAAAACGGCGAATGCTGCTCAAGACCTTGGAACGCTTGACAAAAGTATCCTTTACCTCACTGTTCATAATCAGATCCACGTAACGCTGGCGGTATCTGGCGTCAGTATCCGTAAGCCCATGGTATTTCTCCGGCAGGATCTGCAGGCTCTTTGAGAGCAGCGTCACCTCCTGGGCATGGACGGAAATCTCCCCGGTCTTGGTGGTAAATACCTCTCCTTTGATGCCCAGGATATCGCCCACGTCATATTTCTTGAAATCTTTATAGCTGTCCTCACCCACGCTGTCCCTTGCCACATATACCTGGATATCCCCCTGCAAATCCTGGATATTGCAAAAAGATGCTTTTCCCATCACACGTTTGAACATCATCCTGCCGGCAACGCTGACCGTCTGGCCTTCCAATGTGCCGTAATCGTCTTTTATCTCCTGGCTGTGTTTCGTTACCTCATACTTCGTAATCTGAAATGGGTCTTTGCCGTTGCTCTGCAAGTCTTCCAGTTTCTCATGACGGACTTTTAATAACTGATTCAGGTCTTGTCCCGGTGTCTGACTGTTCTGTGCCATCTTCTCTTCCTCCTAATTGGAACGCTGTATTCCCAATACTTTGTACTGTATAACGCCTGCCTGTGTCTCGATAGATACGATGTCCCCCACTTTTGCCCCTATCAGCGCCTTGCCTACCGGGGACTCGTTGGAAATCTTGCCCTGGAGGCTGCTTGCCTCCGTAGATCCTACAATCTTATATTCCAGTTCTTCATCGAACTCACAGTCTAATATCTTCACCTTGCATCCTACGTTGATTTTGTCAAGGTCTACCTCATCCTCTACTACAACTTCCGCGTTCTTAAGGATTTTCTCAATCTCTTCAATCCTCGCCTCTATATCGCGCTGCTCATCCTTCGCAGCGTCATATTCTGCATTCTCAGAAAGATCCCCCTGTTCCCTGGCTTCCTTAATCTTCTGGGAAACCTCTTTCCTTTTCACCACTTTGAGATCCTGCAATTCTGTCTCTAATTTCTGCAAACCTTCGTAAGTCAATAAGTTTTTCTTTTCCATAATACTACACCTTCCTCAGTTACATTGTAAGCAAATGTCATAAAGAATGTCTTACACTCCTTTAACAATCACAGTATTATACCCGATAGGTATGGAAATGTCAAGATTATCCACGCTTTCAGCCGGGCCCCAACGACGTTTATACACCGGGATATAAAGCACATGCTCCCCGATATGCCTCAGCGGGCAGTCGCCCTGCTGCTCCATGTCCAGAATGACATTCGCATCTGCCGGGAAACCTTGTCCTTTGGGGCCGATTTGGACAACCAGGCCGCTGTCCTCATACATTCTTTGAATATAATCCGCAAAATATGCAGGACGGTCGGTAACAATCAGCAAAAAATTCAGATCTTCAGAAATCTGCTCCAGTACCACCTCCACCTGATCCTCCTCTAATAGGGATTCCGGCGGCGTGTCCGTGTCAATCAGCAATGGGCGGAACTCCCGGTAAGACATCTGATAGCGTCCCAGCAGCTGCTCCAGGATGCCGCGCAGCCTGTGCAGATATGGGTTCTCCCTGGGCCAGCTCTCCTCTTCCTCCGCCTCCGCAAGGGTTGCCTGTGAACCATGCTTTCTGCCGAACATCCAGCCCCAAAGCTTACGCCAGAACTCCCCCCAACTGTTTTTGCCTGTTCCATGCCCGACGTCTGCCCGCATTTCCATCATGTACCCCTGAAATACTGTTTTTTCAATATATGAGGGGATAAAACAAGTTATTCCGCTTCGGCCAGCGATGCAAACAATTCTTCCAGTTCCCCATACGTTTCCACCTCATTGATCCTGCCTCTGAGCTTCGCTGAATGCTTATAGCCGCTGGTATACCAGGCCGCATGTTTGCGCATCTCCCGGATTCCCACCACTTCCCCCTTAAATGCTATCTGGGCCTTTGCATGGCGCAAAACCATGTCGGACACTTCCCGGATGCCCGGCCTGGGAAGTTCCTCCCCAGCGTCCAGGTAATGCAATATCTGCCGGAATATCCAGGGGTTGCCCTGCGCGCCTCTGCCAATCATGAATCCGTCGCAATTCGTCTGGGCCTTCATATCCTCTACATCTTTTGCCGTCAAGATATCGCCATTTCCGATGACCGGAATGGATACAGCCTCTTTGACCTGGCGGATGATGTCCCAATCCGCTTTCCCGGAATAATACTGCTCCCTCGTCCGCCCATGGACTGCCACGGCCGCTGCCCCAGCCTCCTCAGCAACCCGGGCAATCTCTACCGCATTGGCCTGGGCATCATGAAACCCTTTGCGTATTTTCACGGTCACTGGCTTTTTTATGGCCTTCGTGATTTTGGAGACAATCTCATACACCAGCCTGGGCTGCTTCATGAGCGCGGATCCCTCGCCATTATTTACCACCTTGGGTACAGGACATCCCATATTGATATCTAGGATATCAAACGGACGCTCCTCAATCTTTTTTGCCATCTCGCTCATGATATCCGCATCTGCTCCAAAAAGCTGCAACGAAACCGGGCGTTCCTCTGACGTCGTCGTCAGCAATATTTCCGTATTCTTATTGTTATAATAAATCCCTTTGGCACTGACCATCTCCATACACAGAAGGCCCGCCCCCTGTTCTTTGCAGAGTACGCGAAATGGCAGGTCACAAACCCCTGCCATCGGTGCCAGAATCAGATTATTTTCCAATGCCACATTTCCTATCTTAAGTGTTTCCATCTTCCCGCCGTTTCCATAATTCTTTTTTATTACTGGCTGCGCCACATTCTTTTCCATGTCTGCCGCATCACATTCTTTTCTATGCCTGCGTCATTCCTTTGAGCTTCTGCCGGTTCTGCTTATTGTATATCAGGCGCAGCCCCTGCAAAGTCAGCGTCGGGTCATAAATATCAATGGCGTCCGTCTCGCTGGCGATAATCGTCCCCAGGCCGCCGGTTGCCACGACCTTGAGGTCTTTATAGCCAGTCTCCTTCTTGGTCTGCTTGACGATATACTCCGTCTGTCCTATCTGCCCATATACCAGTCCTGCCTGCATACTGCTAATGGTCTCTTTCGCAAGTATGCTGTTCGGCTTGCGGATTTCAATTTCCGGCAGCTTCGCCGCGTCTTCCCACAACGCTTTTGCCGAGGTACGGATTCCCGGCGCCGTCACCCCTGACACGAAAGCCCCGCTCTCATCCACCAGATCGTAGGTTGTCCCTGTGCCGAAGTCGATGACGAATACCGGCCCCCCATATAGCTCAAACGCCGCCGCTGCATCCACGATGCGGTCTGCACCAATCTGCCTTGGGTTTTCCGTAGCAATACGGATTCCTGTCTTTATCCCTGGTTCCACCACAACCGGATGGATGCCAAAGTATTTGATAAACGCGCTCAAGAGCGAATGCATGACATTAGGTACCACGGAAGCAATAATCACATCCTTGATGTCCTCATAGGAAATCCCGTTATGCGCCAGCAATTCGCGCATACAGATCCCATACTCATCCGATGTCCTCTGCAGCTTCGTCGTCATGCGGAAGGTCGCCTCCAGGGCCTCGCCGTCAAAAATGCCAAATGTAAAGTTCGTATTCCCCACATCTACAACTAATAACATCTCTCAATCCTCCAAATCTTCCTCGCTCAGGCTATCGCCCAGGAAAAATACCCGAAAATACATTTCCAGCGATTCAAACAGCTCCTGTTTCGCCCGCTGCAGTTGCTTGATTTTCAGCACGCTGCCGATATCGTCATACAGAAGGTCTCCTTCATCACAATCAGCCTGCAACTGCAGATTGCCCTCCTCGTCAAATAAAAGAGTCAGTGTCCCGCCTATGTCCTCCGTATAGAGTACGCACATAATCTTAAGCTCTTCCTGAATCCCCTCAGGGAGGGAACGGAAGGCCTTGTTCAGATAATATTTCTGCGTGTATGCGCTCGACGCGCACAGCACAGTTTCCCCATGTCCCATCCTTGTCTCCTTTTGGTTCTGCCTTCGCTACACATACCCATAAATCCCCCGCACCGAGACCTCTCCGGCAGAGACCCTGCACACTTCGCCATCGCGTTCAACGAGAAGCTCGCCCCTGCAATCGATTCCCATCGCCTTTCCCTCGTACTCACCCAACGGATCTAACACCCGCACAGTCCTGCCGCAGTTCACCAGCATCGTTTGATACTCCTCCTTCAGCGCAGACAAATCCTCGGTCTGCAGATAAATCTCATAATATTGTTCAAAATACTTAAGTACCGCTCCCAGAAGCTGGGCCCTGGAAATAGATTCCTCTTTCCCCTCTGCCTGCATCTCCAAACGCAAGGATGACGCCTTCCCTGCAATTTCCTCTGGAAATTCCGTCTGATGCACATTAATTCCGGTTCCCACGACAATATGGTTTACATAATCAATCTGCGCACTCATTTCTGTAAGTATGCCGACAATCTTCTTGCCATGGATTACGATGTCGTTAGGCCATTTGATCTGCGGGCTGAGCCCGGTCACCTCCGCAATTCCTTTCACGGCCGCCATGCCTTTGACCAGCGTCAGCATGGAAGCGTTTCCCGGATTGATTTCCGGCTTCAGCAGGACAGAGAAAAACAATCCTGTCCCAACCGGGGAACTCCATGTCCTTCCTCTTCGTCCACGGCCGGCTGTCTGCTTATCTGCCACAACTACCGTCCCATGCCAGCCATCAGTGCCCGCTTCTTCTGCAATCCGCTTGGCCTCCATATTCGTGGAGTCTAACTCATCGTAATAACGGATGTCATGCCCCAGCCATTTTGTGTGCAGTCGGCTGGCAACTTCGCTCTGTGACAAGATATCCGGCACTGACACCAGACGGTATCCTCTGTTCTGGACGGCAGCAATCTCATACCCGGCTTCCTTGAGCTGCTTGATGTATTTCCATACGGCTGTGCGGGACACGCCAAGCTCCCCGCACAGCTCCTGCCCGGAAACATAGGAATCTTGGTTCTGCCTCAACACTTGTAAAATCTTCGTCTTCATTCCCGCTCCTATGCTAACGTCGCATACATGACTGCCTTGATGCTGTGCATCCTGTTTTCTGCCTCATCAAATACGACAGACTGGCTTCCCTCAAACACCTCGTCTGTGACTTCCATTTCCGTCAGGCCGAATTTTTCATGAATCTGCTTTCCGATCGTCGTCTCCAAATCGTGGAATGCAGGCAGACAATGCATGAAGATTGCCGTATCCTTGGCATTTTCCATCACCTTCTTATTTACCTGATAAGGAATCAGTTCCCGGATACGTTCCGCCCATACTTCATCCGGCTCTCCCATGGATACCCATACATCTGTATAAACCACATCTGCATCCTTAGTTCCTTCCGCAACATCCTCCGTGAGGGTAATGGAAGCCCCAGTCTCTCCGGCAACGCCCAGGCAGTAATCCACCAGTTCCTGCTCTGGGAAATAAGCCTTGCTGGTACATGCCACAAAATCCATTCCCAGTTTCGCACAAGTCACCATCAGGGAATTACCCATGTTATAACGCGCATCCCCCATATAGACAAATTTCACGCCTTGCAGGCGTCCCAATTTTTCCTTGACGGTCAGCATGTCCGCAATCATCTGCGTCGGGTGGAATTCGTTGGTAAGGCCATTCCATACTGGCACGCCGGCATAAGCGGCAAGCTCTTCCACAATTTCCTGCCCATAACCACGGTACTCTATGCCATCATACATCCTGCCTAACACACGCGCCGTGTCGCGGATGCTCTCTTTTTTACCAATCTGGGAACCAGAAGGATCGAGATAAGTGACATGCATACCGAGGTCATGTGCTGCCACCTCAAAGGAACAGCGGGTACGGGTGCTTGTCTTCTCAAAAATCAGCACAATGTTTTTCCCCTTCAGCTCATCGTGCGCGATACCTTGCTTTTTCTTCCGTTTCAGCTCTGCCGAAAGATTGACCAGATATTCAATCTCCTCCGGCGTGTAATCTTTTAATTTCAGAAAATTCCTTCCTCGTAAATTCATGTTTTCCTCTCCTATTTGTTTGATAAAAACGTGAACGGACTGTCATGCCACCGGACAGTCCGTTCACGTTCGCATATGTCTCCGTTGTAACGTGAATAACTACAGCTCTTTCGCGACCTCGGCAATAGTCTTGGTAAGGCCGGCCACCCCTTGGATTTCGGAAGGGATGATAATCTTGGTCGCTTTCCCGTCTGCCGCCTTAGCAAATGCCTCCAGACTCTTTAACTGCAGGACTGCACTGTCTGGCGCCGCCTCCCTCAAGAAACGCAGCCCGTCTGCATTTGCCTGCTGGATGCGCAGGATTGCCTCTGCCTGGCCTTCCGCCTCCCGCATAGTTGCTTCCTTCTTTGCTTCCGCACGCAGGATTGCCGCCTGCTTCTCTGCTTCCGCATCCAGAATCGCTGATTCCTTCTTACCTTGCGCAACAAGCACGGTCGCCGTCTTCTCTCCTTCTGCCTGAGTAACTGCTGCACGCCGTTCGCGCTCTGCCTTTGCCTGCTTCTCCATGGCGTCCTGGATCTGCTGGGGCGGAATGATGTTCTTTAATTCCACGCGGTTTACTTTAATCCCCCAGGGGTCGGTCGCCACATCAAGGGAAGCGCGCATCTTAGTATTTATCAGCTCTCTGGAAGTAAGCGTCTCGTCCAGTTCCAAATCACCAATGATGTTACGCAGCGTTGTCGCTGTCAGGTTCTCGATTGCCATGATGGGACGTTCCACACCGTAAGCAAAGAGCTTGGGGTCTGTAATCTGGAAATACACTACCGTATCGATACGCATGGTCACATTATCTTTGGTAATCACGGGCTGCGGCGCAAAGTCCACGACCTGTTCTTTCAAAATCACTCGTTTTGCCACCTTATCAAGAAACGGCACTTTAAAGTGCAGCCCTACGCCCCATGTCCCCTGATAGGCGCCCAGGCGTTCTATAACAAGCGCATGTGCCTGAGGCACAATCTTGACACAGGATGCCAGCAAAATCAGCGCCAGCATGACAAATGCAATTACTACTAAAAATTCTATTCCTCCTGTCATATGTTCTTCCTCCATATCAAATGTTATTCAACAGTTTCCCTGACCATCAGCTTGACGCCGCTGATTTCCGCAATCTCCACGGTTTTCCCTTCCTTGATAACCTTATCCTCAAGAGAGCGCGCCGTCCACTCCTGCCCATTGACACTGACCTGTCCTCTGGCATTAAGATTGTCAATTTCCTGTTTGACCACTGCCTTCTTACCAATCAGGCTCTCGGCATTGGTACTTTCCCTGCCTTTATTGAGAAATTTTACCGCCAGCGGCCTTGTCAACGCCAGTAAGCCGACGGATACCACGACAAACAGCGCGACCTGTACCGCGAGATTTGCTCCCAACAAGCTCGCGACAAAGGCAACAAGCGCCCCCCCGGCAAACCAAATCGTGGTCAGTCCCAATGTAATGATTTCAATAACTGCCATTACGACAACGATAAACAGCCAGAAAACACCTTCCATAATTGTTCGCCTCCTCGTTTGTTATATTACTATATTTTCCTTAGGATTACAATATTATAATCTTTTTTAACTTTCCCCATTATTTAGTTTCATAGCGCCAAAAGTTTTCCATCCATAAACTCTGATGATTCATCTCGGTGTACAGCTACTTCATGTACTTTCGGTGTCCCTTCAATATATGTATGTTTTGTCCCTCCAATGGCCTCTTCCTTTTGCTAATCCATAACTTATCATACCATAGCCAATTAAGAATTTCTACTGTTTTACTGATTGGAAAAGCGCATTTGAGTCCAGCTGTTTTATTATTATGTTCCATACATTAACACCTAAATATTTTTTTATTGTTTTTGTCTTATAGGGAAGGCGCTTTAGTGCGACAAAGTCTTTTCCTATAAGACAAAACAAGCGGGCAATCCCATCTGAGACTGCCCGCCCTGCTATTTCCCGCGAATCATTTTATATCAGAATATCGATTTCATCTTCCATGACGCACAAGACAGATGCCAATTACGCACGGTCATTAGAAAAATACATGGTTGCCAATTACGATGCCTGGGATTCCGGAAGACACGCTCCGAAAACTTGTTGCGCCGTTAACATTATCTGCTCCGCTGATTGCCTGTTGCGCTGCCTGCAGACAGCTTCCGCTCACGCCGCTTGCCAGCACGCCAGCCATCGTCCCATTGCCTGCCGGGGTGAACTGGCCGCTCTGGTAAATGACACCTGAGATGCTTCCGGCATATCCTGCACGGACACGGTTCATAACTACTGCCCCGACGGCAAGCTGCCCTTCATAGCACTCGCTTCCTGCCTCGCACTGAATCAAAGCTCCTAATAATGTCACATCGTCATAGGATGCTGCAACGGCTGCACGCTGCTGCGTTCCGCCGCCCTGGCTCTGTGATGCAGCCGCAGCTGCCTCTTGCGCCCTACGCTCTTCCTCCGCAGCTGCAATCGCTGCACGCTCTTCTTCTATCGAAATCGCCCTTCCAAGCTCTAATTCTACTTCCACAAACTCTTTGCTTACGTAGCCAGTCGTATCGTTTACTTTCACACATACCCAGCCATCTACCGTTTCGGCATCCTTATTGACCTCAATCTTACCGCCCTCTTCAAGGACGTCCAGAATTGTAACGCTTTCCTCGGCAGACGCTGTCTCCCTTACACGTACACCGCCGGTTACCGCTGTGGCGTAAGTGGTTCCAAGCTCATTTGCAAGCTTCTTTGCCTTCTTCCCTGTCACGCAGAACTCATTCTTAACATAACCTTCCACGCTGCCAGACTGAATCTTTGTCCATTCATCGCCGCTTTCCACAATCTCTGCAGATGCCCCTTTCGGGAGCTTGCCTACAAGTTCCGCCTCCTCGGAAGCTTCTGTACGCACATTCAGGTATTCCTCCACATCCGGCAACAATTTTGCCTGCCAAGGAGAAACTTCCTCTTTGCTATCTTCTTTATTTTCAGGCTCCTCTGCCTTATTCTCTTCTGCTGCCTCTTCCTGTTTAGACTCTTCCGGCTGCTTCTTCTCTGCTGCCTCTTCCTGTTTAGACTCTTCCGGCTGCTTCTTCTCTGCTGCCTCTTCCGCTTTGGACTCCTCCGGCTGCTTCTTCTCTGCTGCCTCTTCCGCTTTGGACTCCTCCGGCTGTTTCTTCTCGGCTGTCTCTTCCGCTTTGGACTCCTCCGGCTGCTTCTTCTCTGCTGCCTCTTCCGCTTTGGACTCCTCCGGCTGTTTCTTCTCGGCTGTCTCTTCCGCTTTGGACTCCTCCGGCTGTTTCTTTTCTGCAGACGCCGTCACCAGGGTGTGCTGTTTTTTTACTTTCGTTGCAATTACATTTTCATAACTCTTTCGCGTTGTCTCTGCTATTAATTCTACTGTCCGGCTATCTAAATCCGCCTCCGTTGACACACCCGCTGCAGGCACTGCTGAAAATGCCAGAACCAGTGAAAACGCTGCGACAACTCCGCTTTCCATAACCTTCTTATCGAATTTCATAATGACCTCCTGAAAGATAAAACAACATATTAAAACTTTATATGCCATTTTATGCAAATTTATTAAATATATTACAAACTTATTACACTATAGCAAACATTTTGTAAATTGTCAAGGATATTGCGTAAAACTTTTTTATCACAAACGCAACACCTTTTCTGATTAGTTACCATTCTAGGCATTTATACTATATTTTTCTGTACTATATTGAAAAAACTAGACAAACTGCTATAATAAAAAGCAAGAAAACGGACGCTTGAAGGGAGATAGATTTGTGAAAAAAAACATACCTAACACAGAAAATGCTAAGCAGAAACTACACGCAATCCACACAAACAGGGTACGTAGGCTTTCCTCTATAAGAGCAAAGGTTTCCTTCGTTTTGCTCTTTTCCATCGCCCTCACCATAATGCTGGGTTTTGGTACTGTCATCCCCAATATCTGGCAAAACACATCCACCATTACAGAAAATTACATGAGCGATTTAACAGACTCTTATGGGAAAATATTGAACCAGAACCTGATAATTTCCGCCATGAACATGAACAAGGACCGGTTAGGAGTTACCTTTGGGAACGCCGGACTTAGAGGCATGGATTCCAGTTACTTCTATATTATAAATGCGGAAGGGAACATCATCTACCACCCGAACGCAGAATTGCTCGGAAAGAAACCAGATATCGCCGCCATTGACAGTCTGATGAAAGAAATCGAAGCCACGGAGGCAGGCAGCGCGCCGGAACCGGGCATAATACATTATAAATATGAAGGTTCCGCCAAACGTGCAGCTTATTATGTGACAGAAAAATACAATGTATCCGTCTTTCTCTGCATTGATGAGGCAGAAATGTTCGCTCCCCTCAATGATGTGATGGGAAAGGCCCTCCTTTTATGCTGCTCACTTGCGATTATCCTGGGCATTTCAGGATATTTCTCCGTATCTAAAATGATACATCCGCTGCGCACGGTCGCTGACGCAGTCGGGAACCTTGCAGAAATGGATTTTACGGAAGATGAACGCCTGGAAAAGATTGGCCGGCGCAAGGATGAGACTGGGGTCATGGCACGTTCCATCATTACGCTCCGCAAATCTCTTGCCAATGTCGTAGCGGAAATCAAACAGCAGAGCTCCCTCCTTTACACGACATCAGAACGATTGAGTACCCGTGCGTCTGAGACTTCCGACACAGTACAGAATGTGGAACGTGCCGTCACCGATATTGCAGCTGGTGCAAACAGCCAGGCTTCCGAGACACAGAAAGCCACGAACGACATTCTGCTGATGGGCACAATGGTGGAAGACACTTCCTCACAGGTAACTTCCTTGCACCACACGGCAGATACCATGAAGGCATCGAGCGATACTGCAAACCAGGCGTTGACGGAACTGGACGCCGTCAACCAGCATGCCATCGACTCTATTGACATTATTTATAAACAAACGATGACCACCAATGATTCTGCCATGAAAATCAAAGAAGCTACCAGCCTGATTTCTTCTATTGCAGATGAGACGAACCTCCTGTCCCTGAACGCTTCCATTGAAGCAGCCCGTGCCGGAGAAGCCGGACGCGGATTTTCTGTTGTCGCTTCCCAAATCCAGAAGCTTGCAGACCAGTCCAACGAATCCGCACGGCAGATTGACGATATCATCTTCACTTTATTGGAAGATTCCCAAAAAGCAGTGCAGACCATGGAGGAAGTAAAGGAAATCATAGCAAAACAGAGTGAGAACGTCAGCAAAACCGGGGATGTCTTCTCCCAAGTTCAGGGCGGCATCTCTGAATCCATCCAAGGAGTGGATGAAATCGCTGACCGTACCAACCAGCTGAACACGGCCCGTACCAACGTCGTGGACGTCGTGCAGAATCTGACCGCTATCGCAGAAGAAAATGCGGCAAGCACCCAGGAGACTTCCGCCGCCGTAAACGAAGTAGCTAACATCATGCAGGAATTTTCAGACCACGCTGCAAAGCTTCAGGAAATCGCACACACGCTGGAATCAAATGTAGATATTTTCCAGCTTTAAGAAAAAACATCCGCTTACAGGCAACGCCTGAAAGCGGATGTTTTTCTATATACAAGCACTGCTGCTCACGGCACATCTTAGCCAACACATCTTATTGCATTTCTTAGAGCCTCTTTAGCAAGGCTTCTCTCTCAGCTTCGTATCCGGGCTTGCCAAGCAGAGCAAACATATTACGTTTATAGCTCTCAACACCGGGCTGGTTAAACGGATTCACGCCCAGGATATAGCCGCTGACACCACAGGCAAATTCAAAGAAATAGAACAGCTCGCCCAGGTAAAATTCATTCTGCTCCGGGATTTTTACCATCAGGTTCGGAACATTTCCATCGGTGTGCGCCAGGATTGTTCCGTTCATCGCACTTTTATTTACAAAATCCATGTCTTTCCCTGCAAGGTAATTCAAGCCGTCCAGATCAACCGGCTCCTCTTTGAGTTCCACGGTACTGCGGGATTTCTCTACATTCATCACGGTTTCAAACATGATGCGCGCGCCATCCTGGATAAACTGCCCCATCGAATGGAGGTCTGTCGTCAGGTCAACAGACGCCGGGAAGATTCCTTTCTGATCCTTGCCTTCGCTTTCTCCATAAAGCTGTTTCCACCATTCGGACACGTAATGCAGGCTTGGCTCATAATTTGCCAGAACCTCAACGGCTTTTCCTTTTCTCAAAAGAATGTTGCGCACTGCAGCATACTGCAAAGCATCATTCTCAGCAAAAGGCTTGTCCATTGCCAGCTCGCGCCCCTTAGCAGCGCCTTCCATCAGCTTATCGATATCTGCGCCGCTTGCTGCGATTGGCAGCAGGCCTACAGCTGTCAGCACGGAGAAACGTCCTCCTACGTCATCCGGCACGACAAACGTCTCATAACCTTCTTCCGTTGCAAGGTTTTTCAGGGCTCCCCTTGCTTTGTCCGTTGTCGCATAAATCCTCTTTGCCGCTTCTTCCTTGCCGTACTTCTTCTCCAGCAACTCCTTAAATACACGGAATGCGATTGCCGGCTCTGTGGTAGTCCCGGATTTTGAAATCACATTTACAGAGAAATCACGGTCGCCGATTACTTCTATCAGCCCTGCCAAGTAGGAACTGCTGATGCTGTTTCCTGCATAATAAATCTCCGGCCCCTTACGGGTCTCCTTTGATACATTATTGTAGAATCCGTGCCTCAGGAATTCGATTGCCGCCCTGGCACCCAAGTAAGAGCCGCCGATTCCGATGACAACCAGCACTTCGGAATCACCCTGAATCTTTGCTGCCGCCTTTTTAATCCTTGCAAACTCCTCCTTGTCATAATCCACCGGCAGATCCAGCCACCCTACATAGTCGTTTCCTGCACCTGACTTTGATACCAGCACCTCTTTGGCGTCCTCTGCCAGTTTTGACATGTAGGAAACTTCTTCTTCGCTGATAAAAGCGGCACTCTTCCCATAATCAAACGTTACTTTCTCCATGATTTCCACTCCTTTTCCATTAATTTGTCACGAATTTCCAATTACAGGATAAGTGTAGCAAATCTCCCACGTTTCGTCAAGAAAAGTACTCCTGCAGCACGGCATTGAATACCTCCTCTTCCTCTTGCTTGCGCTGTTCCTGCTCAAGGAGACTTTCATCTTCCGGGCTCCTGCCCTGCAAATCTCCCTGCATCTTCGCTACCTCTGCTGCCTCCGGCTCCCCCTGCGCTTCCGGCTCCTCCTGCATGATTACATCAAAATACGCCTGGACATTCTGTGTGATGCCCGACAGGCTACGATTCAGCCTTTTTATCTGCCTCAAAATCCTCAGCAGCGTGATTGCCAGAATCAATCCCACTGCAACAATGGATGCCACTGTCAGGACTTCATTGTAGGTCTGTAAGATACTTATCCATTTCTCCATAGCATGTCCTCCTTTAAAATAAAAAAACTATTCAGATCCAACGCCAGGGACACTGCTTTCCCATGGGGTTCTGAATAGTTCTATTATAATTATTATTTTTCACGCTGTGAAGTATCTGCAAGCCTTTTTTCATCGCATGTTTCGGCATTTTGCGACGCTGGCAGCCTGTTAAGCGTCGAATTCTTTAATCATTGGCGGAATCTGTGACAACATATTGTCAACATCCTCAAACATCGCGCTTTTGGTCGTCCCCAGACTGCTCGCATGGTTAAGGTTTTTCATGACTTCCCGATACTGTGTCTTTATCTGCTCAAAGAAATTATTGACATTCTGCAAAGCTGCTTTAGAATCAGCAATGACGCCGGAAATTTCTGATTGCACGCCCGTAGCTCCTTCTGCCGCTTCCGTAATCTTGTCAAACATCTCATACGTCTCATCTACTTTTTCCAAGCTCTGTCCCAAGGCCTGCTGCGAGGTATCCATGTCAGAACGCAGCTTGTCCGATCCTCGTTCCACATCAGAAATGCTTGCTTCCACAGCGCCTACCAGCGTTTTCACTTCATCGGCAAGGCTTTTGACTTCCCTTGCCACCACCGAAAACCCTTTGCCCTGCTCACCGGCTTTAGTTGCTTCTATCGTCGCATTCAATGCAAGGATATTCGTCTGTTCCGCAATGGAAGTGATTTTATTCGTGCATCTTTTAATCTCATTTACCGCCGTCTCAAAAGCCTCGAATGTTTTCTTCATCTCAGCAAAATGCGATTCTACCTGCAGCGCGCTGTTTTTCAGTTCCTCTACCTCATCCTGTGCCTGCACAACAGACTGTGCAATCTCGCTTTTCACATCCGCAAACTGTTCCGATACCTGACTGATGTTGGAAAAAGTGCCTTCAAAATCCCAGAGGGTATTCTGAAAGTCCTCGGATTTGCTCAGCGCGCCTTTAAAAGAATAATTAACCATGCCCAACTGATTCAGAGATTCTACTTCTTTCTGCACCAGTTCTTTCTGGTAATCTTTGAGGCTGTCCATGACGTGCAAGATAGGATATGTATCTAAATTCTGCTGTTTTTTTCTCTTAAACTGCATGTTATCTCTCCTCCTACTTTATTCAAATACCACACAGGACATAGATTGGTTAACAAATTGGTTATTATAATGCTCTCCATATCCTACAAGCCCTACATGGTTGCCCAGCGTACCCATTTCCTCCAAGTACTCCTGCATATAATTATTTTCCGTAAACAGCAGATAGCGAAACAGGCAGTTTACAGAAAAAACGGCGGATATCCTGGAGAAATCCTGCCTAATCTCCTGGATAGTATTCTTTACAATCTTCCTATAATCCCCTAATTCCAGCAAAATCAGCACATCCGAATCATTTACCTGCCGATAACAAGTCAGACCGTTGCCACATACTTCTTTAATGGAGATAATGCATGTCTCATTTCCATTGATTTTGCCAAAGGGATTCTTAAAGGTCTGTGTGAGAATCTGTTCTTCTGTTACGCGCAGAATCTGCTGATATACCTGCTTTGCCGGCTTACCGTTCAATTCCCCAAGGATATACTCTGATTTATCTGTCTTAGAGGCGACAAAACGATAATTTCCCATCTGATGGTAGATATTTTCCTTGTAGGCCTTTACCTTGCCATTATTATTCCGAACCATAGCATATGCCACTGCATCCTCATAGACCTTGCCATTGGCTGATACCTTGCCGGCATCGCCTGTCCCGCCCACAAGTGAGATATTCCGATGTTTCAGCACGCTATGGATGGTTGTCAGCACACAGGCATCATTACCGGAACAAAAATCAATGCAGATAGTATCATTGTGTGAGCCGTTTACTTTCGCCACGTCTTTCTCCAACCGCTGAATATATTTTACAGGCATGACGGATGCTTTTTCCAATACGTTCGCTGCTACCGTTACGCCATCTGAAAAGGCAACAATGCCTACCCCTTTCTCGACAATCCTTTTATCATAACACATCCCGATACATCCTATGCTGGGTACATTGGGATAAAGCGCCTCCAGTTTTTTTACATGCTCCTCAAATTGCCCGCTGTTTGAGAACAGCATAATCAACTGGGGATTTTGTAAACCACGTACAGCGTCTTGTAAATTCCCGCTCTGGCTGATACCAAAAAATTGTTTCACAGTAACGTCCTCCTCTATACGTATTGTTTGTGGGAAATTTTTATAATATTAATAATTATACTTTATTTTAAGCAAAGATGGAAGCAAAAAATCATAAGTTTTTCATTGCCTGTAAAACGCCTCCTCTTGACTTTTTCCCGGAACAGTATAAGATAAAAGTAATATGAATACGTTATACAATCAGAATATCAACAGGAATGGAGAAAAGTATGAAACGAATTGTCTTAACTGGCGGTGGCACAGCCGGCCATGTCACCCCGAACATTGCCCTGCTCCCCAGATTAAAGGAGCTTGGTTACGATATACATTACATCGGCTCATATGATGGCATTGAACGTAAGCTGATTGAGCAGTACCATATCCCCTATTACGGAATTTCTTCCGGCAAACTGCGCCGTTACTTCGACTGGAAAAATTTTTCTGACCCTTTTAAAGTTTTAAAAGGCTACCGCCAGGCACGCGCCCTCCTGAAAAAGCTGAATCCTGACGTTGTATTTTCCAAGGGCGGGTTTGTTTCCGTACCAGTGATTTTGGCGGCAAAACACCGCAAAATCCCGGCAATCATCCATGAATCAGACATTACCCCCGGGCTGGCCAACAAACTCGCCATTCCCAACGCCTGCAAAATCTGCTGCAATTTCCCGGAGACCTTAAAATACCTCCCGGCAGACAAAGCCGTCCTTACCGGCTCACCCATCCGTAAGGAACTGCTGTCCGGAAACCGGCTGCATGGGCTTACCTATTGCCGTTTCAAGCCAGACAAACCAGTCATCATGGTCGTCGGAGGAAGCAGCGGCTCCCAGTTCATCAACGAAGTCGTGCGCAGCCTGCTGCCAGAACTGCTTATCAATTATCAGGTACTCCACCTCTGCGGAAAAGGCAATCTGGACGATTCACTAACCGGGACGCAAGGTTATGCACAGTTTGAGTATGCCAACCAAGAATTAAGCGATTTGTTTGCCGCTGCGGATATTGTAATCTCCCGCGCTGGGGCAAATGCCATCTGTGAACTGCTTGCCCTGCGCAAGCCAAATATTCTGATTCCACTATCCGCCAATGCCAGTCGCGGAGACCAGATTCTAAACGCGCAATCCTTTGAAAAGCAAGGATATAGCATGGTTATAGAGGAAGAACGGCTGAATGGCAAAGTCTTGTCCGATGCCATCCGCAAGCTGTTTGCAAACCGCAGCCAATATATAGATGCCATGGCGCAAAGCGAACAGCTCAATTCTGTAGAAACTGTGGCTCAGCTAATTGAGCAGGCTGCAAGAAAACAGTGACCGCAAATTTTTTCCCAGAAAGATTCGGGCGTCAAAAGGTTGGATAAAAATTTAAACTGGCAATTTGCACAATCGTGTAGAAGGGACTGTGACTTGTTCCGCTATTAGATATTTCTTAGTGGTCTGGCAACTTTCAGCAATTCCTAAACACGATGTTTGGGGAAGGCTTATATTGAGCCAGGGGGACGAATATAAGCCGGTTGCGTTAATTTTTCAATAAGCGGCTCAGAACACTTAGAAATTCTTATAGCAGGGAACGCCCGGAATAATCTTTCTACATGATTATGTAAATTGACGATAAAAATTTTAAATTCCATCTTTTAACACCCGAATCCTATAAAATAAATATTTGCCCCCTGCCAAGCAACGGTCAATCCTGTTCGGCAAGGGGCATCATCTTACAGTTCTTGCTGCTGTTTATTTCTTGAGCTTCTGATGAATCTCTTCCAATTCTTCCTCTGTCAGCTCCAAATGATTCCAGCAAAGCTTGTCCGTATTGCCATCCTCTTTATATCTTGGAATCAGATGTATATGGAAATGGAACACGGTCTGCCCTGCTGCCTCCCCATTATTCTGCATGATATTTAAGCCGTCACACTGCAAGATTTCTGTCATATGTGCAGCGAGCTTCTTCGCAAGAACCATCACATGCGCAGCCGTATCCTCCGGCATCTCATAAATGTTCGCATAATGCTCCTTGGGAAGAATCAGGGCATGTCCTTTTGTTGCAGGACTGATATCAAGGATTACCCGGAATTCTTCATCCTCATATATTGTCTTAGAGGGAATCTCTCCCCCGGAAATTTTACAGAAAATACAGTTCTCGTCTTTCATCGTTTCCTCCATTCTGTGATACTTTACTAAAATATAAACACCTGATCCAACATCTTAAGGGTCTTAAAGTTTCCTTTTGCCGTCATCTCCCCGGTCATAAACGCCCGCTGGAACGTCATCCTTCCTTTTACAATATTATCCATCACGGCAGTCGTCAGCTTCGTGTACACATCTATCTTTTCACTCTGCCCGTAATAAATCTGAACCTCTTCATTGTTTACTTCCACAGACAACGGCTTCTTCTTACCATCAATCATAAACAGATAGTTAGCTGCAAAATCTTTCTGAGGAACAAAATGGGCCTCCAATTCCATCAGATACGCCATCTCTTCATCTTCGCCGCTCTGCCCCAGCATGTCCTTGAACATACTGCTCAGCTCCTCAATATCTTCTTTCTGCTTCTTCACATAGACGTCATCAGCAACATACTTCGAAAGCTGCTCGCTCTCCTGGGGCGTCAATTCCAGCTGCTGCGTGCGCAGCACTGTCTGCCGGATTGCCTGATTGCTGTTGGGCAGGCTCTTCTGCTTCTGGGAGATAGTGCGGTAAAGGTTTTCTGCCTTCTTCTCGATAATCACTGTATAATCATGGTTCATCTCGAAGGAAACAAGATCTTCAACATATCCGCATAAGCCGCTGCAAGGCAGTCCCCCCAAAAACTCCCACGCATTGGCAAGCGTAATCTCTCCTTCACGTTCTCCGTAAGTAGTCGACATGACTATAGGCTGCATATAAGTCTCTGAAATCTTTCCCTTATCGCCATACAGCCAGCAGGCGTCCAGAAACTGCTGCATATACCCGCCGATTCCCAACCATTCCACCGTAGTCGCCAGGATTATCCCATCCGCATCCTTAATTGTCTGCGGCAACGTAGATATGCTGTTTTTATCTTCATAAATGTTATAACGCTGCACTTCTACCCTAAGTTCTGTCAACACTTCCTGCATTTTATTCACTACATACAGAGTGGGATCGTCCAAAAGGCCCCGCCCTCCATAATAAATATTTACTTTCATAACTAAAAGCCTCCAAACATTTGAATATCTCTAGTATATAAAGTTTTGCAGATAAAGTCAATAATTCTGGCGAAGGCGCCCAGTATTCAATTCCCAGTAAATCCCAAGACCTTAAGAATAACAGTATCCGCCTGCAATCCCCCCCTAAGAAAACATATATTCCTCCGCCCCAAAGCGGATTCTGTCCCCTGGGTATATTTCTTTAGGCTGGCGGTATTCTAACGGCATATCATTTATATATGTGCCGTTGGTGGAGTTTAGGTCTTCGATATAATATTTCTGCTCCTGCCTAGTAACCCTGGCATGAAGCCGGCTGACTCCCTCTGCAGAAATGACGCCATTTACCTGATTGCTGTTTTTCCCAAGAAGAAAGCTGTCACCCTCTACCACGATATCACTGCACTGATGTATGCCTTGATAAGTAAACCTTCCCAAAGGCTCTTCCAAACGTACACCAAGAATTTCCGTGGGATGGCTTGGGGTATCGTCACACGCACCCCCCTCCGAAATTTGCGTACTCTCGGATAGCGGCGTCTTCCTTTTTTCCTGCTTCCTGCCCCAAAATGACGCTTCCTTCCCTCGGCTTTTTACTCTGTTAAAAAAGGGCCGTCTTTTCTGCTCATGCTGCCCCATGCCTGATAGGAACGTTTTTTCCGCACCGATTAATTCAGGAACGTACTTTTTCAACAGCCCTGCTGCATACGCCTTATTTTTTTCCACCCAGCCCTTCCACGTATTCTCCCTATCACTGTAACCATTACTGTCTTCTGCGCCCTTGCTTTCCTCTTCCCTCTCTCTTTCTTCGCTGCCTGGACGTTTGCCTCTTTTTCCCATTTTCCCCTCTGCCCATGCACTATCCCCATCTGCAGTCAGTAATCTGCCTTCTTCTGAGACCGGCTGCCGTCCCAAAACCGCCTCCAACAATCTGCCAATATCTGCATGGCCTCCGGCACAAAGCTGATATATCTGGTATCCCAATTCAACCGCTTCTTTGTCTTGATGGTCTATTTTCCGCAAAAGCTGCTCCATACACAGCTCGAATGCCTGCGGAAGATTCTTCTCATAAAAAGGCAGATATAGAAACTGCAGGCTCCCATCCTCCAGATCCACATAGATAAACTCAATTTCCAGACAGATTCCCTCTTCCCGAAGCAGATACTCCGACAAACTGCGGCACATGTTCTGCACAGAAACCAAAAACAACCGCAACACATCATGACCAACCTTTTTTCCGGAAAAATAATCTTCTATCTGTTGTTTGCCGCTGATTTCATAGAGATATCTTCTCCTGCCATCGGCAACCACTGACTGCATTGGGAGTAATCCCGGAATCCTGTGGTTTTCCAGCATCATAAGCTCATACGGCTCGATAAGCTGCCCCTGTTCTTCCATACATATATAACTCCTGTTCAGATTTTTCCGATATGATACATCCATTCTTTCCCTCCCATGTCTGCTGCGCCAATCATCTGCTCCAAAAATTCCAGCTTGCGGAACTCCTTTGCCGGATGAAATCCTTCCCACATTTCCTGATTCTCCACAATTTCTACGGTTCCGCAATACAAGGTAATTGCCCCTTTGGCCATCCACAAAATGCAAAGTAAAACAACCGGCACGATAATTGCCGCTTCCACCGTAAGGCTTCCTCTTGCATGTTTATGTTTGATTCCCTTTAATTCCCTATCAATCATACTCATATACCTTGGAACAGCAGTACAAAATATGCCAAAAGTAAAAATGGCGCAAACGCTATTTCGTCCTTTCCTTTTTTCTTCTTAAACGCCAGCAGCCCCAATGCCCAGAGCGCAGACAGCAAAAGTCCTGTCATCAATAGCTGCAAGTTCCCATACCCTCCCAGATACACGCCCGTCACCAACAACAACATACCATCGCCTATACCAACATTTCCACGTGTAATCAAGCTGACCAGTATCATGGCTATCCCTAAAAGCATTCCACACAGAATACTGTAAATGGAGCAAACCGGGGCAAACAGATGGAGAATCACCCCTCCAATCCCAAACATTAGTATATAAACGATTGTCAGGCGTTTGTGCCTTAAATCCTCCAGGCTGCATATCCCTAAAAGTCCCAACACTATCACTTTCTGCATTTCTTCTTCTCCCCCTTTGCAATTTTTGTTTCATTCATTATCTTCCTTGGCACCTGGAACATGGCCTTTTTCCCCCAACCTGTGATTTTTTTATCATATAAACTGTACGTTTCAGCCCACTGCAGTCAATCCGGCAATGATAGCAGTCTCCTTCTTCTGTTACATAGGCAATGCTCCCCAGCGCCTGACCTTTCACACAATGCCCGCATGGAACATATGACACGCCTAGATGCGTTAGGACTGATACGCTCACGGACTTAATGGATAATTTCAGATGAGAGCAGTCCCGGCTCTGATGGTAGACGCTTTGTGTCGGCGTCACAAATACCCATGGCTCACCTCCATCACCATCCTCTTGATCCTGCCTGCCAGTCCAGCGGTGGATGCGGCACATATCAGCTGCCTTCATAGCCTCTATGCCAAATAAGCTGACTGGAAGTTTAATATCATACGATACCGTAGCGTGGATGACTGCTTGGTCTACCTTCGTATTACTCCAGGAAAACCCGGCAACGCCGCCACTTATTAGGGAAAACGGGCATTTCTGTGCCGTAAGTTCTTTGTAGAACGCTGCCTTCACAACCACCTCTGCCTCTTTCGGAGATATTTCCCGCAGCAGGGCAGTATCAGCAACCGCCTGTTCCAGCGAGTTTCCCACAATATACTGCGTCTGCATCATCAGAAACAATGATAATATGGCAGAGATAGCAAACAGGAATAACGGAAGGGTCAGTGCTGCTTCCAGCGTCATAGACCCTCGAAAGATTTTTCTGCCAGATATCCCCCTGGCAGCCCTTCCCGCAGGGAGGGCATGGAAAAGTGCCCCTTGGGGGAAGCATCCCCCAATGCTTTTTCCTTTGAAACTTATTTGCCTGAGAGAGATTTTTTTCTTTTCCTTTCTTTTTAATCGAGGCACTTTCCCACACCCTCCTTACGAATCCAAATATCACTCCAAATATGTAAGCCCGCTATTTCTGCGAAAATGGTATGTTCCGTCAACCGTTTTCCCAACAGTTACAAATCCCAGAAATAAAGGCTCTGCTGTATAAAGCCCTTCCGCCTGCATGCCATGTATCTGGCTGTCCATCCGAAAAAACGGTTTTTTCAATGCCACATTCCGCTCCACAATATCCATCGCACGCCATACAAGCGTCTGTTCTGGTACCAGCATTAACAAAATCTGCAGATATTCCCGGTAATCTAAGCCATTCTCTCGGCTTTCCGATTCCCCGCCCTTTTCCGTCAATACTTCTTCTCCCAACGATACATCGCTCTTCCAGTCCGAGACTGCTTTTACCAACGGGACTTTACCACCTGACAGCAGGCAACGCACATCCAGGATGCTCTCTATGTAGCTCCAAGCCAGTAAGATGCCAATTTTCACTGCCTCAACGAGAGGCACGATTCCAGTAAATCCTACCGCAGCCGTGGCAATTTCCAGAGCCAGGGCTTGCTTCTTCCCATCTTGTATAATAGTCATAAAATTACCCGCCTCACGGATTAATAATAGCTCTTTCACTGTTTTTTCCAGGTTCTCTCTGTCTGAACCTCTTCCTGCCACACAGTATTCCAATTCATATTCCAGCGCGTGTCCTTGGCCGCCCTTTTGGGCAAAACCACTTGCACAAGAGAAATAGCCGTCCAGATACTGCAGGAACAATAACTTATCCAAACTCCCGACATCAGGAGGATTCAAATTTCCCTGCGCTTTTTCCCTGTCTGCCAGCCTGTCCGCAAGCATAATAGCCTTTCCGGAAATTCCAGAGGGGTTTTCCACAACGAAATTAAGCGTCGGCGAGTTCTTCAGCAAATCCACGGATTCTACCGGGTTTTCCGGCAAATCTTCCGCCGGACTGCCAGAGGCCCGCCCCCGGCCGAACGATTTCTCCATTTCTGTGACTTTCCCTTCCCTGGATGATGCTCTCACATCTGCACCCTTTTCCTGCCCAGTCGCCTCAGCCATCCCTGCGTCCTGCCCGGATTCCTCCGCTTCGACCATGGCATCCTTCGCAGATTCCCACTGTTTTTCCAAATCCCTGCTTTTCTCCGCAATCTCTTTACCCTTTTTTGTCTTTCCCCTAATCGCCTCGACCATCCCAGCTGCAAGCTGCGCTTGTATGGCGGCAACCGCCTGCTTTTCAAAAGCGGCCCCATAGTTATCTGTCGCCAGCGTAAAGCCCGTAATCTCAAAACCCTTAAGAACTATTTGGAAGAATCCGGCTTCCTTCTGCCCTAGTGCCGCCTCCTCCATCCTATGCCCCTCTAACAACGTCAAATCTAATGCCCCGCCTGCATCGCCGCCATCTAAAAACAGCAGCCCATAGTCCTGCCACAAATCGGCCTGATATTCCCCAAAAGCGGATTCCAGCTCCAGCAATAGGCTCCGTGCAGCAATCTCGCTGAATGCCTGCACCCTCGCCGCTTCCAGAAGGGAAAAACAAAGAGAAAATATCAAAGTTAAGACAAGGGTCAGAAACAGTGTGATGCTTCCCTCCCCCTGTTTTCGGTCTGGCAAATCGCCTTTCACTTTTTCCATCATTTGTACACTTTGCCTGCCTGCTTCGTAATCTTCTGCAATATTTTCTCTACCAGCTCCGTAATCTGCTCCTTAAAAATCAACGCCAGACTTATAAGGATGACGATAATTAAAATAACCTCCACGACTCCCATACCATCTTCTTCGCTTAAAAAATTCTTAAATTCCTGCATAATTTTCTCCTTTCCCGGCAGCGAATGCTGCCTCTGAAACTGATTGCTTTGATATGCTAAATATTGAGTGCCAGACCAGCAGGAATGACCAGGATTGCTAGCACGATTGCCAGCATTATCCCCATAGGGAGCAGAAGCTTTGTGCCTGCCTCCTCCCCCATCTGCCTTGCATGGGCCTTACGTTGTTCATATGCCTCCCATTCCTCCTGCTCTAACAGCCTCTGCATCCCTTGCGAACCTTTGCGTACATTCTGCACAATCATGGATGACAGCCTCCGGTAATCGCTGAGCTGGCAGCGGTTGCCAAAATTCCCATAAGCCTCCAACTCTCCGACACCCTCTTGCATTTCGTGCAGCGTGTTCACCATCTCCTCATAGGCATAACGCTCATCTGTCTCCCCGCGACTGCGCTTCTGCTGATAGGAATCCGCTATTTTTTCCCAAGCAAGAGGAATATTCATGCCAGCGCCCAACAAAAGTGACAATTTACTGACAATCCCACAATAGTCTGCCATCATCTGCGTTTCCCGCTCCGCCTGCTTACGCTTCTTTTCTTCTTTCTCACGGAAGTATATTGCTGCTGCAACAGCTGCTGCCATGAACACCATCATCAGGCTCCGGTTTATCCCCTGCTGCCGCCAGCACACTTGCTTTCCCTCTACCCTGCCTGGAAGCTCTACAAAACCATTCGCTTCCTCCCGGTTCTGAGAAGAGACTAATCCCATCAGCTTTTCTGCTATTTCTTCCTGCCGTGATTTCTGCCTGGGTACTGCCTGCACAGAGAACTGGTATAGGCAAATCTCCCCCTGGCAGTCCAGCTCTGCCGTAATTTCCACTAAAACCGGCTTTTTCGGTTCTTTATTAATCGTCCCATCTAAATGGAACACATTGTAATCGGAAAACCTATAAGAAGCCTCTACCGCTCCTTCCCGAAGATATTCCGGCAGATACAGATCTTCCACGACCTCATCTTTTGAATGATTCTGCCCAAGAATCTGTGCATCCAGCTCTTCTTTTGCCTCCTCCAGGTACTGCTTTCTCTGCGCTTTTGTCAGTTTTCTTTCTTCAATCTCCACTGCCAGCGGGTAATGATGAAGCTCTCCCGGTATGTCCACAATAAATTCCTTTTCTAGATTTCCCTGTCCTGGATCATTTCTGGCAACTTTTGTTTCCTTCTGCGCTTTCCCATCTGCCCATCCTGCCGCCACTGCCAGTAAAAAACCCATGGCTAGAACCAACACAGCCTGATATAAACTCTTCTGCGCCAATGCATTCCGTTTTAAATGAATGGCGGCTGCCAGGCAAACCACCGCCCCTAACAGATACCAGAACATCTTTCACCAACTCCTTAAATGCTTTGCGTTATAATTCATCTTTTCCCTTAAACATGAATATCCAATATTTTTTCTGCCAGCAAGAATGCCCCTGCATAGACCAGCAAACAAATTGTCATGATACAAGCTCCCAAGGCATTCCCATATAGCGGAGCAAGAAACTCCGGGGACGTCGCCCCGACATAGAACAAGATGCCAAAAGGTACCAGATCCATGATACGCTGCTCCATCTTTTTAGCCGTCACAACTGTGGTAATTTCCCGCTCCACATCTGACTTCTGGCGGATTTTTTCCACAGTATCCTGGAAAATTTTCCTCATATCCCCTCCTCCTCGCTTGGCAAAGGAGAAAACCTGTGAAAAACTGCTAATTTCCTCTATCCCACTGCGCAACGCAAAATCCTCTACCAGCTGTTCCAGCGGTTCATTGAGCTTCATCTGATAGATGATGTTGCGAAATTCCTGGGCCATCAGGCTTTTTTGACCATATAGCTTTGCATATTCCTCCCATGACTGCAAAAATGCATTTTCCATCGAATACCCAGCTTTTAGGGAGGAAGACATAATCTGCAGCATCTCCCCAAACTGACAGAGCATCTCCCTTTTTTGCTTTGCATGTAGATAGTTTCGGAAAATCCTTCTTGTCAGGAACAGAAGCGGCAGCATGGCCGCCAGCCCAGAAAGGCTGCGGTAGAACAGCCAGGATATCAGTCCCGTAATAATCAATGTTGAAAAAAACCAAAGCAGCCTATCCCTCCAGCTCATCCTATAAATTCTGTAATCTTTTCTTCTCATTGCCTGCCGCCTCCTACTTCCATCCCCGCCGCATAAAGCTTCCCGCGATGGATAAGTTCCCCACGCTTCCTCCAGCAGCCGTTGATTTTCCCATAATGTTCGCCCATCTCCACAAACTCATAAATTGGATTCAGGCGGATTTCTCCTTCCTCCATCCGGTCAATCTCTGTGATGGCAAGCAGCCTCCTGCTGCGGTCCCTAAGCTTCCCAAGATGCACCAATATATCTACGCCGGCTGCAATCTGCGCCCGGATGGCCTGCAAGGGAAGTTCCATCCCCATAAGAACCATCGTCTCCATTCGGCTGATCATATCCTGGCAGCTGTTGGCGTGTCCAGTGCTTAAGGAGCCATCATGACCTGTATTCATTGCCTGCAGCATATCCAGGCATTCCGCCCCACGGATTTCGCCGACAATAATCCTATCCGGACGCATCCGCAAAGCAGTCCGAATCAGGTCACGTATGGTGACGGATAAACTTCCGTCTGACCTGACGCTCCTCGTTTCCATCCGCACAAGGTTGCTGACCCCCTGGATCTGCAGTTCCGCTGAATCCTCGATTGTAATCACTCGTTCTGTCTTTGGGATAAATTCAGATAATGCATTAAGAAATGTTGTTTTTCCAGAACCAGTCCCCCCGGAAATAAAAATATTGTACCCTGCTTTTACCAGCATCTTCAGGAAATCTGCACACTCCTGGCTGACAGACTCCCCTTCTACCATCTGTTCCATCAGAATCGGGTGCTTGGGAAACTTGCGTATGGATACTACCGGCCCTTCCAGCGCCACAGGCGGCAGCACTACATTTACGCGGGAGCCGTCCGAAAGCCTGGTATCCGCAATAGGTTCCGCCTCGTTAATCACACGGTTATGGCTTCCCACCATCTGTTGGATGATATCCTCAAGCTTCTCCCTGGAAGAAAAGGACTTGTCCCAGGCATGAATCTCTCCACCTTTCTCGTAGAAAATGCGGTCTGCCCCGTTTACCATAATTTCCGTAATCTCATCCTCACCCAAAAGTTCCTGCAGCACGTCCAGTTTGCGCAGGGAATGGAATACCTGCATCCGCAGTTCACGCCGCCAGTTTAACGGTATCACCCGTTTCCTTGCCTCACGGCAGATTTCTTCATCTATGACGGCCAACAGCTCATCCTCCTCATGTTCCCTCGTCATGTCAAGCTGCGCCAGGACATTCTTTCTAATCTGCTCCACGCTGTACCCCCGCCAGCCTCCGGCTGAAATCTCCAATAGCACCCCAAAGCCATTGCTGCATCTTCCCCTCACCGGGGCAGTGCCCCGCAGATACCACCGGAAGCGACAGATAGACCAGCTTCTCTTCCAACTGCGCCTCCTGCCTCGCTGCCATCTGCCGGAACTGCTGAAGCGGCGCTTTCTGTAACTCTCCTGGTTCTGTGACAATGTAAGCCCTGCTGCAGGCCCCTAACAGCTGGAAGAACCCAGGTACCATCATGCCAAAATCCAGAAGGATGGTATGGTAGCCGCTGCCCTTAATCAGAAGTCCGACGAATCTCAGATAATCTTCTGCAGAAATCTCGCCCAGACAGCCTCCATCTTCTGCCGGAGGGATATAGTCGACCCCCTCCAGTGTGTAAAGCGCGCTGCTGATGCAATGGGCCACGTTGACCCCACTGTTCAGGCACAGATACATCACATCCAAAAGATCCTTGCCATACTCCTCATGAAACCAGCCACGGAAGCCTGCACACTCCTTCAGGTTTATATAAAGCACTTTTTCTTTCTGCGCCAACCCTTGCGCGAAAGTCAATGCAAACGGCGTCTGCCAGATACTGTGCCCCGGGGAGTAAACCCCAATCACCTCTCTGCCGCCATCCGGCCCGCCTGGCAATGCATTCTCCCACTCCTGATAAATTGCAAAGATTTCACGCAAAAGCGCGGATGCAGGCTGGTACTTCTCCACAGCTGGGAGTTCCCGGATACAAGCAGATGCTTGCTCCGGACAATCTGCCTTGCGCAGACGTATCCACAGAACCTCACCCTTCCTGCCTTCCGCAAAAGCTTCTCCCTCCGCTTTCTTCCGTCTGGAAACTGTGCCTGCCGCATCGCCCTCTCCGAGAAGCTCCCCGCAAATCTGCGGGTCATCGCAAAAACCTCCTCCCAATAGGACAATGTCCTGCTTCTGGTTCCTGTGGTATTCCAGAAAACGTTCCGGCGAAGAAAATGAGACTCCCTGCATTGTCCTGCCTTTCTGCAGGGAAATCCATTCTCCCAGCTTCTCCCCATATGAGCCGTCTTTGTCACAGACCGCTATTAGAATTTTTCTCAATAAGCCACCTCCATAGCAACTGCATAGCCAATCAAAATTGAAATAGAAAAATGAATCAGATGCTGATTTCCCTGAGAATCCTGCGGATATTTCAGAAGTTTGCCTTCAGACAACGTCTGTGCCATATACTCCCGGAATACCCTCAGGCGAAAGATGAGATTACGGTGATAAAGAACTTTACAAAAAGATAGGACAGCCGCCACAAGAAAAGACACTGCTATCGTGGTGCAAAGCACTTGCAAACCCCAAATACCGCCAACCATGGAAAATAATTTGATATCCCCTGCTCCCAGGGCACGTATCAGAAACAATAGATATAATAAGATAACCGGTATAGAAACGTTTAAAAGAAAAACGCCGATTCCCCTCATCCCGTATTCCAGAATCTGAGAGAAAATCCCCAACAATAAGCCGCTTGCAATCAGCCGGTTACTGACGCGGAAGCTTTGTATGTCTGTTGCCGCCGCCACGCTTAGAAGCGTCAGGCACAACAGCAGCTTCAACTCCCCAACTTACCACCTCTCTTCGGATTTGTCTCCTGTTCGCGAATCAGTGATGGTTTGGATTATAAATCATGTCTTCCCCCTTGTAAAGTACCTTTGCCAAAATTCCTCATTTTTGTAGATTTCTCACAAGAACCGATAGGATAAAATTCCATAAACCAGTCCAAAGCCCCTTAAATCAAGGCTTCCGATTGTCAAAACATTTATCAGGTTAATGCCTGCCGTCACAGAAGTTCCCAGACTATCCAAAAGGAAATTGGTTTCTTTCCACAAAAAACATGCTACATTCAAGGATGACTGCTCACTGCTTCAAAATATAACTGCCGTCAACAAAAATATTTCACAGAAAAGACGCTGCTATCGTAATACAAAGCACTTGCAAACTCCAATTATCGCCAACCATGGAAAATAATCTGACATCCCCTGCTCCCAGGGCGCTTATCAGAAACAATAGATATAATTAAGATAACCGATATAGAAACGTTGAAAAGAAAAACACCCATTCCCCTCATCCCGTATTCCAGGGCCTGAGAGAAAAGCCCCAACAATAGACCGCTTGCTATCAGCCGGTTACCGACGCATTTGTAGATTTCTCACAAGAACCGATAGAATAAAATCCCATAAACCAGCCCAAAGCCCCCGATACCAAGGATTCCGATTGTCAAAACATTTACCGGGTTAATGCCTGCCGCCACCGAAATGCCCAGGCTATCCAAAAGGGAATTCGTCACGCAGATGCCCACAATCCCCAATATGCTCCGAAGGATAAAAATTGAAATCCAGCCCGCCTTCTGCTTCATTGTCCCCATCAGCAGCACAACCACGCAAATGCCTGAGATTGCTGCGATTCCATAATAATTTTCCATACCTGTCCTTCCCTTACGTCCTGTTATCACATATATATACTTTCTGGAAAAATTTATGACTTTTCTGTATAGATTTGGAAGCATCTGATTATACTTTAAATATAGCAACTGTCCTGGACAGTAAATCAAAAAAGGGAAGGGATGCATATGTTTCAGATTGCGAAAAAAGAAATGCCTAAGACAACTGCTTACTCTGTACTTCTAGATGACATAGAAAAAGCCAGATACGATCTGGCTCTTGCCTATGAAGATTTCGAAAACGCTATGGAACCGGACCTTATCGACTGCTGCATTTACCAGGTGAACGCGTTACAGATGCGCTATAAATTCCTGCTGACAAAAGCAAAACAATTCAGCCAATAACCCACCTTTCAAAGTGGGAAATTGGCTTTTAAAAGGTTAAACTCTTAGGCCAGGAATCCCCTGGAACCCTCTGGATCCTGAAGCGTCTCCGTCAGGCTGCCTTTTTGGTATGTCATGCCCGCCACAACTTGCTGCGTATGCTCCATCAAAGGCTCTGACGTATCTTGATGAGAGGCTTCCACGAAAGCATCATAAAGGTTACCCAGGATATTCTTAGCATCTTGAAGGTTTTTCGATGTATTTTTACATACTGCCATGGAGAGCAGCTTATTGACAAACTGGTACTCTGCATACAGGCTGCCTGCGATTTCATACTTGAAATCCAAATCGTCCTGCAGCCTGCAGATTACCTGTTGGGCATGCCTCACAGCATCCTTAAATGCCTCATAATCCCCTGCTTCTTTCGCCTGAATGCCATCGTCAAGATACGTAAATAAAATATCATACATAATCACTATCATCTGGCCACGGTTACAGCAACTCAGCCTGCGGGTAAATTCCTGCTTCTTTTCCTGCGTCATTTCATGCCTCCATTTTCAGCAACACTTACTGCAAAAGCTGCAGCACCTGTTGCGGGATATCATTGGCCTGGGCAAGCACGGAAGTTGCGGCCTGGGTTAAAATATTGTCCTTGGTGTACTCCGTCATTTCCTCTGCCATGTCCACATCCTCAATCCTGGACAGTGCCTGGGTCATGTTTTCCTCTGTGCCATCCAGACTCTCTACCGTATATTCCAGGCGGTTCTGGTAAGCGCCGATGCTAGAGCGCGTTTCACTGACTTTGGAAATCGCTCCGTCAAAACTGGTGATGGCGCGGTCTGCCCCGGTAACTGTACATACATTGACTTTATCGATATATAACGTCTGTGAGGAAACTTCCGGAATCCGCACATCCATCGTCTGGTTTTCATTTGCACCAATCTGCAGGGTCATCGGGCCTAAATCTGTAACCTCGATATTGACCTCCCCAATAGTTCCCGGCTCAACTTCAAATTTCATTTCAAATCCATTGCGGTCGGTAATAGACACAAAATTGCCGTCCGTAAGAATAGTTGCCTGTGTGCCGAAACCAATATCTGTATCGGCAATGCTGATTTCCACATCCTTGCCAACCTCTGTCTGATTGGTCGGAATCCCCAAAAATGCCGCTAAATCTGCATTGTCGCATTTAATGCTCATCTCTGCATTATTCCCATATTCTGTAGAAACGAACACCAGATTTCCTCCATCTTCAATGTTGCCGGGAATATAACCGGCATCCTCAGGCGTCCCCCCCGTAGCCGTCAGATCTTTGACTACAAGAAGGTTCACTTCTCCACGTTCCGCCGTATCGCGCAATTTCTTATAGACGTCACTGACCAATTCGCCCTCTTTAATTTCAACCTGCGCCCCATTGATGACAACTTTGCCTGATGCTCCTGCCGGGACTGTGGCGGTTGCCGTCAGAGGCTGCCCTCCCTCAATAACTGCATGTTCAGCGTCTGCCGCTATCTCCACGGAATACATATCAGGGGTAACTGCATCGGAGATATCAATCCTCTTGATCCCGCGGCTATCCGGGAAGACACGCTGTTCCAGTGTGCCATCTAACAGTTTCTTCGTGTTAAACTCCGTATCCCTGGATACTCGGTCAATCTCATCTCGCAGGGATGCAATTTCTTTCTGTATCGCTTCCAGGTCATCTGGCGTGTTCGTACCATTTGCTGCCTGGACGGAAAGCTCCCGCATCCTCTGAAGCATTTCATGTACTTCGCCTAACGCGCCGTCAGCCGTCTCCAGTACGGAAATCCCGTCAGAGGAGTTTCTGGATGCCTGCCCAAGCCCCTTAATCTGAGACTTCATCTTGCTGGAAATCGCCATGCCCGCCGCATCATCTGCCGCGCGGTTTATCCTAAGCCCAGTAGACAGACGCTCAATGGATTTTGACAAGCTTTTTTCTGAAAGCAATAATCTCTTATTTGCAACCATAGATGACATATTGTGATTAATTTTCATGTTATTTACCTCTCTTCTGAATATGATTTCTATAAAGCCCTGAATAGCCCGGACTTTACTGTTACTGCATCTTCTGTCCCAACTGCTTGGCTTCTTCCAAAAATTCTTTGGCAATGCCATAAAGCGTCTTCGTCTGCACCTGGTAGGCATCTGACTCTGTATCTGAATCGGCGGTATTTCCCGTCCGGCCTCCTGCAAATCGGTTCAGATCGAGCCCTTCGCTATAAGCAAAATCCATTGCCCAGGAAGTCCCTTCTCCTGCCTGCGCCTGGCGTTCGCCAGCCTGGTTCTTGAGTTCTTCTACCGTCCTGTGCGAATCTGAGACGACAAAGCCTTTCACCGAGTCGCCTTGCACCTGGAATCTTGCTGCCACCTTACCGAGTTTGGGCGTTTCAAAAAGGACATCCACCCTGCCACGCTCTTCCTTCCCGCGGACAATCTTAAGCTGTACATTTGTCAGTTCATCCGCAACAAGTACCGGAATCGCATAATACTCATCTTTTGCCATCCGGGTGCCCAGCGCAATCTGCTGCCGCAAAATCTTCATATCACGTAAATCCACGCTGGAGGCACCTTCGGAATCTTCCATCGTCCTCATGACATTTTCTGCCACGTCCGCCAGTTCCTGCTGCGCCTCAGCCAGCTCCTCCGGCGTCCCTATGGACTCGCCAAATTTCTCTATAATCGCGTCCTTTGCCTGTTCGATATCCGGGCTTTCCGCGCTGTCTTCCCGCTTGAATAAGGATTTGAAAATGCCTCCTCTGGGATTCAACAACTGGTTTGCCGCCATGATATTGTAGGCTGTCACCGGCATGTCATGCCCTGCCAAAATCTGCAGAACCTGTGCCTCTGCCTGTTTTGCCTGCGAAAACTCTGCCAGCTGCTCCTGGTAATATGCTTCCTCGGAAGCTGCATCGGCCGGCGTTCCCCGAAGCTGCCACAACAACTCCTCAGGCGTCATGTCCCCAAGCGCTGCCTGCGCCTGCTGCATCCCCTCCGGGGTCGCATGTCTCAAGGCTTCCTTGGCGCAATCTGTCTGGTATGCGGCCTCTATCTGCTCGGAAATGCTTAACCCTTGTGTGTTGAGGCTCTCAATCTCTCCAAAATTATTGTCCACGGACACGTCAATTCCAGGATTGCGGTTCGTCCGCACGGCTGTCAGCAGATTCTTCATAGATAACTCTGCACCCTGCTGCACCAACGCGCCAATCACGGCTCCATCCGTCTTGTCAATCTGGCTGAGCATCCGGTAAACACCTATGTAACTGTCTCTTTCCTGTTCTGTAATCTCATGATTCCGCTCTAACTTCCACAAATACTTGCTGAATTTCTCTTCATCACCAGCGTCCAGGCGTTTCCTGATATCCTCCGCCTTAACGTTCAGTTCTTCCACGCTCATTTCCAGCGGGTTTACCCCTTCTCGAATCATTTCCATCACCACGGAGGGGGAAAGGTTCTGAAACAGGTTCTGTACCTTCTGGTCTGCTGCCTTCATCTGCATAACGGACTCCGCATTGACCGCCATCTCATTGTATGCCAATATCCGCACGGCACGGCGGTTCGCGTCTGTCACTTCCAAATCGAGATCTTCCAATATATCGTCTACATTGCGGAATGCTTTCTGGATGGAATCTCCCAAATCCGCCCGCGGCTCTGTCTTTAAGGTCTCGTAGGCCTCCCCGGCGCGCTCCATCTGGGCTTGTTTGGCAACGCCCGCCTCATGAATTGTATTTATCGTGTCTTCTGCAGTCCTGACATTACCCAGGACGTAAGCGGGGACACCTTGCAGCTCCCGGGTTTTGGTCACTGCGTCGCTGAATATCGCCGTATTTTCCTGCGTCGGCTCAATGCCATTGGCATCCAGCAATCTGGCGAAATAGGCGTCCTCTTGTGCTTTTAACTGCTCTACCAGTTCCTCCAAAGGCTGTGTCTCAACAGAAATCCCCTGCCTTAGGAGCGCGTAGTTTGCCTGTGCCGTCATCGCCAGCCGCGTCTCCTCCAGCTGGCGTTTCGCTTTGAGGAAGGACAAATCTTCTCTGGCATAATCCGAAATCTCCGCTGCCTGCTGTCCTTTGCCCCTGCTGCCTGGCCGTACATCCTGCTGCTCTGCATAATTCCTGGCAGCTTCCAGGCTCTCTACCGTAAGGGGCATTCCTTTTTCCACTACACTCCAGACATCAGCGTCCGTCGCCTGTTCTACCACCTGTGCCGCCTGCTGCGCGCGCTCTGCATAGCTATAGCCGTCTAAAATCACTGCATCTTTTGGACGCCCTCCCTCTGCAACTGCCTCCATTATCGCCGACATCAGCCGATCGGCCTCAGGCGGAAGCTTTGCCTGCTTCAAGTCCATGACATAGTTAAGATTATCCGCCGTCAGCGGTATCTGGTTCTCTACCATCCACTGGCTGACAGAAAGCGTGGTATCATCTACCGATAACCCTGCCTGCATGATAACCTGGCTAATCTGCCCTTTCAGTCCATCGTCCAGCACAATCTGCATCCCTTGCTCCGGCATGCTCCTGCTGCTGTGCTGCGCCTTATAGAGGTTCTCCACTGTGGGCGCAAGTTCGTTATCCACCAGGTATTTGATTGCTTCATCACTGCAAGAAGTAAGGTCTGCCGCCTGCGCTATGGTATCCTGGATATCGGCAACGTTCTCTTCCGTAGCAGGCAGTCCGGCGTCTTCGATTGCCGCTTCAATCTGCCTTGCCGCTGCCACGCTCCCTGCCAGCTCCTCTAACGCCTTGCCGTCCAGGGCATCGCCAAACACACTGATGTCTACGCCGGCTTTGGCAAGTTCCATCTTTATCTTATCCATCTCTGTCACGACAGCATCTATCTCACTGTCATTGATGGAAAAGCCATCCTCCTCCATCTGCCCGCAATCAGCAGGCGTTGCCGTATTAGCAACAATCTGCATCTTTTCCTGAAGGAGTTGTGCGTCCATATTCTCCGCCTCCTGGCGTATCTCTTCTAATTGGGATTCCCCGGCAAGAGGGGAGACTTCCACAGTCGTCTGCTGGATAGGCCTTACTTCCCCGGTGTCCTTCTGAATCTGCTGCGTCGTGGTTTCCTTGACAGCAACATTGACGTCCCCCCTGACTTCCGTCTTCGTATTTGTCCGTGTCACTTCCGCTATACTTGTATTATCTACTCTTATGTTCATATCCGCGCCTCATTATCCGTTATTTTCACTAATAAGTATTTCGGTTATAGTGCGGGAAAACTTTATGATTTATTTGAATCGTACATCAGGAAGAACAAAGTGGGCAAGTCGACTTCAACTCCCTTATTCCTTCAATCTTGAGGGGGATTGCACACTTTGCTGCGCTGAGCGCAAGTTTGTCCTAAGTGGTACCTGGCTTGCCTGAGGGATTCCTTAGGATGGTCACGTAGCGACATGTTTCTTCTTGCACGAGTCCGCATATTATTTTTTGTCTTATAGGAAAGACACTTTTACGCCTCAGCGTGACAAGATCTTTCCTATGAGACAAGAAAACCCCCAGCTATAAGGTTACAGCCAGAGGATTGTAATTGTTACCCACTTAATCAACAATATATTTTAGATAGCTTTCCTGCAGATATTCCAGGGAAAGCTCCTCATTTGTCAAAATGCCGCAGACCACGGAAGTATATTGGGGCGGGCATTTCCTCTGGTACCACAGTAATGGTTTTCCAAAACATCCTTCCACCAGCCGGCCGACATCAACTCCTAACGCCTCAAAACTGTACGCCATTAAATCAGGATGGGCGCAGGGCATCCCTATCTTTCGCCTGCACGGCTTGCATAGCCTGCAGCTCCCTGTCGATATGCAGCTTCCATGGAGCCTTGCCATTTCACGGATGAACCTGTCCGCCCTTGATTTCAATATGCTATTTGCAGCTTTGACTTTCAGATAATCATTTTTAATATAGGAAAACTGCATCAAATCAGCATGTGCAAAAATGATATACAAACGCTGCCAGTTTGAGGCAAAATCCCCAAATAATGGAGCAAAAGGCGGGCATGACCATTTATGTCCATAATTCGGGCATCCTGTTCGGCAAAGATTGTCAAAGTTTTCTTTCTCTTCATAGGATGCACATGTGTCTGGATTCGCAAGGCACATTTCAACCGTATATTGAATTGTAGCTGATTTTGTCGTTGCACAATGAGTAAATACCATAAATAACCCATCCTATTTTAATAAAAATATCGTAAACTCACCACAGGCCCATTTGGAATGGTTAGCTAACTCTTTAATCTCTCCGTCTTTTTCCATTCTCATGACGCCACACTCACTCTTATTCCTTGTTAAGAACCTAACTTCCTTCTCCCAGTCTATATTGATTTTTTTATAAAATTCCTTTCCAAATGCTATTTTCGTACTGTCATCCGAATTATATTTAATCATCCCTGTCAGTTCAGACGCCGAATCCTGCAATATCTTTAATTCCAGAGAGACTTCTACCTCTCCACATTTAATCGACAGTTTCCTCACAAAAGAAAAATTCCTAGGGAAACGCTGATTAATTAGCCTTACACTCAGCATTATCCCCGTTTGCTAAA
>CAJUFQ010000003.1:0-4027 GCA_910585625.1 uncultured Lachnospiraceae bacterium
AAGATAGAGAAAGAAGAGGTGTCGTTGGAAGAACGTATGAGCTATCTGGAGCAGTACGCCCTGACGCACCGCAGTTTCAGTTTCCGCGGGCTTCTGGAAGCCCAAAGCAGCAAAATGGAGATTATTGTCACATTTTTATCTATTCTGGAATTGATGAAAGTTGGGAAAATCCATATTTCCCAGGAACGTATTTTTGACGACATTTATGTAGAGTCCAAAATTGCCGCGTAACTAACTTATGGCAGGAAGGACGGGGATGGAGCTTATATGAACTTGCAGCAGTACGAAGCAATTATCGAAGGAATCCTTTTTACAATGGGCGAGTCTGTGGAGATTTCAAAGCTTGCCGCGGCATTGGAGATTGAGGAAGCGCAGGTACGGGAAATCCTCCATGCCATGATGGAGCGTTATGAGCAGGGCGATCGCGGCATCCAGCTGATAGAGATTGAAGACAATGTACAGATGTGTACGAAAAAGGAACTATATGAGTACCTGATTAAGATTGCCAGACAGCCCAAACGCCATGTGCTGACAGACGTGCTTTTGGAGACCTTGTCCATTATCGCATATAAACAGCCGATTACCCGCCTGGAAATTGAAAAAATCCGCGGCGTTTCCTGTTCCCATGCAGTCAGCAAGCTGGTGGAATACAATCTTGTCTGCGAACTAGGCAGGCTGGACGCGCCGGGGCGGCCGCTTTTGTTTGGCACGACAGAGGAATTCCTGCGCAGCTTCGGCGTGCAGTCCATCGAGGAGCTTCCGACCCTCGATTCCGACCAATTAGAGGAGTTCCGTCATCAGGCAGAGGAGGAAATGAACGTAAAAATGGACGTGTAAGACATAAAACGGAGGCTTTTTCATATAATGAAAGGAAACCAGAGGAAAGAGCCTTAGTTTATGAAAGTTTGGAGAGTGTGCAGTATAAAAAATGGATATGGTTACTGGAAAAGGGCAGGAATCGCGGGGCGCGTCCTGCTCTTTAGCCTGTGCGTTGCTTTGGGGGTGCAGGCTTCACTCAGGGCAGAAGCCGCCGGGGAGGCGCAGCCGGACTTTTCCTTGTATGCAAAATCCGCAGTCCTCATGGATGCGGAGAGCGGCAGAGTATTGTATGAGAAGAACGGCTATGAGCATATGCCGAATGCCAGTACGACCAAAATCATGACTTGTATCCTGGCGCTTGAGCAGGGAAACCTGGAAGACGAGGTGAAAGTCAGCAGCTATGCGGCGTCCATGCCCCGGGTGCGGCTCGGCATGAGTACAGACGATACCTTCCGCCTGCGGGATCTTTTGTACTCGCTGATGTTGGAATCGCACAATGATTCGGCCGTGGCGATTGCCGAGCATATTGCCGGCAGCGTGGAAGAATTTGCCAAGCGAATGAACCAGAAAGCAAAGGAGCTGGGCTGCAAGGATACATACTTCATCACGCCGAATGGGCTGGACAGCCAGGATGAGTCGGGGGTGCATGGGACGACGGCAGAGGATTTGGCGAATATTATGAGTTACTGCATCCAAAATGAACAGTTCCTGGAGATTACCAGGACGGCAAGCTATCAGTTCACGAACGTTGCCGGCACCAAATCTTACAGCTGCAATAACCATAACGCGTTCCTGCAGATGATGGAGGGGGCGTTGTCGGGAAAAACAGGATTTACCGGGAATGCGGGCTATTGCTATGTAGGGGCCCTGGAGCGCGAAGGCAGGACTTTTGTGGTCGCGCTGCTTGCCTGCGGCTGGCCGAATAATAAAAGTTACAAATGGGCGGACACGACTGCCCTTATGAATTATGGGCTGGAGCAGTACCAGAATGTGGATGTCTGTGAATACGGCAAGGAGTTCGCTCCGGCAGCGGCAATCAACGCAGAGCCGGAAAACGGAAGGCTGTACCAGGAGGTAACCGTTCCGCTTGAGGTAAAGGAGCAGGAAATCGTTGTCCTCAAGAGGGACGGAGAGGAGGTAAGGGCGATTTATGACGTCCCCAAGAATCTGCAAGCCCCCATCAAGGAAGGGCAGAAGGTCGGCAGCGTCACGTATTATCTGGGAGAACGCCAGATTGCGGAAATTCCCATCTGCGCCGGGAAGTCCGTAAAGGAACTTGAGCCTTCCTGGTATCAGGAGTACCTAATGAAACTTTTCTTTATGAAAAAGAATTTTTATTTTCTCTAATATAGCTATTGAAAAATTGCAGTAAAAGAGATACAATTACACTCGGAAGAAAATTTTATAAAAATTTTAAAATACATATGGAGGTTTAAATGATGAGTAATTCTACCAACTCAGCAAGACAGAGAATTGCCGGTCTTCTCGATGAGAAAAGTTTCATGGAAATCGGCGCTCTGGTAACTGCAAGAAGTACAGATTTTGATTTGAGTCAGTCTGAGACACCGTCGGATGGCGTCATCACCGGCTATGGCCTGATTGATGGAAATCTGGTGTATGTGTACAGCCAGGATGCTTCCGTGCTGAATGGAACGATCGGCGAGATGCACAGCAAGAAAATTGCCGCAATCTATGATATGGCGATGAAGATGGGAGCCCCGGTCATTGGCATGATTGACTGCGCAGGCATGCGTCTGCAGGAGTCCGTAGACGCGCTGAATGGCTTTGGCGAGATTTATGCGAAGCAGGTAGCGGCAAGCGGCGTGATTCCGCAGATTTCAGCTGTGTTCGGCGCATGTGGCGGCGGGCTTTCCGTTGTCCCGGCACTGAGCGATTTTGCTTTCGTTGAGAAAGAGAATGGCAGGATGTTTGTCAATTCCCCCAATGCGATTGAGGGCAACCACGTCGGCAAGTGCGACACGGCAAGCGCAGAATATCAGGGAAGCAACAACGGCTGCATCGATGGGATTGGCACTATGGAAGAGATACTTTCCGCTATCCGCCAGTTAGTATGCGTGCTTCCGGGCAACAATGCAGAGTGCGGCAGGGAAGATGAATGTGCAGACGATCTGAACCGCGTTTGCGAGAACCTGGCAGGCTGCAAGGAAGACGCAAGGTTAGTGCTGACGCATATTTCCGACAGCAACGTATTTGTTGAGGCTAAGAAGGACTTCGCCAAAAATATGGTTGCCGGTTTCATCAAGCTTAACGGCATGACCATCGGCGCGGTCGCTAACAATACTGCAGTATATGATGAAAACGGCGAGAAGGCAGAGAGCTTTGAGCCGGCTTTGACAGCAAGAGGCTGCAACAAAGCCGCAGAGTTCATTAAGTTCTGCGACGCGTTCGATATTCCGGTACTGTCATTGACGAATGTGGAAGGGTTTGCGGCAACGGAATGTTCCGAGAAATCCCTGGCAAAGGCAATGGCACGTATGACCTCGGCATTTGCAGGGGCAACGGTTCCGAAGGTGAACGTCATTGTTGGCAACGCGTTCGGAAGCGCATATGTGATGATGAACAGCAAGTCTATCGGAGCGGACCTTGTCTATGCATGGGACGGCAGCAAGATTGGCATGATGGACGCAAAGCAGGCGGCTAAGATTATGTATGACGGCGCGTCCGCAGATGTGATTTCCGCGAAGGCAAAAGCATACGACGAGCTGCAGTCTTCCGTTCAGGCGGCAGCAAGACGTGGACAGGTTGATTTGATTATTAAGCCGGAAGATACCAGGAAGTATGCGGTAGCGGCATTTGAAATGCTCTATACGAAAGGATCGGGTGAGCCGGTCAGAAAACATACAGCAAAATAGAAAGGTGAAGTTTATGAAAAAGAAAATATTGCTGATAATCAGTTTGTGTCTTATCGCACTTGGGCTGGCAGCATGCGGAGAAACGGATCCTACCACAATGAGTTATAACGGTTACAGTTATGACCAGTTAAAGAGTACGTGTGAGGGAACTGTAACATCACTTTTAGAGATGCCAGACGAGCAGAAGGAGCCGTATGTTGTCATGAAAGATATGTCGGATGCTGAGAGGAACACTTACATCAAGTCTGTTGCTCCCTCAGCGTCAGAAGAAGACATCGCAGGCATCCTTCAGCAGGAGATCGGAAGAGCACACGTCTGAACTCCAGTCACGAATT
>CAJUFQ010000003.1:4037-5790 GCA_910585625.1 uncultured Lachnospiraceae bacterium
CATCCTTCAGCAGGCAAACATGATCATGCGTTGGGATGAGGCAGTTGCCCAGGCAGGCGAATATGTGGAAATGGGAGAATTTACCATTACCAAGTCCGGCAAGACGCTGGAATGCAAGCAGGAGATTACCTTCACGGATCGGCCGGTTATCCTAAGTTATGTGTATAAGTACCATAATATGGAGCTGGAGGACATTGGGGTAGAAGCAGTACAGACATTGGGCGAGAAGATGACGAATGCCTCATTGAATACGTTAATGGGCATGGGCATCGTGTTCATTGTCCTGATACTGATAAGTATAATTATTTATGGATTTAAGGTATTCCCGTACCTTGAGGCAAAGAAGAAGAAAGAAAGCAGCGCCCCGGCGGCGGCTCCGGCGCCTATAGCAGCTCCGGCAGCCCCTGTGGCGGCAGCACAGGATGATTTGGAACTGGCAGCCGTAATCGCGGCAGCGATTGCAGCATCTACCGGAACTTCTACAAGTGACTTTGTAGTGCGTTCCATCAGAAGAAGGTAGCAGTTTTATGGTTTTTCACCGTAACTGTGAAAGGACTGAACAGTTACAATAATAGAATATTCAGGAGGAAACGAAAATGAAAAGTTATACAATTACCGTTAATGGAAACGTTTATGATGTTACTGTAGAAGAAAACGGTGCAGGCGCGGCTCCGGCAGCGGCAGCTCCGGTAAGGGCAGCAGCTCCGACTCCTGCTCCGGCAGCAGCTCCCGCACCCGCAGCAGGCGGCGCAGGAAGCGTGAAGATTGAGGCAGGCGCAGCAGGAAAGGTATTCAGCATTGATAAGAAGGCTGGGGACGCAGTGAAGCGTGGCGATACCATTTTGGTGCTTGAGGTCATGAAGATGGAAACGCCGGTAGTCGCACCGGAAGACGGAACCGTGGCGAGCATCGAAGTGAGCGCAGGACAGGCAGTAGAAGCAGGCGCGTTATTGGCAACTATGAACAACTAATTATTTGGAGGTAAAATATGAGTTACGTAGGAGAAACTTTATCAAACCTCCTGCATCAGACAGCATTTTTCAACCTGACCTGGGGCAACTATGTCATGATATTGGTTGCATTTATATTCCTTTTCCTTGCAATCAAGAAAGGATTTGAGCCCTTGTTGCTGGTTCCGATTGCGTTTGGTATGCTGCTGGTTAATATCTATCCTGATATTATCGCTTCCCCGGAAGAGACCAGTAATGGCGTAGGTGGTTTACTTTATTATTTCTATTCTCTGGATGAATGGTCCATCCTCCCATCCCTGATTTTCATGGGCGTCGGGGCAATGACGGACTTTGGTCCACTGATTGCGAATCCCATCAGTTTCCTGTTGGGGGCAGCAGCGCAGTTTGGTATTTTCGGAGCATATTTCATGGCGATTTTGCTGGGCTTTAACGATAAGGCAGCGGCGGCCGTATCCATCATCGGTGGTGCGGACGGCCCGACTTCCATTTTCCTTGCAGGAAAGCTGGGACAGACCGGCCTTATGGGGCCGATTGCAGTGGCGGCATATTCTTACATGGCGTTAGTGCCGATTATCCAGCCGCCAATCATGAAGCTCTTTACATCCAAGAAAGAGCGTGCGATTAAGATGGAGAACTTGAGGCCTGTTTCAAAGCTGGAGAAAATCCTGTTCCCCATCGTGGTTACGTCAGTGGTTTGTATCATCCTGCCGACGACCGCTCCCCTGGTAGGTATGCTGATGCTAGATCGGAAGAGCACACGTCTGAACTCCAGTCACGAATTC
>CAJUFQ010000003.1:5800-162567 GCA_910585625.1 uncultured Lachnospiraceae bacterium
CCTACACTCTTTCCCTACACGACGCTCTTCCGATCTAGCTGTCAGAGACGGCTTCCAATGCAATGATGTACATCGTAGTTATCCTGCTGGGTACTTCCGTAGGTGCGACTACCAGCGCAGAGGCATTCCTGAATATCACGACATTGAAGATTGTAGCCCTTGGCTTGATTGCATTCATGTTCGGTACGGCTGCCGGAACATTGTTTGGCAAGCTGCTCTGTAAGGTTACCGGCGGCAAGATTAACCCGCTGATTGGTTCTGCCGGCGTGTCCGCAGTGCCTATGGCGGCGCGTGTGTCCCAGAAGGTCGGGGCGGAAGAAGATCCTACCAACTTCCTGCTGATGCATGCGATGGGCCCAAATGTAGCGGGCGTTATCGGTACGGCCGTAGCTGCCGGTGTGTTTATGGCTATCTTTGGAATATAATTTGGATTCACGAAGTGGGCGGAGTCCTGATGTCTCTTCACGGTTTCCAAGAAGTAAACCGTAAGCAGCGGGAAAACGCTGTAAGCGTCTTTGCGCATGGAGTGGGTTGAACGTCATTATATATTGTAGAATAGAATGGAGGAAATCATGGCTGAAAAGAAGAGAAAACCCGTAAAGATTACGGAGACCATATTACGTGATGCGCATCAGTCTCTGATTGCTACCCGTATGACAACAGAGCAGATGCTGCCTATTATTGATAAAATGGATAAAGTCGGCTACAATGCCGTAGAGTGCTGGGGTGGCGCTACCTTTGATGCATCCCTGCGTTTCTTAAAGGAAGATCCATGGGAGCGTCTGAGGAAATTGAAAGCAGGATTCAAGAACACGAAGCTGCAGATGTTATTCCGTGGGCAGAATATCTTAGGATACCGTCCGTATGCGGATGACGTGGTAGAGTATTTTGTGCAGAAGTCCATTGCGAATGGTATCGACATTATCCGTATTTTTGACTGCCTCAATGACTTGAGGAATCTGCAGACAGCAGTTACCGCTACCAATAAGGAAAAAGGCCATGCACAGGTTGCGCTTTCCTATACGTTGGGCGATGCCTATACTCTGCAGTACTGGACTGACATGGCTAAGAAGATTGAGGCGATGGGTGCGAACTCTATCTGTATCAAGGATATGGCTGGCCTGCTGACGCCTTACAAGGCAGAGGAACTGGTAAAATCCTTAAAGAAAGCGACCAAGCTTCCGATTGAGTTACATACTCATTATACTTCCGGCGTGGCTTCCATGACTTACCTGAAAGCTGTTGAGGCGGGCTGCGACATCATCGACACGGCTATGTCGCCTTTCGCGCTTGGCACCAGCCAGCCGGCAACAGAAGTTATGGCAGAGGCATTCCGCGGAACGGACATGGATCCCGGATTTGACCAGATGCTGTTAAAAGAGATTGCAGATTACTTCCGCCCGATGAGGGAAGAGGCATTGAAGAGCGGGCTGATGAATCCCAAGGTATTGGGTGTGGATATCCAGACATTGCTTTACCAGGTACCAGGCGGTATGTTGAGCAACATGGTGTCTCAGCTGAAAGAGCAGAATGCAGAAGACAAGTATATGGACGTGCTGGAAGAGATTCCGCGTGTGCGGAAGGATTTGGGCGAGCCGCCATTGGTTACCCCTTCTTCCCAGATTGTCGGTACGCAGGCAGTGTTCAATGTATTGATGGGCGAGCGTTACAAGGTTGCCACTAAGGAGACCAAGGACGTGCTGCTCGGGAAATATGGACAGACGGTTAAACCGTTCAACAAAGATGTCATCAACAAGGTTTTGGGCGATGAGAAGAAGAATGCCATTACCTGCCGCTATGCAGACCTTTTAGAGCCGGAGCTTCATAAGATTGAAGATGAGATGAAGCAGTGGAAGCAGCAGGATGAGGATGTCCTCTCTTATGCGCTGTTCCCACAGGTTGCGACAGAGTTCTTCAAGTATAGGGAAGCTCAGCAGACGAAGGTGGATGCTTCGGTTGCTGACACCAAGAACGGAGCGTATCCGGTTTAAGACAGATTTATAGGAAAAGAGAAGATACTGTTCCTTTCGAGCAGTATCTTTTTCTTAATCTTGTCTTATTTGGGAATGACCTTGTCAGGCGAAAGCATGAAAATGTGTGTTGAGGAGAGGGACAGGACATGGCGACCGCCAATGAGTTAATGAATCGAATTAACGAACGATACGGCACTTTGAGCAAGGGACAGAAGATGATTGCAGCCTATATTACCGATTATTATGACAAGGCAGTGTTCCTGACGGCGGCGAAGCTTGGGGAAGCAGTAGGGGTCAGCGAGTCCACGGTCGTCCGCTTTGCCATGCAGCTGGGTTACAAAGGGTATCCGCAGTTTCAGCAGGCGTTAGCGGAGCTTGTGCGTGGGAAACTGGATTCCGTGCAGCGGATGGAGAACGTTTATGGAAGGATTTCCCAATCTGAAATCCTGACGACGGTACTCAAGTCGGATGCAAAACGCATACAGGACACGTTGGAGACGATTGATGCGCATGCGTTTGACCTGGCGGTTGATGCAATCCTCCATGCCAAGCATATTTATGTAGTCGGAATCCGCAGCTGCGCCCCAATGGCTGAGTTTCTGGCGTTTTACCTGAACATTATGTTTGATAACGTAAGGCTTCTGCACACCAACAGTTCCAGCGAACTGTTTGAACAAATGCTGTATATCGGCCGGGAGGATGCGATTATCGGCATCAGTTTCCCGAGGTATTCGATGCGTGTCTTAAAGGCCATGGAATTTGCCAACAACCGCAACGCCCGGGTAATCACGCTCACGGACAGCATACATTCCCCGATGAACTTGTATTCTTCTTGTAACCTTGTCGCCAACAGCGATATGTCTTCTATTGTGGATTCGCTGGTTGCGCCCCTGAGTGTGATTAATGCGCTGATTATGGCAATTTGCATGAAGCGTCAGAAGAAAGTAGTAAGGAACTTGGAAATGCTGGAGCAGCTCTGGGAAGAGTATCAGGTATACGGCAGCGACGAAATCGATTACATCGGGGATTCCGTGCGGATGCGCTATGCGGGAGAGGAGACGGAAAGAGGAGTGGAACATGGGTAAAGTAATTGTGATTGGCGGTGGCGCTGCAGGCATGATGGCGGCAATTCGCACGGCAGGGAATGGCCATCAGGTGACGCTGTTGGAGCAGAACGAGAAGCTGGGAAAGAAACTTTATATTACCGGAAAGGGCAGATGCAACATCACCAATGACTGTGAGACGGAAGATTTGCTGAAACATGTTATCCGCAACAGTAAATTTCTCTACAGTGCGTTTTATGCTTTCGATAGCCGTCAGGTAATGGGATTTTTTGAGGAACATGGGCTTGCTATCAAGACAGAGCGCGGCGGGCGTGTGTTTCCGCAGTCAGACCATTCGTCGGACGTCATCCGGACGCTGCAGAAAGTTCTCCTGAAGCAGAATGTTGAGGTACGGCTGCATACCAAAGCAGCCGAAATTGTGGCAGAGGGGGAGGACAGGAAGCGGGTGACAGGCGTGCGGCTGGCAGACGGGACTGTCCTTCAGGCAGAAGCCGTGATTCTTGCGACAGGCGGCTGTTCCTATGTGTCCACCGGCTCTTCCGGGGACGGCTATCGTTTTGCCGGGCGGCTGGGCCATACCGTGACGGAACTAAGGCCATCGCTGGTACCCTTTGAGGCGGCGGAAGCGTGGGTGAAAGACTTGCAAGGGCTTTCGCTGCGGAATGTCACCGTGCGGATCCGTAAGGGAAAAAAGCTCTTGTTTGAGGAATTTGGAGAGATGCTGTTTACGCATTACGGCGTCAGCGGGCCGTTGCTCATAAGCGCCAGCAGCATAGTCAATGACTATATGGAGAAGATGCCGCTTTCCATGGAAATTGATTTAAAGCCTGCCCTGACGGAAGAACAGCTGGACAGGCGTATCCTGCAGGATTTTGGGGAGAACCAGAACCGGCAGTTTAAGAATGCCCTCTCAAAACTGTTCCCAGCGAAGCTGGTTCCGGTTATTGTGAGCCTGAGCGGGATTGAGGCAGATGAGAAAGTAAATGCGGTCACCAGGGAGCAGCGGATGGCGTTTGCCTATCTCATAAAGCACTTCCCATTGACCTTGCAGTGTTTCCGGGATTTTAACGAGGCGATTGTCACGCGTGGAGGCGTACAAGTCCGGGAAGTGAACCCATCCACGATGGAGTCAAAACTGGTACGAGGGCTGTATTTTGCCGGAGAGGTGCTTGACCTTGATGCACTGACCGGAGGATTTAATTTACAGATTGCATGGTCTACCGGTTATCTTGCCGGGGACAGCATCTAGGGATAGAAATGGAGGAGCCGACATGGCATTTAATATCGCGATTGACGGCCCGGCAGGGGCCGGGAAAAGCACGATTGCAAAAAGGGTGGCAAAAGAATTGTCTTTTATCTATGTGGATACCGGGGCAATGTACCGCGCAATGGCCTTATACTTCCTGCGTGCGGGGATTGCGCCTGAGGATGAGGCAGGAATCACGGAGTCATGCAAGGAGATTACCGTTACTCTTTCCAGTGAAGGGGGAGAGCAGCAGGTGTTCCTGAACGGGGAGAATGTCAATGCGTTTATCCGCACAGAGGAAGTTGGGAAGATGACCTCTGCTGTCAGCGTGTATGCCCCGGTGCGCGAGAAGCTGACACAGCTCCAGCGTGAGATGGCTGCCAAGACGAATCTGATTATGGACGGCAGGGACATTGGGACGTGCGTCCTGCCTGAGGCACAAGTGAAAATTTACCTGACGGCGAGCGTTGAGACCCGCGGCAGGAGGAGGTATCTGGAACTGCGGGAGAAGGGCACGGAGTGCAGCCTGGACGAAATCTGCAGGGATATAGAGAAACGGGACCATCAGGACATGACGAGGGAGATTTCGCCCCTGAAACAGGCAGAAGACGCCATCCTGGTGGACAGCTCAGAGATGGGCATTGAAGAAGTTGTGGAGAGAATTTTAAATATTGTGAAAGAGAAGCTGGTTTGACGATGGAAGTGATATTAGCGAAGACGGCAGGATTCTGTTTTGGCGTCCGGCGCGCAGTGAATACGGTCTATGAGCAAGTGGAGCTGGGAAAAGGGAAGATTTATACTTACGGCCCCATCATACACAATGAGCAAGTCGTGGCGGATTTGCAGAAACGGGGTGTCTGCGTGGTGGAGACGGAAGAAGGGCTGAAAGGCTGTCGGGACGGTACGGTCATCATCCGTTCTCATGGCGTGGGGAAACAGGTCTACGAACTGCTGGAAGGAGCGCATATCCCTTATGTGGACGCCACATGCCCCTTTGTACAGAAAATCCACCGGATTGTGGAGAAATACAGCCAGGAGGGCTGTCATGTGCTAATAATTGGCAATGAAAACCATCCTGAGGTGGAAGGCATCAAGGGATGGAGTGGCAATCTTGCCGAGACAAGCGTAATTTCAACGGTTGCGGAGGCCCGAGGTTTTGCCTTGGAAGAGGGGAAAAAGGTCTGTATCGTCTCGCAGACGACATTTAACAACAAGAAATTTCAAGAACTAGTTGAAATTATTTCAAAAAAAGGTTATGATATAAGTGTTTTGAATACTATTTGCAATGCGACCCAGGAAAGGCAGGCAGAAGCGAAGGATATTGCAGCCCGGGTGGACGCCATGATTGTGGTCGGTGGGAAGAATAGTTCCAATACGCAAAAGCTATTCGAAATATGTAAAAAAGAATGTGAAAATACTTGCTATATACAGACTCTGGGAGATTTGGATTTGTCTGAATTACGGTCCATTAATAGCGTAGGTATTACCGCAGGGGCTTCTACCCCAAACAAAATTATTGAGGAGGTTCAAAAAAATGTCAGAAATGAGTTTTGAACAAATGCTGGAAGAATCATTTAAAACAATAAGGAATGGAGAGGTAGTCGAAGGTACCGTTATTGATGTGAAACCAGACGAGATCATCTTGAATATTGGTTACAAATCCGATGGAATCATTACCCGGAATGAATATACAAATGAACCCAACGTTGATTTGACTACCGTTATTTCCGTAGGAGATACTATGGAATCCAAAGTCCTGAAAGTGAATGATGGGGAAGGACAGGTACTCCTGACCTATAAGCGTCTTGCTGCTGAGCGAGGGAGCAAGAGGCTGGAAGAGGCATTTAATGCACAGGAAGTGCTGACAGCAAAAGTGGTACAGGTATTGGAAGGCGGCTTAAGCGTTGTCATTGACGAGACAAGGATTTTCATTCCGGCAAGCCTGGTATCTGATACATACGAGAAAGACCTCAGCAAATACAAGAATCAGGAGATTGAATTTGTCATTACGGAATTTAACCCGCGCAGAAGAAGGATTATCGGCGACAGGAAGCAGCTGCTCGTGGCTAAGAAGGAAGAGCTTCAGAGAGCGTTGTTTGAGAGAATCAATGTGGGCGATGTGTTAGAAGGAACCGTTAAGAATGTGACGGACTTCGGCGCGTTCATAGATTTAGGCGGCGCAGACGGACTGCTCCATATTTCCGAGATGTCCTGGGGCAGGGTGGAAAATCCCAAAAAGGTATTCAAGGTTGGCGATGTCGTGAAGGTATTTATTAAGGACATCAATGATAAGAAGATTGCACTCAGCATGAAGTTTGAGGATGAGAATCCGTGGAAAGACGCTTCTGAGAAGTATGCGGCTGGCACAATCATTAAGGGCGTAGTTGCAAGAATGACAGACTTCGGAGCGTTCGTGGAACTGGCGCCTGGTGTGGACGCATTGTTGCACGTGTCCCAGATTTCCAAGGAGCATGTGGAGAAGCCAGCGGATGTATTGAAGATTGGGCAGGAGATAGAGGCTAAGATTGTTGATTTCAATGAAGAAGAGAAGAAAATCAGCCTGAGCCTGAAAGCGTTGCTTGCCTCGGTGGAAGAGTCGGCTGAGGAATTCGCAGATGAAGCGGCAGAAGAATAAGAATAGAGGAATTTCATGGTTGGATATGAGGATTTCAAAAAAGATATTTTATCTTTGACGAAAATTGATTTGGATTCGTACAAAGAGAAGCAGATGAAGCGCCGGATAGACACGCTGATTACTAAGAACAACATAAACAGCTACAAGGAATATGTAGCGCTGATTAAAAAGGATAAAGAGAAATTTGAGCAGTTCGTAAATTTCCTCACAATCAATGTCTCGGAGTTCTATCGGAATCCGGAACAGTGGGAGATTTTGGACAAGAATATTTTTCCTGCTTTGATTAAAAGGTTTGGTAAGAACCTTAAGGTTTGGAGTGCAGCCTGCTCTACAGGCGATGAACCCTATTCCCTGGTAATGGCGCTGTCCAGGCATCTGCCTCTGAGCCAGATTCGTATCACGGCGACTGATATTGATAAGCAGGTTCTTGATAAGGCGCGGATGGGGCTGTACAACGAGAAGAGCATTGCTTCCGTACCGGCGGACTTCAAGAAAAAGTATTTTACGAAGATTGGGAATTCCTACCAGATTTCCGATGAGATTAAACGCCAGGTAGAATTTAAGGAACATAATCTGCTTCGGGATTCCTATCCTACCGGCTGTCATCTGATTGTATGCAGGAATGTCTTGATTTACTTTACAGAAGAGGCGAAGGAAGAGATTTATAAAAAGTTTAATTCTGCGCTGGCCTCTCAGGGAGTTCTCTTCATAGGAAGCACCGAACAGATTATGAATTACAAAGAATTGAATTACCAGAGGCATCAGTCTTTCTTCTTTCAGAAGAATTAAAAAATTCCCCCTGCTGTTTTCAGCAGGGGGCTTGTTTTTTCAGGTATTCCAGAAGGTGGAGTGCATATCTTTTCTGAAGTTCTGCGGATTCTGTGAATTCCTCCGTCATTTCGAACCAGCTGACTTTGTCATAGTATTCCAATTTGAAATAAGGAGAAACGATTTCCTCATATTGCGGCAGGAAACAACCGGTCTTTTTGCTGTAACAAGTAGCAGCTTTGGCTTTTGTGCGGAAGTTTTTATCTACATAGAAAGCAACGCTTTTGTGGATGGCGCGGTCTTCCTGGGGAAGGAAGTAATAATCCTTGTAATTGGGGTAAAAAAATTTTAATTCCCCCTGATAAATAGTGACTTTGAGTTTGGCTTGGCTGCCATATCCTGTCAGGTAGATGCTCTGCCTGCCGAAAGAAAAACGTTTTGGCAGAGGGGAGTCCAGTGCCAGCGTGAGCAGCAGCTCCAGTTCCTGCCCGTCTTCATATGTTTGATAAACATTCTTTTCCCAAGACAGCACCTTGAAGCTTCCTTCAAACAGTTCCGGGTAGGAGATGAGTGGGAGCAGCCGTGGCATTCCCAGGAGGTCTTCGTAGTTGTGGAGCTGCAGCAGCGACGCTTTTTGGTCATCCGGCTGCTTTGTATGTTCCAGGTAGACGTTAATCAGGTCTCCGCCGGAATATCGGTCCTCTCTTTCGATTCCGAGGAATGTTTCCAGAGATTTCTGCTTTAAGTTGGGCAGCCTTAAGATTGCCTTGAACCTGGATATCTTCTGGTAAATGTCCAGATGTGGGATTTCTGGCAGCGCATCCAGCCCATGATGCTCAAAGCGTTTTTTAAGGTAGGGGATGTCGAATCCCAGGCCGTTGAAAGAAATCAGGCTGCTGTACTGGCTGGCCAGTTTTAGGAAAGCAGTGAGGATGGCTTTTTCTTCTTGCGGCTTTTCCGCAAAGAACTGGGTCACGCAAATCAGGCTGCCCCGCCGGGCTGCGCAGCCTATGAGGTAGGTATGCGTATGTATGGGAGAAAATCCGGTAGTCTCGATGTCAAAAAAGAGTGCGGATTCTGGAAATGTTTTTTCGGTAATTGGGTTGTCAGCGGTGAAGGCTGTTTCATTTTGCCATATCTTCATGGTATCCTCCGTGTGTGAAAATTTCTAAGTCGGGGTTTTGTGGTGGTGAAAGGATGGGGAAACGATTTTTCCCTCCTTATGCTAAATCATACTACATTTCTTAAAAAATTTCCAGATATGCTTGCAATATACCCATAAGGGGTATATAATGTACATATGCAGGGGAACAATACTATTTAGCTAACCGCACAAAGGAGGAAAACCAATGCCAGAACAGACAGAATGCAGTTGCCAGAAGACGAAAGAGCGTTCAGACAAGGAGTACAAGGATCTGATTAATCGCCTGAACCGTATTGAGGGACAGGTACGTGGAATCAAAGGGATGGTGGAACGTGATGTGTACTGTACCGATATCCTGGTACAAGTTGCGGCGGTGAATGCCGCGTTGAACAGTTTTAACAGGATACTGCTGACAAACCATATCAAGACCTGCGTCACGCAGGATATACGGGAAGGCAGGGAAGAAGCTGTGGATGAGCTGGTAGCGACTTTGCAGAAATTAATGAAATAATCATCTGAGATAGGAAAGGAGCGAGTGATGGAACAATATACCGTAACCGGAATGAGCTGTGCTGCCTGCAGTGCCAGGGTGGAGAAAGCTGTCTCCAAAGTTCCAGGCGTCAAGTCTTGTTCCGTCAGCCTGCTGACGAATTCCATGGGTGTGGAAGGAGAGGCTGGGGAGTCTGAGATTATACGCGCCGTGGAGGAAGCTGGGTATGGAGCGGCAAAAAAAGGGAGTAAGGCAGGGAAGGAGCTTTTGGCAGAAGCAGGGGAAGACGCGCTTAAGGATCGGGAAACCCCGCAATTAAAGCAGCGGCTCGTCTGTTCCCTTGGATTCCTGCTGGCCTTAATGTATATCTCTATGGGACATATGATGTGGGAATGGCCCTTGCCAGAATTCTTAGCGGAAAACCATGTGGCGCTGGGGCTTTGCCAGCTGCTGCTGACAATCGCTGTCATGATAATAAACCAGAAATTTTTTATCAGTGGCTTTCAGAGCTTTGCCCATGGAGCCCCCAATATGGATACCCTGGTGGCGCTGGGGTCTGGGGCAGCCTTTGTCTATAGCACGTATGCGCTTTTTGCCATGACGGACGCCCAGGCAAAGGGCGATATGGGACGGGCTATGGGATATATGCATGAATTCTATTTTGAGTCGGCGGCAATGATCCTGACCCTGATAACCGTGGGGAAGATGCTTGAGGCTCGCTCGAAAGGCAGGACGACAGACGCCTTGAAAGGCCTGATGAAGCTTGCGCCGAAGACAGCCGTTATCTTAAAGGATGGAAAGGAAATGGAAATCCCTATTGAGCAGCTGCAGAAAGGAGATATATTTGTCGTGCGGCCGGGGGAAAACATTCCGGTGGATGGGATTGTGCTGGAAGGCAGCAGCGCGGTAAATGAAGCGGCTCTGACTGGAGAGAGCATTCCCGCTGACAAGGCAGAGGGAGATCTTGTGGCTGCTGCGACAACAAACCAGTCTGGATTCCTGAAATGCCAGGCATCCAGGGTAGGGGAAGATACGACGCTGTCTCAGATTATCCGCATGGTAAGCGATGCTGCCGCGACCAAAGCGCCTATCGCCAAGGTGGCAGATAAGGTTTCAGGGGTCTTTGTCCCCACCGTTATTGGGATTGCGCTGCTGACCACGGTAGCCTGGCTGCTTTTGGGACAGGGGATTGGCTTTGCTTTGGCAAGAGGCATTTCAGTGCTGGTTATCAGCTGTCCTTGCGCTCTGGGCCTGGCGACACCGGTGGCAATCATGGTGGGCAACGGTATCGGTGCCCGGAACGGTATCTTGTTTAAGACGGCAGTCTCGCTGGAAGAAACCGGGAAAGCAGAGATTATCGCATTGGATAAGACCGGGACTATCACCAGAGGAGAACCGAAAGTGACGGATTTGCTGCCTGTGCAAGGCGTTTCGGAGGCGGAATTGCTGCGTACGGCTTTGGCATTGGAGAAGAAAAGTGAGCATCCGTTGGCAAAGGCGATAATTTCTTATGCAGAAGGTCGGGAAATGGTAGCCGAGGAAGCTACGCAGTTCCAAGTCATGCCAGGCAATGGACTGTCCGGGATATGCGAGGGGGTTTTTCTCTGCGGAGGGAACGAATCGTTCATTCTTAAGCATACGGATGTTTTACCGGAGATAAGGAGGCAGGCAGAACATCTGGCAGGAGAGGGCAAGACGCCGATGTTTTTTGCCAGGGATGGGAAGCTGTGCGGGATAATCGCCGTAGCTGACGTCATGAAGGAAGACAGCCCTCAGGCTGTCAGGGAACTTAAGAATCTTGGCCTGCGCGTCGTCATGCTTACAGGGGACAATGAGAACACGGCGAAGGCTATCGGCGGACAGGCAGGCGTGGATCAGGTCGTCGCAGGCGTGCTGCCGGATGGCAAGGAAGCAGTTATCCGTTCCCTGCAGAGAGAAGGCAAGGTGGCCATGGTAGGGGACGGGATTAATGATGCGCCTGCGCTGACGCGGGCCGATATGGGAATTGCCATCGGCGCGGGTGCGGATGTTGCCGTGGATGCGGCAGACATCGTCCTGATGAAGAGCAGGCTTAGCGACGTCCCGGCTGCCATACGGCTGAGCCGGGCGTCACTGAGGAATATCCATGAGAACCTGTTCTGGGCATTTATTTATAATGTCATCGGCATACCGCTTGCCGCAGGGGTGTGGATTCCGGTTTTCGGCTGGCAGCTGAACCCCATGTTCGGGGCAGCGGCCATGAGCCTGTCCAGTTTCTGTGTGGTGACGAATGCATTGCGCCTGAACATGCAGGACATATATAATACAAGGAAGGACAGGCCAAGGCATCGGACAAGGCGGAATATGGAAGCCAAGGGAGATGCCAAGTTGCAGCAAGAAGAAACAGAAGCAGACAAGGAGGAAAAAAAGATGCAGAAAACAATCAAAATTGAAGGAATGATGTGCGGTCATTGTGAGGCAACCGTTAAGAAGTGTTTAGAGGCGCTGCCGGAGGTTGAGAAAGCAGAAGTCAGCCATGAGTCCGATATAGCAATCGTAACGCTTTCCGGCACACTTGCGGATGAGGTTCTCAAAAAGACAATCGAGGATAAGGACTATAAGGTTCTGTCGATTGAATAAAACAGAAGGAAGAGACATCCTATATGCCGGCTAATAAGGCAGGGTATCGAAGCTGACGGCGTAGAAGGTACTGCCGCATGGATGACGGGGGCTTGAAAGTCATTGATGCGGCAGTTTTTTTACTTTTTTTGCTACAATTCCATATTGTCTGGAAGAAGGTATGATTATTTTTCACTTGGGTATGCTATTCCTGATTCTTTTGAAATTTTTTCGCTGAAATTTGTCTTCCGAAAAGCGATGTTTATTTTCGGGATGTTTGTAGAATTTTCTGATAAAAAAAAGCAATATCTCGAAATGACTGATAAGAGAGAGAAATTTTTCAAAAAATAGTACATGTTTTTCAAAAAATTATAATGCGTTTTTAGAAAAATGTGATACAATAGACATAGTAGCGTTTTAATGACCTAGGAGGTCTGTACATGGAAGAAAAAACATCGAATGGATTACGACAGCAACAAGCCAGGCGCAAACGCATTAATAGGATGAAGACATTTTTGGTTGCAGGGTTCGCAATTTGGATTCTGGCATTATCCGTACTGATGGTGACGGTATTTTTTAAAGTTTCGTCATTGGAAGAAAGGCTGGATAAGGAGCTGGTTTCCAAGGAGGAAGTCATACAGCAGGACGATGAGAAAAGCGCGGATTCCCCGAAAGATAATGCCGCAGGCGCAGTTGTCCGGGATGACTCACAGGCAGAGGACGGTTCAGCAGGCAATGGCCCGGCCGATGAAAGTCTGGCAGACGGAACCTTAGCGGATGGCTTGCAGCCGGTGCAGGAAGAGGGATTGGAGCAGGAAGACGTTCCGGAGGAGGAAGTGATGGACGACACTAATTCTTTGGATGAGGGAGAACATCCGAAAGTGTACCTGACGTTTGATGACGGTCCCAGTGAAAATACTTCGAAAATTCTGGATATATTAAAGGAGCGTGGCATCAAGGCAACCTTTTTTGTGATAGGGCAGGAAGACGAGGCGTCTAAAGAACTTTACCAAAGGATTGTGACGGAAGGCCATACATTGGGAATGCATTCTTTTTCCCATAAATATGATGTGATTTATAAATCCCTGGAATCGTTTCAGGAGGATATGGAGCATTTGCGGTCTTACCTGGAAGATGTCACAGGTGTGACGCCGACGATTATGCGTTTCCCCGGAGGGAGCAGCAATCAGGTCAGCAATGTTGACATCAGGGAATTGATACATTATGTGAAAGAGCAGGGAATTACCTATTATGACTGGAATGTGGTGAGCGGCGATGCCACCAGCCAGGTTTATACACCGGACGAGCTGGTAGCCAATGTCATGGAAGACGTGGTAAAGTACGATACTTCCGTAGTGCTGATGCACGATTCGTCTCCCAAGGCAACTACTGTGGACGCATTGGGGCCCATGATTGACCAGCTGCAGGAACTTGGGGCGGAGATATTGCCGATTGATGAAACCACAAAACCCATACAGCATATAGATGCAGAAGACGTAGAGTAGTCGGGTATGCGGTATGTTTTACATGAAAAATAATTTATGGAGGTACATGTATGAGCTTTTTTAAAGATTTCAAGGAGGACTTATCCCAGGCAGTGAATGAGCTGCTTCCGGGAGAGGCGGAATTGAAAGAAGAAGCAGCGCAGAGGCAGCCAGGCATGGTTGTGAATACGCTAGAACAGGAAGTGGATGTTAAGTCTGAGCTAAAGAAAATGGAAGGGCTTTTCGAGAAGGTAAGCAAAGAAGCGGCGGAAGCGCCGATGATACTTACGCCGGAAGAGCCGGTAAGCCCAGTGAAACAGCCGAAAGAAGCAAAAGAAGTAAAAGTAGAAAATGTAATCCAGGAAGAACCAAAGAAAAGCATAGCAGAGCCAGCAGAGCCCGAGAAAAAGGAGGATACCGAATTGAATACAGAGAATGCAGAAAATACAGTAACCATGGAGACTGAAAACAGCTTACCGGCAGATGTCTCAGATGAGGTGACCGTCATTACAGAGGGAACATCCCTGAGAGGTGATTTGCAGTCTACCGGTTCTTTTGAACTGAAAGGAAGGATAGAAGGAAACGTGACTTGCAATGGCAAGATGACAGTAACCGGAAACATCAAGGGCAATTCACAGTCTGCAGAATTTTTCGCAGATGCAGCTAAGATTGAGGGAGAGATTTCCACCACAGGCACTGTGAAAATCGGCCTTGGATCCGTTGTGATTGGCAACATTGCTGCAAGCAGCGCGGTAATTGCCGGTGCAATCAAAGGCGACATTGATGTCCATGGTCCTGTAGTCGTGGATACGTCCGCTGTTGTTATGGGAAATATCAAATCCCGTTCTGTCCAGATTAATAATGGTGCAGTTATCGAAGGATTCTGTTCCCAGTGTTATGCAGATGTCGATGTGGAGAGCTTGTTTGAGGCAAACTAGAAAGGCGGGACATGAAAAGGATAGTCTTAAAACTGAGTGGAGAGGCGTTGGCAGGCGAAAAGCATGTCGGGTTTGACGAGGCTACAGTTACTCTGGTAGCCAAACAGGTCAGACAGATTGTGGATGCGGGTACGCAGGTAGGTATTGTGATTGGCGGGGGTAATTTCTGGAGAGGCAGGACGAGCGAGACGATTGACCGCACGAAGGCCGATCAGATTGGAATGCTCGCCACGGTGATGAATTGTATCTATGTCTCTGAGATTTTCCGTTCCGTCGGCATGATGACGCAGATATTGACGCCGTTTGAGTGTGGTTCTTTTACGAAGCTGTTTTCAAAGGATCGTGCAAATAAATATTTTGCAAAAGGGATTGTATGTTTCTTCGCAGGCGGAACCGGGCATCCGTATTTTTCAACTGACACGGCCACGGTTCTTCGTGCCGTTGAGATAGAGGCAGATGGGATATTGCTGGCAAAAGCCATTGACGGCGTATACAATAAGGATCCGAAGACAAGCCCGGATGCCGTGAAGTATGATGAAGTCTCCATAAGGGAAGTGATTGACAAGAAGCTTGCCGTCGTGGATCTGACGGCATCTATCATGTGTATGGAGAATAAGATGCCGATGTATGTTTTTGGGCTGAATGAAGAGAACAGCATCGTAAATGCAATCAACGGTAAGTTTTCTGGAACAAAGGTAACAATATGAGGTGACAGTAGTTCTTGCGCCAGGAACGAAAAATGAATTGGGAGGATATGTAATATGGATGAGAGATTACAGCAGTATGACAATAAAATGCAGAAATCATTAGATAATCTGCAGGAGGAATTCGGCTCTATCCGTGCAGGGCGCGCCAACCCTCATGTGCTGGACAAGCTTAGGGTAGATTATTATGGGACGCCAACCGTCCTTCAGCAAGTGGCAAATGTTTCTGTGCCGGAACCACGTATGCTTTTAATTCAGCCTTGGGAGCCAAGTATGGTACGCGAGATTGAGAAGGCAATCCAGACGTCCGATTTGGGGATTAATCCTACGAATGACGGAAAATCAATCCGCCTCACATTCCCGGAACTGACGGAAGAGCGCAGGAAGGATTTGGCGAAAGACGTCAAGAAAAAGGGAGAGAATGCCAAAGTAGCAATCCGCAACATCCGCAGGGATGCGAATGATTCCCTGAAGAAAATGTCAAAGTCCAGTGATGTATCAGAGGATGAGGTTAAGCAGTTGGAAGACGAGGTACAGAAACTGACTGACAAATATATTTCCAAAGTCGATAAGGCGGTAGAGGAGAAAACAAAAGAGATTCTTACAGTATAAGAATTGCCTGGCGGGTAAGCGCAGGCAATCCATTGTGCGTAGAAGGGCCAGGCTTGCGCCTGACCTTTTCACTTATCAGAGATTAGCACAGAATGGAGGGTACCATGGTAATTCCGCAGCATGTAGCGATAATTTTAGATGGAAATGGCAGATGGGCAAAGCAGCATGGGATGCCGAGGAACTATGGGCATACCCAGGGGGCGAAGAATGTGGAGGTAATCTGCCGCGAGGCATGGAATCTGGGGATTAAGTATCTGACCGTGTATGCATTTTCCACGGAGAACTGGTCGCGTCCCAGGGAGGAAGTCGGCGCGCTGATGAGGCTTTTGCGTAATTATATGAAAAACTGCATAAAGACGGCGGAGAAAAACCATATGCGCGTACGTGTATTGGGCGATAAATCTAAACTGGATGAAGACATCCAGAAGAGCATACATAGGCTGGAGGAATTTTCTAAAGACCAGGACGGCCTTAATTTCCAGATTGCTATCAACTATGGAAGCCGGGATGAGATGCTCCGTGGCATGAAAAAGATGATTACGGATTATAAGGAAGGCAGTTTCCGGCTGGAGGATTTAGATGAAGAAAGATTTGGCAGTTACCTGGATACCTGTGGGATACCAGAGCCGGATTTGCTCATACGGACAAGTGGCGAACAGCGTCTGTCCAATTACCTTTTGTGGCAGCTTGCGTACAGTGAACTTTATTTTACAGATGTTCCCTGGCCGGATTTCACAAAAGAGGAATTAGTAAAAGCTATTGAGGACTATAATAAAAGGGATAGACGTTATGGAGGGATAAAGGAGGAATAAGAGTGTTCCGGACACGGTTATTGAGTGGCATTGTGTTAGTGGCAATCGCGCTTTTTCTAATTATAATGGGCGGGGACATACTGCTGGCAGGGCTTTTCGCAGTATCTGTGGTCGGCTTGTATGAATTGTACCGCGTCTTCCATATCGAAAAGTCCTTGCCAGGGATGGTTGGATATTTGGCTGCGGCTGTATATTATCTGGATCTTGGCGTCCCATTTATTCCTGAAAGGGAGATTTTTGTGCTGGGATTCCTGATTCTGGTCATGGCGGTTTATGTGCTGAAATTCTCGGAATATAAGGCAGACCAGGCGTTTGCCGCGTTTGCCGGCGTGTTCTATGTGGCTGTCATGCTGTCATGTATTTACCAGACTAGGATGATGGAGGCGGGCGTCTATACGGTTTGGCTCATATTCCTGTGTTCTTGGGGCAGCGATACTTGCGCGTACTGTGTTGGGGTGTTGGTTGGCAAACATAAGATGGCGCCTAAATTAAGCCCTAAGAAATCGATAGAGGGGGCTGTGGGCGGCGTCGTCGGCACAGTGCTTTTAACGATGATGTATGGGTTAGTTTTCCAGGAAGAGATGGGACTTACCGCAAACTACATTTTCATCCTGGCTGGAATCAGTGGGGTTGGCGCAGTGATTTCCATGATAGGGGACTTGGCTGCATCTGCCATTAAGCGGAATTATGATATTAAGGATTACGGGAAGCTGATTCCCGGCCATGGAGGAGTCCTGGATAGGTTTGACAGTGTTATTTTTACGGCGCCTATCGTTTATTTTATGGCCAAATTTTTATTGTGACGAATGGGCTGTAAAGTCCGGGATGCAATGGACGGGCCGGAATAGGAGAGACAGATGAAGAATATTGCATTGCTGGGGTCTACCGGTTCTATCGGAACCCAGACGCTTGAAATTGTCCGTGAGCAGGAAGACCTGGCGGTCGTAGCCTTGGCTGCCGGGAAAAATATATCCCTTCTTGAGAATCAGATTCGGGAATTTAATCCGAAGATGGCTGTTCTGTGGGAGGAAGAGGATGCCGAAGACCTGAGAGGAAGGGTGAAAGATTTGCCGGTGAAGGTACTGTCCGGCATGGAAGGACTACTTGAGGCTGCCGTGATGCCTGAATCAGAAATACTGGTCACTGCTATTGTAGGCATGCTGGGAATCCGGCCAACGATTGCGGCTATAGAGGCAGGGAAGGCCATAGCCCTTGCAAACAAGGAGACGCTTGTGACGGCAGGACATATTATCATGAAGCTGGCAGAAGAGCATCATATGCCTATCCTGCCGGTGGACAGTGAGCATAGCGCAATTTTCCAATCCCTGAATGGGGAACGTGGTAATAAGATACACAAAATACTCCTTACGGCGTCTGGAGGCCCTTTCCGTGGGAAGAAGCGGGAGGAGCTTCAGGCAGTCAGGGTGGAAGATGCACTGAAACATCCAAATTGGTCGATGGGGAGAAAGATAACGGTTGATTCTGCCACCATGGTAAATAAAGGCTTGGAAGTGATGGAGGCGAAATGGCTCTTTGGCGTGGATTTAGAGCAAATCCAGGTGGTGGTTCATCCGCAGAGCGTCATCCATTCCATGGTGGAATATGAGGACGGCGCAGTCATCGCGCAGCTGGGGACGCCGGATATGCGGCTTCCTATCCAGTATGCCTTGTATTATCCCAGGCGGCGCAAGCTCTTGGGCAAACGGCTGGATTTCTCAAAGCTTGCCAGCCTGACCTTTGAAGAGCCGGATATGGATACCTTTCGCGGACTTGGCCTGGCGTTTGCCGCGATGCGGCGGGGAGGCAATATACCCACAGCGTATAATGCGGCAAATGAAAAAGCGGTATCCATGTTTTTAGACAGGAGGATTTCTTTTCTGCAGATTCCTGAGATTATCCAGGCTTGCATGGAAAGCTGCACCTATGCAGGGGAACCTGATGTGGGAAGAATCCTTGAGACGGAAGCGGAAGTTTATTCCTTTATAGAAAGCAGGTGGTAAGATTGAATATTATCATTGCACTTATTATTTTCAGTGTCCTAATCTTGTTTCATGAGCTGGGCCATTTCCTCCTTGCTAAGGCAAATGGCATCAAGGTCAACGAGTTTTCGCTGGGGCTTGGGCCGACGCTGGTGGGTGTAACCAAAGGGGAAACCAAATATTCCATTAAGCTGCTGCCGTTTGGCGGGGCTTGTCTGATGGAAGGGGAAGACGGCGAGAGCCAGGATGAGAGGTCTTTTAACAGCAAGTCAGTTTGGGCGCGTATCAGCGTAGTCGTTGCCGGCCCTGTGTTTAATTTTATCATGGCGTGGGTATTTGCCCTGATTGTGATTGGATGCGTCGGCTTTGACCGTCCGGTACTGACCAGCGTGAGCGAAGGATTCCCGGCAGCGGAGGCAGGGCTTCAGGCAGGAGATGAAATTATTTCCATGAATGGCTCCAGGGTTCATTTTTTCCGTGAAGTCAGCCAGTTTTCCATTTTCCATCCGGGAGAGGATGTGAAGCTGGTTTATGAACGTGATGGTGAACGCCATGAAGCGGTGCTGTCCCCCAAATTGGATGAGGAGACGGGCAGGCAGCGGTACGGGATGAATGGGAGGGCCGCGCGGCAGAGAGGGACGGTTCTTGAGACGGTTGCCAACAGCTTCTATGAGATAAAATACCAGATTTGTACGACAGTTGAAAGCTTAAAGATGCTGGTAACCGGCAAAGTCGGGGTTAAGGATCTCTCAGGGCCTGTGGGAATCGTAAAAGCCATGGGCGACACTTATGAATCGAATGAATCTGCCGGAGGGACAGGGCTTGCCATCTTGAGTATGGTCAACTTCTCAATCTTCCTCTCGGCGAACCTGGGAGTCATGAACCTTCTGCCAATTCCTGCACTGGACGGCGGACGGCTGGTATTCCTGATTCTCGAGGCAATCCGCCGGAAGAAGATTTCCCCTGAGAAAGAGGGGATGGTACATTTTGTAGGACTGGTGGCGTTGATGGCATTGATGGTCTTTGTCATGTTCAACGATATCAGGAACATTTTTTAACTATATCGTCATACTTTGTATAAAGGAAAATTACATTACATGGAAAACCAAATTACGAGAAAGCATACACACGAAATACGCATTGGGAATAAGGTAATCGGCGGCGGCAATCCTATTTTAATTCAGTCTATGACGAACACAAGGACGGAAGACGTCAAAGGTACAGTTGCGCAGATACAGAAGCTGACGGCCGCAGGATGTGAGATTATCCGTTGCGCCGTACCCACGATGGAGGCGGCGGAGGCGCTTTCGGACATCAAGAAAGGCATTACGATTCCGCTGGTGGCGGACATCCATTTTGATTATCGGCTTGCCATTGCAGCCATGGAGCATGGGGCGGATAAAATCCGTATCAATCCTGGAAATATTGGGACGAAAGAACGCATACAGGCTGTCGTTGACGCGGCGAAGGAGCGGGAACTGCCTATCCGTGTCGGCGTCAACAGCGGATCTTTAGAGAAAGAACTGGTGGAAAAATACGGCGGCGTGACGGCGGAAGGTATTGTGGAGAGCGCCTTGGATAAGGTGCGTTCTATTGAAGATATGGGGTATGACAAACTGGTCATCAGCATCAAGTCTTCAGATGTGATGATGTGCGTCAAGGCGCATGAGCTGATTGCAGAGAAGACCGATTATCCTCTGCATGTGGGGATTACGGAGTCGGGGACAGTTACCAGTGGCAATATTAAGTCGGCAATGGGACTGGGCATGATATTAAGCCAGGGCATTGGAGATACGGTGCGCGTATCCCTCACGGCGGATCCCATGGAGGAAATCAAGTCAGCAAAGATTATCTTGCGGACGTTAGGTATACGGCGCGGCGGGATTGAGGTCGTGTCCTGCCCGACTTGCGGCCGGACGCAGATTGATTTGATTGGCCTGGCAAACCAGGTGGAAAACATGGTAAGCGATATCCCCCTCAACCTGAAAGTGGCTGTCATGGGGTGCGTGGTAAACGGCCCGGGCGAGGCGAAAGAAGCGGACATCGGCATTGCCGGCGGCGTTGGTGAAGGGCTGATTATCAAACATGGGGAAATCTATAAGAAAGTAAAAGAAGAGGAGCTGCTTGCGGCCCTACGTTATGAACTGTTACATTGGAGTGAATGAGCATATGGGTAAGCTGTTTTTTGATGTATTTCCGGATTTGAAAATTCCCTCAGAAATGGAAAGGATGATGGCTGACGTGGAGGTGATGAAAGTCTCCACCAACCGCAGCCGTGACCGCCTCAGGGTGTATCTGCTAAGTTCCAGGCTGATTGAGAAGAACCGGATTTTCCGGCTGGAAAATGACATCAAGAGGCAGCTTTTTCCGCACCATGAGCTTTCTGTTAAGATTATTGAGAAATATAATCTGTCGGGCCAGTATAATCCCAAAAAGCTGATGATGGTGTACCGGGACAGCGTCTTGGAGGAGCTGCGGGACTACAGCCATCTGGAGTACAGTATGCTTAAGGCTGCGCATATCCAATTTCCTCAGGAGGATAAGATGCATCTTATCCTGGAAGATTCCGTGATATCCAGGCAGAAATCGGAAGAAGTGGTTCAGTTTTTAGAGAAGGTTATCTGTGAACGCTGCGGTCTGGATGTAGACATCAGGGTGGAATACATAGAGGCGAAGGAGAAGAAGCACAGGAAGAACAGCAACATACGCATCCAGAATGAAGTACATGCCATTATTTCTCAGTCTTCTTTGGGGAATCATGGGCAGGAGTCAGAGGGAATGCCCCCGCTTCCCACAGAGATGCAGCCGGCGGAAATAGTCCGGGCCAAAGATGTGAGTGAGAAGAACCGCAACGATTCTGCCGGCAGTACGGCTGTCTCCCATGCTGCCAGAAACAAAGATTTACGTGGCAAGGACGGAGGGGGTTCCAAAGGCAGGAAGGATGCTTACGGCGGCTTCAAGCGTTCGGATAACCCGGACGTAGCCTATGGGCGTGACTTTGATGACGAGCCAATGCCAATAGAGCAGATAGCAGGGGAGATAGGCGAAGTTGTTATCCGTGGCAAGATACTGAGCTTAGAAACAAGGGAAATCCGCAATGAAAAGACCATCATCATATTTTCCGTTACAGATTTCACAGATACCATCATGGTAAAGATGTTTGCTAAGAATGAATTCGTGTCCGATATCACGGCAGAGGTAAAAAAAGGGGCTTTCTTAAAGATCAAAGGCGTCACCACAATCGATAGGTTTGACGGCGAACTTACGATTGGTTCGGTTGTCGGGATAAAGAAGATTCCTGACTTTACCGTCAGCCGTATGGATAACAGTCCGCAGAAGCGGGTGGAGCTTCACTGCCATACTAAGATGAGTGATATGGACGGCGTATCTGAGGTCAAGGATATCATAGCGCGTGCTAAAAAATGGGGGCATCCTGCGCTTGCTGTCACGGATCATGGGGATGTGCAGGCATTTCCAGATGCGAACCATGCTGTTTCGGCGGAAGATGACTTCAAAGTCATCTATGGCGTGGAAGCGTATCTGGTGGACGACCTGAAAAACATTGTCTCAAACGCCAGAGGGCAGAGCCTTTCTGATACATATGTAGTGTTCGATTTGGAGACCACAGGATTTTCACCGCTTAATGACAGGATTATCGAAATCGGGGCTGTGAAGGTGGAAGACGGGAAAATTACGGAACGCTTCTCCACGTTTGTCAACCCGGAAGTGCCGATACCTTTTAAAATTGAGGAGCTTACACATATCCGGGATGACATGGTGCTGGATGCGCCTAAGATAGAGGAAATCCTGCCGGAGTTCATGGCATTCTGCGAAGGTGCGGTCATGGTGGCGCACAATGCGGACTTTGACATGAGCTTCCTAGGCAAGAACTGCGAACGACAGGGGATTTCCTGCCGGCATACGGTGGTGGATACCGTTGCGCTTGCCCGGGTGCTGCTCCCACAGCTGAGTAAATTTAGGCTCAACAATGTGGCGAAGGCGCTGAAGGTTTCTCTGGAAAACCATCACCGCGCCGTGGACGACGCTGCATGTACAGCAGAAATTTTTGTGAAGTTCCTAGCGATGATGAGGGAACGAGGCATTGAAGAGTTACAGCAGGTCAATGAGATGGGGAAGGATTCCGTGGAGAATATCAGGAAAATGCACTCTTACCATGCAATCATCCTTGCTACCAATGATACCGGGCGTATCAATCTCTACCGTTTGGTTTCGGATTCGCACCTTAAATATTTTTATCGGAGGCCGAAGATACCAAAAAGCGAGTTCTTAAAATACCGGGAAGGGCTGCTGATTGGCTCGGCCTGTGAAGCAGGGGAGCTGTATCAGGCAATCCTGCACGATGGGACGGAGGAGGAGATTGCGCGGCTGGTACGTTTTTATGACTATTTGGAGATACAGCCTCTGGGGAACAATGCGTTCATGCTTAAGCCGGACAAGGCGATGGTCAGCTCTGAGGAGGAATTAAAGGACATCAATCGCCGGATTGTAAAGCTGGGAGAGGAATTCCATAAACTTGTAGTGGCTACCTGTGACGTGCATTTCTTGGATCCGGAGGATGAGGTATACCGCCGCATCATCATGGCAGGCAAAGGCTTTGTGGATGCGGACGATCAGGGGCCCTTGTTTTTGCGTACCACGGAAGAGATGCTGGCAGAGTTTGCTTATCTCGGGGATGAGAAGGCAGAGGAGATTGTCATCACCAACACCAACAAGATAGCGGATATGTGTGAGAAGATTGCCCCGGTACGGCCAGATAAATGTCCGCCTGTCATTGAGAATTCAGACCAGATGCTTCGGGACATCTGTTACAATCGCGCTCACGAGATTTATGGGGACAACCTCCCCGAGATTGTGCAGGAGCGGCTGGAGCGTGAGCTGAATTCCATCATTTCCAACGGCTACGCGGTAATGTATATCATTGCCCAGAAACTGGTGTGGAAATCCAATGAGGACGGCTATCTGGTGGGTTCGCGTGGTTCAGTAGGCTCTTCTTTTGTCGCTACTATGTCTGGGATCACGGAGGTAAATCCTTTGTCGCCTCACTATTACTGCAAGCATTGCCATTACAGCGAATTTGATTCAGAAGAAGTCAGGGCTTACGCGGGGCGCGCAGGATGCGATATGCCGGATAAGGACTGCCCGCAATGCGGGGAGCCTCTGGAAAAAGAAGGGTTTGATATTCCATTTGAGACGTTCCTGGGATTTAAAGGGAATAAAGAACCGGATATAGACCTCAATTTCTCAGGGGAGTATCAGAGCAAAGCCCATGCCTACTGCGAGGTCATTTTCGGTTATGGGCAGACGTTCCGTGCCGGGACTATCGGTACGCTGGCGGACAAGACGGCATTCGGATATATCAAGAATTATTACGAGGAGCGTGGCGTGCGCAAGCGGAATTGCGAGATTGACCGTATTGTCCAGGGCTGCGTGGGCATCCGCCGGACAACGGGACAGCACCCGGGCGGCATCATCGTGCTTCCCTTGGGGGAAGAAATCCATTCGTTCACGCCTATCCAACATCCGGCTAATGATATGTCCACGGATATCGTGACGACCCATTTTGACTATCATTCCATAGACCATAATTTGCTGAAATTAGACATTCTGGGACACGACGATCCTACCATGATTCGAATGCTGGAGGATTTGACCGGCATTGACGCGAAGAAAATCCGTCTGGATGACCCGGACGTTATGTCGTTGTTCCAGAGTACGAAGGCTCTTGGCATTGAGCCAGAGGATATCGGCGGCTGTCAGCTTGGTTCCCTGGGAATTCCTGAATTTGGCACAGAGTTCGTAATCCAGATGCTGATTGACACGAATCCGCAGTCTTTCTCCGACTTGGTGCGCATATCCGGGCTGTCTCATGGGACGGATGTGTGGCTGGGAAATGCCCAGACGCTGATTCAGGAGAAGAAGGCGACCATCTCAACGGCTATCTGCACCCGAGACGATATCATGACCTATCTGATTGGGATGGGGATGGAGAGCGAACTCAGCTTTACCATTATGGAAAGCGTGCGTAAGGGGAAAGGCTTGAAGCCGGAGTGGGAAGAAGCGATGATTGCGCATCAGGTGCCGGACTGGTATATCTGGTCCTGCAAAAAGATTAAATATATGTTCCCCAAAGCCCATGCGGCGGCATATGTCATGATGGCCTGGCGCATCGCTTACTGCAAAGTGTTTTATCCTCTTGCTTATTATGCGGCATTTTTCAGCATCCGTGCGACCTCTTTCAATTATGAGCTGATGTGCCAGGGCAAAGAGAAGCTGAATTATTCCCTTGCAGACTATGAACGAAGAAAAGATACCCTTACGAAGAAAGAGCAGGATACGATAAAGGACATGAAGATTGTCCAAGAGATGTATGCCAGAGGCTTTGAGTTCATGCCTATGGATTTGTTCAAGGCTCAGGCACATGCGTTCCAGATTATAGACGGCAAGCTGATGCCTTCCTTGGACACCGTGGAAGGGCTGGGGGATAAAGCGGCAGACGCTGTGGTTGAAGCGGCTAAGGACGGGCCGTTCCTGTCCAAAGATGACTTCCGCCAGCGTACCAAAGTCTCCAAGACCGTCATCGATTTGATGGATGATCTTGGGATTTTGGGGAATCTGCCGGAATCGAACCAGCTGTCATTATTTGATTAAGTATGGCATTGCAGAAGCCCTATGCCACAGGCATGTGAACGGTTAAATGAATTCTATATAATTCTCAGCCATTTTCCCGATACGGGCCAGGGCGTAAACTTCTATTCCCTGGCTGGCAAGTTTTTCGCGCCCCGGCTGGAAAGATTTCTCTATGAGGACTGCCAGCCCGGCAATCGTGGCGTGGGACATGCGCAGCAGGCGGAGGGCGGCTGTCGCTGCTTCGCCGTTTGCCAGGAAGTCATCGACAATCAGCACATGGTCTTTGTCGCTGATATATTTCTTGGAAAGCGTCAGCTCGTAGTTGGTCTCCTTGGTGAAGGAAGTTACCACGGTCTGGTAGAGATCCTGGTTAAGTATCTTAGACGGCTGTTTCTTTAGGATGAGCAACGGCACGCCCATGGCCGCGGAAGTCATGAGAGCTGGGGCGATGCCGGAGCTTTCTATCGTGGCGATTTTGGTAATTCCCTTATCTTTGAAATGTTCAGCAATATCCCGCCCCATTTCCTGCATCAGCAGGGGGTCAATCTGGTGGTTGATGAAACTGTCAACTTTCAGGATATGTTCGTTGACTGCCAGCCCGTCTTTTTTTATTTTATCTTCTAATAATCTCATTCTCATTCACCTCGTATAATAAGCGGATGCATTTCAGCCGAAATACATCTGGTAAATATTTTCCATCAGGTACTCACTGAAAGATGCTTCAAATTCCGGGAATTCTTCCGCCAGCAAGCGGCTGATGTTTTCCAGCCGTAGGAAATACAAATCCTCCATGGGGATATCTTCTTCGTCCATGCCGTGAGAAATCGCATCGGCAGAATAATGTTCCTGGAACCAGTTACGGATGCGGCAGACAGCGGCTTCCTCCCTGGCCTTGGCCGGGATGAGCTTCTTCCTGTCGCGGAAGGCCCTTAAGCTTACCAGGATAAAAATGAGGAACAGGATTCCGAATACAATGCTGCCCATCACTAACGTGGAGAAAGGGATGTCCATGGGCAGGATGCCTACCCAGACCAGAAGGAGGGCGGCAAATCCCAGGATTCCAAGAAACATGAATGACCATGCAGTAGAAGAGGCGTCTTCAAGCTTCTTTCCTGCTTCCACATAAATGCGCTTCTGTTTCGCTGTTGTGTCTGCCATTTGTCTACCTCCGGTTCCTCTCAAATGCAGTACCTACCTTGAATCATAATGCCAATCCCTATTATAAATGAAATAGGATGATATTACAATCATTTTAGGATTTGAGTTTCCCCATTTTTTATATCAGCTAATATTTTAGTGCCAAAGTGGGGCTGTCGCACGAACATAAATTGCAAGGTACAGATTTATTCAAAAGGTTTACATTGCAAAGCAATGCAAACAACATGTACAAAAATCATCTTGGGAAGCTAGCTTCCCAGAGTGATTTTCGTGCATGTTGTCTTTGCCGCATCAGCGGCAAGACCTTTTGAACGAGGAAATATATTCGTGCGACAGTCATTTTTTGGTACTAGGAAATTAAATAATGGGGAAACTCAAATTTCAGGAGAATTTCATTGCAGATGGGGAAAATATTCTATATACTGTTATTATGCAGGAAAATAATATGGGTGACAGAGGATGCATAGGCAATGAAGATAACAATATTGGCGGTAGGGAAAATTAAAGAGGTTTTTTACCGGCAGGCAGTCCAGGAATTCAGCAAACGTCTCGGGCGTTATTGTAAGCTGGAGATTCTGGAAGTGCCGGATGAAAAGACGCCGGATGGAGCCAGCGAGGCATCGGAGAGGCAGATTTTGGAAAAGGAAGGGGAACGCCTCCTAAAGCACGTGAAAGAGGATGCTTGGCTCTGCGCCCTCGCCATTGAGGGGAAAATGCTCGACTCTGTGAGTTTTTCTGAAAAGATAGAGAAGCTTGGCGTCTCGGGCGTGAGTCATATCCAGTTTGTCATCGGAGGATCCCTGGGGCTTTCCGACAGAGTCCTAAAGCGCGCAGATTTTAGGATTAGCTTTTCTGAAATGACATTCCCACATCAGCTGATGCGCGTAATCCTGCTGGAGCAGATTTACCGGGCGTACCGGATTATGATGAAAGAGCCATATCACAAGTAAGTGTGAAAGAAAACAGGTGTTTGGATAAAATAAAGAGAATAAGAGTTGTATTTTAACCCCATGGGAGTGTGCGGTGATTCTGACTTAAAGTTCTAAATGTGCAAAATTAACTGTAAAAGAGAATATAGAGAGGTTTTAGCTACGTCGAATTTTGACAAGACACTAGCGTGTTATACGGGTATTGCCTTCCGGCTCCCAACCAGCTAAAACATAAAACCCTGTCGAATGGACTAATTGACTTAATTGTAGGTATAGGCTGATGAGAATCAGCTTCCCAAGGAGGTGGACATTCTTTATCCTATCCTAAGGGATAATACCTTATGTTTCATCTGGTGTCTATCAGGAACCGTCAGACATGATAATTATTTTCGGATAACATCTGATGAAGGAAGAACGCCTTCTTCTGTTATCTGATTTATAGAAATTTATTAACCAAGTAGTCTTGATTTACTACATCATTATTATACTAGGAGGTAAGATAATGGTACTTGGAACAACTTATATTTTTGTTGCGGATATTAAGAAATCTGTAGATTTTTACAGTAAATTATTGCAGGAAGAGCCAAAAAAAGCAAATGATGGCAGATGGGTGCAATTCAGTGATAAAATTGCGCTGTATAATAAGGCTTATGACGCTGAAATAATCGGCACAGAACCAAGCGAGAGGTTTAATCAAGCCTATATCGATGACTTTTACAGAGATACCGGCGTACCGAAAAACAATCTTGTTGTGTTTAATTTTGATGTGGAAGATTTAAAAAGCGAATATGAAAGGCTGAAAAGATTGGATATCGGAAAGGTTTCAGAGCTTATGTATGTCAATGTGCATATGCCGTATTGGTATTTTAATATTGTTGACCCCGATGGGAATACGCTTGAAATCACAGGAAAATATGAAATATAACCTTGAACGGAATGTCTTTCTGTGATACAGTTATGGTAACAAATCGGAAGCGCACAGAATGGAGGAAACAATGAAAAACAGAATGAAAAAGGCCATCCTTCTTTTTGTCGTTGCCATAACCGTACTGTTAGACCCGGCGGCAGCTATGGCACACGGACACGGCCATGGAGGGGGAGGGCATCACAACCAGCCTGTCACATATGCCCCATGTACACAGCCGGGCTGCAATCATACCGGCCATCATCGTCATGGAATGCAGAACTATGACGGCCATTCCGGATCTTGTGTGACATACAGCCAATGTACGGTGGCAAAATGCAGGAAAACAGGCGCACATGGGCATAATGGCGCTTATTACTGCGGCCATTCCAATGGCAAAAAAGTATACCGTCAGTGTACGGTATCCGGCTGCAGAAAGACGAAGAAGCACAAGCATAGTGGGACTTATTACTATGGGCACTCCAGCAGCCGCATTACTTATAGCCAATGTACCGTACCAGGCTGCAGCAAGGCAAAGAAGCACAAACATGGCGGGCAATGTTACTATGGCCATGCTGCCGGCAGCACGGTTTACAGCCAGTGTACCGTACCAGGCTGCGAGAAAGCCCAAAAGCATAAGCATAATGGACAATGCTATTATGGACACTCCACAGTAAAATCATATTAATATAACATAAAAAACCCCTTTCCCGGCAAGAACCCATATGAACCGGTTCTTGCTGGAAGGGGGTTTTTTAGTTTTTGATCTGGTAGCAAATTTATAGGATTCAGGAAAGAAACCCTTGAAAAAATTATTTGGAGTGATAAAATAGTAAGAGAAAAAATGGAGGGGTTAGGTGGTGGAATTATCAGATCTCAGATAAATATTAAGTCGAAACAAAGAGTTATATGTCTGGCCTTTATACTTGTGGCTGTTTTTTTCAGTGTGTTTCTGCCAGAAGGAGTAAAGGCATCGGACAAACGGGTTGTGAAAGTAGCGTTTTTTCCTATGGACGGATATCATATCAAAGCCGGGGATAGCTACGATGGCATGGATGTCCAGTATCTGAACGCTTTATGTGAATATGCGGACTGGGAAGTGGAGTACGTGGAGTGTGCCAGCTGGGACGAGGCCTTGGAGAAGCTTTCCGGGCAGGAAGTAGATTTGGTGGGATCCGCGCAGTTTTCTGAGGAACGTGCAGAGATTTACCAGTATGCTTCGCTTCCGAGCGGATATACCTTTGGGGCGATAGCGGCCAGAGGGGACAGCGCATTGGCATATGAGGATTTTGAAGCCATGAAGGATATTACCTTCGGCATGGTGAAGACTTATGTACGCAAGAATGAATTTCTGCAATACATGCGTGACAATGGCATTAAATCCCCAAAGGTCATGGAATACGAGTCCACGGCGGATCTCTTGCAGGGCTTAGAGAACGGAGAAATTGACGCATATATCCATACTTTTACGGAAGTCCGGGAAGGACATCGGCTGATTGGGCGTTTTGCGCCAATGCCTTTTTATTATATTACATATCGGGGAAATAATGATGTGCTGATGGAGCTGAACCAGGCGGTTGCAGATTTGAAAATCAGCCGTCCGGAACTGGAAACAGAGCTGATGAATAAGTTTTACCAGAGCAGGCTGGACAAGACGGTGGTATTTACCACAGAGGAAAAAGAATACATTGCCAACAAAGGCAGAATCATTGTAGGATATCTTGATGGTTATTATCCTTTTTCTTATGAGGAGGACGGCGAATGCCAGGGACTTACCAGGGAGCTGCTGGACGCAGAATTAGGCTTTGCAGGGCTGGAGGTTCAATATAAAAAATATGACAGCCAGCAAAAAGCCAGAGAAGCTTTGGCTGAAAGAGCAGTGGACATTCTTTCTTATTGTACGGACAGCAAGGAAGAACTGAATGGATACGGTTTCCATATGATAAAAGAATATGCAGAAATCCCGGTGGTCATTGCCATGAAAGAAGATAAGATGCTCAGCGAGGTGGAAAACCTTGTGACGGTACCATATCTGGAGGAGGAAGCGGCGTCAGCGTTTGACCTCAAAAAAGTGAATCTTGCATTCCATGATACGCAGCAGGAATGCCTGGATGACGTGGCCAAAGGCACGGCGGACGCCGTGCTATGTGATGGATATCTGTCAGAATATCTGATGGGGACAGAATTTTCTTATAGCAGGCTTAAGATTAAGAGTGTACTTAACAGGGAACACAACATCTCTATTGCGGTTCGGAATGACGCAGCGCATTTGGCTGGGATTTTAAGCAAGACAGTGGAAGTCGTGGATGCCAGGGCAGTGAATGAGCATATGCTTAAAAGCAATGTGTATGCACAGATGAGTTTCGAGCGTTTTCTGCGCAACCACAGCATAGGAATCATTATCCTGCTGATGGCAGTGATAATTGTTGTAATATTAGTGGCATGGCATATGATTAAAGACAGCAAAAAAATCCAGAAGTTGCTGTATAAAGATACGGGGATGGATATCTGGAACCTCAACTACCTTATTTACCAGGGAGAGGCAAAATTCCTGCCGGAACGCAGGACGCAGAATTATGCAGTGGTCAGCCTGAATATTTCGCAGTTCCGCCGTTTTAATATCATATATGGATGGAGTGCCGGGCAGAAGCTGTTGGAAGCTGTTGCCAGGAAGCTTGAGGAGAATATAGATCCCAAAGATGAGATTTGTGCCAGGAACCAGGGTGACCGTTTCGTGCTTCTTTTGCATTATCAGTCGGAAGAAGCATTTATCGAACGGCTGAGAGAGCTGGAACGGAAGACAGACGAGGAGATATACAAGGATACGGAGAACCACATGGCTCTCCAGATGGGAGTCTACCTGATTCCGCAAGACAGCAGCGATCTGCATGTGGCAGTAAATTATGCGACACAGGCCGTAGAGTATATGAAAGACAGCCGCCTGAGCGACGTCATGGTCTATGACAAGATGCTGGAAGATGCGCTCAAGCAGAGGCATGAACGAGAAAAGCTGTTGGAATCTGTAAGCATTGAGGATAATTTTGTGACTTATTACCAGGCAAAGGTAGATATCCGTACGGAGAAAGTCGTCGGTGCGGAAGCGCTTGTACGCTTTTTGGATCCTACCGCCGGCGGCATGGTGAGATCCCCGGGATTTTTCATCCCATACTATGAACAAACAGGACGGGTTACGGACATTGATTTCTTTGTGCTTCGCTGTGTCTGCAGGATGCTGCAGAGAAGGATAAAAGCAGGGAAACCAGTCGTTACCATTTCTTGTAATTTCTCCAGGATGCATTTTATCAAACCAGACTTCCCGGAACGTTTTGAGGAAGTCCTGGAGCGGTATCAGGTACCCAAAGACCTGATTGAAGTGGAGATGACGGAGACTATCGTGGTTGAAGAACTGCAGCAACAGGTCGTGAAGCGGACCATAGACACGCTGCGAAGCAAAGGCGTGCGTCTTTCTATTGACGATTTTGGTTCAGGTTATTCTTCGCTCGGCATCTTTGAGCAGATTCCGGCATCAGTAATCAAGCTTGACCGTTCGTTCCTGCTGAACCGTCAGGATAGGAACCGCCAGGTAAAAATTATGAAAGGGATTGTAAACTTAGCACAGGAATTAGAAGCGCAGATTGTATGTGAAGGTGTTGAGACAGACAACGACGTGGAATTGATGCAGGAGATTGGAGCATATGTTGCGCAGGGTTATCGCTACGCCAAGCCTGTGCCTGAGAGCATGTTTGAAAAAAGGCTGGATGGCGGCGGCCCGGCAGACAGCTGAAAGAAATAATTGAAATATTATGGATACCATGATATACTTACCCTCAGCATCTAATGATTATATCTCGAGGAGGTAGCATATGGCAGAAGAACGGAAAAAGGGACTGAATGCTGATTTGATAGGAGAAGACTTGGAAAGATGCTGCAAAGGCGAGAATGTTTGCCGGCGTTGCCAAGGGAAACTCTGTAACATTGGATTTGCAAAAGCATGTATCAAGGAGTATAAGAAGAACCCCAAAAAAGAAATAGCGGGCGGGTCAAAGAGGATTCCGACCACGGACTTCAAGGTGTTTGACGAGGCTGAGCTGGAGACAGGCATTGCGCATATATTGAGGGAATGCAAAGACTGCAAGGAAGACCATACGGAGGAATGTATCATTAATGTTATCCGCAACTGTTATGAGACGAGCCTGCTGGGCGATTCACATCCCTATGAAGGGAGCGCGCTGCAGTATCTGATGTACTTGAAGGCTAATCATCCGGAAAAAGCGGGTGAGATTGCGTATATTTATTCTCGCGGAAAATAAGCAGGACAGTAGAAAAAGCCGGATGGACGAGGAGGTACGCTTCAAATGCTTTTGAAAGACATTGCCATAGGGCAAAACTGCATCATCGATAAAATCAGTCTCCCATTCCAAATGGAGCAGCGGCTGCACGCACTAGGGATGACGAAGGACACGGCAATATCCGTCCTGAACCGGAAAGGCAAAGGCATCATGATTGTCAAGCTGCGGGGGACCCGACTGGCATTAGGCTACAATATGACGAAGAATATATCCGTTAGGGAAGCGGGGCGGCTGGCATGAAAGAAAATCTTACTATCGGCTTTATCGGCAACCCAAATTGCGGAAAGACAACGCTTTTCAATGCATATACGGGCGCGAATTTAAAGGTGGCGAACTGGCCGGGGGTGACCGTGGAAAAAGTGGAAGGCGCGATTAAGGATCACGATCTGAACATCCGTCTGGTAGACCTTCCCGGTACATACAGCCTTACATCTTACACAATGGAGGAAATGGTATCCCGGCAATTTATCTTAAGCGATGAGGTTGACGTCATCATCAATGTGGCGGATGCTTCTTCCCTGGAAAGGAACTTATTCCTGACGCTGCAGCTGCTTGAACTGGGGAAACCGGTTGTCCTGGCCCTTAATATGATGGATATCGTGGAAAAAAGGGGAATGGAAATCGATTTGCACCGCTTGCCGGAAATGCTTGGCATCCCTGTCATCCCGGTATCTGCGAGGAAGCGCACAGGTTTGGAATCGCTGCTCCATGCGGCGGCACACCATAAAGGCTGCCCTGACCCGGATTGCCTGATCCATCACCATAAGAATGAAGCCCATCATATCCACGACCATCATTCAGAGTATGCAATGGTTTATTCTGACGAGATTGAAGATAACATTGACCGGGTCATTTCTGAGCTTGAGAAACAGTACCCATCCCTTAAAAACTATCGCTGGCATGCCATAAAGCTGCTGGGACAGGACACTGAGGTTGCAAAAAAATATCCCGTCGCTCTGCCTGGTATCACAGATCGGAATTTTGAGACACAGATTATCAATGAGAAATATGATTTTATTCAGGAAGTCATTGATGAAGTGCTGCTCCATAAACAGCGGCAGGATAAGTTTACGGAGCGCGTGGACAAGGCTTTGACGCACCGTATCTGGGGAATCCCGATTTTCCTTGGCATTATGGCAGTCGTATTCTTCCTGACTTTTACGGTGGGAGACTGGATCAAAGGATATTTTGAGGTTGGGATTGGCTTTCTGTCGGATTTTGCGGCGAAGGCGCTGGCCGCCATTGGGGCCGGTGAAATCTTAGAATCGCTGGTTGTGGAAGGGATTATCGGCGGCGTAGGCACGATTGTCACATTCCTGCCAAATATTTTCATCCTCTTCCTGGCGCTTGCATTTTTGGAAGACAGCGGATATATGGCGCGTGTGGCGTATGTGATGGAAGGGCTGATGAGCAAGCTTGGGTTATCCGGCAAGGCTTTTATCCCTATGCTGCTGGGCTTCGGCTGCACAGTTCCGGCCATCATGGCCTCAAGGGCCTTGGAAAACAAGCGGGACCGCTATAAAGTCATGCTTGTGACTCCTTTTATGAGCTGTAATGCCAGGCTGACCATTTATATTCTGTTTTCAGAAATGTTCTTCGGCAGGAATGCCATGTTTGTTGCGTACTCTATGTACCTGATTGGCCTTGTGGTGGCTATTCTGGTGTCGCTGCTGTTACACCTTATAGACCGCAAGAAGAGTGAAAACTACTTACTGATTGAGTTGCCGGAATATAAAATGCCGGACGCGAGGACAGTTTCCATTTATGTCTGGGAGAAAGTGAAAGACTATCTCGGAAAGGCTGGCACGACAATTTTCCTGGCAACGCTGATTATATGGTTTTTGCTGAATTTTGGCCTACATGGGTATGTTGCTGATATGTCAGAGGGATTGGGCGCAATGATAGGCAAATGGATGGTTCCCATATTTGCGCCGATAGGCTTAGGGTTCTGGCAGGTTACAGTGGCTTTGATTGCGGGCATATCTGCCAAGGAAGTGGTAGTGTCCAGCTGTGCTGTGCTGTTCGGCATCGTCAATGCAAACTCCCCGGCAGGCATGAAAGAATTTTCTGCTGTTTTGCAGGGAATCGGATTCGGCCCGCTGAATGCGTTCTGTCTGATGGTATTCTGCCTGCTCTATATTCCTTGCGCGGCCGCGCTTGCGACGGTTCACAAGGAGTCAGACAGCTGGGCATGGACGGGGTTTGTTGCGGCATTCCAGCTGATTGTCGCCTGGGTGGTAACCTTCGTGGTTTACCAGATTGGTATGCTTGTCATATAATATAGCCCTGCGGGATTTCCGGTATGGAGATTGCGCAGGGCTGTATGTTTTTGCAAAGGCTACTGCAGATGGTCCGCTGTGAGGATGGCGATGCCAAGGGTAGCAAGCACAACCCCTGTCGCCCGGTACCAGAAGCAGCATCATAGTCAGATGCCGTTTCCGGCAGTTACCCTGGAAAAAAGTTTACAGTTCATGGTAATAGAGACAGATATCCTCATATTGCCCATGTTTCAGCCGGAATCCGTCAGGAATTGTGCCCAGCTGGATGAAGCCCAGGCGTTCATAGAGATGGCGGGCATGGACATTGGATGCCACAACCGCATTGAACTGCAATACTTTGAACCCATGCAGATGTCCCTGATGCAGACAGTCAGCGACTAATTTTTCGCCGATATGCCGCCCCCTGCATTTATCGCTCACAGCAAAGCTCGCATTGCAGATGTGGGCGCAGCGTCCGATGTTGTTGGGGTGCAGGATGTACAGCCCGCAGAGTTTGCCGTTTTCGTGGTTTATTGCGACCGCGCTGTAGGTTTGCCCTGCAAAGAAATCCCTCCCAGAACAGATATCCAATCGTTCTTCCTGGGGAAAGGCAACGCCTTTCTCCACAATTTCATTCCAGATATCAATCATTTCTGGCAAATCTTTTTCTGTATAAGCCCTGATGTCAATTTTCATCTGTGATTCCTCCATAAAGTTTGTTTGTCGTTACCATTATACCTTCCGGCCATATGCTTGGCAATATAGATTTCCGGCCCGATTTATAGTACAATAGATGCAGAAGAGCGGATTAAGATTCAGAATGGGAGAACAAATGTTATGGAAGACAAAGGACTGAAGATTTATACAATGGATACGGAGGAACTTGCGGATACGGCTTTTTATCAAAAATGTTATAGCAGTCTTTCTGCCCGCCGGCAGGAAAAAGCAGACAGTTACCATTTCTCAGCAGATATGAAGCTGTCTGTGGGGGCAGGGCTTTTACTGGATAGGGGCCTCAACGAATATGGCCTGCGGGAATCTGAGGTCAGGATAGGTCTGGGAGAGAACGGAAAGCCATATCTTTTGGACTATCCTGAAATCCACTATAATCTGGCCCATTCCGGGAATATGGTTTTAGCGGTTTTTGCAGACACAGAAGTTGGCTGTGATATAGAACAGATAAAAACAGCAGACTTAAAAGTTGCCAAACGTTTTTTCTGTGCTGACGAATATGCATATATCGCGAGCCTGGAAGAGGAGGAACAAGCAGGGGCGTTTTGCCGGATTTGGACGTTGAAGGAGAGTTTCCTGAAAGCTACCGGTATGGGGATGAAACTTCCGCTTGACTCTTTTGCATTCCAGTTTTCCAGTGAGAGCCTGGAAGTCACGGTTCGGCAGCATTATGATAGGAATCACTATCGATTTCTGGAATATGACTTTGGCAAATACTATGCGGCAATATGCCTGAAAGAGATTGTTGGGTATTGATCGGAGAAAAATTCCTGCTGTGTCCGACTATATTTTATACATCAAAAAAAAGACTTGTTTTTTGTAGGAAAATCAGTTATTAATATATAAGGGAAGATATGAATACCCGACTATGACATTGTGGCAGAGGAACGGTTTTCTTATAGAACGAAAAGTCGGGAGCTTACCGGTTTTACTATACATTATACTGAGAGGTGGACTTATGCATACGAACATCAACAAAGAGAATCAGGGCAAGGCGACACGATTTTTGGTTGGGAGTTTTATATGGCTTTTGTTAGTCAGCGCGGTGGCGTTCCTGTGTCTGGGAATCTATATGAACAAGGTGAGCGAACGTTCCATCACCCAGGTAGGGGATTTATATATGAAGGGAATGAATGAGCAGATTTCCTCACATTTCCAGACTTTAATGGAACTGAAATTAGAGCAGGCAGAAATCGTAGAGAAAGTAGTCACGCCTGAGGCTCTTGGTGATTTGGACGCCTTGTATGATGAATTGATTTATCGGGTTCAGGTGAGAAATTTTGACTATCTTGCCCTTTGTTCTGAGGAAGGTTACATAGAAATGCTTTTCGGGGAAAGAATCCATCTTTCCGATTCAGAACCATTTTTTGCGTCTTTGCGGAAGGGAGATAAAAAAGTTGCTGTCGGGGAAGATGGGGTAGGCAATAAGATTGTCATTTTTGGCGTGGCAGCGAATTACCCAATGAGAAATGGAGAAGAAAGCATAGCAATGCTGACAGCGCTTCCGTTGGAATATATCAGCACCATGCTTAGTACGGAAGATGGGGATTCTCTGATGTTCTCTGAGATTATCCGTAAAAACGGCACATTCATTGCCAGCGATCTGAGCAATCAGTATCCCGATTATTTTACCAGTTTATACGAGCGGTATCCGAAAAGCGATGCCAAAGAGATAGACCAATACATAATAGAGCTGTCTGCAGCTATGCAAGAAAAACGGGATTATTCTACAATCATGAATTTAGACGGGAGCAGGCAGCAGGTTTACTGTAACGCCCTGCCATATTCGGAGTGGAACCTGGTAACGGTACTGCCATTTGGGGAACTGAATAAAATAGTGGAAGATTTAAGTAAGAAGACGACCATTGCTGTGACAATGATTTTTTCAATTATTCTGTTTACTTTAATTCTTATCTTCTATAACTATTATAAGATGAACCAAGAGCAGATGAGAGAATTGGACGAGGCGCGGAGGGATGCATTGCACGCTAACCAGGCGAAAAGTGAATTCCTATCGAACATGAGCCATGACATCCGTACGCCAATGAACGCGATTGTAGGGATGACGGCAATCGCTACCGCGCATATTGATGATAGTGAACAGGTCAAAAACTGCCTTAAGAAAATCACGCTTTCCGGCAAACATTTGCTTGGGCTGATTAATGATGTTCTGGATATGTCAAAAATTGAGAGCGGCAAGATGACATTGACCTCAGAGATGATTTCCTTGCGGGAGGTCATTGAGGGTGTTGTCAGTATTGTGCAGACGCAGGCCAAGGGGAAAGAACAGAACTTTAACATACACATCGCTAAGATATTGTTCGAAGATGTGTATTGCGATAGTGTGCGTTTGAATCAGGTATTGCTGAATCTGTTGTCTAATTCCGTCAAGTATACGCAAGAAGGCGGCACAATTCAGCTGTCTTTATATCAGGACGAGGAACCGTCCCCCAAAGGCAGTGATTTCGTGCGGACACACATTTTGGTCAGTGATAACGGAATCGGCATGACCGCTGAATTCCTGGAACATATTTTTGATTCTTATTCGAGGGCGGACAATAAGAGGGTACAGAAAACAGAAGGCGCCGGGCTGGGCATGGCGATTACAAAATACATTGTTGAAGCGATGGAAGGAGAGATTTCTGTAAAAAGTGAGCCGAATAAGGGGACAGAATTCCATCTGGTTCTTGATTTTGAAAAGGCTACCACGCAGGAAGTGGATATGGTTCTCCCTGCGTGGAAGATGCTTGTTATTGACGATGATGAAACGTTGTGCCGTACGGTAGTGGATGTGCTGGACTCTATAGGGATACAGGCGGACTGGACGATGAGCGGCAAAAAAGCGATACAGATGGTAGAAAACCATCATCAGCAGGGAGACGATTACCAGATTATCCTCCTGGATTGGAAGCTTGCCGATATGGACGGCCTTCAGGTTGCCAAACAGATCCGGCGTATATCAGATGTCGACATGTCAGTAATCCTTATTTCCTCCTATGACTGGAGTGAGTTTGAAGCGGAAGCGAAGGAGGCTGGTATCAATGGGTTTATCGGCAAGCCGCTGTTTAAGTCAACGCTTTTCTATGGTCTGCGCAAGAATATGGGAGAGACGGAAATTCCTGGGAACAACATTGCGGATGCTGATTTTTCAGGATATAAGGTTCTGGTTGCCGAGGATAATGAGATTAACTGGGAAGTCTTGCAAGAGCTGTTGTCTGACAGGGGAATGGAACTGGAATGGGCGGAGAACGGTAAAATCTGCCTGGAGAAGTTTGAGGGGTCTGATCCCGGATATTATGATGCGATTTTCATGGATGTCCGCATGCCTGTCATGAATGGTTACGAAGCCACACAAGCGATTCGTGCGTTAAAACGCCTGGATGCACAGGAGATTCCGATTATTGCCATGACGGCGGATGCTTTTTCCGAAGATATCCAGCATTGCCTGGAAAGCGGGATGAACGCGCATACTGCTAAGCCGATTAATATTGATGAGGTATTGTCGCTTCTGAAAAAGTTTACTTCATGATGTTTAAAGAAGCATTGCATGGGGCGTTTCAAGGACATCAAACAGGACAGGAACAGAAAGGAAGTCTATCTATGAAGGGCAGGAAAAAACTATTACAGCAAATTGCATATGTCGTGTTGCTTTTGGCAGGGATTGTCATCTTATTCCATTGGTATTCGATGCAGAACAGCAAACGGATGGAGGAAAGGAATAAGAACTATGCTGCGGATTCGGCACGGCAGACAGCAAGCCGGATAGATGAAAAATTAGAAAATGCGCTGGATTTAATTGTTACTTATACCTATTTCATAGGAGAAAGCCTTACAGCACCTGAAATCCCGCCTAAGAGGCTTGAAAAAATGGAAGCGAATATGTTGTTTGACGCTTTGGTGTTTACAGACAAAGCTGGTATTAACCATTCCTCCGACGGACGGGAATCAGAGGCGGCGGGAAGGGACTATTATCTCAATGGTATGAAAGGGGAAAGCGGGATATCTGTGGTCTTTGACTCTGAATTCTATAATGAGACAATGCTGTGTTTTTATGCGCCTGTCCGTTACAAAGGAGAGATTATTGGCGTGCTGCGCGGGGCATATTTGGCAGAGGAATACCTGAAAGACATGCTTAACACGACTTATTTTGGTGAGAAAGCGCCCGTTCATCTGTGCCTGCCGGATGGGCAGGTGATTGCATGTTCTGACAGCAAGGGGCATAAGGGGAATCTGGTCGATGTACTCGTGGAAATGAACATGATTGACGCACAGACAGCCGCGCAGGCGGAGGAAGTCTTTAAAAACGGAGGGGAGGGTGCATTTGTCTGCCGTTCCGGGAGCGAGACGGATAATCTCTCGGTCAGGTATCTTGCAGAGAATAATTTTGTCCTTGTGCAGTCATTTCCTAAGAAAGTCACGCAGCAGATGATTCAAGATGAGAATTTTATGGGAATCTGCCTGGAACTTATGCTGATTTGCATATTTGCCATCTATATCGTTACTTTGCTTGTGCGGGCGCGCCGAGAGCGGAAAATCCTGGAAAAGGAAAACCGTGAGATGGGCTATATCATAAGCGGAGTCAATACTTTATTCTCCCGCTTTATTATGGTTGACTTGGAGAAAGACACCTATCAGTATCTGTCAGGTACAAGGCCGGAGGATCCCAAAGTCCCGACTAGCGGCAGTTTTCAGGAATTGTCCGAGTATCTGTGTTCTATCCTTATAGAAGAAGAGGGGCGGCAGCGGTTTGCACAGGAGATTCACAGGGACTCTATTGTCAGAGAAATGCAGGAACAGGATGACTTACTGTATGAATGCCATGTCATGAGAAAAAGCGGCCCGGAATGGGAGCATGTCAATATTATCTGTCTGGAGAGGAACGGCGGCAAGGCATCTAAAGTTCTGTTTATCCGCCAGAACATTTCAGAGCTAAAGGAGAAAGAGCTACGCATACAGGCAGAAATGTCGCTTGCAGCCCGCAAAGAGAGGCAGTACCGTATCGCTATCACGTCTGATGCTTTCTGCACATTCGAGTTTAACCTGACAAAGGATATCATCACAGACGACGTCGTGCGTGAAGCGAATGGGCAGCGGGTGTCTTTACTGGAGAGGGCAGGGCTGCAGGCGCCTTGTAAGGCTTCCGAATGTTTTGAGCGTTGGGAACCGTTTGTATTTGAGGAATCCCGGGAGGAATATGCGGCAAAGGTAAATGTGGATTATCTGAAAGAACGTTACGAGCTTGGGCGTGCAGAGGTAAATGTGGATTATTGGAGTTCCGCGCCTGGAGGCGAGCAGATTTGTATCCGCCAGTCCTTCATCATGACAAAGGATTACGATACGGATGATATCATGGTCATGGTTGTGTGCAAGGAAGTCACGGAACAGGTTCAGAAGCAGAGGGAGCAGACGCAGGCGCTGCAGGATGCATTGATGCAGGCACAGCATGCCAACAAGGCGAAAACGACGTTCCTTTCCAATATGTCCCATGACATCCGTACGCCAATGAATGCAATTATAGGTTTTACAACGATTGCAGTCAGCCATATTGACAACAAAGATCAGGTCAGGGATTGCCTGCAGAAGGTTCTTTCTTCCAGCAACCATCTGCTCAGCCTGATAAACGACATCCTTGATATGAGCCGCATAGAAAGCGGGAAGGTACAGATTAAAGAACAGGAGTGCAATGTTTCTGAGCTGATGCACAATTTGGTGAACATTATCCAGCCTCAGGTGAAAGCGAAGCAATTAGAGCTGTTCATTGATACGTTCGAAGTGGTCAATGAGGACGTCATAGCAGATTCCCTGAAGCTGAACCAGGTTTTCATCAATTTATTGAGCAATGCCGTGAAATACACGCCGGCAGGCGGTACGGTTACTTTTCGCATCATGCAGAATACCACGTTCCGTCATGGATATGGCGATTACAAGTTTATTATCAAGGATAATGGAATTGGTATGTCGCCAGAATTTGTGGAGCATATCTTTGAACCTTTTGAACGGGAAGCGACTACCACAAAGACCGGTATCGAGGGCACGGGCCTTGGCATGGCAATCACGAAAAATATCGTGGAGATGATGAACGGCACCATTAAGGTTGAGAGCGAGCCGGGAAAAGGAAGCGTATTTACCGTAGAACTTACATTACAGCTGCAGGACATTGAGAAAAATGCGGCGCAGATTAAGGAACTAGAAGGGCTGCGCACACTGGTTGTGGACGATGACTTCAATACTTGCAGCAGCGTAAGCAAGATGCTCCAGCAGATTGGTATGCGTTCTGAATGGACAACGTCTGGAAGGGAAGCTGCTTACCGAGCCAAAATTGCCTATGAGGAAGGAGATTCGTACCACACATATATTATAGACTGGCAGATGCCGGAGATGAGCGGTATCGATACTGCCAGGAGAATCCGCAATTCAGTTGGTGAGGATGCTCCGATTATCATCCTTACGGCGTATGACTGGACGGATATTGAAGAGGAAGCGAAAGAGGCAGGCATCACCGCATTCTGTGCGAAGCCGCTTTTCATGTCTGACCTAAAGGCTGCGCTGCTTTCTGCAAACAACCTTCTGGAGAAAGAAGAGTCTGCTGCCGCCTGGACTTTGGCTGATTTTGGCGGTAAACGTCTCCTGCTTGTGGAGGATGTGGAGATGAACCGCGAGATTGCAGAAGTTATCTTATCGGAGGCAGGTTTCGTCGTGGAGAGCGCACCAGACGGGACAGATGCTGTGAGCATGGTTGATAAATCTGAAGAAAACTATTATGACGCTATCCTTATGGATATACAGATGCCGATTATGGACGGCTATGAGGCAACCCGGACAATCAGGAATCTGCAGAGAGATGACGTGAGGCGGATCCCGATTATTGCCATGACGGCAAACGCTTTGGAAGAAGATAAAGAAGCAGCTATCAAGCATGGCATGGATGCCCACATAGCAAAACCGATTGACACGGATATCTTAATAGAGGTACTCGGCAAATTTCTTGGTTAGATGAGAAAAACAGCCCAAGTTCTTTGGTGTTTTAAGAACTTGGGCGAGTTTTTTGCCTTATTCAGCCAGCCGCGGCAGGCTAAGTATTTGGCGGAATGGCTTAACGTTTTCTTTGGAAGAGCGCGGCCTTCACCACGCCTTTCGGATCTTTTATCAGCAGGGTCACAATCCAGATGACCAGCCCGAGTGCAACAACAGAGAGACCCAGATAAAAATCATTCAGCATATCTGCCGGGGCAGGGGAAAAGTATTCCTCATGGATTTCGGCATATTCAAAGATGGCGTCAATGAGCCACATCAGGGAGGCGCCCCAATACATCCAGCAGAGGATGCCTACATTCATCTGGCTTTGCGGGGCATTCCGATACCAGATAACTGTACAAATGATTGCCGCAAATACAGTGGTCAGTAAAGTCATGACAATGCCTCCTATTTCGCAGGAGGCATTGCCTCAGCAGACTTTATGGCTTTCTTTTCCATGATATTTGAGACAGTGAGCATGACAGCCCACACAGCCGTCACAAGAACCGTCATTGCTGTGCCGGCCGTCGCCATCTCACTGAGCATTTCCGCTGCGTCGGTGGGATTGCCTGCTGCCGTCAGGAATGGGAACCATGGCGTAACCTCGCCGTGCCATATATGTTCGAAGGCAAGCAGGGCAGAGCCGCCCCAGAGTAATTTGTTCAGCCATTTTAATTTCTGGGAGAACGGTATTTTCACAGCTTCTGTGGAAGTGACGCCGTCCAGGCTGATTTTCACTGTTTCAGGCTGGGATTCCTTTCTCTGCAATACTTTTGTTGCAGCGGTGGTGATGACAGCTTCTGCTGCCGGAACTAAGAAACAACCCATATGTGTATCCTCCTATTTTTTATTTCCGCAGGCAATCGCAAAGCAGCTCTGCCTATGCGGGTGTTTGGATTACGCAAACTGCGCATATAAAAAGCACACGCATCCTCTTCTGAGAATTGTGTGCCTTCTAAGCAACCATGATTTTTGAAATGAAAAGTATGTAAAACCGAATCGAAATGCTTCTGCATCTTACGCCAGCTTCCTGCTGCCATTATTAATATTCTATCGTTTAAATTCTTATTTGTCAAGAAATATTGGCTACTTTTCGGTATGCTGCAGGATTGAAATGACTTCTTCCAAAAGAGATTTTGTGGTAAGGCCTTGCGTACCAGCTACGATATTATCGCAATGGTTGACGGGGATCAGTATCCGTTTGGCATTGCTTTGTCCGACAGCAGTTGCCATGGCGGGCGTGATTTCGCCGAACAGGGAGTCCGCAATCACGATTCCAATCGGCCCGATTATGACGTCAGCCTTCCTTGCGCCGACGATGACGGCATTTTCACCTGTTGCGGCGTTATCCGCGCCGGCTTTCATCATAGCGGCAGTGGCCGCGGTATTCGTGCCGGCTGCCGTGATAACCGCATGGGGAATGTTTTTATGGATAGCGGCTACGACCTGTCTGCCGATTCCGCCGCCTTGTGCATCAATCACTAATATGTTCATAAGCGTTGTCCTTTCCGATAATTTTATTATTATAGCATGGAAAATGGATTTTGTCGATTGCAGTGATTATAATTGCCGCAAAGGCACAAAAGCAGAGCGTTTTGGGGAGTTCCCTGACAGAGGTGGGGAATATAATATAAGATTTTGCCAAGAGCAGGCAATCGGTATTATTAGCAAGGAGATTGTATGTGGAGGGATGCAGGAATGGACGGATATAGGAATGGAGGAATGCGTGCCGGGAAAGGTGTAAAGGACACGGCAATCTTGGTAGTCAGTGTTGGGACGAGTTATAATCAGAAGCGTGACCTTACGATTGACGCCATTGAGACAACCATTGCCGAAGCATTTCCTGATTATGAGGTACGCAGGGCATTTACCAGCCAGATAATCATTGGAAAACTGAAAGAACGGGATGGAGTGGAAACAGACAACGTAGGGCAGGCATTGAACCGTGCAGCTGCGGACGGCATAACAAACCTTGTTGTCCAGCCCACCTATTTGTCAGAGGGATGCGCGTACATCAATCTGGCGGATATAGTGGAAGATTATAAGGACAGGTTTCGGTGTTTGGCTCTTGGAAAGCCGCTGCTTTCAGATGATGCAGATTATGAGGCTGTCATAACGTCTATCGTCGATCAGGCAGGGGTTCATATTGATGGGAGGACGGCAGTCTGCCTGATGGGCCATGGGACGGAAGCCGGCAACGGCAGTGTTTATGCGAAACTGCAGAAAAAGATAGTTCTTGCCGGCCATAAGAATTATTATATCGGCACGCTGAAAGGGAAGCCGACGCTGGAAGATATCGTGGCTGCCCTCAAGGAAGAAGGGGTATACAAAAAAGTATTCCTTGCGCCGCTGATGGTTGTTGCCGGCGTCCATGCCTTTAACGATATGGCGGGAGCAGGGGCCAATTCTTGGAAAACCGTCCTGGAACGCAGCGGATATGGGGTAGAATGCCTTTGCGAAGGGCTTGGGCAGTTTGAAGCAATCCGCAGCATTTATGTAAGGCATGTGCAGGAAGCAGTCAGCAGCCTGAAGCTTTGCCGTTGATATTCTGCGAGAGCTTATAGCAGAGGGGAAGTACCGCCCTATAAAGCAAGCGGCATGGCGTATATCAGTTTTGCTAGAGAGGAGAGGGAACTTTTTAAACTGCTCTTTATGCGTGACCGCTCTCAGGAAAAGGTGGAAGAGAACCGAACTGAAATCGAGCCGCAGATTTTGTTTCTGGATGAGCCTACCCTGGGGTTGGATTTATTGCCAGAAGTGAATCTGGCAGGGCATTTTGCGGATATTTTGCCCCATTTATATTGGGTGACTGGGTATACGGTAGTTATCCTGGAAGCCGCAGTACTGTTATTTTTGCGGCAGATGGAGGAATAAACAGTTGACAAAAACATTGATTCCTGGTAAAGTATTTTTAGTAAATTTTCCCATGGGGGAGTAGCAAGCGTATCACGTAACAAGTCAACATACTGGCTGTAAGGCCTGGCTTGTTTTAAATTGCGAGACTCATGTATAACTGCGAAGCTATACGTGTAGTCCATATTTTCAGGCGGATGCCCAAGTATAGTTTTCGAGCTGTACTTGGGTTTTTATATTTCTGTTAGGAGATACATAGTTGCGCGAAAGTGAAAAGAATCTTTCTATGGAAACGCAAGACGTATGCGCATTTTTTTTGTTCCAGTGGTTTTGGTTTTTGCAGGAGGTAGGAAAATGGAATGGAGTTTGCTTTTTGTATGCAACAGCATATTGCTTGGCGCAGGGCTTGCGATGGATGCTTTTTCTGTGTCATTGGCGGACGGCCTGAATGAGCCGGGGATGAAGCGGCGGAAGATTTGCGGGATTGCAGGGGTGTTCGCTTTTTTCCAGGCAATCATGCCAATTATCGGTTGGGTCTGCGTGCATACGGTATTGCAGTATTTTCAGGTATTTGAGCGATTGATTCCTTGGATTGCACTACTGCTGCTGCTTTTTATTGGCGGCAAAATGCTGGCAGAAGGCGTCAGGAACAAGGGGGGCGTGGAAGGTTCATCGGATATTACGGTCAATACCCTTCTCATCCAAGGCATAGCTACCTCTATCGATGCATTGTCCGTGGGATTTGCCATTGCCGGATATGGACTGGCCATGGCAATCGTATGCGCTTTGCTTATATCCGCTGTAACGTTCCTTATCTGTGTCTGCGGCCTGCTGATTGGAAAACGGTTTGGGACGAAATGCTCAAATAAGGCGGCAATCCTGGGCGGAGTCATACTGATTGTAATCGGAGCTGAGATATTTGTGTCAGGCGTTTTCTGATTTTCAGAGATTGCATGGTTTCCAACCCTTGTCAGGAATTGTAACTTTACCGCGAAATGAAAATATGGTATTCTGTAAGTAAATGTTTTTTGCACAATATCAAAAAGTTTTAGGAAAGGAAGGAAGAACATGGAATATACTTATAAGACAAATGGTACTTGTTCCAGCCAGATTAAATTGAATATTGAGGGGAATATTGTTACGGACATCTCATTCACGGGGGGCTGCAACGGCAACCTTAAGGCAATCCCGCGCTTGGTGGACGGATGGACCGTGGAGCAGATTGAGGAAAAGCTCTCCGGGCTTGAGTGCGGCTTCAAACATACGTCCTGTGGAGACCAGCTGGCAAAAGCCTGCCGGGCAGCATATGAAGCGCAGAAGTAATGGGGATTGGTAAGCGCATAGATGCCTGGAAAGGTCATCTGTACAGCAAAAAATTGTCGAAAATGATAAAATATATGTAGCAATAGAAAGAAAATATGGTATACTTTACTATATAAAAAATTTAAAGAAAGTGGGGCACAAGAAATGGGTTTCATGACATTTAAGGGCGGCGTTCATCCGCACGATGGAAAAGAATTTTCCAAAGACAAGCCGATACGTGATATCTTACCCAAGAGTGAGCTGGTATTTCCTGTCTCCCAGCATATCGGGGCGCCGGCCAGTCCGATCGTGGCTGTGGGCGATACCGTGCTGAGAGGGCAGAAGATTGCGGAAGCAGGCGGATTCGTATCCGCGCCGGTTTATTCTTCCGTATCCGGCACAGTAAAGGCAATCCAGCCGCGCAGAGGCGCAGTTGGGGACATGGTGAATTCTATCATCATTGAGAATGACGGAGCGATGAAGGAAGTGGAATTTACACCGGTCAAGGATGTGAAAGCTCTTTCCAAGGAGGAAATCATTGCTAAGGTGAAAGAGGCAGGCGTTGTAGGTATGGGAGGCGCAGGTTTCCCGACCCATGTGAAGCTGTCGCCGAAGGAGCCGGGTAAGATAGATTACATAATAGCCAACTGTGCGGAATGTGAACCGTATCTTACAGCTGATTACCGGCGTATGCTGGAGAATCCAAAAGAATTGATTGAAGGCATGCGCATTGTCTTGCAGCTGTTCGATAACGCCAAAGGATTGTTTGGCATTGAGGATAATAAACCGGACTGCATACAGAAGCTACAAGAGCTGACCAAGGATGAGCCGCGCATGGAGGTTTGTGCCTTGAAGACAAAATATCCGCAGGGCGGGGAACGTCAGCTGATTTACGCGACCACTAAGCGTGAAATCAACTCTACGATGCTGCCGGCGGATGCAGGCTGTATTGTAGATAATGTGGAGACTCTGATTTCCGTATATAATGCCGTGAAGCTGGGCAAACCGGTCATGAACCGTATTTTTACCGTTACGGGCGATGCAGCGGCAGAACCAGGAAATTTCAACATATGCCTTGGCATGAGCTACGCAGAGATTTTAGAGGAGGCAGGCGGTTTCAAGGTTCAGCCGGAGAAGATTATTTCCGGCGGCCCGATGATGGGCTTCTCCATGTTTGGGCTGGATATCCCTACCACCAAAACATCCTCTTCCTTGCTGTGCCTTGCCAAAGATGACGTGGCGGCCAGCGAGACGACTGCCTGCATCAACTGTGGGCGTTGTGTGTCGGCATGTCCGGAGCAGATTATCCCGACAAGGCTGGCAAAGATGGCAAACCATGGGGATATGGAAAGCTTTGAGAAGTGGAACGGCATGGAATGTATTGAGTGCGGAAGCTGCAGTTTTATCTGTCCGGCAAAAATACCTCTGGCACAGTCGATTCGAACTATGAAAAAGCAGATTCTTGCAGAGAGAAGAAAGAAAAAATAAAAAGCAATTCAAATACCCTCCGGCAGCCCTGGGTTCCGATGGGGAGCTGCCTACGGGAATAGAGAGAGAAAGAGGTGTCTTATTGTGAGTGATTTATATAACGTATCGTCATCATCACATGTCCGTGATAAAGATACATCCGCCAGAATTATGCTTTACGTCATCATCGCATTAATGCCGGCTTCTGTTTTCGGCGTTATCAATTTCGGGATACGTGCGCTGGTACTGATTCTGGTGTGTGTTGCAGTCTGTGTAGCTTCGGAATGGGTCTTTGAGAAGCTGATACATAAAAAGAGTACCATCAATGATTTTAGTGCGGTTGTTACGGGTCTTCTGTTGGCCTTGAACTTGCCGCATACGCTTCCAATCTGGCAGGCTGTTTTGGGAAGCGTGTTCGCGATAGTAATCGTAAAAATGCTGTTCGGCGGCCTGGGGCAGAATTTCATGAACCCTGCGCTGGGGGCCAGGTGTTTCCTGTTGGTGTCATTTGCAGGGACAATGACAAGCTATACCTATGACGGCGTTACCGGGGCGACGCCTTTGGCGCTGTTAAAAAGCGGTGAGTACGAGTATGTGGATACTATGAAAATGTTCCTGGGGACCACGGCCGGAACTATCGGTGAGACCAGCGTGGTAGCCATCTTAATCGGGGCGATTATCTTGATTATGCTTGGCGTTATCGATCTGAAGATTCCAGCCAGCTATATTATTTCTTTTACTGTTTTTATCCTGCTGTTCAACGGGAATGGCTTTGAGGTGGATTACCTCACGGCGCAGCTCTGCGGCGGCGGTCTGATGCTTGGGGCGTTCTTTATGGCGACGGATTATGTGACATCGCCGATTACTCCTATGGGGAAAATCATATTCGGCGTCCTGCTGGGAATCCTTACAGGATTGTTCCGTCTTTTTGGCGCTAACGCAGAGGGCGTTTCCTTTGCAATCATCTTGGGGAACCTTTTAGTGCCGATTATTGAGAAATTTACGATTCCAAGGGCGTTTGGCCAGAAAAAGGAGGTAAAGCAGCATGAATAAGAAGATTGTACATGACGCGTTGATTCTAACCGCCTTTACCCTGGTGCTGGGATTCCTGCTGGGAGCGGTCTATGAGATAACCAAAGAGCCGATTGCGGCAGCGGAAAAAGCGGCGTTGGATGAGGCGTATAAAGTAGTGTTTAAAGATGCGGCCTCTTTTGAAGAGGATACAGAGTTTTACTCAGGGGATGCGGCGGGTATCCTTGCGGGAAGCGAGATGCCTGAAGCGGCTGAGAAGGATGAGATTACGGCAGTGAACAAAGCGTTAGACGCATCCGGCAATGTATTGGGCTATGTCATCAATGTTACATCCCACGAAGGAAGCCAGGCGGATATTTCTTTTTCTGTGGGTATCCAGAATGACGGGACGTTAAACGGATATTCCATTACGGCAATCAGCGAGACGCCGGGCCTTGGCGTGCTGGTGCAGGAAGAGCCGTTCGCCTCCCAGTTTGAGGGTAAGTCGGAGGATACGTACAGTATCGTAAAGACGGCTCCGACAGCAGACAATCAGATTCAGGCAGTCACGGGCGCGACCATTTCTTCCAGGGCAGTCACTAATGGCGTCAATGCATGTCTGGTTTATTTCAGAGAGGCTTTGCAGGGAGGTAATTGACTATGAGTAAATATACAGAACGTTTATATAACGGTATTATCAAAGAAAATCCCACATTTGTTTTGATGCTGGGCATGTGTCCCACCCTGGCGGTAACATCTTCTGCAATAAACGGGATTGGCATGGGGCTCTCCACAACCGTGGTGCTTGTGATGTCCAACCTGCTGATTTCCATGTTCCGCAAGGTCATCCCCAATGGCGTGCGTATGCCGGCGTTCATCGTTGTCGTGGCGTCGCTGGTTACGATTGTACAGTTTGTCATGCAGGCATATACGCCGGCCCTTTCAGCGTCCTTGGGCGTATATATCCCCCTGATTGTAGTTAACTGTATTATTTTGGGCAGGGCGGAGAGCTATGCTTCTAAAAATCCGATTATGCCGTCTGTCTTTGACGGGATTGGAATGGGGCTTGGATTTACGGTCGGCCTTACTTGTATCGGACTGATTCGTCAGATTCTGGGTGCCAACCTTGGAATTACTGTGTTCATCATGGCGCCGGGGGCGTTCCTGGTACTTGCATTTTTGGTTGCCGGCATGAATGTGGTCAGAGATAAGATGGAGAAGAAGGGCAAGCCCCTGGCAGCTCCGTCCGGATGCCTTTCCGGGGACTGCGCGAGCTGTACGCAGTCGGCAATGTGTACCGGAAAATTACCAGGCTCTGCGAAGAAATCAGAAGAATAGGAGGCAGGATGAATGAAAGAATTATTGATGATTGCAATCGGCTCTGCCATTGTAAATAATGTAGTATTGAGCCAGTTCCTGGGAATTTGCCCATTCCTTGGGGTTTCCAAAAAAACAAGCACTGCAGCCGGAATGGGCGGCGCAGTTATCTTCGTAATAACGCTGGCTTCCCTTGTTACCGGATTGATTTATGACTTTATCCTGACCCCATTCCATGTGGAATACTTGCAGACTATCGTATTTATCCTGGTAATTGCGTCACTGGTGCAGTTTGTAGAGATGTTCCTTAAGAAAATGATGCCCCCACTGTATGAATCTCTGGGCGTTTTCCTTCCGCTGATTACTACTAACTGTGCAGTGCTGGGCGTTGCCTTGAATAATGTGTCAAAAGGCTATAATTTACTGCAGGGCGTTGTGAATGGAATCGCGACTTCCGTAGGGTTTTTCATTGCCATTGTCATTATGGCGGGTCTCCGTGAGAAAATTGAGTACAACGATATTCCGAAACGTTTTCAGGGAACAGCAATCGTGCTGATTACAGCCAGCTTAATGTCAATCGCCTTTATGGGATTCTCAGGCATGATATAGGAGGAAAAGAACATGAATATAGGAGCAATTATCATTGCCGCCCTGGTAGTGGGCGGAACGGGTATCCTGCTGGGCTTTTTCCTGGGGATTTTCGGGGAAAAGTTTAAAGTAGAGGTAGATGAGAGGGAAGAGGCTATCACAGGCGTCCTTCCCGGCAATAACTGTGGCGGATGCGGATATGCCGGATGTTCCGGCCTTGCAGCGGCCATTGTCAAGGGCGAGGCCCCGGTCAACCAATGCCCGGTAGGCGGGGCGCCCATAGCGGCAAAGATTGGTGAGATTATGGGCGTGGCTGCCGAGGAAGGCGCAAGGAAGGTTGCGTTCGTAAAATGCGCAGGAGACTGTGAAAAGTCAAAACAGGATTATAAATATACCGGCGTGGAAGACTGTGCGTCTATGGCATTCATTCCCAATGGCGGGCCTAAAGGGTGCAATTACGGCTGTCTTGGCTACGGAAGCTGCGTCAAGGCATGTCCTTTTGACGCCGTGCATATCGTCAATGGCATTGCGGTGGTGGATAAGGAAGCATGTAAAGCGTGCGGCAAATGCGTGGCGGCTTGTCCGAAGAACCTGATTGAGCTGGTTCCGTATGATGCGAAGAATAAGGTACAGTGCAGTTCTAAGGATAAAGGCAAGGATGTCATGGCAGCCTGCTCCGTGGGCTGTATCGGCTGCCATTTGTGTGAGAAGAACTGTCCGGAAGGCGCGGTAACCGTCACAGACAACATTGCGCACATCGACTATGAGAAGTGTACCGGATGCGGTACATGTGCCGAGAAGTGTCCGAAGAAGATTATCAGCAAGGCAGTATAATCAAGCGGTCCCATGAAAACTGACAGGGGCGTTATATAATGAGAAAGCGGGAAATGCCATGCAAATTTTGCACTTTCCGCTTTCTCACTTTATGTCAGAGGATTTTTATCTCTTTTCAGACAAATTATACAACAAAAGGAGGCAAAGATGAGATATACTGGATATGAACTGACATGGTTGTTTTTTACCTATAGTTTTCTGGGATGGTGTCTGGAGGTAATCTATGCAGCGGCAGGACGGAAAAAATTTGTGAACCGTGGGTTCCTCAATGGGATTCTATGTCCTGTTTATGGCTTTTCCATGGTGTTCATGCTGGTGTTCATGGATTCCCTGAAAGGAAATTGGTTCTACCTTTTCCTGGGCTGTATGATTGTGGGAACGGTGACAGAACTCATCACGGGACTTGCCCTGGAGAAAATTTTCCATCTGCGGCTGTGGAATTATTCAGAGAAGAGGTTTCAGGCAGGAGGCTATATCTGCCTTACAACATCCCTTATCTGGGGATTGCTTGGACTGATAGTGGTGGGATTCATCAATCCATTCTTCCTGCAGATAATCCGTAAGATACCATGGTTTCCCGGCGTGGTTCTGCTGATTATCCTGTTAGTAATCCTTACTGCGGATACGGTGACGACGACGGCAGCTTTGCTGAAAATCAAAAACCAGAACCCGGCTTTTCAGGAAATAGCCGATGGGTTCACCCAGGCTTCAAAATCTCTGGAAGGTTTCATCATAAAGTTGGTACACAGAAGGGTAAACCGGGCGTTCCCTGGAATGAGCAAAAAGAAGACAGAAGAGGAACAGCAGGAGCGCATCTACCAGGAAACAGTGTTTGCGTATGGCTGCAGTTTCTGTAAGGTCTTTTGGATATTCATGCTGGGCGCGTTTCTGGGAGATTTGACGGAAACGGTTTTCTGCCGGTTTTCCATGGGAAGATGGATGAGCCGTAGCAGCGTTGTTTATGGCGCATTCAGCCTGGTATGGGGGCTTGGCGTGGCTGGGATAACAATTCTCCTCTACCGTTATCGCAACCATGAAGACCGTTATATCTTTTTTGCGGGGACGCTGCTGGGCGGTGCCTACGAATATATATGCAGTGTGTTTACGGAATTGGCATTCGGCACAGTGTTCTGGGACTATAGTAAGATTCCATTCAATCTAGGCGGCCGTATCAATCTTCTGTTTTGCTTTTTCTGGGGGATTGCTGCATGGGTGTGGATGAAGCTGCTCTATCCCATAGTGTCTGAGTGGATTGAAAAAGTTCCTAAGAAAGCTGGTAACTGGGTGACTGCTATAACGTTTGTACTGATGATAGGCAATATATTATTGTCCGGTCTTGCGCTGAACCGCTATAGCGAGCGGGCGCATGGAATTGCGGCAGGCAACGACTTTGCGGCATGGATTGATGAAAAGTATCCCGATGAGAGGATGGATCGGATTTACCCAAGCGCCAAAATAAGAAAATAACGAAGATTGATAATTGGCAGGACGGCTTGATAAAGAATAATATTGAAAAACCAAACGAGCAAGGAGCAGGGCATTATTTATGGAAACAAATGAATATTTCAGGAAAAAAAAGCGGGTGGTTGTCAAAATTGGTTCTTCTTCCCTTAATCATGAAGAGACCGGAAGGCTGAATTTCACAAAACTGGAGAAGTTGGTACGCGAACTTTGCGATATCCGCAACCAGGGAATTGACGTGTGCCTGGTAAGTTCTGGTGCGATTGCAGTGGGCCGCCAAGTCATGGGATTCAAGGAACGCCCGAAAGACATTTCTACAAAACAGGCATGTGCGGCCATTGGGCAGGCCAGGCTCATGATGACCTACCAGAAAATGTTTGCTGAATACCATCAGACCGTAGGTCAGGTGCTGATGACGAAAGGGACAATGCTGGACAATGTTTCCCGCAAGAATGCACAGAATACATTTGAGGAACTGTTCCGCCTGGGCGTGATTCCTATCGTCAACGAGAATGATACCGTATCCACATATGAAATGCGGTTTGGCGACAATGACAGCCTGTCTGCAATCGTGGCGGCGTTGGCAGGAGCGGATTTGTTAATCCTCTTGTCAGACATTGACGGCCTTTTCACGGATGACCCGCGCCAAAATGCAAAGGCAGAACTGATTCGTGTTGTGGAGGAACTGGATGCGAATATTATCTCCATGGCGAAAGGAACCGCCGGAAGCGATGTGGGAACCGGAGGAATGGAGACTAAGCTGATAGCTGCGGAAATTGCAACGCGTTCCGGTGCGGACATGATTATAGCCAACGGAGAAGATGTTGGGATTCTGCACAGGATTTTCGGTGGAAAATTCAAGGGAACGCTATTTAAAGAACATTATGATGAGGATTTCTATATTGCTGATTTTATTGAACAGAGTATGATTTGACCTAAGGAGGGGCCCGGCAAAGCTGGGAGGATACCTTAGGTCACGTATACTAGCCAGAAAGAATAAAGACCTAAGGAGGGGCCCGGCAAAGCTGGGAGGATACCTTAGGTCACGTATACTAGCCCAAAAGAATAAAGACCTAAGGAGGGGCCCGGAGAAGCTGGGAGGATACCTTAGGTCACATAAAATAAAGGAAAGAGAAGCTCCTTTTGATAAATAAGTTAACCCAACGCCCCTGCCGCAGACAGCAGGACGCGTTGGGTCATTACATCTTACCTATTACGGATTGCAAATACCGGAAGCCCATCTTTCATCGGACGCTCGCATTCGCCTGCAACCAGGGGAGCTGCATAGTCGATGAAATCCTGGCTCAGATTGGAGCCGTCATCGGTAATCCACTCAAGGGGAACGGTCTTTTCTTTGTTACATACGTCGTTTACGTCTACCAATGCACATTCCATGCCATAGTCCCCATCCTTGCGGTTAAAGGCAATCATGTAGCCTGTCTCGCCTTTGAGGGCAGCTTGTACGGCGAAGGAACCAGCCGTGACAGCCTCTTCAAGGTCAGTTGCAGACAGGCAGTTGGAAGAGCAACGCTGGCTGACATTGAATTCCACGGAACGCACCTTGACGCCAAGTTCCCGCTTTACAAGGGACTGGAGGTAAGAGCCGCAGCCATTTAAGATTTTGTGTCCGAACTGGTCAAGCGCAGTCTCTACGGAATCCTCGCTGATGAAGTTGCCCTCGGCGTCTTTCAGGCCCTCGGAAACACAGACGGTCACATGCTTATGCTCGTCTATTGCGGCTTTGAGTTGTTTTATGAACTTCTCTTCTGAGAACGGAATTTCTGGTAAGTAAATTAACAATGGGTTCGGGTCTTTCTCACATCTGGCAAGAACGGAGGAAGCAGCCAGCCAGCCGGCATGGCGTCCCATAATCTCGATAATCATGACATTGGGCTTGTCATATGCTTCGGAATCCCGGTTAATCTCACGCACGGAAGACGCCACAAATTTTGCCGCGCTGCCGAACCCGGGCGTGTGGTCGGTAAGCACTAAATCGTTGTCAATCGTCTTCGGCACGCCCATCACGCGGATGTCGCTGTTTACGGAAGCCGCATAGCGTGAGAGCTTGCTTACGGTATCCATGGAATCGTTCCCGCCGCAGTAGAAGAAATAGCCAATGTTTAACTCCTCAAATTTCTTAAATAATTCCGGGTATACGGGATCGGACAGATCCTCCGGCAATTTATAGCGGCAGGAGCCAAGGAAAGCGCCAGGCGTAGTCTTTAATGCGGAAAGCTCGTCCTTCGTCATGTCTGTGTCCATGTCCATATATTGGCCGCCAAGGAATCCCTCGATTCCATGTACCATGCCATATACTTTGCCGATTTCCTGCGTGCTTTTCAGCCCTTCCGTAACAACGCCATACAAGCTTCCATTGATTACGGCAGTAGGCCCTCCGGATTGTCCGACAATAAGATTTTTCATTTTTTGTTCTCCTTTCGTTTGAAAAAATGTACTGCTAGGTATATGATAGACGAAAATGCTTGGAATTTCAAGCCAAAAGGAGTAGAATAGAGAAATAAAAAAAGAGAGGTAATTATGGATCAGAAAAAAATTGACAGAATCAACGTACTGGCGAGAAAATCAAAAGCAGAAGGCTTGACAGAAGATGAAAAGAAGGAACAGGCGTTACTGCGCCAGGAGTATATTGCCATCGTGCGCAGGAATCTCCGTGGGCAGCTCGACAATATCGACGTAGTCAACCCAGACGGAACCATTGAGAACTTGGGCGAAAAATATGGAAGAAAAGAGAAGAACTGAGGATAACAAACAAAAGATACGCTTAGACGCAAAAGACAAAAGGGATGCCCTATCCGAAACGCAGGCCGCACAGTGGTCTGCCGAGATTTGCATGATATTGGAGGGACAGCCCTTTTTCAAGGATGCCAGGACAGTTTATTTCTATTACCCATTGGGAAATGAAGTGAACCTCCTGCCATTAGCGCAGAAAGCGCTGGACATGGGAAAGCAGGCAGCATTCCCCCGGGTTGCGGGCAGCAGCATGGAGTTTTATCAGGTGGCAAGCCTGAAAGAGTTTGCAGAAGGCGCGTTTCATCTGATGGAACCTGTAGGCTGCGATGAGATGCACGCCGCAGACGCGTTGGTACTCGTACCGGGCCTTGCCTTTGACGCGCATGGCAACCGCATGGGATATGGGAAGGGATATTATGACAGATATTTTGCCAGATACCCGGGCTGCCGGAAAATCGGAATCTGCTACAATATGCAGTTAGCCTTACATGTGCCTTGCGGCGCATACGATATTCCCATGGAGGCGGTAGTTACCGAAAGAGGAGCCATCTTCGTGTGATTTTATGGAAGAGAGGATATAGGAATATAGCAACATTGTTTTTAAAAATGGAGGAGATATCATGTCAAACATTACTTTGGAAGAAATCGGGCAGAGAGCGAAAGCGGCGGAGGCAGCCTTGCGTGTGCTGCCTACCAGCCAGAAAAATAAAGCCTTACAGACAGCGGCAGACTATCTGATGGCAAACATGAAAATGATATTGGAGGCGAATGCAGCGGATGTGGAACAGGCAAAAGAGAACCAGATGAGTCCTGCGCTGGTAGACCGCCTGCTCCTTTCGGAGGCAAGGATTGCGCAGATGGCGGAAGGGTTGCGTCAGATTGCGGAATTGGAAGACCCTGTGGGAGAAGTCTTGTCGATGAAGCAGCGTCCAAACGGCCTGCTGATAGGCCAGAAACGGGTGCCCCTTGGCGTAATTGGGATTATATACGAATCACGGCCCAATGTTACTGCGGACGCATTCGGGCTCTGCTTTAAAGCCGGGAATGTGGTGATTTTAAGGGGCGGGAAAGATGCAATCCATTCCAACCATGCCATTACGAGAACCTTACAAGATGCACTGCACAAATGCCAGCTTCCTCAGGATGCAATCAGCCTCATTACCGATACCAGCCATGAGACAGCCGAAAAATTCATGAAACTGAACCAATATGTGGATGTTTTGATTCCAAGAGGGGGGGCAGGGCTTATCCGCACGGTGGTGGAACAGGCTACTGTGCCTGTCATTGAGACCGGAACCGGAAACTGCCATATCTATGTCGATGAGAGTGCGGATTTTGATATGGCGGTGGAGATTATCTTCAATGCTAAAACGCAGCGGATTGGCGTATGCAATGCCTGCGAGTCTCTGGTTATTCATGAGAAAATAAAAGATTTGCTGCTGCCTGGTTTAGTGCAGAAGTTAAAAGAAAAAAATGTCGAAGTCCGTGGGGACATCGCATCCTGCAGCGCATGCAGCGATATCATGAGCGCAACCGAAGAAGACTGGGGCAAGGAATATTTGGATTACATTTTATCGGTTAAGACGGTATCTAATATAGATGAAGCCATTGCGCATATCAATAAATACAACACCGGGCATTCAGAGGCGATAATTACGAAAGATTACGACAATTCCCGTAAATTCCTCGATGAAGTGGACGCAGCAGCGGTGTATGTGAACGCATCCACACGTTTTACCGATGGATTCGAATTTGGATTTGGCGGAGAAATCGGTATCAGCACACAGAAACTCCACGCAAGAGGGCCAATGGGCCTGAAAGAACTCACGAGTACAAAATACATAATATATGGAAATGGGCAGGTGAGACTGTAAGATGGAGTTTTCGATGCAATTACTTCGCGAATCCCAGATAACGCGGGAATTGTTCCGCCATTTCAATCGCCGCCAGGAAGTGTCAAAATGCTGGCGGAGAGAACAGGGCCTCTGGGTTCTGAAAGACGATAGCTTCGTGGAGGACTGGAACGAGCAGCAGTACGAGTTTCTGGTGCAGTGCCTGAAAAACACCGTAACTACAGGGGGCCTTGTCTTGGGGGCATTCGTGCAGGAGCGGTTAGTAGGGTTTGCCTCCGTGGAAAGCAGGCGTTTCGGCTCCAAAAAGCAATATTTGCAGCTGTCCTGCATCCATGTATCCTGTGAGAGCAGGGGACAAGGTCTTGGGAAGAAATTATTTCAGTTTGCAAGTTACGGGGCAAAGTTCCTGGGAGCGGAGAAACTCTATATTTCTGCGCACCCGGCGCAGGAGACGCAGGCCTTCTATCACACGCTGGGCTGCGTGGACGCAGGGGAATATGACGGTGAACTTGCCGAACCTGACGACTGCCAGCTGGAGTATGCACTGTAGGGCTTGCGGAAAGGAAAAGAAAGAACATGCTTAATACGATAGATTTGGATAAGATAGACGTAACATCAGCGCCGCCACAGGAGGAACCAGGCAGGCAATATTATTTTATGGCAAAGTGCCGCCAATACACGAAACGGTTCGTTGCGGAACATGGGCGTTGCCCGACAGCCCATGTGCAGAATTATGGATGCCAGATGAATGCCCGTGATTCCGAGAAGCTGACAGGGATTTTAGAATCTGTCGGTTACGAGATTACGGACACGGAAGAAGCAGACTTTGTCATCTACAATACCTGTACGGTGAGGGAAAACGCCAACAATAAGGTCTGGGGACGTCTCGGCTACCTGGGCGCATATAAGAAGAAGCATCCGCAGATGAAAATCGCGCTCTGCGGATGCATGATGCAGGAAGCTGAGGTCTTGGAAAAGCTGAAAAAAAGCTACCGTTATGTGAACCTGGTCTTCGGCACGCACAATATCTATAAATTTGCAGAACTTCTCTGTACAGCCCTTGCACAGGAGGGCATGGTCATTGACGTATGGGAGGATACGGATAAGATTGTGGAAGATTTGCCCATGGAACGCAAGTATGCCTTCAAGTCCGGGGTCAATATCATGTTCGGCTGCAATAATTTCTGCAGTTACTGCATCGTACCATACGTCAGGGGCAGGGAGCGCAGCCGCAGGCCCCAGGACATTTTGCGGGAAATTGAGCGTCTGGCGGCAGACGGCGTAGTGGAAATCATGCTGCTGGGGCAGAACGTCAATTCCTATGGGAAAAACCTGGAGAAGCCGATGACGTTTGCCCGGCTGCTGTCTGAGATTGAGCAGATTGAGGGCATCCGGCGTATCCGCTTCATGACCTCCCACCCCAAGGATCTCTCGGATGAGCTGATTGAGGTCATGGGGAAATCAAAGAAAATATGCAATCATCTGCATTTGCCGCTGCAGTCTGGAAGCAGCCGCATTTTAAAGGAAATGAACCGCCAGTACGATAAGGAACAGTATCTTGCGCTTGTGGGGAAAATCCGTAAGGCTGTCCCGGACATTGCGCTTACGACAGACATTATCGTAGGTTTTCCCGGGGAGACGGAGGAAGATTTCTCAGAGACCATGGATGTGGTACGTCAGGTGGGATATGAGAGCGCGTTTACCTTCATTTATTCCAAACGAACCGGGACCCCGGCTGCCGCCAAGCAAGACCAAGTGCCTGAGGAGGTGGTAAAAGACCGTTTTGACAGGCTCTTAAAGGAAGTCCAGGAGTGCGCCTTTAGGCGTGCGGAAGCGTTGACAGGGAGGACGGAAGAAGTCCTGGTGGAAGAGGTGAACTCACAGGATTGCTCCCTTGTGAGCGGAAGGATGGGAAATAATTTTATTGTCCATTTCCCTGGGGGCAAGGAATTGATTGGAACAATCGTCAATGTGAGGCTTAAGGAGTGCAAGGGCTTTTACTTTTATGGAGAACTGGCGGAATAGGAGGGTAATTCGATGTATTCTTACATGAAGGGCGAACTGGTTGAGATTTCTGATGAGACGATTGTACTTGAAGTTAATGATATCGGCTATAATATCCATATTCCTGCCAGCATGATTGACAATTTCAGCGGAACCGGCCAGACCGTTAAGATTTACACGTATTTCCATGTTAAGGAGGATTCCATGAAGCTTTACGGATTCCTCACGAGGGATGACCTTAACATCTTCAAGCTGCTTTTAGGAGTCAGCGGTATCGGTCCCAAAGGCGCGCTTGCCATCCTCACGGTCATGACGCCGGACGATCTGCGCTTTGCCGTGCTGGGAGAGGATGCTAAGACGATAGCCAAAGCCCCTGGGATTGGCAATAAGACGGCGCAGCGATTAATCCTGGAGTTAAAGGATAAGCTGGATCTTGCGGAAGCCTTTGAGGCAAAGACCCTGCATGTCTCTGACAACATAGAAACTTCCGCTTCCAGCGCCAAAGGCGAGGCAGTGCAGGCGCTGACGGCGCTCGGATACTCCTCTACGGAGGCTTTGAAGGCAGTGAACGGTATAGACGGTATAGAAAACATGGCCGTGGAAGAAATCCTCAAGGCTGCGTTAAGACAAATGGCATTAGTATAAAGATGAAAGGGGAGAACGCTATATGGCTGAGATTAGAAAAATAGAACCGAAAGATACTCAGGCTGTGCTTGAGATGATGAAAGTATTTTATGATTCTCCAGCTGTCTCACATGAGGTACCCATAGATACCTTAATGCGTAACATTGAGGCATGCATTGGCGGCAGCCCATTAATTGAAGGTTTTGTATTCCAGGAACAGGACTGTTTGGCGGGATATGCCATGCTCGTGAAAAGCTATGTCACGGAATTTGGCGGGACTTGTATCTGGGTCGAAGACCTTTACCTTAAGCCTGAGTACCGTGGAAGCGGGATTGGGACGCAGTTTCTTACCTATGTCGAAGAATGCTTTCGGGGAAAAGCTGTCCTGCTGAAGCTGGAAGTGGAGCAAAGCAATGAATCGGCAGTCCGGGTATATAGGAAATACGGGTTTGAAGAGCTGCCGTATATGGAGATGATAAAGGAATTGCCATGCTGACATTAAGGTATAGCTTTTACCAGTCTGCCTTCTTTCTGACCTGTGCCGGCATTTTCGGATTTGCCGCCACATATCTGCTGGAAAAGGGCTTCCAGACCTCAGAGGTGGGCGTGATACTTGCTTCGAGCAACCTCCTGTCTTGTATGCTCCAGCCATTTCTTGGCGACTTTGCAGACCGTTTCCCCAAAATACGGCTGCAGAACCTGATTGCTGCATGTTTGGCATTCACGCTCCTGTGTTTTGCCGTAATCCAGCTATTACAGCCGCCTTTGATGGCATTTGGCGTCCTATATGTGGCAGGCGGGCTGTCGCTCACATCCACGACCCCTCTGGCGAACGCGCTCTGTGTATATTATAACCAGCGGGGATATGCGGTTGATTATGGGATTGGGTCAGGGATAGGATCCCTTTCCTATTCGTTTGCCACTTTGAGCCTTGGTTATATTATATCTGCCTTGGGGACAGACTGGATGATTTGGATTGTCCTTGTATCACTGGCCGTTGAGATTACCATCACGTTAGGGTATCCTAAAGTGCCGGAAAGAGAAAATGGTTTTCCGGCAGGGACGGATAGCACGGGCCAGGCTGTGCAGCGTGTTTCCCTATGGGCATTTTTGGGGAAATACAGATATTTTGTGGTCACTGTGTCAGGCGCCATGATGATTGCCATGTGTCATTCCATGGCAGAAAACTATCTGATTAACCTTTTCCAGCCCATGGGTGGGGACAGCCGGAATGTAGGGAGTGCCCTGGCTATCGCCGGCTTTACGGCTGCCCCGCTGATGCTTCTGTTTGAAAAGATACAGAAAAAGGTGGATATTCTTCTGCTGATGCGTCTGTCCGGGATTTTTTATGTGCTGAAAGCCGTCTTGATGTTTTTTGCCACTTCGGTTTGGCAGGTGTATGCGATTGTCTGCCTGCAGACATTCACCTATGGGTTTATTTACCCGTCCCTCTATTATTTTACGAAGATGAAGGTCGGAAAAAACGACATGGTCAAAGGTCAGGCGGTCGTCGTGGCTGCCTTTACGCTGGGGACTGCCTTGGGGAGCCTTGTCGGCGGGAAGGTAATCGACGCTTACGGCTTCCGGGCAATGATTCTGCTGGCAGGGCTTTTGGCAGGGCTGGGAGCGGCTGTTATCAATCTCAGCATCAAAAAATAATGCTGCCAGCCGGCCGCGATTACGGAAATTGGACTATTGATTTTTGCAATGTTCTAAGATATAATTGTCAGGGATTTTGAATGGCATATCAGAAAGGATGTACCTTCATGGAAAAACGTGTAATCTCCACTCAGATTCAGGAGGAGGATCAGAAAATAGAGACGAGCCTCCGGCCGCAGCGTCTGGAGGAGTATATTGGACAGGAGAAAGCGAAGAAAACCCTGAAAGTTTATATAGAAGCAGCCAGGCAGCGGGGAGAGGCTTTGGATCATGTGCTGTTTTATGGCCCCCCGGGTCTTGGCAAGACTACGCTTGCCGGGATTATCGCTAATGAAATGGATGTCCATATGAAGATAACTTCCGGGCCTGCAATCGGTAAGCCTGGGGAAATGGCAGCGATTTTAAGCGGCCTGCAGGAAGGGGATCTCCTGTTCGTGGATGAGATTCACCGGTTAAACCGTCAGGTAGAAGAGGTGCTGTATCCTGCAATGGAAGATTATGTGATTGATATCATGATTGGCAAAGGGGCGACAGCGCGTTCTATCCGTCTGGATCTCCCGCATTTCACGCTGGTAGGGGCAACGACAAGGGCCGGGTTGTTGTCAGCGCCGTTGCGCGACCGTTTTGGTGTTATGCATCATCTGGAATTTTATAATCCGGAAGAGTTAAAGACAATCATCCTGCAGTCAGCTGTGAAGCTTGAAGTAGAGATTGACGATGAAGGCGCGTTTGAGCTGGCAAGGCGTTCCCGCGGAACGCCCCGTCTGGCTAACCGCCTGCTGAAACGTGTCAGGGATTTCGCCCAGGTAAAATATGACGGCCGGATTACCAAGGCGGTAGCGACCTTCGCCCTGGACCTTCTGGAGGTAGATAAGTTCGGTCTTGACCAAAATGACAGGAACATCCTCCTGACGATGATAGAAAAGTTTAAGGGAGGGCCGGTTGGACTTGACACGCTGGCGGCGTCTTTAGGCGAAGATTCCGGTACTATCGAGGATGTCTACGAGCCTTATCTGGTAAAGAACGGCTTTATCAACCGGACGCCGAAAGGCCGGATGGTGACAGACTTTGCTTACAAGCATTTTGGCATAACAGCTTGAAAAAGTTCTGACATCTGATATAATGGGTTCAAGTAAATGACATATATCAAGAAAGAGACGAGGTAAAACTATGGGAGGATTTTTTGGAGCGGTATCATCAGAGGACTGTGTATTTGACTTATTTTTTGGCATCGATTACCATTCCCATTTAGGAACAAAACGCGGGGGAATGGTCGTTTATGGGGAAGGCGGATTTGACCGTGCCATCCATAATATTGAAAATGCGCCGTTTCGTACAAAATTTGACAAAGACATACAGAAAATGTCCGGTACCATGGGGATTGGCTGTATTTCCGATTATGAGCCGCAGCCGCTTTTGGTTCGTTCCCATCATGGGACCTATGCAATCACGACGATCAGCAAGATTAACAATATGGAAGAACTGACAAAGATGCTCTTCAACAACGGACACTCTCATTTCTTGGAGATGAGCGGAGGGGACATTAATGCCACGGAGATGATTGCCTGCCTGATAAACCAGAAGGAGAACCTCATAGAAGGCATCCGCTATGCGCTGGAGTCCGTGGACGGCTCCGTGTCTATCTTATTGATGAATGAAAAGGGAATTTATGCGGCAAGGGACAGGTATGGGCGGACGCCGGTAGTAATCGGTAAAAAAGACGGCGCGTTCTGTATTTCCTTTGAAAATTTTGCATATCGGAACCTTGGCTATAAAGATTATAAAGAACTAGGCCCGGGGGAAATCGTGATTGTGACGGACAAAGAGTGCGCTACGCTTTCAGCCCCTGGCAAGGATATGAAAATCTGCACATTCCTGTGGGTTTACTATGGGTACCCGGCAACCTCCTACGAGGGGACAAGCGTCGAACAGATGCGCTATGAGTGCGGCAGGAGGATGGCAAAACGGGACAATGTAAAGCCTGACATCGTAGCGGGCGTGCCGGATTCAGGAACTGCTCATGCCATCGGCTATGCGAACGAGTCCGGCATCCCATTTTCCAGGCCTTTTATCAAATATACGCCTACCTGGCCGCGTTCTTTTATGCCTACCATGCAGAGCCAGAGGGATTTGATTGCCAAAATGAAGCTTCTGGCAGTGGAAGAATTGATTCGCGGTAAGAGCATGCTGTTGATTGACGACTCCATCGTCAGAGGCACGCAGCTTCGGGAGACGACGGAATTCCTCTACGAAAGCGGAGCGGAGGAAGTCCATGTCCGCCCGGCGTGCCCGCCTTTGTTGTATGGCTGTAAATACCTGAATTTCTCACGTTCCACCTCAGAACTGGATCTGATTGCCAGGAGGGTGATTGACCGCCTGGAGGGGGGGCGTGTGACGGATGAAGTGCTGGAAGAGTACGCGGATCCGGAGTCGCCTAAATATGAGAAGATGGTAGAGGAAATCCGTAAGGAGCAGAATTTCACTTCCCTGAGGTTTAATCGTTTGGATGATATGCTGGATTCTGTGGGAATCGACAAATGTAAGCTGTGTACCTATTGCTGGAATGGCAAAGAGCAGTAAGGCAGAGTTTTTAATATCACAATTTGCTTGCGATTCAGGGAGGATTTATACGTATGTCAGTAAAGACCAGTGCGGACGTGTTAATAGGAGGGAAAATTTATACTCTGAGCGGATACGAGAGTGAGGAATATCTGCAGAAAGTGGCTAATTATATTAACAATAAGATTAATGAATTCGATGAGATGGAGCAATTCCGCCGAATTCCGGTTGATATGAAGGCTACGCTCTTGGAGCTTAACATCGCAGATGATTATTTTAAGGCAAAAGAGCAGGCAGAAATGCTGGAAAAGACTGTCCGGGAGAAGGAAAAAGAAATCTATGAGCTGCAGCATGACCTGATATCCGCCAACATAAAGGTGGAGAGCAGTGAGGAGACGGCTGCAAACCTGGAAAAAGAGAACAAAGAGTTATTGCTGAACAAAGCAAAGCTGGAAACCTCACTGGCGGACGCGCTGCTTGGTAAAGTAAAAGGACAGGTGCCGGCGGAACATGCGGAACAGCCGCAGCATCAGACAGACAAACATGAGGAGCCACGGGAAACGGACAGCCCGGTTCATGTTACGGAACAGGGCGGGAACAAAAAACATAATTCTAACAAAAAAAGATAAGACGGCACGGCTGCTACATATTTTGTGGCAGCTTGTTCTAATGCCGCCGTTTTTTGCCGCCAGGCATTTGGATTTGCAGACAGGAGGGATTACGGTTTGTGCAGGAAGACAGAGCTTTTAGCCCCAGCAGGCTCCTACCGCATCATGCAGGCAGTCATAGATGCCGGGGCAGATGCGGTATATGCGGCAGGAAGTAAATTCGGCGCGCGTGCCTATGCAGCGAATTTCACAGAGGAAGAAATGCTTTCAGCCATTGATTACGCGCATATCAAAGGGAAGCGGCTGTACCTCACGGTGAACACTTTGCTGAAAGAACGGGAGATGCAGGAATTATTTGATTATCTTTGCCCCTTGTATGAAGCCGGGCTGGATGCGGTAATCGTACAGGATATAGGCGTCATGCATTTTATCCGGGAACAGTTCCCCAAACTGCCGATTCATGCAAGTACCCAGATGACAGTCACTGGGGCTTACGGCGCGCGCCTGCTCCTTAAGCATGGATGCAGCCGTATCGTGGCGGCGCGTGAGCTGTCCCTGGCGGAGATTTCTGATATCCATGAAAAAACCGGGGCGGAGATTGAGGCCTTCATCCATGGAGCCCTATGTTACAGTTATTCCGGGCAATGCCTCTTGAGCAGCATGATAGGAGGACGGAGCGGAAACCGTGGAAGGTGTGCCCAGCCTTGCCGTCTCCCCTACAGTCCGTTGAAAGAAATGCAGGCATCAGCCGCCAGGAAAAAGAAGCAACTTTACCCCTTAAGCTTAAAAGACCTCTGTACGATTGAGATGATTCCGGAACTTGTGGAAAGCGGTATCAATTCCTTTAAAATTGAAGGGCGCATGAAGCAGGAGGAATACGCCGCCGGTGTCACTGGCATGTACCGCAAGTATCTCGACTTGTATGAAGCTGACCCTCAGGGAAATTATGAGGTGAATGCCGGAGATTACCAGAAGCTGCTGGATCTTGGCAGTCGCTGCGGGTTTACGGACGGTTACTATAAGAGGCAAAACGGCAAGGAAATGGTTACATTTGAGAAGCCTTCTCATGAAAAAAAACATCAGGCGCAGACAGACGGAAAATTATCTGGCCCTGCAGAAGAAACAAAAGAAAAAATAAAAGGATTCTTAAGACTATCTAAAAACAATCCTGCACACTTCCTGTTAGAATATAAGGGATTGCAGGCAGAAGTGACAGGGGATGTTGTGGAAGCGGCCAAAAAGCAGCCTCTGACAAGGGAAGCTGTCTGTGGCAAGTTGCAGAAGACCGGCAACACGCCGTTTGAATTGGAAAGCTTGCAGCTGGAGATGGAAGAGGGATGCTTCCTGACGGTCAGCGCCTTAAACCAGCTCCGCAGGATGGGGATAGAAAAACTTACGGAACTGGTATTGGGCCAATACCGCAGGACTTTGCCTGATGCGTACAGAGCTTTGCAGAGCCCCAGGAAAGGCAGCTATGCTTCCGGGGAGCCTGCGGATTCTGAAATTGCCCTTTCCGTCCTGGCCGAGACAGAAGAGCAGTTTGAAGCTTCATTAAGCCAGCCGGAAGCCGGGCGGATTTACTTGGAGGCTTTTGCTGTAGGACGCAGAGACATGTGCAGGAAACTGGGGGAACTGTCTGGGCAGGCACACCTCCTGGGAAAAGAATTTTACCTTGCGCTTCCGCATGTTTTCCGCATGGAGACAGCGCGGTGGTACTGCGAGAATTGGCAGCAGATTGCCCAGGCAGGCATAGACGGATGCCTAATCCGTAATTTAGAGGAGCTTTCATTTTTAAGGGAAATGGGCATGGATCCTTCCATGATCCAGGGGGATTCTCAGCTTTATGTCTCTTCCAATGAAGCAATCCTAGGATGGGAAATGCTTTCTTTGCAGCATTACACATTGCCTTCCGAATTAAATGCCAGGGAACTTAGGGACTTAGACTGCAGCGGCGGGGAGCTGGTCATATACGGTTACCAGCCATTGATGCTCAGCGCGCAGTGCATTCACAAAAATACTGCGGGATGCGATAAGTCAGAGAGCGTTTCCTATCTGAAAGACCGCTATGGCAAGCTGTTTTCGGTTAAGAATCATTGTGAGGATTGTTATAATATCCTATATAATATCAGCCCGCTGGCTTTGTTCCGCCATTTTCAGGAAATCCAGGCCTTGCGTCCGGCGCGCCTGCGCCTTTCCTTTACGATAGAAAGCGGCCGGGAGGTTGAGCGCATGTTCGGGTATTACCGCCAGGCCAGGGCAGGAAGCCTGGATGAGGGCAGCTATCTGCCGGATTTCACCAACGGGCATTTCAAGCGAGGAGTCGAATAAGATATGGTACATCTGATTACAGAAATATCAAAATATACAATGATTATCCTGTTTGCACTGTATACCTACCAGTGCTTTTCTTCCTTAAAGCGCAGTGTGGACAAGGAAGAGCAGGCAGAAAAATACCGGAGCCAGGTTGTGTACATGTATATGTTCCACCTGAATGCTTATGCGGTTTTATATGCTTCCACCATGAATCCGGAAATCCTCAAATTTTACGCGATGCAGGTCGTGTTTTTTGCGGTGGTGCAGATCTGTTACGGTATATTTTATAAACGGGTCTCCAAACTCGTGGTCAACAACATGTGCATGTTGCTGTGTATTGGGTTGGTAACGCTGACACGCCTCTCTTATGAACATGCCGTCAAGCAGTTCTGGATTGCTGTCGTTTCCATGGTCATCACGATGCTGATTCCTTACTTTATCAGCAAATGGAATTTTTTGCGGAACCTGACCTGGGCATATGCGCTGGCAGGAATTACCATGTTGGGGGTCGTCGCGGTGCTGGGAGCCGTGTCCCATGGGGCGAAGCTTTCTTTTTCCGTGGCGGGGATTGCCATCCAGCCGTCGGAATTCATCAAGATTATTTTTGTGTTTTTCGTGGCGTCTATGTTCTATGAGTCCACGGAATTCATGCAGGTTGCCAAGGCAACCGTGATTGCCGGGCTGCACGTGATAATCCTTGTGTTGTCCAAAGATTTGGGCGCGGGCCTTATATTCTTCATTGCCTACATGGTGATGCTGTATGTGGCGACCAGGAAGCTTTACTATTTTGCAGGGGGGATGCTTTGCGGGGCGGCGGCGTCTGTCGTGGCCTACCACTTGTTCAACCATGTGCGCGTGCGTGTTGTGGCATGGCAGGATCCGCTGGCTGTATTTGAACGTGAGGGGAATCAGGTGTCTAATTCCCTCTTTGCCATTGGCACGGGCGGCTGGTTCGGCATGGGGCTGAACCAAGGTATGCCGAACAAAATCCCGGAGGTAAAGCAGGACTTCATCTTTTCTGCAATCTCGGAGGAACTGGGAGGGATTTTTGCCGTCTGCCTGATTCTGGTCTGTGTCAGCTGTTTCCTGATGTTCCTCAATATTGCCATGCAGATGAAAGACACGTTCTACAAGCTTGTGGCCTTGGGGCTTGGCACGATTTATGGTTTCCAGGTCCTGCTCTCAGTAGGGGGAGACATTAAGTTCATCCCATCCACGGGCGTGACGCTGCCTTTAGTCAGTTATGGCGGAAGTTCGCTGCTAAGCACGCTGATTATTTTTGCCATTATCCAGGGGCTTTACCTCCTGCGGGAGCGGACCGAGGAGGAACGGGAAGCGCAGAAGGCGATGCAGAAGAAACAGGCCCGAAGGAAGACCGGCAGCAGGAAAGAAACAGGCAGGAATCCAGGACAACGGAAAGGAGGCAAATCATCCCATGAAGAAGACATCCACGGGACGAAAGTCAAAAACTTCGACTAAACGGGCAGGAAACCGCGAGTTTGTGATCATTACCTATCTCTTTGTGGCAGTGTTCATCATGATGATGGGATATTTTGCTTACTTCCAGGTTTTTAAGAGTGAAGATTTCATCAACAGCCCTTACAATACCAGGCAGAATACTTTTGCCGAACATGTGGTGCGCGGCGAGATTCTGTCGTCAGATGAAAAAGTGCTGGCGCAGACCGTGGTCGGGGAAGATGGGAGCGAGTCGCGCTATTATCCATACGGAGCGATGTTCGCCCATGCGGTAGGTTATGACAGTAATGGGAAATCGGGCATAGAATCGTTTGGAAATTTTAATCTCCTGCGTTCCCATGCTTTCTTCCTGGAACAGGTCATTAACGGCATTCAAGATAAGAAGAACCCTGGCGACAACATTGTCACTACCCTGAATTACAGCTTGCAGGAGACGGCTTACCAGGCGCTTGGCAGCAACCGTGGGGCAGTCGTCGTGCTGGACACGGCGACCGGAAAAATCCTTGCCATGGTATCCAAGCCGGATTTCGACCCGAACTCCATTGCCAGTCAGTGGGAGAGCATTATCTCCAATACGGACAGCGAGAATTCCGTGCTGGTAAACCGTGTGACCCAGGGTCTGTATCCGCCTGGATCCACTTTCAAAATACTGACGACCCTCGAATATATGCGCGAGAATTCAAATTACCAGGATTATTCTTATGACTGCCAGGGAAGCATTACTATGGAGAACACGGAAATCCACTGTTATGCAAATGCGGTTCATGGCGCGGAGGATTTGCAGGCTTCTTTTGCGAAATCATGCAATACCTCCTATGCTAATATCGGCTTGTCACTGAATAGGACGAAATTCGCAGGGCTGTGCCGGGAATTATTGTTTGATGCGGACCTTCCGGTTCCATACCCCTTCAACAAGAGCAGCTTTGTGCTTGACAAGTCGTCCAATACTGACCAGGTGACGCAGATGGCCATCGGGCAGGGGGAGACGTTGGTGACCCCAATGCATATGGCGCTGATTACGTCTGCCATTGCCAACAACGGCACGCTGATGCGTCCCTATATCATAGACCACACGGAAAATTACCGGGGCGTGACGGTGAAAAACTATAAGCCTTCGGTATACAGTACCCTGATCAGCGAAGGCGAAGCCGGTAAGCTTCAGGAACTCATGTCCCTGGTTGTGAGCGAGGGTACAGGTTCCCAGCTGAACGGGCAGTCTTACCAGGCTGCCGGTAAGACCGGATCGGCGGAGTTCAGCAATGTCAAGGGCGAGAGCCATGCCTGGTTTACCGGGTATGCTTCCACGGAAGAAAAAGGCAGCATTGCCGTTACGGTCATCGTGGAAAATGGCGGTGCAGGCAGCACAGCAGCAGTTCCGATTGCCAAGCAGGTGTTCGACACCTATTTCGCGCAGTGAAAAAAATCTTGCAAGATAATATAAAAAGGGGTATACTGTGTGTAATAAAGTTTAAAGACCACATCAGGAGGTATTGCAATGATTGAAGCAACGAGTTGTGGTGGTGTGGTAATATTTCGCGGCAAGATTCTGCTTTTGTATAAGAATTACAAAAACAAGTATGAGGGCTGGGTTCTTCCGAAGGGGACTGTGGAATCAGGCGAAGAATATCGGGAGACTGCGGCAAGAGAAGTGCTGGAGGAGACTGGGGTGAATGCCCAGATTATTAAGTATGTCGGAAAGAGCCAGTATACTTTCACCGTTCCTGACGATACTGTGGAAAAGGATGTCCATTGGTATCTGATGATGGCGGACAGTTATTACAGCAAACCACAACGGGAAGAATATTTTGTTGATTCAGGATACTACAAATTTCACGAAGCATATCATTTACTGCGTTTCGCAAATGAGAAACAGATAGTAGAAAAAGCATACAATGAATATCTTGATTTGAAAAAGAGTAATCTTTGGGGCAGCAGAAAATATTTTTAAGTTTTTGCCCGCAGCGCAGGCAAAAAGTACGGATAGAAAAGGTGTTCGCAGCAGGGACGCCTTTTCTCTTTCATGGAGAGTGGAATGATTTGGTATAAGGAATTTTATGCAGGAGAGAGCGTCGAGCGGAAAAAAGAAAAGGTAAAATGGAAAGTCCTTCACAATGCCGGACAGCTGGATATCTATGTGATTGCCTTAAGCAGCAATCCCCGGAACTTGTTGGACATCATTTCCGCCAAAGAGCTGATGCAGAAAGCCTATCCCAAACAGGGCATGTTTGTCGTGGGCGTGGACAAAGGATATGACAACGCCATAGATTTGGCAGGGAAAATCATCATGGACGTATTCCAGGAAACCGGAAATCTGAATGTCAGGGATTATTTTCTGGAACGCCAGCAAAAATTCAGGAGAAAACCTATATGGAAATTATCATCCTGATTCTGAAAATAATCGGCATTACAGTCGGTATCCTGATTGCCCTCTGCCTGTTGCTGCTTGCGGCAGTGTTAGCGGTTCCGGTCCGTTACCGTGCAGGCGCAGAATTCTATCAGACGAAATTCACGGGGGAGGCAATGTTCTCCTGGCTGTTCCGCATTGTTAACTTTCGGATATGCTATGGTGAGGATGGGCTGGCATATAAGCTGCGCCTCTTTGGGATATCCCTGAATCTTGGCAGGGAAAAAAAGCGGAGAAGGAGAGGGGGCAGGAAGAAACCTTCCGCTAAGCCGGCACATAGCCGCATGGCAGAAAAACCTGGGAAATCAGCCGGCGAAGCCATAGGGAACCAGAAGCAGATATCAGGCGAAGCCATGGGGAACCAAAAGCAGATACCAAGTGAAGCCATAAGAGATTCAAAGCAGATATCAGGCGAAGCCATGGGGGATCAAAAGCAGATGCCAAGTGAAGCCATAAGGGATTCAAAGCAGATATCAGGCGAAGCCGGGAAGGAAAAACATCTTCCGGGAGGAAATAATACTGTTCCAGAGGGGAAGAATAAGGATAGGCAGCAAAAGGACCCAAAAAGGAAGCGTAAGCTGGCCGGCCGGTTCCGCGGGCTGTGGGGCAGATTAAAAAGGCGGTTTTCGGATACGGTGGCCAATGCCCGGACGGCAAAAGAAAAAATCGCGAACATAAAAAATATGGTTTTGGATGAAACTAACCAAAATGCTTTCCGTAAGTTCTTGAAGGAATTCCGCTATCTGCTGCGCCACTATTCCCCGCGGAAGGCATCGGGGGAGCTGGCCTTTGGCTTGGCAGACCCTGCAAAGACCGGACAGGTTTTGGGCGCGTTGAGCATGTTCCCATTCTGGGCGCGGTATAAAATCAGCATAATGCCGGATTTCCAGGCGCAGACATTTTTTGCAGAAGGACGGATAATGGTGATGGGGCGCGTACGTTCCTGGCATCTGTTCTTGTCGGCTATCCGGTTGGTCAGAGAGAAAGACGTAAGGCAATTATTTGATAAGGGCCAGAATATATCATAACAGGAGGTTATATTTATGCAGGAAAATAATTTCAACACAACCGTCCAGTCTTTATTCAAAGGGATGGACAGCTTTATTACGACAAAGACCGTAGTTGGGGAGGCGTTAAGCATTGGCGACACCATTATCCTTCCGTTGGTTGAGGTATCCTTCGGGGTTGGGGCCGGAGCGTTCAATCAGGACAAGAAAAACAGCGCAGGCGGAGGGCTGGGCGGCAAGATTACGCCGAGTGCCGTGTTGGTGATACAAAACGGCAACGCGAAGCTGGTAAATGTTAAGAACCAGGATGGGATTACCAAGGTTCTCGACATGGTGCCGGAATTGGTAGACAGATTCACAAGCAAGAATACTTCAAAGAAGGCGTCCGGGGCGGACGACGCTGCCAAGGAGGCTGCGGCAAAAGACCTCTCGGAGAAGCTGAACCTCTCATCAGAAGAAGGCGTGTAAGGGAGCCTTCCAGAGGAATTAAGGCTGACATGCATAAGGAACCGGAACAGAGCATATATTAGTGATGATATATACTCTGTTTTTTGGTGATGCCCATGAAACGACTGATAGGCTTTATTTTGTTCTGGATTGCGGTGGGGATGGCAATCATGCTCATCCTGCCCTTTGAATTGTTGGGTGTACTGATTATTTTCGTATTACTGCTGCTGGGATATAATCTGTTCTGCTGTTAGGGCTTTCGTCTGCGTGTTTTAAAGCAGCGTTTCCTTCCTGACAGCGCAAAAAAGAGGCAGTGCATTGATTTACCAATGAACTGCCCTGAACAGACTTCGATATGAACTAAGCTCTTTCAACTTTTCCGCTTCGCAGGCAGGAAGTACATACATACATCCTCTTTGTGTTGCTGCTTCCTTCGACTTTGCACCTTACGGATTTGATGTTGGACCTCCACATTTTATTGGTTCTTCTATGTGAATGGCTGACATTCTTTCCGAAATGCGCGCCTTTTCCACAAATGCTGCATTTTGCCATAACTGCACCTCCTTGCACCTTACTAAGCCTATACGTTTTAAAACCAAGGCTCACAACATACATATTCTACCAGAAAGAAAGGCATTTTGCAAGCAAAAAATGATTTTTTTACAAAAAAGAAAATATTTGTTTCTTTTTTTTGTAAAACAGGGTATAATATGGCATATGATTTCATTAACCTGAAAAAGTATGGAGGTTACAGTATGAAAGGACAGTTAGAGACACAATATGGAAAAGTGTTGATTAATACAGATGTTATTGCAATTTATGCCGGTTCTGTTGCAGTAGAATGCTTCGGGATTGTGGGGATGGCTGCCGTAAATGTGAAAGATGGACTGGTAAGGCTTTTGAAGCGAGACTATCTGAACCATGGCATCAACGTCAGCCTCAAGGATAACAAGATTCATCTGGATTTCCATGTGATTGTTTCTTATGGGGTGAGTATTTCCACTGTTTCTGATAACTTAATCAGTACGGTGAAATACCAGGTAGAAGAATTTACCGGTATGAAAATCGAAAAAATCAACATCTTTGTCGAAGGTGTGAGAGTGATTGATTAAGGAGGACGTAAAAGTGGCGACAACTAAGATAGATGCCCCCATGCTTTCTAAAATGTTTCTGGCGGGCGCAAAGAATCTGGAAGCAAAAAAGGAATGGATCAACGAACTGAATGTATTTCCAGTGCCGGACGGCGATACCGGGACAAACATGACGATGACTATTATGTCAGCGGCAGCGGAAGTAAGCAGTTTAGGTACAGATCCTGATATGGCAGATTTGGCGAAGGCAATTTCGTCTGGTTCCCTCAGGGGCGCAAGGGGCAATTCAGGAGTCATTCTCTCCCAGCTGTTCCGCGGGTTCACCAGAGGAATCAGTAAGCATAAAGAACTGGACACCATCGTTTTATGCGATGCCCTGCAGAAAGCAGTGGAGACTGCATATAAAGCCGTCATGAAACCGAAGGAAGGGACGATCCTTACGGTGGCGAAAGGCGCGGCGGACAAGGCCATGGAAATGATTGGCGAGACGGATGACCTGGCGGTATTCATGGATGAAGTAATCAGGCATGCGGATTATGTCTTGAGCAAGACCCCGGAAATGCTTCCGGTATTGAAGCAAGCCGGCGTCGTGGATTCCGGCGGACAGGGGCTTGTCACCGTGCTGAAGGGTGCATATGACGCCCTGACGGGCAAAGAAGTTGACTATACGATTGAGAACGTCTCCTCTACGGCCGACGTGGTCAAGATTTCACAGCAGGCAGAGCAGGACATCAAATTTGGGTATTGTACAGAATTCATTATCGTGCTGAACCAGCCATTGAAAGAGAAAGAAGAGCTGGATTTCAAGGCTTTCTTGGATTCCATCGGTGATTCTATCGTTGTGGTAGCAGATGATGAGGTGACAAAAGTCCATGTACATACCAATGATCCTGGACTTGCCATTCAGCGTGCCTTGACGTATGGTTCACTGAGCAAAATCAAAATTGACAACATGCGCGAAGAACATCAGGAAAAACTGATTAAGGACGCGCAGAAAGTAGCTGCCGAGCAGAAGGCCGAAGATGAGGAGCGCCGCTCGAAACAGGACGCCATAGCAGAGAAAAGCCAGATGCCGAAGAAGGATATGGGCTTTGTCTCCGTCTCTATCGGAGAAGGCATCAATGAGATTTTCAAGGGGCTGGGCGCAGATTACATCATCGCCGGGGGGCAGACCATGAATCCCAGCACCGAGGATGTACTGAACGCGATTGAGGAAGTGAATGCTGAAAATATCTTCATCCTCCCTAATAATAAAAATATCATCCTTGCGGCGAACCAGGCAGCATCCCTGATAGAAGAGAAAAATGTTTTCGTGATCCCTACAAAAACCGTGCCGCAGGGAATCACGGCTCTGATTAACTTCATGCCTGACAGTTCGGCGGAAGAGAATGCACAGCGCATGGCGGAAGAGCTGTCCAATGTCAAGAGCGGGCAGGTGACATATGCAGTGCGTGACACCCTTATTGACGATAAGGCCATCAAGCAGGGAGATTATATGGGGATTGGCGACAGCGCCATCCTCTCTGTAGGGAAAGACATGGAAAGCGTCACCAAAGATATGGTGGCGGAGATGGTAGATGAGGATTCTGCCATTATCAGCATCTACTATGGAGAAGAAGTAAAAGAGGCTGCAGCGCAGAAGCTGGGGGCAGAGCTGGAAGAGCAGTATCCAGAATGTGAGATAGAGGTTCATTTTGGCGGCCAGCCGATTTATTACTATGTCATTTCAGTAGAATGAGAGGGGCAGTCCCATGGATAAATCATCTTCAATCGGGGCGATAAAAGGGATTGGCGCAAAAACAGAACAGTTATTCCATAACCTGGGAGTATACACCGTCGGTGATATACTCCTTCATTATCCGAAAGATTATGACAGGTTGCCGCCAATTACGCCGCTGCCGGAACTTCCGATGCTTCTGGGATTGGGAAACTCCCGGAATGCACAGCCAGAAGATACATCGCCAGGCATCTGTGAGGAGGGCCGCCAGCCGGAAGTTATCGCCGCGGTCGCGGCAAGAGTGGACAAGGCGCCGTTTGTACGTGCGGGAAGGAATATGCAAGTCACCTCGCTCACGCTTAAAGCGCAAAATGTTACCTTAGACCTTGTGTGGTTCCGTATGCCCTACCTGAGAAATACATTAAAAGCAGGGGCGTGGTTTGTGTTTTCCGGGAAGCTGGCAGCTAAGGGGCAAGCGTTCCATATGGAACAGCCGCAGATATATACCCCGGAAAAGTACGAGGCCATGCAGAACTGTCTCTGGCCATGTTATCCGCTGACCGCAGGGCTCAAGAAAAATAAGCTTGCCCAGACCATCCGCCAGGCATTGGAGGGGCTGGATCTGTCAGCGGATTATCTCTCAGAGGAAATCCGGGCGCGGCATCAGCTTGCCGAGTACAACTATGCCATTGAGAATATCCATTTTCCAGAGAGCGCAGAGGCCCTGGAACAGGCGCGCAAACGTCTGATTTTTGACGAATTTTTCAAGTTCATCCTATCTGCCGGTATGCAGAAGGAGCAGATGGAAGAGGTAGTGAATGCTTTTTCCTTCCTTCCGCTGGCAGGCACGTCTGCAAACACCGGAGATTGCAAAGAAGAAGTGGGCGCAGCCCGGCCGTCCGCCCTCTGGGCGGATCGGGTCATGGATCGGCTGCCTTACCGCCTGACTGGGGCGCAGGAACGAACGTTGTCAGAAATCCGCGGAGACTTACGCGGCAAAAAGATTATGCAGCGTCTCGTGCAAGGGGATGTCGGCTCAGGAAAAACGATAATCGCTTTCCTTGCTATGTTGGATGCGGCACAGTCGGGCTACCAGTCTGCACTGATGGCCCCGACAGAAGTGCTGGCCATGCAGCATTATCAGAACTTCACGGAGCTATGTGATAATTATGGGCTGCCGGTACCGGTCATCCTTCTGACCGGCTCGCTGACAGCAAAGGAGAAACGCCGCGCCTATGAGAGGATGCAGCTCTATCCTAACGCCATGGTGGTCGGCACCCACGCATTGATCCAGGAACGCGCCTTATACGATAACCTTGCGCTTGTGGTTACGGATGAGCAGCACCGATTTGGGGTCAAGCAGCGGGAATCCTTGTTCCTCAAAGGCTCTCAGCCACATGTGCTGGTCATGAGCGCAACGCCGATTCCGCGGACGCTTGCCATCATCCTTTATGGCGACCTGGATATTTCCGTGATTGATGAGGTTCCGGCGAGACGCCTCCCTGTCAAGAGCTGCGTGGTTGGGAAAAAAGCCCGCAATGCGTCCTATGATTTTCTCAGGAAAGAGATTGCAGATGGACACCAGGCATACGTTATCTGCCCGCTGGTGGAAGAGAGCGAAGGCCTGGAGGCTGAGAATGTGACGGAATACGCCGAGAAGCTCAAAGAGCAGATGCCGGCAGGGATTCTTGTGGAATGCCTGCATGGAAAAATGAAATCTGGCAGGAAAAACCTCATCATGGAGCAGTTTGCGCGCAATGAGATCCAGGTGCTGGTATCTACCACAGTCGTCGAAGTAGGCGTCAATGTGCCTAATGCCACGGTGATGATGATTGAGGACGCGCAGCGATTCGGTCTTGCCCAGCTCCACCAGCTGCGCGGCAGGGTAGGGCGGGGCGATGCGCAGTCCTACTGCATCATGGTCAACACAACGGATTCGGAGAAGGCCAAAAAACGTCTGGAAATCCTCAATAAATCGAATGACGGCTTCTTTATTGCAGGAGAAGACTTAAAGCTCCGTGGCCCGGGGGATTTCTTTGGCATACGCCAGAGCGGGCTGCTGGAATTCCGTCTGGGAGATATTTACCAGAATGCAGATTTATTAAAGCAGGCTTCTGAGGAGGCTAATCTTCTGCTGGAAGAGGACAGGAAGCTGGAATTGGCGGAACACGGCAGGATTCGTGAGGAAATCAGCTATTACCTGGACAGGCAGGCGGAGATTGTGAACCTTTAACCATAGAATACGCAAAGGGAGACGCCAAATCCGGCGTCTCCCTTTCCTGCTGGCTCTAGTTATTTGCCAGCCATCTGTCTTTCTTGGGCCTCGATCATTTTCTTCACCATATAGCCACCTACAGAACCATTCTGTCTGGAGGTTAAGTCTCCGTTATAGCCGTCCTTCAAGGGGACGCCAATCTCATTAGCTACTTCAAACTTGAACTTATCCAATGCACCTTTTGCTTCTGCAACCACTGCCTTGTTAGATGAATTTGACATATCGTTTCCCTCCTGTTGTCTTTCGTACCATGCACACGGAACCGCGCAGCGCGTGCTTGCGTGTGTATGTTGCAGCCTTTCGGCTACAGAGATATTATATGCAGGACAGACAGGATCAGACATGCAGTTCTTTCCGTTTTTTACAGAAAATAGCAATTTTAATCCGCGAGCAGCGCAAGCCCGCTGATATCAGGGGAAGCCACGAGCGAGTAATTCGTATAGTAGACGACGAAGCCAGGCTTGCTGCCGTTTGGCTTTTTCACGTTTTTACGCTCCAGGTAGTCGATTTCCACTTTGTCATTTTCACGTCCCTTGGAGTAATAAGCGGCAAGGCGTCCAGCCTCTTCAAATGCACGATCCGGCAGTTCTTCCCCATTCGTCTTTACAATGACATGCGATCCGGGAATGCCCTTCGCATGAAACCACCAGTCGCCGCCTGTGGCAAACTTGAACGTCAGCTCATCATTTTGAAAATTGTTTTTTCCAATATAAATATGGAAGCCATCCGAGGAGAGATAATGGAACGGCTTGCTTTTTGTCTTGACCTTCTTGCCGGTGTTTCTTTTTTTGATGTAGCCGAATTGCGTCAGCTCCTCTTTGATTTGGGTAAGGTCATCTTCGGACACGGCTATATCCAAAGAGGTTGATACGGATTCTAAATGCCCGATTTCTTCCTGCGTCTCCTTGATCAGTTCCGTCAGGGCCTCATAGGTGCGTTTAAGTTTGTTGTAACGGTCAAAATATTTCCGGGCGTTTTCCTGGGGAGTCAGCTGCTCATCGAGAGGAATGGTAATTTCCTCATTCGTATAGTAATTGAGTGCCGTAAGGCTTTTGGCTCCCTCTTCCAGCCCATAGCCATACGTGTTAATCAGTTCGCCATATACTTTGTATTTTTCGCGTTTTTCCGTGTCTTTCAGCTGTTTCAGCTGCAAGTCATATTTTTTGCGGCTGCGTTCCAGTACCGTGCCTACTACTTTGCGCAGGTCCACAGATTTCTGGCGGATGCGCGTGTAGACATTTTTGTCCGCGTAGAATGTCTCCAGTACTTCGGAAATTCCGGGATAGGTGATGGCGTCCATTCCCCTATACTGTGTCAGCGGCACAGCGGAAAATTCAACCGGTTCCTTTCCGTTCTTGATGATATTGGGGGAAAACCTGCCTTCCCGGATATCATCCATGAGCCAGGAGAAATGGTGGCAGAGGTGCAGACGTTCCTCCGGGGAAAGGGCAGCTGCCGGACGTTCGCCATCCACGCTCGCGCGGTAGCAAAGTTCTGAGGCAACGGTAGGGCTGATGCCGGTATACGTAGTGTAAATGCTTTTCGCAAGGTTTTGCGGCTTTGCAAACACTTTCTCCATGAATTCTTCCTGTGTAGTCTCCAGCGGGTTATACTTTTCCTGTGTCTCGGGGATGAAATACATTCGCCCGGGCAGGACTTCACGGACAGAACTCACCTGGGCGGGGATATGTTTGATGCTGTCGATAATCTTTCCTTCCGCATCGCAGAAAATGATGTTGCTGTGTTTGCCCATAATCTCTATGATAAGCGTTTTACGGCACAAATCCCCAAGCTCGTTCAGATGCTCAATCTCCAGGTTGATGATGCGCTCCATGTGCGGCTGGGAAATCCCGGTAATTCGGCCGTTGGCAATGTGTTTGCGCAGGAGCATGCAGAAATTCGGCGCTGTCATAGGGCTTGGCTTGTTTTCCTTCGTGAGATAGACAAGCGGGAGGGAAGCGCTGGCAGACAGCAGCAGGCGAACCTGTCCATGATTCCCTTTCAGCGTCAGCAGCAGCTCATCGTTTTCCGGCTGGGCAATCTTGCTGATTCTGCCGTTTAATATATGTTCCTTCAATTCTTTTACTAGGTTTGCGATTACAATTCCGTCAAAAGCCATAATAGATTCTCCTTTAGTGAAAGACTGTCATTTTAGTATATACTAATTTTCCGAAATAGAAAACAGGAAATGTGATTTAAGTTATAAAGTATTCAACGGCGGCAAGATCTTTGGGCCAATCATCTTTGCGTATGCGAAACAGAAAAGTGGGGAAACAAAAAAGAAAATTTGACTATTTCTGGAAACTGTTTTATAATATATTTATCTATGCACACGAAAGAGGTATGTAATCTATGATAAAGAGCATGACAGGTTTTGGGCGTTGCGAGGTTGCCGATGGCTCACGTAGGATTGTGGTAGAAATAAAATCAGTAAACCACCGTTATCTGGATGTCGCCATCAAGATTCCGAAAAAGCTTACCCTTTTCGAAAATACAATTCGCAGCCTCCTGAAAGAATACGCACAGCGTGGAAAAGTAGACGTCTTCATCACGTATGAGGATTGTGTGGAAAATCAGGTACAGTTAAGATACAACGAGGCGCTTGCCGGCGAATATGTGAAATATATGCAGCAGATGGCAGAACGTTTCGGGCTTACGCTTGACCTGACAGCGTCGTCTCTTGCCAGATATCCGGAAGTCCTCACGATGGAGGCGCAGGAACTTGATGAGAAAGAGTGGTGGCAGCTGTTGGAGCAGGCAATCCGCGGGGCGGCAGAAAAGTTCGTGGAGGCGCGGACACGCGAAGGCGGGCAGCTCTGCGAAGATTTGCTGGGCAAGCTGGATGTCATGACTGGGTATGTGGATCAGATTGAGGCACGTTCTCCTGAAATTGTGGCAGAATACCGCAGGAAACTGACTGCCAAAATACAGGAGCTTCTTGCTGACGCACAGGCAGAAGAAAGCAGGGTGCTGACGGAAGTCACTTTATTTGCTGAGAGGATTTGCACCGATGAAGAGACTGTCCGGCTAAAAACTCACATCAGCAGCATGAGAGAAACCTTGAAAAAGGGCGAAAATATCGGGCGGAAGCTTGATTTTATCGCACAGGAGATGAACCGTGAGGCAAACACCATCCTTTCTAAGGCAAACGACATGGAAGTTGCGGAGATTGCCGTTAACCTGAAGACGGATGTTGAGAAGATACGGGAGCAGATACAGAATATTGAATAGGGCTTACATGGTATTTTGAGGACAGGGAAAACAGCAGAAGGAGCATACAGATGGAGAAAAAGGGAATTTTGGTGGTAGTTTCCGGCTTTTCAGGAGCTGGGAAAGGGACGGTCATGAAGCAGCTTTTAGATGGATACCCGAACCGGTACGCACTGAGCATTTCTGCAACTACGCGCGCCCCTCGGACTGGGGAGAGCAATGGCAAAGAATATTTCTTCGTGTCCGAAGAGGAATTTGAAGAGATGATCCGTGAGGGTGCGTTGGTTGAATACGCCCGGTATGTGGAAAATTACTATGGGACACCCAAGGAATATGTGTTACAACAGCTAAACCAGGGCAAGGACGTCATTCTGGAAATCGAAATACAAGGCGCCCTGAAAGTGAAGGCCGCTTACCCGGATACCTTGCTGCTGTTTTTATCCCCGCCCAGCGCCACGGAGCTGAAAAGCCGCCTGGTGAACCGTGGGACGGAGGCTGCGTCCGTTATTGAGTCCAGGCTGAACCGTGCCTGGCAGGAAGCCCAGGGCGTGGAACAATATGATTATTTCATAATCAATGACGATCTTGCGGAATGTGTGCGGGAAGTACATTCCATCATACAGAATGAACATGCCCGTGTGGCAAGGAACCATGAGGTAATTGAAAAGATTAGGGCAGAGTTAAAAGGCTTTGCGAAAGGAGAATGATTATTATGATGCTACATCCTTCTTACACGGATTTAATGAAAGTGGTTAACAGCGGAGTGGAAACTGGCGACGAGCCGGTAGTGAACAGCCGATATTCCATCGTACTTGCAACTTCAAAGCGGGCAAGGCAGATCATCAGCGGGGACGATCCTATGATAGACAGCCCTTCGAACACAAAGCCGCTGTCCATTGCGGTAGAGGAAGTTTATAATAGTAAAGTGACAATCGTAGGCGATGATGATTCTGAGGAAGATGAGGAAGCGTGAATATTTTAGTTATTTCCCTTGGATGTGACAAAAACCTGGTAGACACAGAATTCATGATAGGTTCTCTAAAGGCCCAGGGACATACGTTTACCAATGAAGAAGAAAAGGCAGATGCTATTATTATTAATAGCTGCTGCTTTATTAATGATGCCAAGGAAGAGAGCATCCATACCATCCTGGAAATGGCAAAGTATAAGTCTGGAGGCAGCTGTCTGGCATTGGTTGTCACAGGATGCCTCGCAGAACGCTACCGGGATGAAATTATGGCGGAAATCCCCGAAGTAGATGCCGTACTCGGGACGAATTCTTATGAGGAGGTTGCAGCTGCCCTGGATGAGGTGCAGAAGGGAAGCCGTTATACATGCTACCATTCTTTGGAAGGGCTTCCGGCGCATAAGGGCAAACGTTCCCTGACGACAGGCGGGCATTATGCGCATCTGAAAATTGCAGAAGGCTGCGACAAACACTGCAGTTACTGTATTATCCCCAAGATACGCGGCGCTTACCGCAGCGTCCCCATAGAGGAACTCACGGCACAGGCGCGGGAACTTGCGGAACAGGGAGTCAGGGAGCTGATTCTGGTGGCGCAGGAGACGACATTATATGGGATAGACCTATATGGGGAAAAATCCTTGCATGTCCTGCTTGACCGCCTCAATGAGATATCTGGCCTTCGATGGATCCGTATCATGTATTGCTACCCGGAAGAAATCTATGACGGCCTGGTCGCGTCTATCAAGCGGAATGAGAAAGTGTGCCATTATCTCGACATGCCGATCCAGCATATCAACGACACGCTGCTAAAGAGGATGGGGCGGCAGACGACAAAGGCTGAACTGGAAGAGAAAATTGCTTTCCTCAAGAAGGAAATTCCCGATATCACGCTGCGCACCACGTTGATTGCCGGCTTTCCGGGCGAGACGCAGGATATGCATGAGGAACTGATGTATTTCCTGAATGAGGCGGAATTTGACCGTCTGGGCGTATTTACTTATTCCCCGGAGGAAGGGACGCCGGCGGCTGGATTTCCCTGCCAAATCACGGAGGAGCAGAAGGAACTATGGCGTGATGAAATCATGGAGCTGCAAGAAGAAATCATTTATGACAGAAATGAGGAGATGAAGGGGCGGGAGTTGTGGGTGATGATTGAGGGCGGCGTGGATGGGGAACATGCCTATGTGGGCAGGACTTACCGGGACGCACCGGAAATTGACGGCTATATTTTCATCGACACGGACGAGGTGCTGATGACTGGTGATTTTGTGAAGGTACGCATCACCGGAGCATATGAATATGATTTGATAGGAGAGATGATGCCATGAATTTACCGAATAAACTGACGATACTGCGCGTAATCCTGATTGTGCCCTTTGTAGTCTGCATGCTGATTCCGAACCTGGGAAGCGCAGGCATGTATGCCGCCGTGGCGATTTTTATCGTGGCCAGCCTCACGGATCTCTTAGATGGAAAAATTGCAAGAAAGTATAACCTTGTCACCAATTTTGGAAAATTTATGGATCCGCTTGCTGATAAACTGTTGGTGGCGTCTGCTTTAATCTGCTTAACCGCAAACGGCAGCCTGCCGGCATGGATTTCCATAATCATCATCAGCCGTGAATTCATTATCAGCGGATTCCGCCTGGTTGCGTCTGACAATGGGATTGTGATTGCCGCGAGTTACTGGGGTAAATTTAAGACGACATTTCAGATGGTAATGATTGTCATGCTGATTTTGAATTTCGAGAATGATATTTACCAGTTCTGCGCTCTTGCAGTCACCTACATCGCGCTGATTCTGACTCTTATTTCCCTGATTGATTACCTGATTAAGAATAAAGGCGTTCTCAAAGAGCAAAAATAAAGTTGGCTTTAGTATTTCAAAAGATTGGAAAAGGACGTTGATATTATGACAGCAGAATTGATTTGTGTGGGGACGGAGCTGCTTCTTGGCAATATTTTGAACACCAATGCAGCTTTTATCTCCGAAAAATGTGCGATGCTGGGGCTTTCTATGTACTATCAGAGCGTAGTCGGTGATAATCAGGGGCGGTTAGAGGAGTTGTTAAATACGGCTAGGCATCGTTCCGATGTGATTATCTTATGCGGGGGCCTTGGCCCCACCCAGGACGATCTTACCAAAGAGACTGCGGCCAAGGTTATGGGAAAGCCGCTCACGGAAGATGCCCAGGCACATAAGGACATCGAGGAATTCATGGCAAGGCGCGGCCGTTCCATCACGGAAAATAACTGGAAGCAGGCCATGGTACCGGAAGGCTGCAAAGTGTTATATAATCCCAATGGTACGGCACCGGGCATTATCATGGAGGAGGGCGGGACATGTGTCATACTCCTGCCGGGGCCTCCGAATGAGCTGGTTCCTATGTTTGAAGAACAGGTATGCCCATATCTGCAGGACAGGCAGCCGGACATTATCTGCTCTAAGATGGTCAAGCTATGCGGTATTGGCGAAAGCTCGGCAGAGACTAAAATCATTGATTTGATTGAACAGCAGACGAACCCGACTGTGGCTCCATATGCAAAAACCGGGGAGGTGCATCTTAGGATTACGGCAAAAGCAGAAAGCGAGGAGGAAGCCTACCGGATGATTGTGCCGGTAGAGGAGGAACTTCAGAAACGTTTTGGCAGCCTGATTTACACGGACGACCCCCAGGTAACGCTTGAGATGGCAGTGCATGAGCTGCTGAAAAAACACAATCTTACAGTCACGACTGCCGAGTCCTGCACCGGAGGGCTGGTTGCGGGGCGGCTTATCAATGTCCCCGGCATTTCAGCGTATCTGCGGGAAGGATATATTACCTATTCCAATGAGGCAAAGGAAAAGCTTCTGGGCGTTCTGCCGGAGACTTTGCGTCTGCATGGCGCGGTAAGTCCTCAGACAGCCGAGGAAATGGCAGCAGGCGGCGCGAAAGCAGCAGGCGCAGATTTGTGCATAGCTGTTACGGGCATTGCCGGGCCTGACGGCGGCACAGAAGAAAAGCCGGTAGGGCTTGTATATATGAGCTGTTACTGTCGTGGGAAATTGTACACAGAGAAAAACCAGTATACCGGGAGCCGCAGCAAAATCCGGGAATATTCCGTGGCAAGTGCGCTGACGCTTCTTCGGAAGGCAATACTGAGTACGTTTGGAGAGGTGGATGTATGCGGATAATAGCAGGAAAGGCAAGAAGGCTGCAGCTTAAGACCATTCCGGGGTTAGACACAAGGCCGACCACGGACAGGGTGAAAGAGACGCTTTTCAATATGCTGAATCCATACCTTGCCGGCTGCCACTTTCTTGATTTGTTCGCTGGAAGCGGCCAGATAGGGTTGGAGGCTGCAAGCCGGGGCGCCGAGAAAGTAGTGTTTGTGGAAAACAGCAGGAACGCTGCTGCCTGCATAGAGGAGAATATCAGGTTCACGAAATTGGAGGATTGCTGCACCCTGCTTGTCAGGGATGCGGCAACCGCCGTCCAAAGGATGCAGGGGCAGGAAGTGTTCGACGTCGTGTTCATGGATCCTCCTTACGGCAAAGGGCAGGAATCAGATATATTGCAGGCATTAGGGGCGTCCGGCATCATCCATGAGCATACCATTGTTGTCGTGGAATGCTCTTTGGGTATGGACTTGTCTTACGCCACAGAATTTGGATTTCAAATTACAAAAGAGAAAACATATAAAACCAACCAACATATTTTTTTACGGTTTACCGGGTAAGCCGGGATGAGGGAAACATATGAAGAGAGCAATTTATCCGGGAAGTTTTGATCCGGTAACCTTTGGACATATTGATATGATTGAGCGTTCAGCAAAGATTGTTGATGAACTGGTGGTTGCTGTTTTGAATAATAGTGCAAAAAATCCATTGTTTTCTGTGGAAGAACGTGTTAGTATGTTAAAAGATATAACCAGTCATGTACCCAATGTGAAGATTCAGTTCTTCGATGGGCTTCTGATTGATTATGCAAAGAAAATCGGGGCTACAATTATAATAAGGGGACTTCGCGCAGTGACGGATTTCGAATATGAGCTGCAAATTGCCCAGACTAACCGGATTGTCAGCTCAGAGATAGATACGGTATTTTTGACTACCAGTCTGGAATATGCTTATTTGAGTTCCACTATCGTCAAGGAGGTTGCTTCTTATGGAGGAGACATTTCCCATTTCGTGCCGGAACAGTTGATACCGCAGATTTATGAAAAATATAAAGTTTAAGGAGCATTGTGTATGAGCAGCAAAATCGAACAGGCGATTGACGAGATTGAAGACTTCATTGAAAACTGTAAGTTCAAATCATTCTCCAATACACAGATTATTGTAGACAAGGAGGAGCTGGACAACTTATTGGCAGAGCTTAGGCATCGGACGCCGGACGAAATCAAACGCTACCAGAAGATGATCAGCAATAAAGAGGCAATCCTTGCGGATGCCAAGGCCAAGGCGGAAGCCATCATTGCCAAGGCCGAGGTACATACCACGGAGCTTATCAGCGAGCATCAGATTATGCAGCAAGCATATGCGCAGGCAAATGAAGTGGTATTGATTGCCACGAACCAGGCACAGGAAATTCTGGACAACGCAACGATTGACGCCAATAATATCCGCCTGGGGGCTATTCAGTATACAGATGAAATGCTAAACAGTTTAGAGGAAATCATTGTCACGGCAATGGAGACGACAAGCGCTAGGACTGACAGTCTCTTAGGCTCCCTGCAGGCATGTTTCGACAAGGTAAATGCGAACCGGAGGGAGCTTGCGCCGGCAGAAATGGACGCCGTGCAGAGCCAGGAAGCCCAAGGAGATTCGGCAGGCGGCAGGGAAACGCCTTCTGCCATTCAGCTGACGGACATCAATTAAGCGTGGGATTGATTCCATAAATCAGGAGTTTTGGAAAATCCGTTCCTGTTGCCAGGGTCACAGCGCCAGCAGGAGTGCAAGACCTAGGGAAACTGCTGTTCCCAGGAGTTTCATCTGCAGATAGGGCAGCATTGGTAAGTTGCCGTCTTTTACCATGGAGGCAGTCTGCGCAAATCCAGAGAGTCCGCCAAAGGCAGTAAATGCAACCATCAGCGGATAGGCAAGGGCAAAATCCAAGCCCTGCCTTGCCGTGTAGGAGATTCCGTTGGTAATTTCCGTACAGCCGATCAGCAGGCATTTCAATATAGGGTCGGACACCGGGAGCATGGTCGTCATCTGTGCCAATATGGCGAACATGATGATATAACCGCCCAGCTTTGCCAGTGTTTCAAAACCGTTCATAATACCGGCGTCTATGAGCTGAAAGTTCATGGATGCCGTTTTTTGTGGCAAGTGTTCCCCAGGCGTCCGGAACTGGCGTTTGCGGTTCCAGAGCATATAAAGCACGAGCGGAGGGACATAAAGGATTAAGTATGTGGCAGTTCTGAGGTCTGCCCGCCCCAGGTTTTCATTGAGGATGAAGCTGCCGACAAACATGGGGCTGATGTTGTTGCAGGCACAGAACAGACGCTGCCCCTCCTCACGGCTCATTTTCCCGGCATTTACTAAATCTGCGGTAATTTTGCTCCCCATTGGGAAACCGAACAGAAGGCCGGCCGTGAGCGGGTAAATGCCAACGCTGCTGACAGGAAAGATTTTCCCGACAAAGCGATGGATGAGGCGGGCAAAGCTGTCCAGGATCCCGGAATGAATCAGGATATAGGAAAGTATGGAGAACGGCAGCAACGTGGGAAGCATGTTCTCATACCAGAGATTCAGGCCCACGGAAGCTGCGCCTACAGATTCTTCCGGAAAGGCGAGAGTATAAAACAAAAATGCAATTAGAATAATAATGTACAGGATTTTTTTCATAGTTCATTCTATGAGCCAACTATATAAATATACCAATGGAGGAGAGCAATCATGAGAGTATGTGAACAACTGGAACCAAAGAAAGTATTTGCGTATTTTGAGGATATCTGCCAGATTCCCCACGGTTCCCGGAATACCAAGGCAATCAGCGACTATTGCGTGTCTTTCGCAGAAAGCCATGGGCTTAAGTTTATCCAGGATGAGGACAACAACGTCGTTATTTTTAAGGACGCATCCCCAGGCTACGAAGGTTCTGAACCAATTATCATCCAAGGACATCTGGACATGGTATGTGAAAAAGAAAGCGGGGCTGACATTGATTTTGAGAAGGAAGGGCTGCGTCTATACGTAGACGGTGATTTCCTGAGAGCAGAAGGAACTACGCTCGGCGGCGATGACGGGATTGCCGTTGCCTATGCCCTTGCCATCTTGGACGATGATTCCCTATGCCATCCGCCGCTGGAAATTGTCTTCACTGTGGATGAGGAAATTGGTATGCTGGGCGCAGAGACAATGGATCTTTCCATGTTAAAAGGAAGGAAGCTTCTGAATATCGATTCGGACGTGGAGGGCGTTTTCCTGACAAGCTGTGCCGGCGGCCTGCAGGCGACTTGCGAGCTTCCTGTTTCAAGAATCCAGGCCGAGGGCGTCAGCTATGAAGTCAAAGTCTGCGGCCTGCAGGGCGGACATTCCGGCAGCGAGATAGATAAGGAGCATGGGAATGCCATCAGGCTGTTGGGCAGGGCGTTGGATACCCTGAACAAAGACGTTCCGTTTGCCATAGAACATATCGAAGGCGGATTGAAAGACAATGCCATCCCCCGGGAAGCAACGGCGGTAGTTTTGGTGGAATCAGAGGAAGCAGGAGAGGAACTTTGCGCCAATGCAGGGGCATTGGAACAGACGCTGCAGAAAGAGTTTTCGGTTTCAGACCCAGGCATCAAGATTTCATGCCGTAAATTGGGGAAAGGAATCAAGCCTGTCTTACATGGCAAGTCTGCTTCAAAAATTCTCTTTTTCCTGCGCATGATGCCGAATGGCGTGCAGAATATGAGCATGGATATTGCCGGACTGGTGGAAACCTCTCTGAATGCAGGGATTATGAGGCTTACCGAAGATACGTTTACCGTCTGTTTTGCAGTGCGCAGCAGCGTCACCAGCAGGAAAAGGGATCTTGCAGACCGCCTGACCTTTCTCACGGAATTCCTGGGCGGCGAGATCGCAGTCGGCGGCGATTATCCGGCATGGGAGTACAAGGCAGATTCCGCCATGCGTGAAATAATGGCTGAGACATACCGCAGCCTGTTCGGTGAAGAACCCAAAATAGAGGCAATCCATGCCGGCTTGGAGTGCGGGCTATTCTCAGGCAAGATTCCGAATCTGGACTGCATCTCTTTCGGGCCGAATAATTATGACATCCATACGCCGAAAGAACGCCTGAGCATCTCCTCCACGGAGAAAATTTGGAAATTGATAGTGGAATTTCTTAAGCGCATGAAATAAATATATATAAAAAGCAGACACTCAAGGGGTCTATGAAATATTTTAAAAAGTTATGTGTCCACTTACTGCTCCTTGCCGTTATGCTGTGCTTCCTAACTGCATGGATTGGCAGTATACAGCAGATTGCAAAGATTTCCCAGCTTTGGGAAGAAGATACGTCAGAACTCCTGCGCCGCCAGCAAGTGCCGGCAGATCTTTATGCGCTGGCGGCGGAATATGAGGAGAAAACCGGATCTTCCAGGTATGCGTACCTGGCTGCGGCCGTCCTTTCCGAAGAAAGCGGGCAGGAACGGCTGGAGGATTACTTAAAGCTTCTTTCCCGCTATTTTCCGCAGGAAATCCAGTATGCTGCCGAGACAGAGCGTGCCGTCTGGGAGGATCTTAAATATTTCCCGGTACCGCGCAACAAATCTGAGGAAGCCATGGATGTCTCTTATGAAAATTCCTGGATGTTTGCGCGTAGCTTTGGCGGCGAGCGTGGGCATGAAGGCACCGACGTCATGGCGTCCGTCAATGAGCGGGGGCGTTACCCCATTGTCAGCATGACAGATGGTATTGTGGAAAAAGTTGGCTGGCTCAAGCTGGGCGGATACCGTATTGGCATCCGTTCACCCGGCGGCAGTTATTTTTATTATGCGCATCTCTACGATTATGCGAAAGATTTTAAAGAGGGAGATGAAATCAAGGCCGGGGAACTCCTGGGATTTATGGGTGACAGCGGATATGGGGAGGAAGGGACAACCGGGCAGTTTGCAGTCCATCTGCATGTTGGCATTTATGTGCCTGGCGCAGATGGGCAGGAAATGAGCCTCAATCCCTATTGGATTCTGAAATGGCTGGAACCGCAGCGCACATATTTTAAAGAACAGCAAGCCATGCAGGATGATGGGCCTGGGCAAACATATGCAGGAGGGATGGGAATGCGCCTGGACAAATATCTGGCCGACATGGGCATAGTAACCCGCAGTGAAGTAAAGCAGCAGATCCGCAAAAAACAGGTGTTGGTAAATGGCTCCCTGCCGCAGGGGGCAAACCAACAGGTTTTCCCGGGCAAGGATGAGATATTATTCCAGGGGCGGGAGGTTGCTTACCAGGAATATGAGTATTTCATGCTCAATAAGCCGATGGGGTGCGTCAGCGCCGTCACAGACCGGCAGCACCAGACGGTGCTGGAACTGATTACAGAAAAGACCCGCAAGGGCTTATTTCCGGTAGGCAGGCTTGACCGGGACACGGAAGGCCTGCTTTTAATCACAAATGACGGCGGATTGTCACACAATCTGCTGTCCCCTTACAGACATGTGCCAAAGACTTATTTTGCCAGGGTCAGAGGAAATGTGGGGGAAGAGGATATCGCGCAGTTTGCGAAAGGACTTGATATCGGAGAGGAAAAAAGGACTTTGCCGGCGAGGCTGCGCACCTTATCCCATGATGGGGATTTCTCCGAAATAGAGCTTACCATCATGGAAGGGAAGTTCCACCAGGTTAAGCGGATGTTTACGGCGGTTGGCAAAGAGGTCGTATATCTAAAACGCCTTTCGATGGGAGGATTGGAATTAGACAGCTCCCTGCAGCCTGGGGAATACAGAAGGCTGACGGAAGAAGAGATTGCCTTGTTAAGGCAGGCAAAGGAGAACGAAAGATTATGTTAGAGAATATACAGTCCGTCATTTTTGATTTGGACGGCACGCTTGTGGACTCCATGTGGCTATGGCACGACATTGACGTAGAATTCCTGGAGCAGCGTGGGCTGGCTCTGCCGGAGACTTACCAGCATGATATCGAGGGCATGAGCTTCACGGAGACAGCCGTCTACACCAAAGAGCTGTTTTGCCTGGGAGAGAGCGTGGAAGAACTGAAATCTATCTGGAACCGGATGGCTTATGAAAAATATAGCAACGAAGTGCCATTCAAGCCTGGGGCAGAAACATTCTTGCGTCATTGCAGGCAGCAGGGGATAACGCTTGGCATTGCCACCAGCAACTCCAAGGAACTTGTAGGAGCCGTCATTAACGCGCTCCGCTTCCAGGCTGATATCCAGGAAATCGTGACGGCATGTGAGGTTGCGCACGGCAAGCCGGCGCCGGACGTTTATCTGGAAGCGGCGAAGAGGTTGTCCACAAGTCCAGAACGCTGCCTGGTGTTTGAAGACGTCCCTATGGGAATCCGGGCAGGCAAAAATGCCGGGATGCGGGTATGCGCCGTGGAGGATTCTTTCTCCGCACATCAGGAAAATGAGAAGCGCAGGCTTGCAGATTACTATATCACAAGCTACGAGCAAGTACTGGATAATACATATGAAATTTTATAGGAGCTGCCATGGATAGGAAATTTCTGCCAATCTGCCGGGATGACATGCTTGCGCAGGGGATGACACAATTCGATTTTGTATATATTATCGGGGATGCTTACGTGGATCATCCCTCTTTCGGCCATGCGATTATCAGCCGCCTGCTGGAGGCTCATGGCTATTCAGTCGGCATCATTTCGCAGCCCGACTGGAAGGACAAAGAGAGCATTTCTATCTATGGCGAGCCGCGGCTGGCATTTCTGGTCAGCGCCGGGAATATGGATTCCATGGTCAACCATTACAGTGTTTCCAGGCATCCGCGGGAGAAAGACGCCTTTTCCCCAGGCGGCGTCATGGGAAAACGGCCAGACTATGCTACCGTGGTGTATGGAAACCTCATCCGCCAGACTTATAAGAAAACCCCCATTCTTATCGGCGGCGTGGAGGCGAGCCTGCGCAGGCTTGCGCACTATGATTACTGGGGCAATAAGGTAAAACGTTCCGTCCTTTTAGACAGCGGCGCGGACATCCTCATGTATGGCATGGGAGAAAAAAGCGTCATTGCGCTGGCGGAAGCGTTAGATAGCGGGCTGGCTGTCTCAGATATTACCTTTGTGCCAGGAACCGTGTACAAGACCCAAAAAAAAGAAGACATTTATGACGCTGTGTTCCTGCCAGAGTTTCAGGAAGTGAAGGAAGATAGAACGGCTTATGCCAAAAGCTTCTACACGCAGTATTGCAATACCGATCCCTTCCGCGGGAAACGTCTGGCAGAAGGCTACCCGAACAAGATTTTTGTCGTACAGAACCCGCCGGCAGAACCTTTAAGCCAGACGGAGCTGGATGATGTATATGCCTTGCCTTATATGCGGACATACCATCCATCCTATGAAGCATATGGCGGAGTGCCCGCCATATCCGAGGTTAAATTCAGCCTTACCAGCAGCCGGGGCTGTTTCGGAGGCTGCAGTTTCTGCGCGCTTACTTTCCATCAGGGAAGGATTATACAATCCAGGAGTCATCAGTCGCTTGTAGAAGAAGCGCAGCTTCTGACGAAAGAAGAGGGGTTTAAGGGCTACATCCACGATGTGGGCGGGCCAACCGCGAATTTCCGTTTTCCGTCATGTAAAAAACAGGCTTCGGAGGGCGTCTGCCCAGACAAGCAGTGCCTGTTCCCCAAGCCCTGCAAAAATCTAAAGGCCGACCACAAAGATTACCTCAAATTACTGCGCAAGCTGCGCAGCCTTCCGGGCGTTAAGAAAGTGTTCATCCGTTCCGGCATCCGTTATGATTACTTACTGGCCGACAATGACCGTACCTTCCTGCGGGAACTGTGCCAATACCATGTCAGCGGCCAGCTGAAAGTGGCTCCGGAGCATATTTCGGACACTGTGTTGCAGAAAATGGGTAAGCCCCCCGCAGCAGTTTACCATGAATTTGCCCGTGAATACCAGAAGATGAACGAGCAATTAGGCAAGAAACAGTACCTTGTCCCCTACCTGATGTCTTCGCACCCGGGCTCAACACTGCAGGAGGCGGTAGAGCTTGCAGAATTCCTAAGGGATTTGGGGTATATGCCGCAGCAGGTCCAGGACTTTTACCCTACGCCATCTACCATCTCCACTTGCATGTATTACACCGGGCTGGATCCACGCACTATGGAGCCGGTATACGTGGCGCATAATCCGCACGAGAAAGCGATGCAGCGTGCTTTGATTCAGTACCGTGACCCTAAAAATTACGAGCTGGTGAAAGAGGCTCTTATAAAAGCCGGCCGCAGGGATCTTATTGGCTTCGGGGAGACCTGTCTGATACCGCCCAGGAAGATGGCAGATACCAGGAACGCGAAAACTAAGCGGAAATCAGCGTCCGCCCAGAGGCCAGGCACAGGACGAACAGCAAGGCCAGGCATGGGACGAACAGCAAAGCCAGGCACAAAGAACAGATGTAAGGCGAATCCAGGCAAAAAGCCGGATATGGGCCGGAGCCCGCATAAGAAAGGAAGGCGTTAATGCAGAGCTTTCAGATTAAGAAAAATGAAGCCGGGCAGCGGTTTGATAAGTATTTGAGGAAGCTTCTATCTGAAGCTACGTCCGGTTTCATCTATAAAATGCTGCGCAAGAAAAATATCACGCTCAACGGAAAGAAAGCGGATGGATCGGAGAAACTCCAGATTGAGGACAAAGTGACCTTATTTTTCAGTGACGAAACATTCGCCAAGTTTGCTTCCCCATCCCTGGTGAATCCTGAGGAATGTAGCGGCAGTCCCAAGGAAGAGAATGGATATCCCTATGTCCCGCTGGAAATTATCTATGAAGATGCCGATATCCTGATTATCAATAAGCCCGCCGGTATGCTGTCCCAGAAATCAGGGCCTGACGATTTCTCTGCCAATGAGTACATCATCGGTTATCTTTTACGGCAGGGCTCTCTTACGAGAGAAGAACTTGCAACATTTACCCCTTCTGTCTGCAACCGGCTGGACAGGAATACTTCTGGGCTTCTCATCGCAGGAAAGAGCCTAAAAGGACTGCAGGACATGGCAGGACAGCTGCGCAGCCGTTCTGTGCAAAAGCATTACCGCTGCCTGGCCAAGGGCTGGCTCCCGGCTGCCCAGACAGCGGAAGGCTGGCTGAAAAAAGACGGCGCAGGCAACCAGGTACAAGTTTTCCATACCAGGCAGCCGGACAGTAAATATATTCAGACAGGTTATACGCCCCTTACGTACTATATGAAAGCAGAAACCCCGGAAGGAAAGGGATGCCTGCGGGAGGTGGATTCCGCAAGCATTGCCGGGAGAACAGGCATTTTTACGTTGCTGGACGTGCATCTTGTCACCGGGCGGTCACACCAGATCCGGGCGCATTTGGCCTCTCTGGGGCACCCCATTGCCGGGGATAGCAAATATGGTGATGGAGATGTGAACCGATGGTTCCGAAAATATTACCAAATCCATGCGCAAATGCTTGAGGCATACCGCATCAAGCTTGCCGACGGCAGGGAATTTGAAGCGCCTCCGGGGGAAGCTTTCAGGCGGGTGTTAAAACTGACCGAAAAGAGGAAAGAATAATGCCAACATGGAATTCAAGGGGGCTGCGCGGTTCTACACTGGAGGAATTGATTAACCTTACCAATGAGAAATATGCGGAGCATGGGCTGGCCCTGATTCAGAAAGTGCCGACTCCCATTACGCCTATTAATATTGATAAAGACAGCCGTCATATCACGCTCGCCTATTTTGACCAGAAAAGCACCGTAGATTACATTGGAGCCGTGCAGGGGATACCGGTCTGCTTTGATGCGAAGGAATGCCGTAACGATACGTTCCCCTTGCAGAACATCCATCCACACCAGGTGCATTTCATGGAAAAATTCGAAGCGCAGCAGGGAATCGCTTTTCTGCTGGTGTTTTATTCCCATCGGAACGAAGCCTATTACCTCCGCTATGAGAAACTGATGGAATTCTGGAGACGTGCAGAAGAGGGCGGCAGGAAAAGCTTCCGTTATGAAGAGCTGGAGCAGGAATATTTCGTTTCCTCCAGAAACGGCCTTTTAATCCCTTATCTTGACGCTCTTCAGAAAGATTTGCAGAAACGCGGTTGACTTTTTCAGGCGTCTTCGCTATAATATGCATGTTTTAATTTGATAACGTATTAGCATATTAAAGTGAACATTCTAATTACAGAAAGGAATCTTACCACATGGAACGCAGATTATTACATACCCCGGAAGGGGTTCGGGATATCTATAATATGGAATGCGCAAGAAAGCGGGTTTTACAGGAAAACTTGCAGGACTTGTTGAAAAAATATGGATATCATGCAATAGAAACGCCCACATTTGAGTTTTTTGATATATTCAGCAAGGAAATCGGCACGACGCCCTCCAAGGATTTGTATAAATTTTTTGATAGGGAGGGGAATACGCTGGTACTGCGTCCCGACATGACGCCTTCCATTGCGAGGTGCGTGGCAAAATATTATGGAGATGAGGAATTCCCGGTACGCCTCTGTTATATGGGGAACACCTTTATCAATAATGACAGTTACCAGGGCAGGCTGAAAGAGACGACCCAGCTTGGCGCTGAGCTGGTGGGGGACGATTCCGTAGCGGCAGATGCCGAGGTACTTGCGCTGGTGGTCGACTCCTTGAAAACCGCAGGGCTTTCAGAATTCCAGATTGGCGTGGGGCATATGGACTTCTTCCGCGGCTTGGTGCAGGCTGCCAACCTGGAGGAACGTCTGGAGCAGGAGCTTATCGCACTGATTTCCAACAAAAACTTCTTTGGCGTAGAGGAGCTTGTAGATTCCCTGCAGCTTTCTGGCAGCCTGAAAGAACTTTTTTCCATGTTGGGAAATCTCTGCATGACGGACGGCATGATGAACCGGGCGAAAGAGCTTTCTGCTGGCTTCCCGGTAATCTTAAAGGCCTTGGAGCGGCTGGAATCCTTGATGCAGGCGCTGTCCTGCTATGGCGTGGAAAAGTATGTCACGGTTGAGCTGGGCATGGTCAGCAGCTACTATTATTATACGGGCATTATCTTTTCCGGCTATACGTTTGGCAGCGGCGAGCCGATTGTCAAGGGCGGGCGGTATAATAACCTGATGGATTATTTCGGCAAACATGCGCCTTCCATCGGTTTTGCGGTTGTGATTGACCAGCTGCTGGCCGCGCTGGCACGGCAGAAGATTGACATACCGGCAGAGAATAACCAGACTCTCATCGTATACCGCCGGGAAAAACAGCAGGAAGCGATTGCACGGGCAGTTTCCCTGCGGGAGCAGAATCTTGGGGCTGCGCTTGTCTGCTGGGCAGACGGCAAGACAGAAGAAGATTACCGCTCTTACGCAGAGCGTATGCACACACAGGCTCTGATGTTTATTGAGTAGAAACGGAGGGAAGGATGAGATACTTGACTTTTGCTTTGGGGAAAGGGCGTCTGGCAAAACAGGCCCTTGCCACCTTTGAAAAGATCGGGATTACTTGCCAGGAAATGAAGGACAAGGACACCCGCAAACTGATTTTTGTCAATGAGGAGCTGAAACTGAAATTTTTCCTTGCCAAAGGGCCAGATGTGCCAACATATGTGGAATATGGCGCGGCGGATATTGGAGTAGTTGGTAAAGACACCATTTTGGAGGAGGCGCGCAACATCTATGAAGTCCTGGATTTAGGGTTTGGGAAATGCAGGATGTGTGTCTGCGGGCCGAAAGAAGCCCAGGAACTTCTGCAGCACCATGAACTGATCCGGGTCGCCACCAAGTACCCACGGATTGCCAAGGATTACTTTTATAATAAGAAACACCAGACGGTGGAGATTATCAAGCTGAACGGTTCCATAGAACTTGCGCCGATTGTAGGGCTTTCGGAAGTCATCGTGGACATTGTGGAGACAGGCTCTACTCTCCGCGAAAATGGGCTTGGCGTCTTGGAAGAAGTCTGTCCTCTGTCGGCCAGGATGGTGGTGAATCAGGTCAGCATGAAGATGGAACATGAGCGCATTACCAAGATAATCCAGGATCTGAAAGAGGTCTTAGCGGAGGGCGGGCAATGAGCCTGATGCGCGCAGCCTAAATAACATAAGGAGGACATTCCATGAGAATTTTAAAACTTACGGAGGACACCAGGAGAAATCTTCTCGAAGACCTCCTGAAACGAAGCCCCAATAGCTATAAGCAATATGAAGACAGCGTAAATGATATTATAGAGAACGTCCGGGGACAAGGCGACCATGCTGTTTTTTCTTATACAAAACAATTTGACGGCGCAGAACTTGACAGCCATTCTGTCCTTGTCACAAGGGAAGAAATCGACGAGGCTTACCGTCTGGTAGATGAGAAGCTTATTCGCGTCATGCAGAAATCACTGGACAATATACGCGCATACCATGAGAAGCAGAAGCAGTACAGCTGGTTTGACAGCCGCCCGGATGGCGTGCTGCTGGGACAGAAGGTCACGCCGCTTGCCCGTGTAGGGGTGTATGTGCCTGGAGGCAAAGCGGCCTATCCCTCATCTGTGTTGATGAATGTGCTGCCGGCAAAAGTGGCAGGCGTTGGGAAAATCGTGATGGCAACACCCTGCGGCAAGGATGGGAAGGTGAACCCGGCGACGCTGGCGGCGGCAGACCTTGCCGGGGCAGATGAGATTTATAAGATTGGCGGCGCGCAGGCTGTCGCTGCATTCGCTTTTGGCACCGAGAGCATTCCCAAAGTGGATAAGATTGTCGGGCCGGGAAATATTTATGTGGCTTTGGCGAAAAAAGCAGTCTTCGGGCATGTGAGCATTGATTCTATCGCCGGGCCAAGTGAAATCCTCGTCTTGGCTGACGAAAGCGCGAATCCCCGCTATGTGGCGGCAGATTTGCTGTCTCAGGCAGAACATGACGAGCTGGCAAGCGCAATCCTCATCACTACAAGCGAGAAACTTGCGGGACAGGTTTCCGAAGAGATTGATAAATTTACAGCCACGCTGCCACGGAAAGACATCATTGAAAAATCGTTGGATAACTATGGCTATATCCTGGTAGCGTCCAATATGGATGAGGCGGTTGACGCCGCCAATGAGATTGCCTCTGAGCATCTGGAAATCCTGACAGCCAATCCCTTTGACATTATGATGAAGATTAAGAATGCGGGAGCTATCTTCCTGGGGGAATATGCCAGCGAGCCTCTCGGCGATTATTTTGCCGGGCCGAACCATGTGCTTCCGACAAATGGGACGGCAAAATTTTTCTCCCCATTGGGGGTTGATGATTTTATCAAGAAATCCAGCATTATTTCTTACTCAAAAGAAGCGCTGGAACCAATTTACAAGGATATCGTGCAATTTGCTGAGTCAGAGCGGTTGACGGCGCACGCAAATTCCATTAAAGTTAGGTTTGAACGTTAATCCATGAAAGTTAAGTTTCGACATGAGAGCGAAATGTATACATTAAAATACGAAATGAGGGATTGCCATGTCAGAAAAGAGAAGCAGCAAACAGCGACGTAAGACGAAAGAGACAGATATCAGCCTCACGCTGAACCTGGATGGCAGCGGGGAAACGCAGCTGGACACCGGAATCGGTTTTTTTGACCATATGCTGGACGGATTTGCCCGCCACGGCTTTTTTGACTTGAAGGTTCAGGTAAAGGGAGATTTAATTGTCGATACGCACCATTCCATCGAAGATACCGGGATTGTGCTGGGGAATGCCATCCGTTATGCGCTCAAAGACAAAAAAGGCGTCAAACGTTATGGCAGCTGCATCCTGCCTATGGATGAGACTTTGGTATTATGCGCCATAGACTTAAGCGGCAGGCCGTATTTTTCATTCGAGGGAGAGTTCACGGCAGAAAGAGTGGGGTATATGGAGACAGAGATGGTACGCGAATTTTTCTATGCCATCTCCTACAGTGCAGGGATGAATTTACATATGAAAATCCTGTCAGGCACAAACAACCATCATATGATTGAGGGGCTTTTTAAAGCATTTGGGCGTGCCTTGGATGAGGCCGCCACAAAAGACCCCAGGATTAGGGACATTATGTCGACGAAAGGCAGCTTATAGGTGATATTATGGAACACAAAAATTTGATTGCCACAATCTACCTGAAAGACGGCGGCGCCGTAAAAGGCCGCGAAGACGATACATCTGCCGGGGACTGGAAAGAACTTGCAAAATCATATAATGAAAGCGGAGTAGACAAGCTATATGTATTTGATTTGTCACAATCCGACAAAGAACATGACCTTCATCTGGAAATTATCCGTAAGATAAGCAGGATGGTTGAGATTCCGGTTTATGGCGCCGGAAACATCAGGAAGATAGAAGACGTCAAGAAGACTCTCTATGCCGGCTGCAAAGGAGCCATCCTGGACGGTTCCAGGCATGATATCGTCCAGATAGCGCAGGAAGCCTCGCAGCGTTTCGGTAAAGAAAAGCTTTTGGTCTCCATGGAAACGGTTGATTTGCTTTTTAAACATCGGGATGAGGCCAAAGAGCATATCCATAAGCTTGTCGTGTTAAATGAGAACATCATAGAGGCTTTGGCCAATATCACGGACATCCCTTTCAGCGTGATTGTCTCCGGCTATGACCTGGGCCGGTGGGCAGAAATCTTAAAGCGAGACTGTGTGACCGGGATAGGAGGCGACTACGTCAGCAGTCCGGGTACGGATATCCTGGCCCTGAAAAGGAACCTTGCTGCAGAAGGAATACAGACACGGAAATTTGTCTCGTCCATCCCTTGGGATGAGTTTAAATTAAACGGCGACGGCCTGATTCCCGTGATTGTGCAGGAATATCAGACGTGTGAAGTGCTGATGCTTGCTTACATGAACGAGGAAGCCTATAACATGACCCTTGATTTAGGCAAGATGACTTATTACAGCAGGAGCCGCCAGGAGCTGTGGGTCAAAGGCGAGACCTCCGGGCATTACCAGTATGTGAAATCTTTGACGATTGACTGTGACAAGGATACCATCCTTGCTAGCGTCTCCCAGGTTGGCGCGGCATGCCATACCGGGAATCCCACCTGTTTCTTTCAGAATCTCGTGAAAAAAGAATATATCAGCCGCAATCCGCTGAAGGTGTTTGAAAATATGTACGATACTATCAAAGAGCGGAAAAAGCATCCAAAGAAAGGTTCCTACACAAATTACTTATTTGACAAGGGGCTGGATAAGATTTTGCAGAATATCGGGGAAGAGGCTACAGAGATTGTGATTGCCGCTAAGAACAATGAACCGGATGAGATAACCTATGAAATCTGCGACTTTATCTATGACTTGGTAATGACGATGGTGGAAACCGGGATTACCTGGGACGAGGTTGTGGAAGAGCTGAACCAGCGATATTTTTATAATGGGAATCGGCAATAGTTTACATAAAAATATTATGTAAACTATTGCCGCAGCAATCACAGAGAAGCCAGCCAGTTCTTAAAAAATTGGCAGGAAAACAGGTATTTTTTCAGTCATCGGCTACTAAAATAGTACAAAGCTGTTGATAGGAGTATACAATATGGTAAAATCTGTCGAAGAAAGCGCAAGGGAACGGAGGAATTATGTAGAGCAGGCGCGCGCCGCATTCCGCAGCCAACAGCCCGGAAACATAGAGGAGCCTGCCCCGGCAGAAGAGGCCGGAACGCCCGCTTCCACGTTTGGCATTCGTCTGGTCATTGCCCTGCTGCTGTTTGCAGGCTTTGTGTACTGCGACCAGGAGAAAATCACCTTTCAGGGAATCGGATCCAAGCAAGTCGTGGAGCAGATAGAATGGAACCCGCTCCCCGTGGAGAGATTAGACGCGTTTTTCGGTGATGTCAGCATTACCAGCACAAAGGAAAAAGCAGACACTAAGGCAGAAGTAAAGGAGCAGAACAAATGAACGAGCTTGCTTTAAGCGACGAAATATTGATGTCGGTAGATAAGCCTGCCAGGTATATCGGCAATGAAGTAAACATCATAAAGAAGAACCCGGGCGATGTGGCAATCCGTTTTGCTATGTGCTTCCCAGACGTCTATGAAATTGGCATGTCTCATCTTGGTATCCAGATTCTATATGATATGTTCAACCAAAGGGACGATGTTTATTGCGAGCGTGTCTATTCACCCTGGGTTGATTTGCACAAAATTTTAAAACAAGAACGCATTCCATTATTTACCTTGGAAACCCAGTCTCCTGTGCGGGATATGGACTTCCTGGGAATTACAATCCAGTACGAAATGTGCTATACCAATATCCTGCAGATTCTTGATTTAAGCCAGATACCGCTGCTTGCCCATATGCGCGCAGAAGAAGACCCTCTTGTCATTGGCGGCGGGCCATGCACTTACAATCCGGAGCCTCTGGCTGATTTCTTCGACCTATTCTATATCGGGGAAGGGGAAACGCAATACGACGCCCTGTTTGACCTCTACAAATCTGTTCGGGAGCGGGGCGGCACAAGACAGGAGTTCTTACGCGCGGCCTGCCAGATACCAGGGATTTACGTTCCCTCCCTCTATGAGGTAAGCTACAATGAAGATGGGACGATCCGGTCATTCGCGCCGAAGTATGCAGACGTTCCCCCAATAGTCCGCAAAGAGATTCAGATGGACCTGACAGACACGCTCTATCCGCGCAAGCCGCTGGTTCCCTATATCAAGGCTACGCAGGACAGGGTAGTCTTGGAAATCCAGCGTGGCTGCATCCGTGGCTGCCGGTTTTGCCAGGCCGGCATGATTTACCGCCCCACCAGGGAGCGGGAGGTCGGGATGCTCAAGGAATGCGCCAGGGAAATGCTCGAAAGCACGGGACACGAGGAGATTTCTCTAAGCTCCCTAAGTTCCAGTGATTATAGCCAGCTGGCGGAACTTATCAATTATCTGATTGGCTTCAAAGAGAAGGGGGTCAACATTTCCCTGCCATCCTTGAGGATTGATGCTTTTTCCTTAGATGTCATGAGTAAAGTGCAGGACGTGAGGAAGAGCAGCCTGACGTTTGCACCGGAAGCAGGCTCCCAGCGGCTTAGGAATGTCATCAACAAAGGACTGACAGAGGAAGTGATTCTGGAAGGCGCAGGCTTGGCGTTTGCCGGAGGCTGGCAGAAAGTAAAGCTCTACTTCATGTTGGGCCTGCCAACAGAGACAGAGGAAGACATGCGGGAAATCCCAAGGCTGGCAGAGAAAATTGCCCGCCGATACTATGAGATTCCCAAAGACCAGCGGAATGGGAAATGCCAGATTACCATCAGTACCTCTTTCTTTGTGCCGAAGCCTTTCACGCCTTTCCAGTGGGCGGCCATGTACGCCAAAGAGGAGTATCTTGCGCGAGCCAGGATTGTTAATGAAGAGATGAAGGAACAACTGAACCGTAAGAGCTTAAAGTATAACTGGCATGAAGCAGATGTCACTGTACTGGAAGGGGTATTTGCCAGAGGTGACCGCCGGCTGGGACAGGTCTTGCAGAAAGCATATGAAAAAGGCTGCATTTTTGATGCCTGGTCAGAGTTCTTTGATAATGGAAAATGGATGGAGGCTTTCCGGGAATGCGGCATATCCATTGATTTCTATAATCTGCGCAAGCGGGAGCTGGATGAAATCCTGCCCTGGGACTTTATTGACTGCGGTGTGTCAAAATCCTTCTTACGCCGGGAATGGCAGCATGCCCAGGACGGGAAGGTAACCCCTAATTGCAGAATGCAGTGCAGCGGCTGTGGCGCGGCACAGTTCCAAGGAGGTGTTTGTCTTGAACATCAGGATTAAGTTTCAGAAATATGGCTCAATGAAATTTATCGGGCATCTGGATATGATGCGCTATTTTCAGAAAGCAATCCGCCGTGCCGATATTGACATTGCTTACTCTGAGGGCTACAGCCCCCATCAAATTATGTCTTTTGCCGCTCCGCTGGGCGTAGGTGTTACCAGTGACGGCGAGTATTTTGATATTGAAGCTAAAACTTCCAGATCCAGTGCAGAATCTATCCAGGCATTGAACGAGGTGATGGCTGAGGGGATAACCGTACTGGAATACAAGCGTCTGCCAGACACGGCAAAGACTTCCATGTCCTTGGTGGCCGCCGCCGATTACCTGGCTTTTGCCAAACCTGGCTATGCACCGCTTGCCGAAACGCTGGAGGAGCTTCAGGCAAAGGTTCAGGTTTTTTATGAAAGCCAGGAAAAAATCTGCATTACCAAACAGACAAAAAAACGCGAGATAGAAATGGATCTGAAGCCGTTCATCTACCAGATGGAAGCCTTAAACTTGCATTCTGCGGAGGCGTTAACTGCCTATGGCGTGAAAAATCCGCAGATTCTTGCCAGAGGCAGTGAAACAACGTCTAGCTGTGCCCCAGCCTTGTTTCTGAAAGTCTGCACCGGGAGTTCTGACAACATCAAGCCGGAACTGGCGTTAGAGGCGTTCTGCCGTTTCCAGGGGATTCCTTACGAAGCATTTTCGTTCCAGATTCACCGCCTGGAAGTTTACGCAAAGGCAGATGAGATTCCGGTAAAGGGAGAACATGAACGGAAATCATATCAAGCCTATCTGGACAAGCAGAGAAAAGCTTATGAGAAAAAAGGGGAGGCATTTCCGCAATTTCTTACATTAGGGGAACTTGGAAGGGATGTATGACAGGACATGGACAATACATTGGTAATAACAAAACTTAGTCGGAACAAAAAACATTTTCTTGCAACCGCGCTCTACCATCGGAGGCAGCTGATGGAGATATCGCTGGAACCGCTGGATGGGCAGGGCATCCTGGGGAACATTTATGTAGGAAGGGTGAAAGACATCGTCAAAAATCTCAACGCGGCTTTTATTGAGATTGCGCCAGGTTTTCCGTGCTATTTTAATCTGGATGACTTGAAAAATCCTTTATATGTTAAGAAAACCAACAGCCCCCGCATGGTGCAGGGGGATGAGGTTGTTGTTCAGGTAGTGCGGGAGAGCAGCATGGGCAAACCGCCCAAAGTCAGCACAAATCTCAATTTCTCCGGGAAATACCTTGTCCTTACAAGTGAAACGCATTCGTTGGGGATTTCCAGGAAATTGGATGCAGAAACTAAAAAAAGGCTTCGGGAATCTATAGATTTCACAAAAGGTAACGGTTTCGGGCTGATTATCCGCACGAACGCAGCCCATGCGCCTATAGAGGAGATAGAAGCTGAGTACCATAAGCTTTGCCAGCAGTACCATAAGCTAAAGGAGACGGCCATACACCGGACAGCCTTCAGCTGTTTGAAGAAAGAGCCTCCGGAATATCTGCATATCCTTCAGGATATTAAGGACGAACAGCTGGATGCTGTCATCACAGACGACAAGGAGGTTTATGGACAAGTCCGGCAATATCTGGAGCAGTTTCCCCAGCAGGCATATGGGCTGACGCTCTATGAAGATCCTATGTTAAGCCTCAATAAACTTTATAGCCTGGATGTGCGGCTGGAGGAGGCGTTGCGCGAGCGGGTCTGGCTGAAATCCGGCGGCTACCTCATCATCCAGCCGACAGAAGCGCTGACGGTCATTGATGTGAATTCAGGGAAGAGTATTGCCCGCAAAAAAGCCCAGGAGCATTACCTTAAGATTAATCTGGAAGCGGCAAAGGAAATTGCCCGCCAGCTGCGCCTGCGGAACCTGTCAGGGATTATCGTCGCTGATTTTATCGACATGAAATCAGATGCTGACAATCAGACCTTGCTGCAAACACTCCGTGAAAGTGTCCGCACTGACCGCGTTATGGTGCAGATCGTGGACATGACGAAGTTACATCTTGTGGAAATCACGCGAAAGAAGATTAAAAAGCCTCTGGCGGAGCAGCTGGGCTGATGCGGCCTGTTCCCTATAGCCAATGGCCGGAGAAAGTGAAAGCGGTTCGGAAAACATTTCCAAAATGGTTGACACATCCTGTCTTTTGTGCTAATCTATATTAGTGTGCCGCACAGTGAGGTTTTGAAGTCTGCGAAAGCAGCACCGTAACTGGCGAGTAATGATAATAGGAGGTGCCATATGTACGCAATTATAGCAACAGGTGGTAAGCAGTACAAAGTATCCGAAGGCGATATCATTACCATTGAAAAGCTTGGCGTTGAGGCTGGCGAAAAAGTTACTTTCGATAACGTGTTGGCAGTAAGCAGCGATTCCATGAAGGTTGGAGACGACGTAGCGAATGCAACAGTAGAAGCTTCTGTAGTGGAAAACGGCAGAGGAAAAAAAGTTATCGTATACAAGTACAAGAGAAAAACCGGCTATCACAAGAAGAACGGTCACAGACAGTCCTTCACCAAGGTTAAGATTGAAAAGATTAATGGCTAATCGATAAGGAAATTGTTATGATTCAAGTAACGATTTTTGAAAACCAAGCGAAAGAGTACACTGCATTTCGCTGCATGGGACATGCAGGCTATGCCGTTTCTGGAGAAGATATCGTGTGCGCTGCCGTCTCCGCATTGGTCATCAATGCCATCAATTCCGTGGAACAGCTTGTTTCCGATGGATTTGATTTAAATACCGAGCAAGAATGCGGCCTCATAGATTTTTCCCTGAGAGATGGGTATTCCCCGGAATCTCTGCTGTTAATCCAATCGCTGGTTTTAGGCTTACAAGGAATACAAAAAAATTACGGAACTGAATATATGACGCTTATATTCAAGGAGGTGTAAGGCATGTTGAATATGAACCTTCAATTTTTTGCCCACAAGAAGGGAGTCGGCTCTACCAAGAACGGCAGGGATTCCGAGTCCAAGCGGCTGGGTGCGAAGAGGGCTGACGGACAGTTTGTCAAGGCTGGCAATATTTTATACAGACAGCGTGGCACAAAGATTCATCCGGGTGTGAATGTTGGAATCGGCGGCGATGATACCTTATATGCTAAGGTTGACGGCGTGTTACGGTTTGAAAGAAAAGGAAGAAGCAAAAAGCAGGCTTCCGTATATCCGGTGGCAAGCAACGAATAAGACAGTATCTAATACGACTGATAGACTCGACTCAATAGCCGGGTCTATTCTTTTCATGAGGTAAATGAAATGTTTGCAGACAATGCGAAAATTATTATAATATCGGGAAAAGGCGGCGACGGCCATGTCTCTTTCCGGCGGGAAAAATATGTTCCGAACGGTGGACCGGACGGCGGTGACGGCGGCCATGGCGGCAACTTGATTTTTGAAGTAGACGAAGGGCTCAACACGCTTGCAGATTTCCGCCACAGACGGAAATACGCAGCTGGTAACGGAGAAGAGGGCGGGAAGCGCAACTGCTCCGGGAAAAGAGGCGAAGATCTTATACTGAAAGTCCCTGCCGGGACGATTATCCGGGATGCTGCCACGGATCAGGTCATTGCAGATATGTCTGGTGAGAATACGAGGCAAGTTGTCCTGCGAGGTGGGAAAGGCGGGCTGGGCAACCAGCATTTCGCGACTGCTACAATGCAGGCACCGAAATATGCGCAGCCTGGGCAACCTGGCATTGAGCTTGAAGTCCGCCTGGAATTGAAAGTGATTGCAGACGTCGGGCTGGTAGGATTCCCTAACGTCGGGAAGTCCACGTTGCTTTCTAGGGTAAGCAACGCACGCCCCAAAATTGCAAATTATCATTTTACCACATTGAACCCTAATCTAGGCGTCGTGGATTTAGACGGAGCCAGCGGATTTGTCATAGCGGACATTCCAGGGCTGATAGAAGGAGCTGCCGATGGCGTTGGGCTGGGACATGATTTCCTGCGTCATATTGAGCGGACGAAGGTGATGATTCACATTGTAGATGCCGCTTCTGTGGAAGGCAGGGATCCGATAGAGGATATCTATGCGATAAACAAGGAGTTGGAATCTTATAATCCAGAACTGCTTAAGAAGCCTCAGGTCATTGCCGCTAACAAGATTGACGCTATTTATGATGAGTCAGAAAGCGCCATTCCGGCCCTTAAGAAAGAATTTGAGGCAAAGGGGATAGAGGTGTTCCCGATTTCTGCTGTCAGCGGGCAGGGAATAAAGGAACTGCTTTATCATGTACAAGATTTGTTGTCCAAGCTGGATGATACACCGATTGTTTACGAACAGGAATTCTACCCTGAAATGCTGGCGTTTACAGAAGAGGCCTATACGGTTGAATATGATGGCAAAGAGAATATGTATGTGGTAGAAGGGCCGAAAATTGAGAAAATGCTGGGCTATACGAATATCGACTCAGAGAAAGGCTTTCTCTTTTTCCAGAAATTCCTCCGCGAGCAGGGTATCCTTGAAAAACTGGAAGAACTTGGAATTTCTGAGGGAGACACGGTTCGTATGTATGGGTTGCAGTTTGATTATTACAAAAACTGATTGTACAATCAATAATGTAGCAGATGACGCAAGCAATAAATAAAGCAGATAGTGCAAACAATAGCAAAGATAATATAAGCAATAACAAACGTATATTGCGGCAGAGGTAGTGCAAAATACTTACAGAAAGGAAATATGTGATGACAAGCAAACAACGTGCTTATTTAAAGAGCCTTGCCGGCAGCATTACGCCGATTCTCCAAGTGGGTAAGTCAAGCCTGACGCCGGAAATCGTGATTGCGGCGGACGAGGCCCTTGAGAAGAGAGAATTGATTAAGATTTCCGTATTGAAAAACTGCTTTGACGAACCGAATGAGCTGGCAGATACAATCGCGGACAGGACACATTCACAGGTCGTCCAGGTAATTGGAAAGAAGATTGTTCTGTATCGTCAGGCAAAGAACAACCCCAAAATCCAGCTGCCAAAATAGCGAAGCCTCCGATGTGGAAGCGGCTGCTATCCATTGGTCAGTGAAAGAAGCTGGCTCGTGATATAAGAAAATAATATCAAGATTAAATTTTTACAAACAAGGCGAAGGATGCAGCTATGGAGATTAACAGGCATAGAGACAATACAAACCGGCGGATTGGCATTATGGGGGGCGCTTTCAATCCCATCCATTATGGGCATTTAATGATTGCGGAGAATGCCCGGGAGCAATTTTCCTTAGAACAGGTACTGTTTGTTCCGACAGGACGTTCCCCGCTGAAACATAAACAACAGGTTACTGATAAAGTTCACAGATGCGCTATGGTAAATCTGGCAATCTCGGACAACCCTTGGTTTGCTTTAGATAAGGTCGAGATAAATTCCCCTGAAATCAGCTATACATTCCTTACAGTCGAGAAATTAAAGGAATATTTTATATCTTCGGAACTGTTTTTTATTTTAGGTGCAGACTCATTGTTTGATTTTGAATCCTGGCGGAGCCCGGAATTGATTCTTAAAAATTGCAGTATCCTGGCTGCATACCGGGAACATCAAAGACAGGAGGAATTCTTCGAGCAGATTGCATATTTGAATGAAAAATATCCTCAGAAGTTCTGTCCATTAGACACCCCCAATTTGGAAGTCTCCTCCCAGGAAATCCGCCAGAGAGTGAACGAGGGGAGAAGCATCCGCTATTTAGTCCCAGAAGCAGTGGAAACTTACATAAGAGATAACAAGTTATATTTAGATTAAAAGAAAAGGGGATGTTCTGAGAAGATGACACGAAAAAAAATAGAAAAGAAACTGAGAAAAAACCTGGACAAGGAGCGGTTCCGGCATACGGTGGGCGTCATGTATACAGCAGCCGCTTTGGCCATGGCCCACCAGTCAGACATGGAACAGGCAATGTACGCAGGGCTTCTTCATGACTGCGCAAAGTGCATTCCTAATGGAGAGAAACTGCAGCTGTGTGAAGAATATGGGATACCTGTCCGCAGTTCGGAGCGAAGATGTCCATTTCTGCTTCATGCGAAACTCGGCGCATATTTTGCTAAGCATAAGTTTAAGGTAGATGACCCGGAAATCCTGCAGGCAATCGAATTGCATACGACTGGTAAAGCAGGAATGGGGACTTTAGACAAAATCATATATATTGCAGATTACATTGAGCCCAACCGTAAAGAAGCCCCTAATCTTCCGGAAATACGCAAGCTTGCATTTGAAGATTTAGACAGAGCTATGCTGCAGATTCTTGGTGACACTCTGGACTATCTAAAGGAAAAGGGCGGAGAGCAAGATTCCATGACATTACAAGCATATGAGTATTTTCATGATAAGTTAACCCCCTGAACCTATGAAATTTATTAAAAGGAGAGGAACATTATGGATATTTCACGTGAAATGGCTAAAGCTGCATGCCATGCGTTAAGCGAAAAGAAAGCCGAGGACTTACGAGTAATAGATATCAGCGAAATTTCCCCGCTGGCAGACTATTTCATCATTGCGACCGGAGCGAACAATAACCAGCTTCAGGCAATGGTGGACGCCGTGGACGAAGCCCTTACAAAAGCGGGCCATACTGTCAGGCAGATAGAAGGAAACCGCAATTCCAGCTGGATTCTGATGGACTACAGTGACATTATCGTCCATATTTTTTCTAAGGAAGACCGCCTGTTCTACAATTTGGAAAAGATATGGACGGACGGCAAAAGAATAGAAACGGACGAACTGTTAAAGGATGCGTAAGCATCCTTTAACATTGCCCGTCGCATTTCATATGTGAAACCGGCATTCCTTATTTAAAAAACCGAAATACGCCAAAAACCTTGCCTAGAACGGCACAATCATCTACTATAATCGGTTCCATGTTGTCATTCTCAGGCTGCAGACGGTAATGGTCGCCTTCTTTATAGAAGGTCTTCACCGTAGCAGACTCTTCTACAAGCGCAACCACCATATCACCATCAGAAGCAGTGGACTGCCTCTGTACAAGAATATTATCCCCATCGAAAATGCCTGCATTAATCATACTCTCACCTTTGACCTTAAGCATGAATGCCTCTTCATTCGGCATATATTCTGCAGGGATGGGGAAATAAGATTCTATATTCTCTACCGCCAGCAGAGGCTCTCCGGCTGCGACACGCCCGAGAAGCGGGACATTCACTACCTCCCTGCGGCTTAAGTTAAATGTATCGTCAATAATTTCAATAGCCCGTGGCTTTGTGGGATCTCTGCGGATATATCCATTTTTCTCTAGTGTCTCCAAGTGTGAATGGACAGAAGATGTGGACTTTAAATGGACAGCCTCGCAAATGTCTCTTACAGAAGGCGGATATCCCCTATTCAGAATCTCACTCTTAATATATTCAAGAATCTCCTTCTGTTTATCACTAATCTTACCATATGCCATATAATCCTACCTCCCATATAATCCGTGCCAAGTATTTGGACAGAATTAGTTTTATATAGTAAATGATACCACATCTTTTGCTAAAATGCAAACACATATTCCGAAAATTTGTTCTATTTTTCTTGACAAATATATGTTCGCACTTTATAATCTATATAAACGAATGTTCGGAAAATATGTTTGGGGAAAGGGAAGGTTTTATTCCCGCGAGCAATTCACCAAGCATCCACGCTTGCGTGGATGTTTGGCGAATGCCGCAGGGTATTTGACTAAGAAGGAGGAGGTTTTTATGATATGCAGAAGGTATCATCTGTCTTTGCAGGGGCTTATAAAGAATCTGACGGTAGCCGCCGTCCTGGCAGTTACGGTCTTCGTGCTGATTGGGATAAGCTCTTTGGTGGGGAGCAGCTCTGAAGCTTCGGAAGACAAACGCTACAAGTATTATACCAGCGTGGAAATCCGCAATGGGGATACACTCTGGGACATCGCATCTGAACACATGACAGGAGAGTACAGAAGCCTGCAGGAATATGTGGGAGAAATCAAAGCGCTCAACGGCTTGCAAAGCGACAGCATCCGTTCCGGGCAGTCCCTTGTCATACCATATTATTCCACAGAATTGAAATAGTGCGGCATTTTTAAGCAGGGTTCTTATTGTCTTTTTCGTTAAATGATTTTATAATATAGCATAGGAGAAAAGGCAGAGTTACCATGGGAGATAAAAAATGTTTAAACTATTTTATGTGATATTCATGAATTTGTTTCGGGCGCCTTATATGATTCCCAAGATGAGGCATCAGGCAAACCATCCTGAGAAATATTCTGAGAAAAAACGGTACGCACTCGTCTGTCATGCAATAACCTTGATGAAGCGTACAGGGAGGATTTATACAAAGGTGTATGGCGAGGAGAATCTGCCCAAAGAGGGAGGGTACATCATGTACCCTAACCACCAGGGGAAGTACGATGCATTGGGAATCATCATAACACATAAGCCGCCATGTTCCTTCGTGATGGATAAGAGAAAGTCTAAGATGATTCTGGTAGATGAGATTGTGGATTTAGTGCAGGCCAAACGCTTGGACCGTAATGATGTCCGCCAGGCAATTACCGTATTGGATGAAGTGGCAGAAGAAGTAAAAATGGGGCGCAGATATATCATATTCCCAGAAGGAGGCTACATGTTCAATAACAAAAACAAGATGGCTCCCTTCAAGGCTGGATGTTTTAAATGCGCTCTGAAATCAAAGGCCCCCATTGTCCCAGTGGCATTAATTGATTCCTTTAAGGTATTTAACAGCTTTACCTTGGGGAAAGTCACTACTCAGGTGCATTATCTGAAACCGTTGCTCTATGAAGAATATAAGAATCTTAAGACCGTTGAAATCGCGAAGATTGTTCAGGAAAGGATACGTGAGGTGATAGATAACATATGAGATTTTTGATTCAGCGCGTGAACCACGCCAATGTACAAGTTGATTCACAAATTATCGGGCAAATCCGCAAAGGATTTCTGGTGTTTATCGGCGTCAGCCAGGAAGATACGCAGGAAATTGCAGATAAGATGGTTCGTAAACTTATAGGGATGAGGATTTTTGAGGATGAAAACGGCAAGACAAATCTGTCCCTTGCAGATGTGTCCGGCGAATTGTTATTAATTTCACAATTTACGCTCTATGCAGACTGCCGCAAAGGAAACCGGCCTTCATTCATTAAAGCCGGGGATCCGGATTCAGCGAACAAATTATATGAATATATTATTTCTGAATGCCAGAAAAAAATTTCTGTCGTGCAGACTGGTTCTTTTGGTGCCGATATGAAAATTTCCTTATTAAATGATGGGCCGTTTACCATCATGTTGGATTCAGATGAGTTATTCTAAACAGTCCGGCATTTTTGAGGATAGGGCATGTTGGGCATTGCACTGTATCAGTTCGCGAAATGTTGATTTTACGAACTGATAGGGCAAATTGTCATTTCAGGATTGATTTTTCAGGAATGCTTATCTGCTTTACACCGCAACCGTGGTTTGTTATAATAATTTTTAAGAACTAACGAAATCTCAGAAACAAACTTATTGTATTATTTATTTGGTGGGATAAAGGAGAACCCAAATGGATTATGTGGAACAAATCAATCTAGAAAACAAACGGAAACTGCAGATTTTATTGAAAGAATTGCCAAAATTCTGCAATGATTTTTTTCGTTACCTGGATACCAGGAATACTTCATCCAGGACAAGGCTGTCTTATGCCTATGATATGCGCCTATTTTTCGAGTTTATTCAGGAAAATAATCCCATCTATGGAAAAATGGATATGCATGACATTCCGTTAAAAGTCCTTGACGAAATGACCCCCGTCGACATTGAGGAATATCTGGCTTACCTCTCATATTATGAAAAAAAGTCTGGGCAGGCGGTGACGAACGGCGAAAAGGGGAAATCCCGGAAGCTTTCAGCTATCCGTACAATGTACAATTATTATTTTAAAAAAGAATTCATAAAAACAAACGCGCCTTCCATGATAGAGACACCAAAAAAACACAAAGACAATATCATACGTCTGGATAAAGATGAAGTTGCAGAACTGATTGCCACCGTGGAAAATGGTAGTTCCCTGACTGCCAGGCAGCTTGCGGCACACCAGAAGACGAAATACCGCGACATTGCAATCCTCATATTGCTCCTGGGAACTGGTATCCGAGTGTCAGAATGCGTAGGGCTGGATGTTTTGGATGTCAGCTTCAAAAATAACAGCATGCGTGTCGTGCGCAAAGGAGGGAACGAATCTACCGTCTATTTTGGCGCGGAAGTGGCCGGAGCCCTCTTAGATTATTTGGAACTTGAACGCCCGCGGCTGGCCGAAAAAGCCCTTCCAGGGCAGGAAGATGCCTTCTTCCTCTCTCTGAAATACAGCCGCCTGACGACGCGTGCAGTAGAAAAGCTTGTCAAGAAATATACGGATGCCGCGAACATCACGAAAAAAATAACGCCCCACAAACTGCGCAGTACTTATGGGACAAACCTTTATAAAGAGACTGGTGACATCTATCTGGTTGCAGACGCTCTCGGACATAAAAGCGTAGAAACCACCCGCCAGCACTATGCTGCTATCGATGATGAACGCAGGAAGCTGGCTGGCAAATTCTCAGGTAGCATCTTCCACGAATAGGAAAAGCGTTTTCCTGTTCGGAAAACGCTTTTCCTGCAATCAAACTTTTCAGTCCTGTCCTTGTTTCTTAAGATTCATGTAATGCTGTATCATGTCGCAGCATCCTGCAAAACCGAGCTGGCTGCTGTCCAACGTCAGATGGTAGCTTCTGGAATCGCCCCATTTTTTGCTGGAATAATAGTTATAATAGCTGGCGCGTTTCTTATCTGTTTTGCGAATCATGTCTGCCGCCTTTTCCCTTGTAACTTCAAACTTATCGACGATATGTCCGATACGGAAGTCTATGTCGGCATGGATGAATACACTCAGGCAGTTCGGATGATTCGCCAATGCGTAATCTGCGCAGCGTCCAACGATAATGCAGGATTCTTTAGCTGCAAGATTCTTGATGGTCTCAAACTGCGCAAGGAACACTTTGTGGTTCAGCGGCATATCCAGGAATGGAGCCGATGTGTACCCATTGACGGAATAAGTATCCATAACCAAAGAATAAAGGAAACTGCTCGTTGGCTTTTCATCGTGGTTCTCAAAGATTTCCTGGCACAGCCCACTCTCTTTGGCTGCTAACGCCAACAGTTCCTTATCATAACATTTCACCTTTAATTTCTCAGAAAGCATACGCCCGACATCCATGCCCCCGCTGCCAAATTCCCTGCCGATTGTGATTACAAAATTGTCCATATGATTCCCACCTTTCCCTTACTATATGATTTATTATAGTACTTTTTTCACAAAATGTATATACAATTCTAAATTCGAGTTTCCCCATTTTCTATAATAGCCTAATTCTAACAGCAAAAAGTCTTGCACAAGATTGATACCTTCAACTTTTATCAGAATTGTTTCTGAATCATAGAGAGGCTGAATGCCTGGGAATCTAGAGGTTTTTTTTCAGCAGCTCCTCAAAATAGCCAGGGAGGGGTGCTTCTACTTCTACATATCTCCCATCGGCTGGATGCCGGAATCCGATAACCGCAGCATGCAAGGTTTGCCCCTGCAGTTTCCAAGGGTTCTTCCCATTCCCATAGACAGAATCCCCTAAAAGCGGGTGGCCGATGCTGGCCATATGAACCCGGATTTGGTGAGTTCGGCCGGTTTCCAATGAAAACTCCATGAACGTATGGTTCCTGAAACGCTGTAGCACACGGTAATGCGTGACTGCCGGTTTTCCATTCCGCACATTGGCAGCCATCCTTTTTCGTTCTGACGGATGCCTGCCAATAGGGGCGTCAACCACGCCCTCGTCTAGGCGCACAATGCCTCTGGTAATGCCGAGGTAACGCCTGGTGACAGAATGCTCCTTAATCTGTTCTGCAATCTTCACATGTGCATGATCATGTTTACAAACAATCAGCGAGCCTGTCGTGTCCATGTCAATACGGTGGACAATCCCTGGACGTATTTCGCCATTGATTCCAGACAGGCTGTCTTTGCAGTGATACATGACGGCATTGACTAATGTGCCAGAATAATGGCCTGCCGAAGGATGTACCACCATGCCTTTGGGTTTGTTCACGACCAGCACGTCTTCATCCTCATATAAGATATCCAGCGGGATATTTTCAGGCAGGATTGTGATTTCCTGTGCTTTGGGAATGGACACCGTGAGAATGTCGCCTGGAACAACGCAGTAATTGGCTTTTCGTGGTAATTCATTGACCAGAATCTGCCCTTCTTTGATAAGTTTCTGGAAAAATGAACGGGACAGTTCTGGATAAAGGAGGGAGAGCGCCTTATCCAGCCGCTCTCCCGCTTCATTCAGGGAAACTTCAAATTCCTGTCTTATATCCTCTGAAAACATCCTATATTTTCCTCCATACCATGCTCACATACTCGGTTATCCAACTCCTTAGTTACTTTGGAACAGGAGTGCATTCTCATATATTGCCCCTTATTTGCCGTTTTTTTTCTGTGCCTTACGGAAAGGCAATAATTCGTCTAATTCCTCCTCCTTATAATAGAAGAAACAGAACAAAATCATAAGCACCATGCCGCAGGTTACATAGATATCTGCTACATTGAAAATAGGGAAATTTATCAGCTCGAAATAAAAGAAGTCTACGACATAATCTAAAACCAGCCGATCTGTCAGATTCCCTAAGGCACCTGATGTCAGGAGGATTAAAATAAACCTTGCCCAGCGGTATCTCTTGTCCATGGGTGATTTCCAGTAAATAAATATCATCAGTGCCAGCATCAGGACAGTCCCTATTACAAAGAGAATTTTCATGCCCTGCATCATCCCAAAAGCTGCTCCGCGGTTTTCCAGATAATGGAGCTGGAAAACATCCTTAATCAAAATAATGGAGTTACCGCCTTTCAGATTTGTTGAGGCAAAGTATTTTGTTAACTGATCTAAAAATAATAGCAATATGCTGCTTATAGCTCCGATAATACAGCTGTTTCTTTTCGCATTCATAAACAAACCTCTATCCACAATGAAATATCCTTTATTTTCAATTCCTGTGAAACATATCACAGCTTTCCTTATGCTATCCTTTCATGATATGTTCAATGCCGGAAAGAATCTCCGTATCCGTCAGATTTTTGGTAATATATGCCTCACCCAGCGTATGTAGGAGGATGAATTTAATCTTGCCCGACTCCATCTTCTTGTCAAGCTTTGTGGCGGCAAGAATTTCTTCTGATGTACAAGGGAATTGCCTGAGTTTGGTGGGGAGGCTGCAACTTTCCAGGATATATGCAAGTTCCTTAAGCTGGCTTTCTGAAATATCCCCTGTCTGCCTCGAAATATAGGCTGCTCCAGCCATGCCGAGCGCCACGCATTCCCCATGGTATAATGTGAAATCGGATAACTTTTCAATGGCGTGCCCAATGGTATGTCCAAAATTCAGGAGGGCGCGTTCTCCTTGCTCCCGGGGGTCATGCTCCACGACTTCACGTTTAATCTGGCAGCTTTGGAATATCATTTCCTCCAAAACCTGGGGCTGCTGTTCCATGATGGCAGTGCTGTTTTCACGGATAAACTGTGTATAGGACGCATCCTTGATGAATCCATGCTTGACCACCTCTGCCATGCCTGAGGAAAACTGCCGTGCCGGCAGGGTTTTTAAAACCATAATGTTCATATAAACCAGCTTGGGCATATAGAAAGCTCCTACCATATTCTTATACTGCATGAAATCGACACCTGTCTTTCCCCCTATGCTGCTGTCTGTCTGTGCCAGAAGCGTAGTAGGGAGTTGTACAAAATCAATCCCCCGCAGATAAGTGGCCGCCGCGAATCCAGTGAGATCTCCGACTACGCCGCCTCCCAACGCTATAAGCAGATCCTTGCGGTCAAATTTATGCGTAATCAGATGCTCATAGATTTTGCCAGCCGTATCTGTATTCTTGTTCGCTTCCCCTGCTTCAAACACAAACGAAGTACAAGAAGCGAACAGCGGCTCCAACAGTGCCTTTACCTCTTCCAGGTATAGCTGCCCTACATTCGAATCAGTGACGATGCAGACCTTGTTCCGGCTATAGCCAAGCTTTTCTAAACTGTCTGCAAGCAATGAAAAATCCTTATGTATTTCTATGTTATAATGTGGTTTCCCTTCATAGCTTACTGTGATTGTTTTTCCCATAATGTGCTTCCTTTCCCGCCAGTGCTAAATATATTTCTCATACTGAATTTTCAGGCGTCCTTTGCGTGTCTCGCCCAGACAGTCCAAAAAGCGGAACCTTCCTACAGAACGGACAGAAATCAATTCCCCTGGTTTGCATTCTGCAGATGGATGCAGTGTCTGCCTGCTGTTAAGGAATACCTTGCCGCCCTTAATCCATTGGCTTGCCTGGGAACGGGAGACTTTACAGATGCAGGCGATAATGCCATCCAGCCGGTTAGAGGTGATGATTCCGTCTGCCAGCTCCTTTTTGGGCTCGATTGCCAAAAAACCAGCTTCTGTCCTTTCGCTTTTTACCACCGTGTGACGGATTTTTGTCAGCGCTTCCATCAGATATTCCGCAATCTTTTCCTGGCAGAAAACATAGATTTCTTCATCATTTACCAGGATATCCCCAAGTTTCGAACGTTCAATGCCAAGGTTCATCAGGCTTCCCAGGACATCCCGGTGGGTCAGGGCTTCTGCAAATCTTTTGTTTATCGGCGTGATCCTCAGACAGGCAATGGGATAATCCCAGGTATAACAAAGAGCATCAGGTATAAATGCTATCATCTGACGCTCACTCAACTCATATCCGCCAAAGATTTCATAGCCGGAATACAGCTTGGGAATCTCTTGCCTGAAAATATGCAATTCATTCAAATTCAAAAATTCGCTGAATACAACAATATCCTTCTGCCCAGCCTGCCTGGATAAGTCAAGGAATCGTTTTGCTAGGAGTGTCTCTTCCTTTGTCATATCAATCACTTACAGCTTTGTGCGTATAGGCTGCATATCCAGGGAGTCAATAATATTGGCAAAATCACCCGATACATCAACGCTTGGCGGAGTAATGATGAATATGTAGTTGGAAATCTTCTGCAGATTGCCATTGATGGCGAAACAGGAACCGGAAGTAAAGTCGATAATTCTCTGGGCAATGTCTACGTCCAGGCCCTCGACGTTCAGCACGACTGTCCTGTCCATCAGCAGGGTTTCTGTAATCTCCCTTGCATCCTCCACCGTGACAGGCTTTATGACGCACACTTCCATGCCGGAACCAGATTTCTTGGAAGGTCGCATGGGGGTCACTACTTTGGAATTTGTCTTGATTGGACGGATTTTCTTATCATCATCGTCCATATCGTCGTCATCCCGATCCCGAGAGCGGGTCCTTTTCCTGGGCATTTCCTCTTCATAATCATCATCGTAATCATCATAAAAATCATCATCGTCCGAGTTCAGCCTCATGACGTCCAAAAATTTATCTAACATTCCCATAAAAATTGCCTCACTTTAAATTCAGTGTCCTACTTATAGTTCCTTTCGCCGAAAATTCCTGTTCCGACTCGTACCATGGTTGCTCCCTCCTCAATCGCAACCATATAGTCACCTGTCATGCCCATAGAAAGAACAGACATAGTTACATTATCAATGTTTTTTGCGTCTATGTCAACAGCTAATTTGCGAATTTGGCGAAAATATTCACGGTTGTCCTCTGGATTTGTCACAAAAGGCGCGATTGCCATCAGCCCTTTCACACGGATATGGGGAAGTACAGAGACTTCTTCTATTAATTGGGCGGCATCTTCTGCAGAAACACCGAACTTACTTTCTTCCCCGGCAATATTTACCTCTATCAGGATATCTGCATTCACCTGCTTTTTCTCCGCCTGGCTGCTTATTTCCTTTGCAAGACGCAGGGAATCCACAGAATGGATCAGACACACCTGGTCGATGATGTATTTGACTTTGTTCCGCTGAAGGTGCCCAATCATATGCCAACGTATATCCTGAGGGAGCTGTGGATGCTTGTCAACAATCTCCTGCACCTTATTTTCCCCGAAATCCCGGCTTCCCGCTTCATATGCCTCTTCCAGCATAGGCACCGGCTTTGTCTTGCTGACGGCAATCAGCGTCACCTCATTCGGATCGCGCCCAGCCCGTTCGCATGCTCTCCTGATATTTTCCTGTACTTGTGCAAGATTTTCCTTTACCATCTCATTACCTCCTGTCTTACGAATCGCGCCTACGTTCTGCTGCAACAGACGCGCAGCTTTCTCTACTTTCATTTCTGGATGATCTCATTTTCTTGTATCTTTGAGGCATCCAGCGCAATATGGTCGTATAGGGAAATGCCGTAGCTTGTCCCGGCAGATACAATGGAATATTCCTCGTTCTGGAATAATATTTCTACTTTACGGAATACCGCATACCCACGGTTAATATTGTAAACACCCTGCAGAGGTTCCTGTTTTTGCAGCGTATATGTCTCGCGGGAATCTGTTTTCAGGATGATTTCTCCCCCAGACAGCTCGTCTGCGGCAATATAATACATATTATTCTTTTCCTGCGCCACAGCCACAGGGACGAATTTTGTCATAAACTCCCCTTCTTCGTCTTCGTACTGGCACATCACCCCATTGGAATTATCTGCTCCGCCTTTGGTTAGGTATTCCTTAGGCAATAAAAAGAAATTTTTTTCCGTCAGAGCCGTATTGGGAATTTTCAGGCCGCTGGTGTCGGACAGCAGCAATTCTATTTCCAGATATCTGTCTGTAGCAAAGCGCAGCCCAGCGCTCTGGAAGTTTAAAGCCAGATAGGACGCTCCATTGCGGTTGAGAATTTTAGAATTTCCCCAGGCTGTCGAACCATCTTTTTTGAATTCTATTTTAATGGCAGTCTCCTCTGCAAGATCGGCTGCCAGCTGTTCACTGATTGGGATGAGCAGATTCCAGATTTCGCTGGTAATCAGTTTGTATGCCGGTTCCCCAACGCCGACCTGTTCCCTAGTCATTAGATTATTCTTTACGTGTGCGGACTGGTCAAAGATATCCTCTGTAAAATTATCTAAGCTGACATTCTCCAATCCATCCGTATGATAGACCACGACTCCCGGTTCTGGCGCGCGTGCCGCGCGGAGGCCGTGGTAGGAGCCGGTTTCCCCGAGCCCGGATAAGGCACTTGCGCTGATTGCTTCCATCAGCTTGGCCTGCATGTCATATTGGAATGTGTAAGCCTGATAGAAATTTTCATCGGAATAGTTCAGTACGAAATCTTCCGCTGTTTTCTCAAGTTCATGGTAAGTACCTTTTTCAGAAAACAGCCTGCCGTCATTCTTTGCCAGCATTTCATTGTAAAAATTTCCAGTTTCGTCAACGGAGTATACATAATTGTTGACTCCCACTTTTGTGGCGTTCTTGTTATAATAGCTGATATATCCGGAAGCTTCTGTGTTAATTAGTTTCTCTTCCCGCAAAATAACCCCGGTAAACGTGTTGTTCTGCGTAATCGTACCCTGGGAGACTTCGTATACTGCCACTCTCTCCGTCGTGAAATACTGAAAAATATTATATAACATGTATACAAGGATAATCAGAAAAATGATGACTCCAATATTAAACTGGGAAGCTTTGTGAAATTTAATTACTTTTTTGTTTTTGTTTGCCATAAATCTTGTCCTATTTTTGCGTTACATTCATTCTAACATTTGTTCCATGAATTTCCAACATGAAATTTTTATTATGGGCAATAATAAACTCATGTAAAAGGAGGAAATGCATATGAATACCAAAGGTTTGGATTACACGTTATTGGCACTTGTAATCATTGGTGCGATTAACTGGGGCTTAATCGGGTTGTTCCGTTTTGACCTGGTATCCTTTTTATTCGGAGACATGAGCTGGATCAGCCGGATTGTCTATGGAATCGTAGGAATTGGCGGGCTGTACCTCTGCAGCGTGTTTGGACGAATCCGTTCTATGAACGAAGCCTGACACATCTGCATATACAAGAAAAGGTTCCAGTCCTAAAATAAAGAGTCCGCTTGTAAACTCTCGCGCAGGGTACACAAATGAAGCCATACCTTCCTCTGTGTCCCTGCGTTCTTTTGCAAGCGAACTCTTTTCTTTATGTAATAATTGGCAGATTAAAGAGATACGATGACTTTGCCTTTGGTACAATCCGGCAAGTCTTTTTCATTTTTGGAAACACTCAGTATAAAACTGACATGGAATTTATCGCTGATATCTTCTAATTTTTTGATGGAACGCTCGATGTCCGCGTCTTCTAACTTGGCAATCGTAAGGAAACTATCCAGATACATCTCTTCCAAATCATGATCCTGTGAGATAATCCCGCATAAAAACCCTAAAAATTCGTCACAGTTATCAATCAGATATTCAGAAGCATTAATCAACCTCACTTTATTGCTCAGTTCATACATATGTTTTTGGCTCTTATCCAGATACACGATATTACCGGTAGCTGATTTCACTGATTCATTTACCTTGTCCAGCAGATACTTTGTCTTTCCTTTACCTTTTTCCCCAGCTATAATTTGTACCATGTCAATCTCCTCCTAGTCTCAACCGCTTTATGCAAAATAGATAATTCACGTGCAGTTTAGCAACAGCTATTTATCTATTTTGTAAACAACAGTTTCTTTTTATACAATAATTATAGTATATTTCTACAAAGAATTCAACAGCTATTTTGCACTTTCCATTAACAATTCCGACATCTCCTGGTAGAGGTTCTCACGGCTGTCCGATTTATAGACAATCGCAATGAACGGTGTTCCGCTGCTGTTCTTGCTATGCAGAACCAGACAATACCCGGCGTCGTTGGTAGTTCCGGTCTTCCCGCCCACCACCTGGATTCCTTCCGGCGTCTCGACCTCACCGCTCAGATATTTATTGCTGTTCAGCCAGTCCCTTGTTGCCGGCTGTCCTTGGGCGTCTGTGAACGAAGCCGTGTGAATCTGAGAGCTGATGATTGAAACAAACTTTTCTTCCTGCAGGGCAGCCTGGAAAATCAGGTACATATCATATACCGTAGTGTAATGTTCCTCACTGTGCAGCCCATGCGGGTTGATAAAATGGGAATTTGTTGCACCTAACGCCAAAGCCTCCTGGTTCATCATGTCTGCAAATTTTTCCGTGCTTCCAGCCACCATGTCCGCAATCACATTCGCTGCATCGTTTCCACTGCATAAAAGCAGCCCATACAATAGCTCTTCCAGGTTAATGGTTTCGCCTACGGATAGCCCGCAGACAGAGGACCCTGCCTCCAACTGGAGTTCCTGTTCTGTCACGGTTGCCGTTTTTGACAGGTCGCCGTGTTTCAATGCCACATATGCAGTGAGAATCTTAGTGGTGCTTGCCGGATAGACACGCCCATAGATATTTTTCCCGAATTTTAAAGTATTGTCTTTGATATTGAACAGCCCTGCAGCCTCAGAGAGGGAGGCAGTGACACTTTGGCTCAGCAGGTCTTCAGTCCCTGCAACACACAGTTCCTTGCCAAAGAATGACTGGTTGCTCTCGCTGGTTACGGTGATGTTCAGTCCATAAGCCCTTGGGCTTTCGTATACATCATAAGGGTTGCTGATTTCTGCCTGCTGCTGCCCGCAGCCGGAAATCAGCAACGTCACCAGCATGGCGGCAGTCAGGATTCTTTTCTTATTATTTATACATTTCACGCCACTCTAAATCTCCTCTGTCTAATGACTTAATCAGCAGCTCTGCCGCTGCCAGATTGGTTGCCAGCGGAATATTGTACATATCGCACAAATGCACGACATTATTCACGTCTGGCTCGTGGGACTTTGGGGTTATCGGATCCCTCAGGAATATCACCAGGTCAATCTGGTTATGCTCAATCTGGGCAGCCAGCTGCTGTGCCCCTCCCAAATGGCCTGCCAGAAATTTATGGACTGACAGATTGGTGACCTCCTCAATCAGCCTGCCGGTCGTCCCGGTCGCGCATAGCTCATGCTTGCTCAAAATTCCCCGGTAGGCAATACAAAAATTCTGCATCAGTTTCTTTTTTGAATCGTGCGCAATCAATCCAATGTTCAATTAAAAATCCCCCTTTCGGTATTTTAAAGGCTGAAGACCTACATTCAGCACTAGTCCTATCCCAATAAAAAGGCTTACCAATGAAGTCAGCCCATAGCTCACGAAAGGCAGCGGCAGTCCGGTATTGGGCATCATACCGGTCACCACACAGATGTTGACAAAAGTCTGGAAGCCAATCCAGACGGCAACACCGCCGCAAATAAGCTGTCCGGGCAAGTCTTTGGCTTTCCTGCCAATCAGGATGCATTCTATTACAATCAGCAGCAAGAGGATTAATATTGCTGCTCCACCCACAAAGCCTAACTCTTCTCCTACAACGGCAAAAATGAAATCTGTCTGTGGTTCCGGGATAAAGTTACCGTTCTTGACAGAGAATACGGTATCATTATTCAGCCCTTTCCCCCATAAAAGCCCGGAGCCTATGGCCATGATGGAATTCTGCTGCTGGTATGCGTCTGTCGCATATTTTTCCGGCTGCAGCCATGCCATGATACGGCGCCACTGGTATTGATCCAGTATTTTCTGATCTGGCTGAAGAATCAGATAGATGAACAGCGATCCTGCTGGGACTAGCACTGCGAGGACGCCTGCTATTAGTTTATAACTTAACCCGCTCAGAAACAAGAGCGCGATGAAAATTACTGCAACCACGATACTGGTTGACAAATCCGGCTGCTTCTCAATCATGAACCAGGGAATGAATATCAGTATCCCGGAAAGGGCAATAAAATAGAGCTTATTTACCTTCTCATTATATTTTCCAAAAAACCAGGCAAAAAACAGGATTAAAAGCACTTTGGATAATTCAGAAGGCTGGAAGCGGAATCCACCTATTTCAATCCAGCGTGCTGCCCCGCCGGCTTTGTCTCCGAACACATGGAATGTAATCAGGGAAAGAAGCCCGATATTAAACACATAAATCAGCCAGTTAAACTTGAGAATAAAGGAATAATCTATGACGGAAACGACTGCCATCACAAACAGACCCAGGCAAAACCCAAGAATCTGCTTGTTCTGCACAGAGTGCTGCGCGCTGCCTATGACATTGATTCCGATTACTGCCAATGCCGTCACATAGATAATCAAACGAAAATTGTAGTCTTTAATCTGATATTGTTTCAACATAACAAAACTTCCTTACCCTCTTCTGCCACATTAATCTGATGCGCCAGTATGCCTCATATCTTTGATTGGGATGTTCGCGAACAATGCCGGGACATTCCCATTATTCCCCTCAGATTCCGTCTGGGTAATCTGTATATCCAGGCCCTCTGCATCAATCTCCATATATTTGGAAATTACCTGAATGATGTCATTCTTTATCTTCTCCATGATTTCAGGAGAACAGTTCGCGCGGTCAGAAACCAACAACAGTTTTAGCCGGTCTTTGGCAATGTCGCCGGAATTCTTCTTCTTAAACAAATCCATCAATCCCATACCGGGTTCCTCCTAATTTTTCTTAAACATCCCTTTTAGTTTGTTCCACATACCTTCCTTCTCCTCCAAATCGAGGTATGGCACTTCTTCTCCCAAAACCCTGTGGCAGATATTGGCGTAAGCAATCCCTGCCTTGCAATCTGTGCCGACCAGCGGTTCTCCCTGGTTCGTAGAAATTACAATCTGCTCGTCATCTGGCACGGCTCCGATTAAGTTGATTGCAAGAATGTCTGTAACATCTCCAATATTCATCATATCCCCACGCTTTACCATATCCATGCGTAGGCGGTTTACAATCAGATCCACACGTGTAATGTCGTTTGCTGTCAGCAGACCAATGATACGGTCTGCATCACGGATGGCGGACACCTCAGGTGTTGTGACGACTAAGGCCCGGTCTGCCCCGGCGATGGCATTTTTAAATCCTTGTTCGATGCCTGCCGGGCAATCCAGCAGTATGTAGTCAAATTCGTCCCTCAGCTCGTCAATTACCTTGACCATCTGCTCCGGTGAGACAGCGGATTTGTCTTTCGTCTGTGCAGACGGCAATAGGGACAGATTAGGATAACGCTTGTCCTTAATCAATGCTTGCTTCATCCGGCAGTTTCCTTCTACCACGTCAACCAGATTATACACAATCCGGTTTTCCAGCCCCATGACTACATCCAGGTTGCGCAGCCCGATGTCCGTATCAATCAATACAACCTTTTTATCCAACTGTGCAAGGCCTGTGCCTACATTTGCCGTGGTGGTAGTCTTGCCGACGCCGCCCTTTCCTGATGTTACAACAATTACTTCACTCATCCTACTATATCCTCCTGATATTTATATATTGTTCAATAGCCCTTTTGTAATCGGTTCAATATAAATATTCCCATCCTTGACAACCGCGACCTGCGGGTCGGCATCGGCGCCAGCCGTATGTTTCTTCCTGCGTTTTTTCCCCTCTTGCACCTTGTCCGCACTGCGGGCAATCACATCCCCAATTTTAATTTGTATGGGATCCATCAATAAGGCTGCCACGAAAGCTTGGTCATTGCCGTTAGCCCCCGCATAGGCATTTCCTTTCAAGGCTCCTAAAACGACGATATTGCCTTTGGAGATAACTTTTGCGCCAGGGTTGATGTCGCCTAGTATGATAATGCTGCTTTCACAGTCCAGCACCTGGCCTGACCGGAGCGTTCCTTTGTAAAATTCCCCGGTCTTTCCAGCCTGCTCCTCCTCAAAGCGTTCGATTTTCTGACGGATCAGCTCTTCTTTCAGTGCATCGTTGTCCAAGATGCAGATTATGTTCACAGACGTATTGTCAGTGATGGTTTCAATAATCTGGAACTCCTCCTCTTGGGTCAGTTTCCTCCCCTCAAAGGAAATTGCCATTCTCGCGTCTTTGAAAAATCCTTCGGATTCCTTAAATTTATCCAAAATGCATTTCAATAGTTCTTCAAAGTCCATGTGCCCATCTAAAATAAGGTTTATTCCGTATTTATTGCTTTTTAACATCACCGGCTTTGACACTTTCATCCCTCCAAACTCTAATCTGTAAATCCATTTGCGCTGCTCTCAATATCTTCTGCCTGTCCATCCAGCAGCGTTTTAGCATCCGCAAGATTGAAATAATATTTTAATATATTGCTGGAAACTTCTACTGCGTTGGCAGAAGTATATCCATAGGCAATACGTGTCGTGATGGCAATCTCCGGGTTCTCATAAGGCGCGTACCCTATAAACAGCGCGTGGTTTGCACGGTTCTGCATCTGTTGCGCCGTACCGGTTTTGCCAGCAACTGCAACTGGGAAATCTTTAAAAGACTTATTGTTTTCCACTACCATCCGCATGCCGCTCTGGATGGCATTCCAGGAGACCTCTGAAACTTCCGTAATCTTACGGATAATCTCAGGTTTAAATTCTTTGACAATACTGCCATCTGCAGTCGTCTCCTTATCCAAAAGCGTCAGCTGGTAGACATTCCCGCTGCTTGCTACCGCTGTGAGGTATCTGGCCAGCTGCGTAGTGGTATAGTTATGATTTCCCTGCCCGATGGCAGAGGTAATCGGATACTCATCTGAAATCTGCGGGTCGTTTTCCGGAATCTCAATGCCTGTTTTTTCATCCAGCCCAAACAGTGCCGCATATTTCTTTAATGCTGCAATACCTTTATTTTCATTATAAACCCCACCCTCCGAGCTTAAACGGTAACCCATCTCATAGAAGAAATAATTGCAGGAATCCCGTATGGCTTCAGAGATATTATCCTTGCCATGGGTGCTGTTTGGATATATCCAGCACTTCGGGGAAGGTGTGATATTCGTATACTCCCCTTCATCTTTAATCTGCTCCCCGACGCTGACAATACCTTCTGTCAGGGAAGCTGCCGCCGTAATCGGCTTAAATGTGGAACCCGGCGCAGTCCGCTGCTGTGTGGCATTATTATACTGAGGGACAGACAGATCTTTCTGCAGGCTCTCAAAATATTCCGAATCTACGGTATTCGCAAGCCGGTTGGTATCATATCCCGGATACGTCACACAGGCCTGCAGCCTGCCAGTCTGCACATTAATTAATACACAGCTTGCCGTGCAAGGGTCGAGCGCAAGCTGCGCGGGGGTAATCTCTATATTCTTGATTTTCTCTCTGAGAAAATCAAATGCACTGAGACTGCCATTCGCAAGGGACGCCTGTTCGCCATTCTGATCCGTGAGGACGCCTTGCTCAAATAAAATTTGGCAGATTTGTGTTCCCGAGATAAGGTTGTCCCTAATCATATATTGGTATATTTTTTTTGAAAATTCCATATCTGTCTGTAAATCTTCCATGACATAGGAAATCAGCGCGTCATAGATTTCCGTGGAGTCCGAGTACTTGGACTCCGTGTCAAAACCAGTGATATCAATCCAGTCCATGGCAATAGCACGGTGCAGATATTCAGCAAGGCTTGCCGTGTCGCTCTTCCAAGACAAATACACCTCATCATCTATGTCTATCTTATCTGTCAGGAAAATCCCTTTTTCTTCCAGCGCTGACAGGATATAGCTCATATATACCTGGTACTCCTTATCCAGGTTGCCATATACTGCCGGGGCCGGTGAAGTAAGCTGCTCCCTCAGGCTTGCAATGACCTGGCTCTGCTTATTGTTAAAAATCCCACGTACCTGTTGTTCCACCTCTTTGGCATCCTCTTTCTCAAAATGCCCGATGTCGATGACATTATTGTTGAGTAACGCGAAATACACATCGTCAATCGGGATCTTGATGTCCGAGGCTGTACCTGTGCTAGTATCGTATTCCTTAATATTTTCAATGTTGGCATATACGATGCCGGCAAGCTCCTGCTCTAGCATACGGTAAACGGCCTCCTGCAGCTCGGCGTCAATGGAAAGGTAAATGTCATTCCCGGAAGAAGCGTCCACCTTTTCTATCATTTCCGTAATCCGCCCCATGTTATCCGTATAAAATGATTCCAGCCCCTTGCTTCCTTGCAGTTCTTGATCCATGACTTGTTCAATGCCAGATTTTCCTACAACGTCATTGAGCGTATATCCATCGCTTTTTGCTGACAATGTATCGTATTCCTCCTGGGAAATCTTACCGGTATAGCCAATAATATGAGAAAAATACTCGCTGTCCACATATTTGCGGATGCTGTCTTCCATGATGTCAATGCCCTGGAGGATGTCCGAATTCTCCTTGATGACGGCCACTGTTTCCTCGCTGACATTCTGGGCAATCGTGGTCAGCACATATTTCTGATAATTATTCTGGGATATCGCATAGCGCAGCAACATTATCTTATAAGCTTCGTCCTCAGAATACAAGGCTTGTCCCTTGTCAAGCTCTTTCGGATCTGTCTTGCCCTCAACAAAGATGGAAAATTTTTTCTGAAGATATTCGATAACCTGTTCCGGCTTCGCCTTGGCCTCGTCATATCCCAGCTTCTTATTGTATTTCAGGTCGTCAATCTTCGTGTGCCCATAGACATCCGCAAGAAACCGTTGCAACGCCCGGTCAGAAAGGGTGTATACATAACTGCCGTTTTCGCCCTTCTGGACATCGAAGTTGTTGCTGATGGAGTCCCCTTTTTCTTCAATCATATGGATGACTGTATTCAGCTCCTCATTCAGCAGGCGGTTCTTCTCTTCCGTGCTGTTATAGACGCCATTATCCTCAATCGTCACAGAATATGACAGCTCATTGTAAGCCAGGAGTTTCCCATTGCAGTCAAAAATATTGCCCCTTGTGCCGGATGTGACCCGTTCCTTTTTAATTAGAAGGGTATAGTTGTCCAGATATTCCTGACCGTTGATGATTTGCAGCATAAACACTCGCTGCAGCAAAATGCCGAACAGGGCAATCATCACCACGCTGAGTGCAAACAGCCTGGAAGTCAGTATTTTTTTGCCATAATCTTTTATTAACTCAAACAAACTTGCTTGCACTCCTTTTTTCTATCTCTTCTAGCTTATTGTTTATCTTCAGGATTACAAAATAAAGAACAATCGTCACGAGAATGGTATATACCAGTTCTGGGAGCATGATGTTCAGGAGGTAGTAGTCTATCTGGAACCTCCTCCTCAGCAGGAACAGGAACAAATATACCAGTATATTATAGGACAAATCGCTCGCCGCAATCAAAATCAGCGGGAGCTTGATATCATCCGGGAAGAATCTTTTGCGGAAAAACCCATTGACATAGCCAATGTAAGCATATATCAGCGCATAAAAGCCGATGACGCTTCCAAAAAACGTATCTAAGACCAACCCGCAGAAGAAACCAATCCACATGCCCTCTTTCCTGCCGCGCATAAAGCCAAACGATGAGGTCACCACAATCAGCAGATTGGGGGAGATGGACGCGAAAGACAGGAACTGGAACAGCGTACTCTGCAGCAAAAAGCATACGGTTATGATTAAAAATACCGCCAATTTACGTCTCATCTTAGTTGCCCCTTTCATTTGCCGGGGTCTTTTTCTTGTCCAGAATCACCAGCACTTCCTGCAGATGCTGGAAATCGACGGCTGGCGTTACCGTCCCGGAATAAGTGAGGTTGTTGGAATTCCGTTCAATGGCGCTGACATAGCCAATGAGGATTCCTTCCAGATATTTATCGCTGATATGCGAAGTTACAATCTGCTCTCCTGTCTTGACAGCGTCGTCCTCACATTTCAAATCAGAAAACCCTATCACCTGTTCCTGATTCATGGAGACCAGGTTGCCGGTGACAATACAACGGTCAGACGTGGATAATGCCATACCGCTGACATTGCTAGCGTCATCTATGATGGAACGGACCTTGGCGTAGTTTGGCCCGGTGTCAATCACGATGCCGACAAGGCCGCTGCCTGCAATCACATTCATGTCCTTCTCAATGCCGTCTCGCTCCCCCTTGTCAATGAGGAAGGTGGAAAACCAGTTGCCTCCGTCGTTGCCGATTACCCGGGCTGCTACTTTTTCATAACTGGGGTATTTCTGATCCAGCTCCATCAGCTCCCTGAGGTTATCCAGTTCATACTGCTCAAGTTTAATGGTATTCAGTTCCTGCGTCAGCTTATCGACCTTAGCCTGCAGTTCTTTATTCTCCTGCTGCACGTTACGCAGGGATGCCAGATCGTCCGCCCTGCTAATCAGCCAGGTTCCCACCTGATTGATTCCGTTCTGCATGGGTACGAACACATACCCGGCGACCGTGTTCAGCGGCCCGCCGGAAAGATTCAGCGTAAAGCTTACGAACATCACCAGCACACAGAGTACCGTTACTGCTAAAAGCGTATATTTGGTTGGGATAGAGCGTTTTGTTCTTCGTTTCATAGATACTTGCAACCTCTATTTATAAATTCTGGTTTTCATGCTAAAGGCAAGTTTCCGGTATTTTTCATCCGACACTATTTTGTCGAGGCCACGCACCGCGCTTTCTTCCGGAAACTCGCAAGTGTTTACTTTGATGTTAGTGATTTGGGCAAAAAGCTCGTCCAGCCTCTGGATTTTAGAAGATCCTCCAGTGATATAAATCCCGGCATGGATAATATCCTTTGCCAGTTCCGGCGGCGTCTTCTCAAGTATCATCTTGATGGAGTTGCAGATGGTATTCAGCGGATCTTTGATTGCCTCATAAATAATGGAAGAAGTAATCTGCATCTCAATCGGCAGGCCGCTTACGACGTCCCTTCCGACGATAGTTTCCGCCGTTTCCTCCTCTTGCTGTATGGCGCAGCCCAGCTTCTCTTTCAGATGCATGGCCGTCTTCTGTCCGATGACCAGGCTGAAATTACGTTTCAGGTAGTGGGTGATTGATTCATCTATGCGCTTGCCGCCAAAATGAAGCAAATCGCTCAGCACCAAGCCGCCCAGGGAAATCACGGAAATCTCCGTGGTATCCGCGCCGATATTTACAATCATGAACCCCGTGGGGGAATTTACGTCTAAATCAAGGCCGACAGCGTCGGCAATCGGCTTCTCGCAGAGCAGCACATTCCGCGGCTTAAAGCGGCTCTTGTAAAACAAGTCAAAAAACGCCTTCTTTTCTACCTCTGTGATGTCCGTCGGCACTGCTACAATGAATTCAGCCCCTTTGATATGGCTCTTCGCATGTTTTTCCAGCAGCTCCCCAATCATCATCTGCATGTTGTTGTAATCCGCAATCACGCCGTTGACCACCGGAAAAGATACCTGAATGCTGTCCGGCGCTTTCTCATACATGGCATATGCATCATCTCCAAACGCATAGAGCTGGTTCTTGTTGACGATGGCAATGGTATTTTTCTCATTGATTACCTTCCCGGTCCCTTTGCAGAAAATCTTCATATTGCAGGTCCCCAAATCAATTCCGTATACATTTGCTGACATAACTTATGTTCCTTTCCTCTGGCCTAACAGGCCGTTTTCTCTAAAACTTGTATATCTGTTATCGCCAATAATGATATGATCCGCCAGGGCAATCCCCAGAACCTCCCCGCTTTCCCTGATCCTGCCCGTCACCCGGATGTCGCACTCGCTAGGCGTCGGGCTGCCGCTGGGATGGTTATGGAGGAGGACGATTTTTAACGCATGGTATTCCAGCGCCTTAATGAATATTTCCCTAGGCGAAATCAGCGAATTGCTCGCCGTGCCGATGGAAATAATCTCATCTCCCAGTAGATTGCTCTTTGAATCGAACATTGCTACCATCATAATCTCTCGTGTCTCATGCCTCAAGACTTCCATATAGTAATAGGCAATGCTGGAGGGCTCCTTCAGGCAGAGATCCCTGCGCCTGTTCATCTTGGAAATACGCCTGGCAAGCTCTGCAATGCATTTCAGCTGTGCTGCCTTGACCTGGCCGATTCCTGTAATCTTCCTCATTTCATCCAGGCTCATGTTGACAACGTTCAGCAAACCCTCCCCACGGCGCGCAACTAAGAACTGCGCAAGCTGCAAGGCCGTCCTGTCCTTGGTGCCGCTTCTTATCACCACAGCTAAAAGCTCTGCATCTGACAACGCCTGCGCCCCAAAGCGGCATAGCTTCTCCAGGGGTTGTTCTGATTCTGGCATTTCTTTCATAGTCATGTGTAAATTCATGTTTTTCCTTTCACTCTCTCAAAAGCCAAGGAAAAAGTAATACATTTTATTTTAGCACAAAAGGTCTTTGATGTATACTAATTATTATTAAAACTTAACTAAAAATTTATTAATCGCTCTTCATATAATTTTTGCAGAGACATGAGAATCCCCAATTTTGCATGGTACCAAGTCAGCCCTCCCTGAAAATAGACTGCATAAGGCTCACGCAGCGGGCCGTCCGCGCTCAGCTCGATCGACGATCCCTGCACAAAGGCGCCGGCAGCCATGATGACGTCGTCATCATAGCCAGGCATGGCCCAGGGTTCTGGAGTTACATGGCTGTCTACCGGCGCAGCCGCCTGGATACCTTTGCAGAACGCAATCAATGCTGCCGGTGATTGTAACGTCACTGCCTGGATGATGTCATGGCGGCTCTCATTGCCGTCCGGAACCACAGGAAACCCGAGGCTCTCATAGATATTTGCCGCAAAAATGGCTCCCTTTAAGGCTCCGGCGACGACTGTGGGAGCCAAGAACAGCCCCTGGTAAAAAGACTGGGTAATCCCTAAAGAAGCCCCGACTTCTTTGCCAAGCCCGGGTGACGTCAGACGGTAGGAAGCATTTTCCACGCACTCTTTTTTCCCGGCAATGTAGCCGCCTGCCGGAGCAAGCCCGCCGCCTGGGTTTTTAATCAGGGATCCGACTATCATGTCGGCTCCTGCCTCTAAAGGTTCCTGCCTTTCTACAAATTCCCCATAACAATTATCCACCATGCAGATTACGTCTGGCTTTATGTTTTTGATAAAAGAAATCAGCTCGCCAATACGCGCTACAGAGAGCGTAGGTCGTGTCTGATATCCCTTGGAACGCTGGATGGTTACCAATTTTGTTTTCTCATTGACAGCTTTTCGGATGTTTTCAAAATCAAAGCCTCCATCCGGCAAAAGGTTGACTTGGCGGTAAGTTATGCCATACTCCGCCAGCGAACCCTTGGAAGGGCGGATGCCTATGACCTCTTCAAGCGTGTCGTAAGGCTTGCCTACCGGAGACAGAAGCTCATCCCCCGGGCGGAGGTTAGACATGAGGGCAAGCGCCAGGGCGTGGGTGCCGCAGGTGATCTGGGGACGCACTAGAGCTGCCTCCCCATGGAAACAGGTGGCATAGACGTCTTCCAAGGTGTCTCTTCCTAAATCATTATACCCATACCCGCTGCTTCCCATAAAACATTCTGCGCTGACCCGGTGTGCCTGCAGCGCTTTTATCACTTTCAGCTGGTTGTATTCTGCTGTTTCGTCTATCTGGGCAAACCGCTCACGCAACTTCTCTTCAAATCTCATGCCATAGTCAAGCACTTTTCCTTCAATCCCAAGCTCCTGATATATCTCTTTCATGTGTATTCCCTTTCTCCGTCTGCTGTTAAACAATTTCCCGCAGGATTCCTTTCTCTGCTAATAGCTCCCGCATATATGCCAGTATCCTGTCGTTGTCATAACCAAATTCCTGCTTGTCCACCCACAGGACGTCCCGCTCTCTGCGGAACCATGTCAGCTGCCGCTTGGCAAAATGCCGGGTATCCCGCTTAATCCGGTAAACCGCTTCCTCTAAATCGCACCTGCCTTCCAGATAGTCCAGGACTTCTTTGTACCCAAGTCCCTGCATGGATACCATGCGGCGGTCAAAGCCACGTTCCCACAGTTCCCTCACTTCTCCCACAAGACCTTCCCGCAGCATCTGCTCCACCCGTTCATTGATTCGCCCATAAAGCTTTTCCCTGTCGTCATTGAGGACAAAGTACGCGAAATTGTAGGGCGATTCCTTTTGACGCTCTTGCTCATTGTGGTCAGATATTTTCTTGCCAGATAGATGATAGAACTCTAGTGCGCGCACCATGCGCTTGATGTTGTTTTCGTGAATCTGTCCTGCTGCCTCAGGGTCGACTTCTTTCAGCATTTCGTGCAAAACGCTGCCCCCCTGTTCTTTGGCAATCTGCTCCAGTGACTGCCGGTATGACGTCTCGCCCTGCTCTTTTGTAAAATCGATATCGTATAAAAGCGCCTGGATATAGAACCCCGTGCCGCCCACAACGACAGGTACCCTGCCTTGTGCATAGATATCTGCTATATATTTTTTGGCGTATTCCTGGAAACGCACGACGTGGAATTCCTCATCCGGTTCAAATGCATCTACCAGGTAATGCGGAATTTCCTGCATTTCTTCTTTTTTAATCTTCGCAGAGCCAATATCCATATGCCGGTAGACTTGCATAGAATCTGCCGAGATGACAGATCCCTGCACCATCCTTGCCAGGCGGATGGAAAGTTCCGTCTTTCCCACTGCCGTGGGCCCTGTCAGTATTATTAAAGGTTTTTTCATCACAGTACCCGTTTAAATTTCTTTTCCAGTTCATATTTCGTCATGGATATGATTGTTGGCCGCCCATGCGGGCAATGGTAAGGATTGTCCATCGTCAGCAGCTCGCCAATCAATGCTTCCAGTTCCTGACGGGATAATTTCTGGTTGCCCTTGACCGCTGCCTTGCAAGACATAGAAGCAATCTTTTCTGTTACCATCTGCGGCGTTTCCTTGCCATGGAACTGAGAAAGGCTGTCAAGCAGCTCCACCATCAGTTCTTTGCCCTCCAGCCCGAAGAGGTTCGCAGGGACGGCTGTTACAGCGTACTCTTTCCCTCCGAAATGCTCAAGTTCAAATCCAAGTTTCCTGAAATGTCCCATATATTTGTGCAGAAGCTCTTCTTCCTGCATGTTCAGCGTCAGCAGGATGGGCGGGTAAATGGCTTGTGATGTGTATTCTTTATCTTCAAGAGATTTCATCGTGCGTTCATAAAGCACTTTTTCATGGGCCGCATGCTGATCGATGATATAGAGCTGGCTGTCAAACTCTACAAGCCAGTATGTCTCAAACAGCTGGCCGATTACCCGGTGATCCTTCTGGGAGGATATGTCGAGGAGCTTGCGTGTCGCCTGAGGAAGCTCCTGCTGGCGGTATTCCCCAGATTGCGGCTTGTCCGTCCCATCCTCCGAGATTCGTCCCTCCGATGCTTCTGTTCCCGCAGGCAAAAAGTCTTCCGATGCTTCGTCCGATATGATTTGCGGCGGGATGCAACCATCCGCGGTTTCCGCCGCAAGCTTCGGCATCTTGCCGGAAAGCGGAAATTCTGTATCCATCCGCTTTTTCATCTTGCTGGCCATTTCCGCTGGCAGCTTCACGGACGCCGGCGGCTGTTCATACTTTTTTTCATAGGGGCTGTCTTTGCGGATCTCTGCCTTGACTGCCTCAAGACGCTTCGTCTCGAAAGGCTCCGGCGCCCGACTGCTGGATTTTAAATGATCCCGCTTCTGCTGCTCCTGCTTTTTTTTGGCTTCCTTTTCATTTTCCAGGCTTACCTGATAGACAAGCTCGCTCTGGTTTATGGCTCTTTTCACCATGTCCGTAAGGAACTGATATACAGATTCCCCCTCGGAAAACCGCAGATCCATTTTTGTGGGATGCACGTTGACGTCCAGTAATTTGCCGTTGATGGAGATATGAAGGACTGTGAAAGGGAACTTGTGCTGCATGACAAATGATTTGTAGCCCTCTTCGATGCTTCTGGCAATGAGCGCGCTCTTAATGTATCTGCCATTGATGAAATAGTTCTCATAATTCCGGTTCCCTCTGGAAATCAGGGGTTTCCCGATAAAGCCGCTGACCGATATCCGCTCATTTTCCTCCTGGATTTCCAGAAGGTTCGAGGCAATGTCCCGCCCATAAATGTGGTAGATGATTTCCTTTAAGTTAGAATTGCCGGAAGTGTGCAGCTTAGGCTGGTTATTGGAAATGAACTTAAATGATATCTCCGGGTGGGATAATGCCAATTTATCCATCAAATCCCCGATATACCCGGCTTCTGTCTGCGCAGTCTTCAAGAACTTCTTCCTCGCCGGGGTATTATAAAATAGGTTTCGTACCAGAAAAGTTGTTCCCTCCGGGGCGCCGATTTCTTCGGATGACTGTTCTTTTCCCCCTTCGATTACATAACGGATGCCGCTCATCTCCTGGGCAGTTTTCGTAATCAGCTCCACCTGGGAGACGGCGGCAATGCTCGATAATGCCTCTCCGCGGAAACCTAAGGAAGAAACGGTAAGCAGATCCTCCACACTGCGTATTTTGCTGGTAGAATGGCGCAAAAAAGCAAGCGGAACCTGCTCCTTGCCAATCCCGCACCCATTGTCGGTGATACGGATAAAAGAAATCCCGCCCTCTTTGATTTCTACGGTGATTGCGCTTGCCTGCGCGTCTATGGCATTTTCCACTAATTCTTTTACGACAGAGGAAGGGCGTTCTATCACTTCCCCTGCTGCAATTTTGTCAATCGTCTGTTGGTCTAAAATCTGAATGTCTGGCATATATGTCCCTCTGTTCCTGGCAGCGGCTCAGAAAATCCCGTTGGATTTTTTGAGGATTATTCATCCGGCTCAGTAATTGTCTTATCTTGGCTGTTATCGGAAAACTCTGTCAAAGAGATGGACAGGTCGTCGTAAATCAAAGCCTCTATTTCATCTATGAACGTATGCTCCCTAGCCCGCAGTGTCCCTGCTGCTAAATCATAGACAGACACAGTCTTTCCATTGGGATCCACAATCCAATATTCCCGCACTCCGGCATCCGCATACAGATTGAGCTTACGCACATAATCATTTCCGGGATTGCCCGGTGAGATAATTTCAATAATCCAGTCCGGCGCGCCGCTGCATCCCTTGTCCGTAAGTTTCTTTTGGTCGCAGATGACGCTGATATCCGGCTCTACAATCGTCTTCCTGTCATTAAATAGTTTTACGGCAAATGGAGCCGGATACACTTTACAAGAACCGCCTTTTGCTTTAATATGGGCATAAATAGTGGCGTGCAGGAACGATAGGATTTCCTGATGGATTCGGCTTGGCGCGGCCAGATAATAAATTCTGCCGTGAATCAGCTCCGCGCGTACATTTTCCGGGATGCTGTAATAATCGTCCTCATTGTAAACAGTCTCATTGAATTGCACATGTGCGATTGACATATTGCTCCCTCCTTCTGGGTCTGGTTTTAATGGTTTCTTGTATAATACAGATTGTCAAACATTCCTGGAAGCCTGGCTATTTTCCTCATTGCCCGCGGGAATCATATTTCTATCTCATCATACCATTATTTTCCTGCAAATTCAAGCGATAGGTTTACATAAGAAAATTATGTAAACTCACCAGCGGTTTTTCAGTTTATTCTGCAGCTGGTACAGTTTGTTCAGGGCGTCAATCGGCGTCAGGTTCCCCAAATCCAGCTCTTGCAGTTCCTTTATAATGTCATCATCTTTTACGGTGTCAAACAGCGACATCTGCGTCAGGTCGACTTCATCGAGCTTTTTAGCCTTTTTCTTAGCCGGTGAACCCTCCACGGCAATCTTCCCGGTAAATTCTGCAATATCGTGGGCAGACAGCTCTTCGGCAATCACCTTGGCGCGTGCAATCACAGAGTCAGGCACGCCGGCAATCTTTGCCACCTGGATGCCGTAGCTCTTGTCCGCGCCTCCAGGCACAATTTTGCGCAGGAAAACAATGTCATCTCCCTTCTCCTTGACAGCGATGCAGTAGTTATTCACATTATCCAGTTTTCCTTCCAGTTCGGTCAGCTCGTGGTAATGGGTGGCAAACAAGGTCTTTGCTCCCAGCAGCTTGGGGTTGCTGATATGCTCCACGACGGCCCAGGCTATGCTCAGCCCGTCGAAGGTACTCGTGCCACGTCCGATTTCGTCTAGCACCAAAAGACTGTTATGCGTGGCGTTCCGTAAAATATTGGCAACCTCTGTCATCTCCACCATGAACGTACTTTGGCCGCTGGCCAGGTCGTCCGACGCGCCTACCCGGGTGAAGATGCGGTCTACAATACCTACCTTCGCGCTTTCTGCCGGCACAAAGCTGCCGATTTGCGCCATCAGCACAATCAGCGCCGTCTGGCGCATGTAAGTGGATTTGCCTGCCATATTAGGCCCCGTGATAATGGAAATCCGCTGTTTCTTATTATCCAGGTACGTGTCATTGGCAATGAACATATCGTTGTTTATCATATTCTCCACCACCGGATGCCGCCCATTTTTAATATCAATGACGCCTTTTTCATTGATGGAAGGCCGGCAGTAATTATTGCGTTCCGCCACCAGGGCAAGGGCAGAAAGCACGTCCAGCCCCGCTACTGCTTTCGCGGTCTTCTGTATGCGCAGCACCTCGCCTGCAATCTTGTCACGGATATCCCGGAAAATCTCATATTCTAAGGAAACCAGCTTATCCTCCGCGCCAAGGATGATGTCTTCCAGCTCTTTTAAGTCAGCCGTGATGTAACGCTCCGCATTGGTGAGCGTCTGCTTACGGATATAATAATCCGGCACCATGTCACGGTTAGAATTCGTTACTTCCAGGTAATAACCGAACACCTTGTTGAATTTGATGCGCAGATTCTTAATGCCGGTCTTCTCCCGTTCCTTTGCTTCCAGCTCCATCAGCCAGCCCTTGCCCTCCGTCTTTGCCTGGCGCAGCTTGTCAATCTCCTCGTCATAACCCTCTTTGAGGATACCGCCGTCCCGGATGGAAATGGGCGGTTCTTCCGCGATGGAAGAATCGATTAGTGCAAATATGTCTTCGAGCGGATCTAAGTCTTCCTGGATGTCATGGAGCAGGGAGGCGTCAAATTCGTCCAGCAGTTTTTTCAGGAAAGGGAGCATCTCAAGGGAAGATTTAAAGGCAATCAGATCCCTGGGATTGGCTGTCTGGTAAGTCACCCGGCCAATCAAGCGTTCCAGATCGTAGATTGGATTTAAATATTCCCGGATTTCCTCGCGGGTCATGGCGTTATCTTTCAGCGTTTCTATGGCGTCAAGACGCCGCTCAATCTCCTGTTTGTCAATCAGAGGCTGCTCCACAAAGCCTCTGAGCATTCTTGCGCCCATTGCCGTCTTCGTCTTATCCAGCACCCACAGCAGGGAGCCGCGCTTCTGCTTTTCGCGCAAAGTTTCCACAAGTTCCAGGTTCCGTCGTGTGGAACTGTCGATAATCATGTATCTCCCGGTACTATACAGCTTCAGGGCGGTCATGTTCCCCAGATTATTTTTCTGCGTCTCATAGAGATATTTGAGCAGGGCTCCTGCCGCAACCGTGCCGGATTCGTAGTCCTCAAGCCCCAGCCCCTGGACATCGGCAACCTTAAAATGGGCAAGCAGTGTATTTTTAGCAGTCTCATCGCTGAAATACCAGCTGTCCAGGGAATAAATCGCAGTGTCCAGCCTATACCTGAGTTCTTCAAAATCCATCCCCGTCATGTAAAATGCCTCGTTGCAGATAATTTCCGAAGGGGTGAATTTATATATCTCGTCTAAAAGCTTTCGTTCCGTGTCCAGTTCTGTGACATAATAATCCCCAGTGGTGACGTCTGCAATGGAAACGCCGTAACGGTCTGCGATGCAGACGATGCACATAATGTAATTATTCTTTGTCTCATCTAATGCCTGGGCGTCCAGGTTCGTGCCGGGAGTCACAATACGCACGACTTCCCGTTTCACGAGCCCTTTGGCCATTTTGGGATCCTCTACTTGCTCGCAGATTGCCACTTTATAGCCCTTGGATACCAATTTATTCAGATAGCCTTCTACCGCATGGAAGGGTACGCCGCACATGGGAGCCCTCTCCTCTAGCCCGCAATTCTTCCCGGTCAGCGTGATTTCCAGCTCCTTGGACGCAGTCTTGGCATCCTCAAAAAACATCTCATAGAAGTCCCCCAAACGGTAAAAGAGAATGCAGTCCGGGTATTCCTGCTTTGTCTCTAGATATTTCTGCATCATCGGCGTCATTTCAGCCACTATGTATCTCCTCCTGTCTTTTGTTTTCTCTATTTCCCTGTCCAAACGTATTCCGCTGCAATCGCCTCTGCAATTTTCATGCCGTCCATAGCGGCTGACATGATGCCTCCTGCGTACCCTGCGCCCTCCCCGCAGGGATAGACGCCTTTTCGGTTGCTCTCAAACGCTTCATTGCGTGTAATCCGCACCGGCGAGGACGTCCGGCTCTCCACCCCGGACAAGATGGCGTCCGCACGGTCAAATCCTGGGATAGCATGAGCAAATTTATGCATTCCCTGACAAAAGGAATCCTTAAGCTCCTTGGGGAAAAGCTCATGTAATGCACCAAATTCATGCAAACCTTTGATTTCAGACGGAAAACTGCCGTACCCATGCGAGGCACGTTCCAGTTCAAAATCGCCAAACAGCTGCTGGGGTACTTTGCCCTTTCCGATCGCGTAAGCTTTCCTCTCCAGCCGTCGCTGGAATTCCACGCCAGCCAGCGGCCCGTTACCCGGAAAATCCTCCGGGGTAACCGTGACAATAACTGCGCTGTTGGCGTTCCTGCCATTCCTCTTACTGTAACTCATGCCGTTGACGGCAAGATGCCCTTCTTCGGAAGAGGCGTTGACCACATAGCCGCCGGGGCACATGCAGAAGGAATAGACGCCCCTCCCATGCTCCAGGTTTGCCGTCAATTTGTAAGGAGCGGCGTCAAGTACGGCTGCCGCCTCTTTTCCATACTGCGCCTCGTCGACCATGGACTGGGGATGCTCTACACGCAGGCCCACAGCAAAGGATTTTGCCTCCATACAGAATCCGCGTTCCTTTAGCATGGCAAACGTATCTCTTGCGCTGTGTCCGACTGCAAGCACGGCAAGCTCCGCTTCCATTTCTTTAACATTGCCGTTCTCTTGAACCTGGCATACTAACGCCGCAAGCTTTCCGTCAGAAAATTTCAGGTCAGTCACACAGGTGTTAAACAGGTAAGTTCCCCCCCATGCCTCTATCTGCCGGCGCATATCCCGGATGACGCCCTTTAAAATATCCGTCCCAATATGAGGCTTTGCCTGATAGGAAATTTCTGCCGGCGCGCCATGGCGGATAAAAATTTCCAATACCTTTTTATTCCTGCCCTTCGCATCCTTTACCAGGGTATTTAATTTCCCATCCGAAAATGTCCCCGCGCCTCCTTCGCCGAACTGTACGTTTGTACAAGGGTTGAGGATATTGTTTTGCCAGAAGTTTTCCACCTCTTTCGCGCGCTCTTCCACAGGCTTTCCACGTTCCAAAATCAGGGGGCAAAAACCATGTTCCGCAAGCAGATAGGCACAGAATAAGCCTGCGGGGCCGCTGCCGATAACTACTGGCGGGCGTTGCAACGGCCTTTTTCCAGTCTGCGGAAAACAGTAGGCAACGTCTCTTGCCTGTGAAATATGGGATCCTTTGGCTCTGCGCAACACCTGCTGCTCGTTCCTGACATGAGCGTCTACGGTATAGACAAAACAAACCTCGTGTTTCTTGCGGGCATCGATAGACTGCCTGCAGATTTTATATCCCATGATATCCTCTGGCTTGACGTGCAACGTCTTTGCCAGTTTCTTCAATAGCTGTTCCTCATTATGGGTAATAGGCAGCTTGAGCTGCTGAATTCTTATCATATGTTCCTCCCTCATTCAGATTGCCGCAGGCAAAGATGCGCATACATCTGCCGCAGCAGTTCCGGCTGCATAGCCGCTGCTCCATGCCCACTGCAGATTATAGCCGCCGCACATGCCGTCGACATCCAGCACTTCCCCGGCAAAGTAAAGCCCTGAAACCAGCCGTGATTCCAAAGTCGTCGGGTTCACCTCGCCGGTCCCCACGCCCCCGGCGCAGACCTGGGCATGATCGAAGCCTTTCGTGCCTATGACGTCTATCCGCAGGGCCTGTGCAGTCCTTGCCAGGCGTCCTAACTCTCCTGCCGTGCAGCTTGGCGCCGGCTTGTCCAAAGGAATCTGCGACTCTTTCAGAAAGACATGGGCCAGCTTCTTTGGGAAAAGCCCAATCAGAGACTCCGCCGCTGTCTTTCCTTCGCCATGCACATGGAAACGGGCGTTCATCAAATCGTCTGCATTGTCACTGTCCAAGAAGGGCAGGAAATCAAGCTCGGCGTAAACTTCCTGCCCTTGGCGCAGGGCCAGAGAAGCATAACGGCTGACCTGAAAAACCGGAATTCCAGAAATGCCGAAGTCTGTCAGCTGCAATTCGCCGGAATCTTCGGCAATTTTTTTCTTTTTTATGTAAATACTTACGCTTCCATCTGCACGAATTCCTGCAATTTCCTTTAAAAATGACTGTTTTCCCTGCAACTGAACCAGCGCAGGCACAATATCTGTCAATTTGTGTCCGAATTTCTCAATATATAGAAAACCGCTCCCATCGCTCCCTGTTTTTTTGGCAGCTTTCCCACCGGTGGCTATGATGCAGCATCTGCTTTCCCAGATTCCCTGTTTTGTATGGAAAGAAAAACCCTCTTTCTCCTTGGCAATCTTGCGGATGCCTACATTGTATGCAATGTTAACATTCAGCCGCCTGCATTCCATCAGCAGCGTTTCAACCACGGAAGCCGCCTGTCCGCTTGCCGGATAATAATAGCCGCCTCTTCTATTCTTGGGGCAGACGCCAAGTTCTTCAAAAAACCGCAAGGTTTCTTTAAGGCCGAACTGCCGGAGTGCAGGCAATACAAAGGCAGGGTTCTTGCCGTTGTAATAAGCAATGCCCTGCTTTTCATTGGTGAAATTACATTTTCCATTCCCGGTTGCCAGGAGTTTTTTCCCGGCTTTCTCCATATGTTCCAGAATCAGGACACGCGCGCCTTTCCGTGCCGCATGGATGGCAGCGGTAAGCCCGGATGCCCCGGCCCCTACAATGATGATATCGAATTGTCTGTTCATAAAATGTTTCCTTCACTTGCTCCATAGGTCATGAAACTTAATTAGCTAATAAGGAGGGCCAGGAACAATTATATGCTCTCCGCTCTGTTTGAAATAACATTCCCCTTCATATAATCCCTGTGCATACAGTTTAGAGATGATTGCACGCATAATGGGTGAAAGCCGGTGGTAAATACGTTTTGTTTCCCATAGGACGCCCTCAATATAATCCTTCTGCCGCGGCTCAAGAATGGCTGTGGCTTTCGCTGTTTTCTCAGGATTAAGCCCGAAATCACAAGAAACATAAGAATTATCTTCCCCGTTCTCTTCCGTTTTACTGTTTAGGAATAAAGACAGGTCTCCATCTGCGGAAGGCAAATAGACGCGCTCCTGCCAACAGATTCCAGCCGATGGCTTGGCCTTGACCTGACGGAAGCTTGGCTTTCCATAGCGGTCATATTCCCTTACGAATTCTTTTTTTCCGATGCTCTTGCCGTCCGGCCTGCCAACAGTCAGGACGCCGGACGCCTGCAGATGTTCCGTTACTGTTTTTTGCACTTTCAAGAATGGGATGGAAATATCCAGTTCTCCCATAATCTGGTTTACCGTGTACCCCAGGTCAGCCAAATGCCTGATCTGAGAACCACATGCCATGTCAAATGCAAAATCAGAAAGCGCATCCTTAAAATAATCTTTGCTATTTTCTTCCATAGGTAATTGTCTTTATCAGCTGGAATAATTCTCCAAAAAGTTATAAAGCTGTTCTTCACTGCTAATGATTTTTCCATCCTGGATTTCCTGCTGCAAGTTGTCTGGAAGATTCTCTAAAAGAATCCCTGTCGTTGCATATAAAGTCTCGCGGTCTGCCTGATATACGGCCACGAAGCCGTCTTCTGCCAGAAGCACATAGGCATACGGCTCTATCACGTGGAGGCTCTCCGCAGTGTTTGACATTTCCTGTTCCAGCTGCCTCTGCTTGTGAAGGAGGGCTTCATTTTTTTGCTGCAGCAAAGCAATATGCTGCTCATAGGCGTCCCAGTTTTTCCTGGTTCCTGCCCAGAACCCGAGACAGAGGCTTAAGCTGGCCGTTATGACAATCCCGAATACCAGCAAGCGGATACTACATCTTTTTCTCATTGCAAACTCCTTTTTATGGTAGTATCTGCTAATTTTGCTAGTTTATTCAAGAAAAATCATGCCTGAAACATCCTTCTTTACATCAGATGCAATTTCTTGGCTATTTTGATGATAAGATTCCCCATTGGGAAGCTCCGCAGCTCACGCTCACGCAGCCCGCGCAGCAACAGCAGAAGTATGCCATACACACAGAACCCGATGACGATGGATGCAACGACGGCGACTGCGTTCATGTCAAGGAATTTCATCAACAATACATATACGCCATAGACAACACCGCCCATAACCACGGCACAGATGCTGGGAACAATGAATGTCCGCGGAATCTCCTGGCGGTAACGCAGATATTTGCGGATTGCCATTCCATTCAGGACGCACATCAAGAATGAGAAAAATGTGTTCGCCCATACGACTGCGTAAATATTCATGTCAAGCCCATACATCAAGGCTACCAGAACCCCCATATGTAACACCAATGCGATGACCGCATTTTTCACTGGGACATTCATACGGTTGACGCCCTGCAGAATGCCGTTGCTCAAGGTTGACAAGGAATAAAATATAATGGAGACAGCCCCAATCTGCATCATTCTCTGGGGCATTTCCCGGTCATCCTGAAACAGAAGCTGCAGGATGGGAGAAGCCAGGACGGCCATGCCCACGGCACAAGGTATGGCGATAACCATGACAAAACGTATGGAGTAAGCGACCTTCCGCCTCACTTCCCGCATGTCTTTTGAGGTAAACGCACGGGAAAGGCTGGGAACACTGGACGCTGCAACAGCCGAAGCAATGGCAATGGGAACATTGACCAGGACTTTGTACTCCCCGACATAAATCCCCCACATCTTGCTGTAATCTAGGGCTTTGTACCCCTGATACTCAGCAATTTGCTTGAACACGCTGGTATCCAAAAAGGAGGTGATATTGTAAATAGTCGTACTCAAAAGCACCGGCAGGATAGTCATGACTAGAATGCCAAAAATCTTGCCATATCCTTCCGTCTTGCCGCTGTGATCGCTTCTGACCTGTCTGATGAACACGATACGGTAAATGAAAAAGACCACTATCGTAAATAACAGAGCGACAGCTGCTCCGGCGCCCGTTCCCAGCGTACCGCCAGCTGCTCCATAAGCTTCTGCATAAGTAGCAGGATTTCCCAGGACCGCGCCAATTTTCGTGCCATACCGGAATAACATATAGGCAGACCACACACTGATTCCGGCGTTGATAATCTGCTCAATTAATTGAGACATGGCGCTGGGCATCATCGTACCCATTCCCTGGAAAAAACCCCGGATAACGCCGAGTAACGCGACAACCAGCAGCGTGGGGGACAGCACTTTTAACGCGAAAATGCTCAGCGGCGTGTTCACGATATAGGTAGTGATGAACCCAGCGCCAAAATAGACAACCAGCGCGGCAACGCTTCCGGAAACCAGCGCAAACACAAGAGCTCCTTTGAAAATGCGGTATGCGTTTTTGCGCTGCCCTTTTGCCATCCGCGCTGATACCAGCTTGGAAACCGCCACCGGCAGGCTGTAGGAGGAGATTAACAGCAAAATGCTGTAAATCTCCATAGCTGTCCCATAGTAATCATTTCCGATGTCACCAATAATGGATTTTAAAGGAATCCGATACAGCAATCCTATAATCCGGCTGATAATGGATGCAACTGCCAAAATCGAGCCTTGTACAAGGAAATTGGATTCACGTTTTCTAGTCTCGCCCATAGAAATTCCTCAATAAAATTGCCTACTGTTCTGTTGCCCTTGCCTCTGATAATTCTTCTTCGGTCGCATAGACGCCGAAACGGTCTTTGTATTTGTTACGTGCGACGCAGACCCAGGTCTTTCCCTGGTTAATGGTGATTTCATTCCCGCTCTCATCAAAATAACGCGCCGGGGAATCCTCGTTATCCTTCGTCCAGGTCACCTTTTCCATTTTTCCATTCGTGATATAATACCCTTCTCCGCCGGAAAGCGTGTCAATATCCATGTAGCCGTTTTCATCTTTGTAAGACCAGTCGCAATATTGAATCAGGATATTCTTTACGGCAAGCTGCGCCTCCGTCGCACCGTCGATTTGCTTATCCTTGAATTCATAACGGTAATACAAACCATCCTCACTGTTATATACGAACCAAGGTTTATTCACAAAGTACCCAGGGCTGACTACAAGCGCATCTTCCCCGGCAAGCTGGACTTTGGCGTCGTCATCCGCAAACTTGAAATGCCCGCTGTAATTCTCTGAAAGTTCTGTACGGTAACCCATTTTCTCGATGCCGGCGTTGATTCCCTCCTCACTGGTAAATGCGTTGTGCGGGGATTTCCGTTCTGGGTCACGGTAAAACATGATGGATTCAATGGAGGAATCCATGCCGCTTAAGTTGTGTACATCATCGCGTGCAAGAATCGGCTCTGCATAAATCGCTTGTCCGTAATGCGCATAAATAGCATCAAATTCCTTTGCAAAATAAATGAAGTAATGACGGCAGCTGCGCACAGAACCAATCTTCTCAAGTCCGCTGTAATCCCCGAAAATAGCCATTAGCCGGGTATAAGAACCCTCGACAGGCACCTCATAAATGACATCTGCGGAAGAAATCCCATACTGCGGCAATGCATCGGATGTATTGCCAATCATGATTGCCAACGGTCTCTTTTTCGCTTGTTCCTCGTCAATCCACTCTCCGGTGAGGTAGCTCTTTGCCATGCCCTCATGGGTATCTTCCGGCTCTGGTTCTGGCTTCGGTTCCGGCTCTGGTTCCGGCTCTTCCTCTTCCACTACTGGTTCCGGCTCTGGTTCCGGTTCAGCCTCTTTTTTCTTACCGCAGCCTATAGCAGTGCATAATACGCACGCAGCCAGGAGCAGATAGATCATACGTCTCTTCATAGTAATTTCCTCCAAAAATTTTATTTTATCTTAAAATTCCCATCTGACCCAGTATCTTATTCTGTTTTTCTTCCATTAAGCTGGATTCTTCCTGTGTCATATGGTCATATCCAAGCAAATGCAGGATGCTGTGCAGGATAAGGAATGCATATTCCCGTTCCTCACTGTGTCCGTAACTCTGTGCCTGTTCCCTCACCTTGTCAAGACAAAGTACGATATCGCCCAGAAGCGCTTCCCCGGTATCTGGGTTGAAGTTATCCTCATCTGCCTCAACTTCCTCAAAATCCCCAGGGGAACGATAGGCAATCAAAGGGAAAGAAAGTACATCTGTCGGGGCGTCGATTCCTCTGTGTTCCCGGTTGATATCCCGGATTCCCTCCGCGGACACAAACAGCAAACTTACTTCCGCCTCATAAGGAAATCCCTCTGCGTCAAGGGCTGTTTCCAGCACTTCCCTGGCAAGCTTCCTATAGTCAAAAGCAAATGAAGCCTCCTCCTCTTCTTCCAGCACAAGTGTCATAACAGTTTCGCCTCCTTTATCAGGTAATCCCTAATCTGCAGATACATATTCATCCCAAGCCCAGATTGATCGTAAAGCCCGGCCGAGGAATTCTCATTCAAAGTCTGGTAAACAATAATATCCTGATTCCAGGTGCTTGATAAGGTGCTTTTATCCAGTACGTCAAACTTTGCGACCACGCTGTCCACAAGGTGGACGATTGCAGACTCCACTGTGGAAGGCTTCTTCTTCTCGCCATTGTATTCTTTCAGAATCTCTATAACCTCTCGCGGTAGGTAATTCAGCCGTGCCAAGGCAACGCCATTTTCCACATATGGCTCCCCGTCCATCCTGCCCAGGCGGTAATACAGACCGCCTGCCGCGGCTATGTTTGAATCCGCCCCCACAATATTAGCACATTTTTCAGCAATCTGCGACACTTTTTTCGCATGTTCATAATCTGCTGCAGAAAACCGCTTCATTTCCCGTACCAGGCCGAAATTTTCTGACAATACTTTCTTTATTGCCTGTTCTTTGACCCCTTCCGGCTCGAAAAAGCACAGTTGGCAGAGCCATGCAGCCCCGGCCGCAGAAAGCACGCCGTTGCATAACGCATAGATAATCAGATTTACCTCCAGGTAGCCGGCATAAAGATAAGAGAAAAGCAGTACGCAGCCGAATGGGAATAGGAAGAGAAACAAAATCCCCCACCAGAAATGTTCTTTTTTGTTGAGGAAATATGGGGCAAAGCAGCCGCAGAGCAAAAGAAGCAGGAAGCATAGCAGGACGTTTGCATCTCCTTCACCACACAAAATATAAACGGTACAATGGGCCATTCCGCACAGCATTCCGAAAATAGGGCTTACTATCATGGATATCCCCAAGCTTAAAAGGAGTACCGGGCGCACGAATTCCGGCAGATACACAGACAGCACCGCCATTAGGCAGGAGATGAAATATCCCCAGGCAAACCGCTTGTAATCTCCGAGCTTTTCCTGCATCCACGCCTGCTGTATCCTGACAATTTCTAGCGTAGTGAGGAGCAAAACCGCATAAAATATGCCGATAAATACCAGGACTGCCTGCCGCTCCCACTCCACCCCGCAGATAACTCCTGCGGCTATGCTTTCCAGAACTGTGGAGATTGCGATGAGTGATATAAAAAACCTACGGTATTTAAACTCGCGCTCCCTTAACCTTCTATCTCCTCCGGCCGCTTTTTCTGTCACGGCTCTTATCTTTGCCCGCTTTTCTCTCTTGTTTCTCATATTCTTCATAAGCCTTTACTATTTTTTGTACTAGTGGATGGCGTACTACGTCACTGCTTGTCAGCTGACAGATTCCGATGTCTTCCACACGTTTTAAGACCCTTAGCGCCACATCCATGCCGGAAACGCTGCCAGGAGCCAAATCCTTCTGGGTGGCGTCCCCGGTCACTACTACCTTTGATCCGAACCCGATGCGCGTCAGGAACATTTTCATCTGCGCAGGCGTGGTATTCTGCGCCTCGTCCAAAATGATAAACGCGTTATCCAAGGTCCTGCCTCTCATGTAAGCAAGGGGCGCAACTTCAATCAGCCCCTTCTCCATGTTTTTCTGAAAACTGTCAACTCCCATGATTTGGTAAAGGGCGTCGTACAGAGGACGCAGATAAGGGTCGACCTTGCTCTGTAAATCTCCTGGCAGGAACCCCAGCTTCTCTCCAGCTTCTATAGCCGGCCGCGTAAGAATGATGCGGCTGACGTCTTCGTTTTTAAATGCCGTGATAGCCATAGCCATGGCAAGATACGTCTTGCCTGTGCCTGCCGGGCCCATGCCGAATACAATCATCTTATTCCTTATTTCGTCCACATACTGTTTCTGCCCTAAGGTCTTGGGCTTAATCGGCTTGCCGTTAATCGTATGGCAAATCAGGTCTTTATCAATCTCTGTAATTGCTGTCTCCTTTTCGTCGAAAGTCAGGGCAATTGCATAATCCACATTCTGTTCCGTAATCTGGCTGCCGCGTTTGGACAGCTCAAACAGCTGTTTAAACACGCGCCGTGCTTTCATTATGTCCGCTTCTTTCCCCAGAAGCTTTAAATTATTCTCACGCAGTACTACGGTAATGCCGAACGCCCGCTCAATCTTCTTCATATACATATCAAACTGCCCGAACACGTTCGCAATGTGTTCAGCCGGTATATCAATTGCTGTCTCCATCAGACTCATCTTCTATCTGCCCTTCCTGTGGTTGGTCTGTAATGCTCGTTGCCCTGCGGGTACCTATAGGTTCAATGACTTTTAAGGTGCCAGAAGCAGTGCAGCTTTTTCCATCCGTTACTATCATAACATTATTTTCTATAATTTGAACCCCTTTTTCAGCTAATTCCTTACAAAATTCATCCAATTTTTGCTCTGCAAGGCTCGTTGCCTCCTTTTTGGTGTACTGTTTTGTCTCTGTCTGATACTCTTTTTGCGTTTCCCTGACAAAAACCAGCGGCAAATAAAAAGCCTCGCCAATTTTAAGATCATACTCATCCGTTATAGTATCATACTTTTGAAATTTATGCAAAAAATGAGGCGCCTGGAATTGTCCCTGCAGGATCCGGAAACCGTAAGAGCTGCTCTCCCTGCCTGTAAACACTTTATCTTCGTATTTCAACGGAAATGCGTCATGGTACGTGTAACTGGTAATTCCCAGGATATCCGCGTCTGATACGCAGTACTGGTAATTAGCAACTTCCCCTGCGTCGTTCATGACAGGATTCTTTCCTTCCACCAGTAAGTCGCCTGGCTTCACCACAGCTCCTTTTTCCACCTTAGGCGTCCCTGATCGGGTAAGGATGCTATAAACCTGGGCTTCTTTGTCAGCCACCAAATCACTTGGCTCATCGCTTTTGGACTGCTGTTCGGCAGCCTGTTGGTTTGTAGCGAGGTTCTCCTGGATATCAATGACCAGCATCGTGCCGCTTAATTTGGCCGACGCCCAGATAATGTCCTCGTATCCGGCGCGCAGCTCTTCTTCAATCTTCTCACAGTCTATTTTGCTTTTTAACAGCCCGTGGTATACCTGTTTTCCCTCCAAAAATTTAATGATGTTGCTGTCCGTCTCATGCAGATTCCCATTTACTTCAATTTTCCAGACAAATAAGGACATTGTATAAAGGAGGGCGCAGCAAAGCACGATTCCGGCAAAAAACAGCTTGCGCTTCCGATAACGGCGCAAGGCAAAAGGGAATCCTGTCCGCTCAATAATGACTAGTTTTGTCCTTGTCTTTTTCAATATTGGCTTTAGCTGCTTAAAGCCGCGGATGCTGATGCAGAACTCATACTGCTCTTCGTGGTATTCCAGATTCCAAATCAGAATATTACGGCTGCTGCAAAGATTCAGGAAACGCTCCGGTGCATACCCATATAGCCTGACCCGCACGTATCCCTGCAGATATTTTACCTTATCAATTAACAAAGCGTTTACCCCTTAAGAATCATATAATATCCCCTCAATGAAACCGGTAATTTTCATTTCCTCATTAGTATAGTATTCGACCACAAGCCGCTTACCGATGACGCTCACCTGGCAATTCTTGGTCTGCAGACGTATTTTTTCCCTTGTATAATCAATAATGCCTTTATAATTTTCTATCAGCACCTCGTTGCGCCCCATCGCTGTGATGATTACCGCGCCATAGACGATGTCCCGGGGCAGCTCTAAAGACTCTACGATATTCGATTTTACTTGTGTCAGTTTCTTTTTCTTCCATATTCCCATAGTTAAACATATGCTGCTGACAGTTCAGCCATGCATAACAAATATAAGCTTGCACACAAGAATTTTCATGCATCTTTGCGGATTCCGCCCAGGCTGTTACTGAACCATGCGTCCGTTGCGGATAATCCCTTTCACCATAGGGACTTCTCCGGCAGGATCTGGGCCAATTTCATAAGCCCGTACAATCTTCCCATAAGCCTCCTTTGCCTTTTCCATGTCATTGGCGTAAATTGTGGCAAGTGTATCCCCGGCGCGTACCATGTCGCCGCGCTTTTTATGTAACAGGATTCCGACTGACAGATCGATTTCGCTTTCCTTTGTGAGACGCCCGCCGCCAAGCGCAAGGGTTGCCAGGCCAATTTCTTCAGCAAGAATCCTGGACACAATCCCATCCTCCGTGTTCATGGCCTGCAGCTGGATGTTGCCGACAGGCAGGAGTTCCGGCTGGTAAACGAAACGTTTGTCACCGCCTTGTGCTTCCACGAATTCTGCAAATTTATCCAATGCCGTCCCTGTCTGAATTGTCTGCTCCAACAGTTCTTTTGCCTGTCCGGGAGTTTCTGCCCTTCCAGCTGCAAGAACCATTTCTGTCCCTAAGGCATAGACAACTTCCATAAAATCTTTGGGGCCAAGGCCGTTCAGTGAAAGGATTGCCTCTTTGACCTCCAGGGAATTGCCCACGGCATTGCCCAAGGGCTGATCCATATCCGTGATGACTGCAGACATCTGCTTTCCTGCATCCACGCCTATCTGCACCATCTCCCGGGCAAGCGCGAAAGCGTCTTCCTCCGTTTTCATGAAAGCCCCATTGCCGGTCTTTACATCAAGGACGATGGCGTCGGCGTTTGCCGCCAGCTTTTTGCTCATAATGCTCGCGGCAATCAGTGAGAGCTGGTCAACAGTTGCCGTCACGTCCCTGAGTGCGTAAAGTTTTTTGTCGGCCGGGGCAAGGTTGGCCGTCTGTCCCATGATTGCCATTTTAATCCGGTTCACGTTCCCATAGAATTGCTCTTTGGAAAGCGCAGTGGAAAATCCTGGGAAACACGCCAGCTTATCTATCGTCCCGCCAGTATGCCCAAGCCCCCTGCCTGACATTTTCGCCACCGGAATCCCCAGGGCAGCTGCCATCGGTGTCAATACCAAGGAAGTCTTATCCCCGACGCCGCCGGTGCTGTGCTTATCGACTTTGATGCCCTCAATCGCCGATAAGTCCAACACTTCTCCGCTGTCCCTCATGGCAAGCGTAAGATGCAGCGTTTCCTCCGCGTCCATGCCTTGGAAACAGACCGCCATCATCAACGCCGATACCTGATAATCGGGAATTTCTCCATTCGTGTAGCCGTTCACCATGAAACGGATTTCTTCTTCTGACAGATGTCTTCCACGCTTCTTTTTGTTTATAATATCATACATCCTCATATTTTCCCTGCCTCCTGCTGGATTGATATTGCAGGCAATGCCAAGTCTGTCTTCAGAAGGCATAAACCTTGCAGATATTATACCTTGAAACGCCTGCTGAATCAATCAACATTTTTGCGGGCATATGCCTAACGCGTACCAGCTTCCTGACTGCCGGATATTGTATCACTGCGCTCCCCCAAATCTGAATCGGAACAATGTTTCGCTTTCACAAATCGAGTTCTTTTTCATTTTGAACTTTCCTCACTTTGCAAAATCATGTGATTAAGGGGGTTCCCAGGCGGGACAATCGGCATGACATTGCGTTCTCTGTCAATGATAAATTCTATAACCGTAGGCGTTTTCGTATTCTGCTTTGCACGCAGCAAAGCTGTTTTGATATCTTCTGCTTTTGTAACACGGACGCCTTTTGCCCCATAGCTTTCTGCAAGTGCAATAAAATCAGGCGTATATTCCGGACAGCAAGGATTCGGGGTATTACAGCCTGTTCCACAACTTCTTCGGCGGCACATACAAGTACTTGAATAATGCCTGTCATAAAACATCTCCTGCCATTGCCGCACATTTCCCAAATACCCATTATTCAATATACAGATAATAATCGGCAGCTCATATACAATGGCAGTCGCCATTTCTTGAATGTTCATCTGTATACCGCCGTCACCAGAAATGACAATCACTTCTTTATGGGGATTGCCAAGCTTCGCTCCGATTGCTGCGGGCAAACCATATCCCATCGTTCCCAAACCGCCAGATGTAAGCATTTGCGTATGCTCGTCAATATTAAGGAACTGCGTTGTCCATAATTGATTTTGGCCTACATCCGTAGTTACAATAGCATTTGCAAAAAGTTCGTTGATAGATTGAATAATCATCTGCGGTGTCAAACCGCTTTTTCCCATGTCAATTGGATTTTCCATTTTCCAACGGTTTATTTTATTTGTCCATTCTGAAATATGAAGCGGCTTTGCCTTTCTAAGCAAGGCACATATCGCCTTTTTCGCATCGGCTACGATTGGGACATCAACAAAAATATTACGGGAAATAGACGCCGCATCAATGTCTATATGGATAATCTTTGCATCTGCTGCAAATTCTTCGGTTTTCCCAGTGATACGGTCATTGAACCGTGTGCCTATTGAGAAAAGGACATCACAATTACAGATTGCGGAATTGGCGGCATAACTTCCATGGATGCCTATATTCCCGATATACAAATTATTTGTTGTGGGAATTGTTCCTTTTCCCATAATAGTTGTAATTACGGGAACTCCTGTTATTTCTGCAAGCCGCGTCATTTCTCTATTTGCATGGGCAATGTTCACCCCGCCGCCTATTAAAAAAACAGGTTTTTTAGCATTATTCAGAATATCCAGCGCTCTCTCTAATTGTCCCCAATGAACGGAAGTATTCGGCTTGTAACCATTGACCGTTATTTCTTTCGGATAGGCCTCGCTGCCATATGCCCTCTGGACATCCTTTGGCAAATCAACAACAACTACTCCCGGCTTTCCTGTCTTTGCAATATAAAAAGCCTTTTTGATTGTTTCTGCCAAATCCTCTCTTTTTCGTACAGTTACCGCAAATTTACTGATGCTTCTTGTGATGCTTACGATATCTACTTCTTGAAAAGCATCCGTTCCCATAAGCTCAGTTGGCACTTGCCCCGTAAAGCATACAAGCGGAACACTGTCATAATTCGCAGTGGCAATACCCGTAACGAGGTTGGTGGCTCCAGGGCCGCTTGTCACAAGGCAGACCCCCACCTTTCCCGTAGAACGGGCATATCCGTCTGCCGCATGGACTAGCCCCTGCTCATGGCGTGGCAAAATAACATCTATCTCCTTTTCACCATATAGCGCATGAAATAGGTCTATTGCCTGTCCTCCTGGATAAGCAAATAAAGTTGTAACAGATTCCTCTTTCAATGCTTTCACAAATAATTCAGCTCCTGTGATTTCCATTAATATCATTCCTCCTTAAGAATGCATGTACTTGCTTGCATATAGGTTATTTTTTTCGGTACTACCATAAGGGCAGTACCGATTTTTACTGTTCCAATCCTTTTACAAACAGTTGTACGCTGCTTTTTATGTACTCATCTTTTTCTACTGTTGATAATTCATTGCCAAAGGATGCATTTAAAAACGCATAGCCAAATGTAGATGAGAAAACTGTCAGAGCCAAAGCGTCAAAATCTGCGTTTGGTATTTTTCCCAAATCAAACATTTTATTAAGATACTGCGTGAATGATGATAAAAAGGCTTGTGGAACCTTCATAATGAGGGCAGACGTTTCCTCATATAATTGAGGGGCCCTCAACCCGATAGACAAATTTACAAAATCCGGCGTTATCCTGTCCATATATGCTTTCATGAACATCTCTATGTCTGCCTGCAAGTTCCACTGTACATTTTCAAAAATCTCCGGAGTTATATTAGCCCTCCATCCAGCTTGGCTTACACCTTGCAGCACGATATCTTTCTTATTCTTAAATTTCCGAAACAAGGTACACTCATTCACGCCTGCAGCTTTTGCAATCGCTTTCGTTGTAGTGGCAACATACCCGTTATCTCTTACCAACATCATTGCGGCATCTATAATTTTTTGACTTGTTTCATCCAAATCACCACCTCCATGCAAGTGAATACTTTCATTTTATCAAAGGAATAGCTTAATGTCCATTCATAAGCATCTTTTTTAAGATTGTAGTAGTGGTTACGCATACATACTACCACAGTCTTATACCTAATATCAATACTACACTATACTCCCTCATTCAGTATTTCCCAGTTTGTGCTATTCTTTTTTCTTCCAAGCCCAATAGCTCTGTATAAACCACTAGGATTATTCGTTGTGTGAACCTCGAAAACAATAATATTTCCCAATTCATAGTCTTTGTATAGTTGGTAGAAAGAATGGTCATTATCAGCTATACGATAATCCACGAGTTCCCATGACAATTTATTTTGATAATATTCGGTTATTATTTTAAGCAAATCGTTTAATTCATCATCAGAAATAGCGTTTTTATAGTCTACTTCCTGAATATTTCCTACTGAAAATTCTTTTTTTCCATCGTCCTGTTCTTTTTTCATATCATTTGTCACAATATCTTCTCCCAATGTACATGGATAGGAATAGGACGTCTTCCCTAGTAAAGATTTCTTAACAATTCTATTGTCGTTAGGATTGAAATAATACCATCTAACCAAGGCACAAGCAATCAGTATCAGAGACAATCCTGTTATAAATAGTTTCTTGTTCACGATAGTATTCCTCCGAAAATAGCATAAACCAAAGAATAGTTAAAATCTGATACATAAACGCTAATTATTCTTTGGTTCTAAATTAATAATTTTTATTTTGAAAATGTTGCTGATTTAAATCGTAATCTTCTCAATAATATAATCGGTTTGATGTTCAGAAACCTTAACTTTTTTATAATCCGTTTTTATAACTTCAATCATGGGACAAAAAATCTTTTCCCTTTTTTACATTAACCCCTTCCCATTCTTTTTTTACCGCTTTACCCATACATTATTTGGCAAAACCCTCGTACTCTTTAAATATGTTTTGATGCTTCCTTTTTCCAATAGGTTTTCAGTGAAATATTACGGACAATTTTGCAAATATAGGTCAAACGCGGACTGAGTTCCACTGGGGGAATTGCGTTCCATGCTCCTAAATGAGCATCATTAATGACATTAAAAAAGCAAATCAGAGATTGACCGAAAAAAGGATTGCCGAAACAGCCCCTTTCTCCCTTTGGATCCTCAAAAACAAAAGGACTAAATCAGCCATAGGAAATCCTCTTTCCCATGTGTCAAATTTAGCCCTTATCTACACACTACAATTAACACAAAAGTTACAATCTTTTTAAATGACAACCCAGAGGCTCTTTATACATGACGCCAGTCCAAATTAAGAAACCACAAGCCCAATCAGAAAGAACAGGACGGTACAAATTTTCTTTATTTCAAGGCAGCATAGGCGGCTTTGTCCACCGGCTCCAACCACTCGCTGCCTGTATTTTCTCCAGGAACCTCTACGGCAAGATGTGTAAACCAGCTATCCTTTGCTGCGCCATGCCAATGTGCTTGTGTCAAGTGTAGGACAAAAAAAATATTATTTTTGTTTTCATCCACCACTTTACAAGTTTTTATAGAAAAAAATGCCGTATGAGACACTTGGGTGTAT